>NZ_CAXBGN010000011.1:0-181983 GCF_963975415.1 uncultured Kriegella sp.
GGCTGCAAATCTACAACCTTTTCCCTATTACGCAACTCTTTTTGCAAGGGTTTTTAAAAGTTTTTTTTACTCATCCCAGAGCACACTGTACCATAGGGTTTTACGAATAAAAAATATAGCAAAAAAATGTAGCTAGAATCATAACGCCCCTTCAAAGTAGCTAACCGAACCCAACGGGCCACCAGACCATTCCATACCTATATATAAGGATACGCCTAAAAACACATTTATTATTATTGTCAGCATCAATACTAGATAGTATATTTGCATCCTTATAATATATAGGTATATAACAGGTATGATTAAAATTACGCTACCAGACGGCACCATAAAAGAACACAACCCAGGCAGCACACCTATGGATGTTGCCAAAAGTATCAGTGAAGGGTTTGCCCGAAATGTAATTTCAGCAAAATTCAACGACACTGTAGTCGAAACTACCACCCCTCTCGTAGAAGACGGTTCGTTGGTGCTTTACACCTGGAACAACCCTGAAGGCAAAAAGGCGTTTTGGCATTCATCGGCCCATATTTTGGCACAGGCTCTTGAAGAATTGCACCCTAATGTAAAACTGTGGGTCGGACCGGCCATTGATAATGGGTTTTATTACGATGTCGATCTTGGGGATGAAACCATTTCAGAGAAAGATTTTAAGGCCATTGAAGATAAGATGTTGGAAATAGCCCGCGGAAAACATGACTTCTCTATGAGAGCCGTAAGCAAAAACGAGGCCCTATCTTATTATAAAGGTAAGAATCAATATAAGGTTGATCTTATTAGCAATTTAGAAGATGGCACTATTACGTTCTGTGACCATAGCACCTTCACCGATCTTTGCCGGGGCGGACACATCCCCAACACCGGTATCGTAAAGGCCGTTAAAATTCTTAGTGTTGCAGGCGCCTATTATAAAGGTGATGAAAACGAAAAACAACTGACTCGGGTATATGGCATCTCTTTTCCTAAACAAAAAGAGCTTACAGAATACCTAACATTGCTTGAAGAAGCCAAAAAAAGAGATCACAGAAAACTAGGAAAGGAACTGGAACTGTTCACTTTTTCCCAAAAGGTGGGCCAGGGGCTACCACTATGGCTCCCCAAAGGTGCTGCTTTGCGGGAACGACTGGAGCAATTCTTAAAAAAGGCACAGAAAAAAGCCGGGTATGAAATGGTCATTACCCCGCATATCGGCCAAAAGGAACTTTATGTCACATCAGGCCATTATGAAAAATATGGAGCTGATAGCTTTCAACCCATTCATACCCCCAAAGAAGATGAGGAGTTTTTATTAAAGCCAATGAACTGTCCGCATCACTGTGAGGTTTTTAATTTCAAACCGCATTCCTATAAGGATCTACCAAAACGTTTTGCGGAATTCGGTACTGTTTATAGGTATGAACAAAGTGGTGAGCTTCATGGGTTGACCCGGGTACGTGGTTTTACACAAGACGATGCACACATATTTTGCACTACAGGCCAACTGGATCAAGAATTTAAAAACGTGATCGACCTATCTTTATATGTCTTACGATCTTTAGGCTTTGAAGACTTTACCGCCCAAGTTTCCGTTCGTGATTTGGAGAAACCGGAAAAGTATATCGGATCTGTCGAAAACTGGGAAAAGGCTGAAAACGCAATCATCAATGCCGCAAAGGAAAAAGGGCTCGATTTTGTTATCGAAAGTGGTGAAGCCGCCTTTTATGGTCCGAAATTAGACTTTATGATCAAGGACGCTCTTGGAAGACAATGGCAATTGGGCACCATTCAAGTAGACTATAACCTTCCTGAGCGTTTCGACCTAACCTATAAAGGAAGCGATAACGAACTTCATAGACCCGTAATGATACATCGGGCACCTTTCGGAAGTATGGAGCGATTCATTGCCCTCTTACTAGAGCATACCGGTGGAAATTTCCCATTATGGCTGACCCCTGAGCAAGCTATTGTGCTGCCTATTAGCGAGAAACATGAAAAATATGCCGAAAAAGTTTTAATTTCCTTGGAAAATAACGAAATTCGCGCCCTCATTGATAACAGAAACGAAACTGTGGGCAAGAAAATACGGGAGGCAGAAATGAACAAAATACCGTATATGTTGATTGTCGGGGAAAATGAAGAGGCTACAAACACCCTATCCGTTCGAAAACACGGTGGAGAAGATTTGGGCACAATTACCCTAGAGCAGTTTGCCGGCTTGGTAACTAAAGAAATAAATAGTACCTTAAAGTCGTTTTAAAAACTGAATGTTTAACTAAAAAGTACGAGTCATAGCTATAAGAAAAAGATTTAGGCCCCAACCTAGGAGGGAAAATAAAAACCCTCATAAAATCAATGAAAAAATTTTAGCACCAAAAGTCAGGTTGGTGGGCGATAACGTAGAAGTTGGGGTTTATCCAATACGGGAAGCGCTGGATAAATCTGACGAAATGGGGTTGGATTTGGTAGAGATATCACCAAAGGCAGATCCCCCTGTATGTAAAATAATAGATTATAAAAAGTTTCTATACGAACAAAAGAAGCGCGAAAAGGCCATGAAAGCCAAGGCGTCTAAGGTTGTCGTAAAAGAGATTCGTTTCGGTCCGCAGACAGATGACCATGATTACGAATTTAAAAAGAAACATGCCGAGAAGTTCTTAAAGGATGGAGCCAAATTAAAGGCGTATGTTTTTTTCAAAGGCCGTTCCATCGTATATAAAGATCAGGGCGAAATCTTGTTATTACGACTTGCCTCTGAACTGGAAGAATGGGGTAAAGTAGAACAGATGCCCAAATTGGAAGGAAAGCGGATGACCATGTTCATCGCAGCAAAAACAAAAAAATAGATTAGTAGGTGAGCTACTGAAATATCCTGATAGTTTTCAGGACATCATTGATTAAATAAATAGAAAATGCCTAAAATGAAAACAAAGTCTAGTGCCAAAAAGCGGTTCAAGCTTACGGGTACTGGAAAAATTAAGAGAAAACACGCTTTTAAAAGCCACATTCTTACAAAGAAGTCTAAAAAGCGAAAACTTAATTTAACCCATTCCACTTTGGTACACAAAGCGGATGAAAAAAGCATCAAAGAACAATTGTGCTTAAAATAATTGTTCAAAGCCGGTAATTAACATTAACCCTGGAGTTAGGCTTATCAGTAAAAATCACACTTTATAACTGTGGTTGAGAAGATTACAAAGTGTCACATGGACCGCCTGCTACAAAAAAAATTAAAATTATGCCAAGATCAGTAAATGCAGTTGCTTCAAGAGCCAGAAGAAAAAAGGTGATGAAGCAAGCCAAAGGTTACTTCGGAAGACGTAAAAATGTCTGGACAGTAGCAAAAAATGCGGTTGAAAAAGCAATGCAATATGCTTATAGAGACCGAAGAAACAAAAAAAGAACATTTCGTGCCTTATGGATTACCCGTATTAATGCAGGCGCCCGGTTACACGGAATGTCGTATTCTCAATTTATGGGAAAGGTGAAAGCGAATCAAATTGACCTAAACCGAAAGGTTTTAGCCGATTTGGCCATGAACCATCCCGATGCCTTTAAAGCCATTGTGGATAAAGTAAAATAGTATAACAAACAAATCAGTAAGCTCACATAAAAAATCCGGTCGACCCTCAAGTCAACCGGATTTTTTATACCTCATACTCACTCTCCAAATGCAGTGATGACCAAATTTCTTCCCGAACTATAATCCCTATGCTCACATAGATAAATTCCTTGCCAAATTCCAAGATTGAGTTTTCCTCTTGTAACAGGAATTTGTACGGAAGCCCCCATTAAAGATGATTTTATATGTGCCGGCATATCATCTGGCCCCTCATAGGTATGAATGTAATATGGCGCATTTTCGGGAACCATCTTATTCATATGACTTTCAAAATCAATGCGCACGGTAGGGTCGGCGTTCTCATTGATAGTCAAACTTGCCGAAGTGTGTTTGATAAAGACCTGAAGGATTCCCGTGCTTATGTGCATTAATTCAGGTAGTGCAACCAGAATATCTTCCGTAATTAAATGAAACCCTCTTTCGTAACCTCTTAACCTGATTTCCTTCTGATAAAACTTCATAGTCCTTTTAATCGTATCAATAAAATGTAAAACTTTCTAAAACTAAGCCATTATCCCATTCATAACAAATACCTTTGCCGCTTAAAATTATTTTCGATGGATTTATCCCAAGTTAAAATGGTCGTTACCGATATGGACGGTACACTTTTAAACTCCGATCATCAGGTCAGTGACCAATTTTTTGAACTTTTTAAAGAATTAAGAAAGAAAGATATCGTCTTCGTAGCCGCTAGTGGAAGACAATACCATAGCATTGTGGACAAGTTATCGTCGATTAAGGACGATATTATCGTCATTGCCGAGAATGGAGGTCTCGCCAGAAAAAATGGTCAAGAACTAATCTCAACGCCCTTGCAAAGCGGAGCTAAAAACACAATTTTGGAAGTGTTGGAAAAAGTACCCAATATACACCCTGTGCTATGCGGAGGCGATAAGGCTTATCTGCTGGGCACTTCAAATGAATTTGTCGATAAGCTTAAAGAATACTATACAGAGTTTGAATTACTTGACGATCTAAGAACTTTTGAAGGGGAAATTCTAAAAATAGCCATATACCACTTTGAAAGTTCAGAGAAGTATATCTATCCCGCTGTAAAACATTTGGAAGGCGACCTCAAAGTGAAAGTTTCCGGAGAAAACTGGGTAGACATATCAAGCCCGAACGCAAATAAAGGTTTTGCATTAGATAAGGTGCAAAAAATGTACAATATTACTCCAAAAGAGACTATGGTTTTTGGGGACTACAACAACGATCTTGAAATGTTGTCTTTGGCCGATTTCAGTTTTGCTATGGAAAATGCACATCCAAACGTAAAAAAGGCGGCCAATTATAGTACATTGAGCAACAATGAACAAGGAGTCGAACACATACTTAGGCAACTGGTAACGGGTTAGTCGAACGAAAACTAACAAAACCTTAGTACCAAAACTTTAAAGACCAATTAAACTGGCCGGTATTTCTAAAAATAGGGAGCATATCGAATATATTACTTGCTTAAGATGGCTGGGCAAATAGCCCATGGTTCTTTTAAAAGCTGTCGTAAAATGTTGCGGATTGGAATAACCGACCTCATATGCCGCCTGCGCTATAGACGTACCATCTTGTGTAATCATTTTTTTAGCTTCTTCCATTCTCAGTGCCGTAATATGTTTAAAAATGGTTATTCCGTAAACCCTCTTAAAATCTCTTTTCAGTTTAGTGGCATTAAACCCCGCTACTTCAGCTAAATCCATAATACTAAGAGGTTTCTTTAAATTTTTTCTAATATATCCTTCTACTTTAACCAAAGCCAAATAGTCTGATTTTGGTATTTTAACATCACCTTTTAAGACCTTGGAGGTTTGTTTGCCTAGAAAAAAATCAATCAATAGCACGGTCAGTTTACTTTCTAAATACCTTTGCCTCACTTGGCCCGAATACGGGCATTGTACAATCTCATTTATCTTTTGAATCATAGACGGAGCTATGGGTTTACTCTTTTCCCAAAGTACAAAAGGTTTTGAATTGGCCATAGCACTATGTAACTTCCCAAACGATTCTTCAAATTCAGCATATAACAAGTGCCTCAAGTAATCATGGGCAACATATATTTCAAATATTTTTATTTTTTCATTTAAAAATATATCCCTGCCCTCTAAGATCGGCAAATAGAACATGTTGCAATAATTCTCGGGAATATGAATAGAAGCTCCATCAGCCGTCAGTGATTCAAAACTCCCTCCCCCTTCTAATGAAAAATGAAGTTTTAATATGGGGCAATCACTTGAAACCCCCATTTCAAATCTCTTCCCGACCGGCATGACTTTATCGGAAAATGTTGAACCACTTACCACCATCCTACCTTCCTTCGTATATGATTCAACGATGTCGTATTGTACTGAATTGCCTATAAACGAATCGTAAAAGAACTTTTCCGAGATGATGTTCTTCTGTGGGTATTGTTCCTTACCCTGCTTTTTAAGTCGCTGTTTCATTACTTCCTTTTACGTATATAAAAAATCCTTTTACGTTACCTCCTCCTAAAAACCTATTCTAGTTTTGCAAATCTAACTTATTTAGACTAAATCTTAATAAATATAGAAACAAATTAAATAATGACCAAAACACTTGTTTTTACCTTTCTAATCCTAACGATTACGGCCATAGGACAATCTCAAAAAGGCACTATTTCCGGAAGAGTTCATAGTGATAATGGTCAAGCCCTGCCTTGGGCAACTGTGCTTCTCAAGGACACTTCTTATGGGGTACAGACCGATGAAAATGGTTATTATAGCATTAAAAATGTACCCAGTGGGCGCTATGTCATAACCGTATCATATATAGGATTTGGCTCGCTTTCAAAAAAAATCATCCTCAAAAAGAGCTCCCAAGATTTAAAAATTGACTTCACCCTTTCGGAAAACACAGAAAATCTCGACGAGATTGTCGTCAATGGTAAGACCAAGGAGACAACCATTGAAACCAAAGGCTTTGCTGTCACTGCCGTAAAAACAAAGGAAGCTAGTCTTCGAAATATTCAAACAAACGAATTATTAAACACCACCGTTGGGGTGAAAATTCGTCAAAATGGAGGATTAGGTTCTGAAGTACGTTATAGTTTAAATGGACTATCAGGAAACTCGGTACGAATTTTTATTGACGGAATTCCAATCTCTACCTACGGCTCTTCATTTAATCTAAACAGTATTCCTCCTTCGATGATTAAGAATATTGAAGTTTATAAGGGGGTCGTACCAGGGCATCTGGCAGACGATGCTTTAGGTGGGGCAATTAATATCGTACTTCATAAAGGTGCAAAAACCAATTTAAATGCTTCGGTTTCTTACGGCTCGTTCAACACCCTACAAACTAGTGTTAATGGCTTGTATCGCTTTAAAGAGTCAGGCTTTACGGTAAAAGCTTCTCTTTTTCACAACTATTCTGATAATGATTATAAAGTTTCTGGCAGAAGTGTTGTTGTTACCGGTTTAGGAGGTGTACAAACCCCCATAACGGCCAGAAGGTTCAACGATGCCTATCGATCTACTGGTGGAATGGCACAAATCGGTTATACCGATGTAAAATGGGCCGACCAATTTTTTGTTGGTATCACAGGTTCAGATGATTACAAAGAAGTTCAACACGGGGCTTTTATGACCATAACTCCTTATAAGGATAGGTTTTTGGAGTCGGATGCCCTGCTCGCAAGCCTGAACTATCAAAAGAAAGACCTTTTTACGAAAGGACTTGATGTTAACGTAAACGGCTTGTATGGTAAAAGAAATCGCATGGTTAACGATACTGTTTCATGGGCTTATAGTTGGAATGGGGAAAGGGCTACTGATTTTAGAGGTAATGAATACCAATATACTTGGGGTTCGCAACAAGAGGGAGGCCCTACCCTTGCTAAAATCAATAGAAATGTAGCGTCTATTAGAACAGGGGTATCATATGCTTTTAATGAGCACCACAAAGTGTTATTGAACCATGTATATAGTGGTATTGACAGGGAAGACAGTGATGCTTTGAGATCTGTTTTGGAAAACACATTTGTAGGAACCAGAGATTTGAAAAAAAACATTTACTCTCTTACTTATGAATTATCGGCCTTTGATGATAAGTTGAAGACGAGTTTATTTGGAAAGCACTATCAACAAAAAACCACAAGTGTAGACCCCGCAATAGAAACCGATGAAAACGGAAACGATGTTATCGTAGATGAAATAGTCAGTAGTAATAAAAATTACGACGGGTATGGTTTTGCTGCATCCTATGAAATTATACCGAACGTAACTGTTTTAACATCGGCAGAAAAAGCCATACGTCTACCCAATGAAACAGAAGTATTCGGTAATGATGGGGATAATGTAGTAGCGAACTCTAGTATTGACCCTGAAAGCAGCAACAACTACAATTTAGGTTTCAGGTTTGGCAATTTCAACATCAAAAAACATGCTTTCACCATATCTACCAATGTTTTTACGCGAAACATTAAAGATAGAATCGGTTTACCGATAGAAACCTCTTTAAATATAGATGATGAATTAATAGTCTATGTAAACCAAGGCAGTGGTACTTCTAAAGGTTTTGACGCACAATTAAATTACTCATACAATAACAATTTTGGTCTCAATTTCAATATTTCAAAGTTCGACTTGAAAATCGAAAACCAAGGAATAGAAATCGATGTCCCCAACACTCCTTTCTTTACAATGAACGGTGGTTTACGCTATTCGTTTAAGAATTTGATACAAAAGAAGTCTAGACTTAATGCCTTCTATAATGTCTATTTCACTGATGAATTCTCGTTCTTGACGGCACAAGGAAGCAACACTGTTGGGAATGAATTTTTCGAGGTGCCCCAACAATTAGCACAAGATTTCGGACTCAGTTACGCATTCCCCAATAATAAGTTTGTGATGAGTTTTGACATCAAAAATATATTTGACAAACCCGTATATGATAATTTATCTGTACAAAAACCAGGGAGGGCTTTTTACCTAAAATTGAATTACACAATAAATAAATTTTAATCATTTAAATAAAATCGAAAATGAAACGAACTATTTTAAACCTTAAAACTTTTGCCGCAGTTATACTAACAGCAGGTCTAATGACAGCATGCAGCAGTGATGACGATACGCCTACACCAGAACCTGATACTGAAGAACCAGATACCGAAGAACCCGTTGAAGAGGAATCAAGATGGATTACCGTTGCAGGAGCTAAAATGGGCGATGAACCAGGTGATGGTAATGGAGGCACCTTAATTTATTCTGTAACAAGTGAAGATGCAAAAGACCCAACGGTTTCTATAGACCCTTTTGAAAACGGATTTATAGCACCTTCTAACAGAACGGCTAGATTACAATCTTCAGAAGATGGAAATACCATTTTTAATATTAGCTATGCCGGTGATACTGGTGGAAACTACACCAAATATACTGTTGAAGGCGGACAAATATTTACTCCATCCGGATCAGAGGTTAGTATTGCTCCATACGTAGGTACAGCCCCAAGATGGATAAAACTTTTTGACGGAGACCAAACGGGTGCAGCGGTTTACGTTTCTACCGAAAATGAATTTGATGAAAATGACAACTACACGCGTACCGAAGCTACAATTGGCGTTGTTACTTTAGACTTGGTTAATTCTTCCATAAAAGAATTCCAAGAGCACAGTGTACCCTTATCAGATGAAGAAGAAGCTGCAGGTTATTATATTTCTAGAATTGACATGCCTACTTTGAATACAGCTGGAGATAAATTATATATTGGGGCACGTTTAAGCAAAGTAGATCCTACTACTGCCGAAAGTGATAGTGATTATGAAATATTAGGTTCAAAAACGATTGTTTTAGACTACCCATCCCTATTGAATCCAACGATAATTACTTCTACCGTAGGACATGGTAACACCAACGGTTACCGTAGTATTAACGCTTTTGAATACAATGGCAGCGTTTACCAGGCTAACCAAAATGATCCAGAAGGTTCTCATATCTTAAAAATTGACGCTGATAATGAATATGATGACGCTTATGATTTTAATTTAGACGATGCTTTAGGTGTTGAAGGTGCATACGTTCTTGCATGGAGACCAGCAGCAAATGGTAAAGCAGTTTTAGCTTACCGTCATGAAGGATCTGAAATTGGTCTTGCTGGAGCTCAAGGATTCTTTGCTCTTGTTGATTTGAATGCTCAAACTGCAGTAAAGATTGATGATATACCTTACGATACAGATTTCTACTTATTCCAATACCAAGGATTTGTAGTTGATGGAACAGAAATATACCTAACCCAAGGCGCTGTTGGTCAAAATGGAAGTATTTATGTTGTTGATACAGAAACTGGTGCTGTTACTAAGGGTGCTGAACTTGTAAATGCAACAGGCAGTCATTTTATAGGGGTATTTTAACCCCCTATGGGTATTTCCTCTGCCCAAGAATAAGAGGAATTGCACATGGCGATGGACACTCATTACATGAATCGAGGAACATCATATTTTTGATGCCGCCTCAATTTCACCGAATGGATTTATCATTTGGCGCCCCCGAGCAGTCCAATGCCTGTGCCACATATTGCAGCTTAATAGTATAATAAAACAGACCACTTGGTGAACTACCTATGCACCAAGTGGTTTAAAAATTGATTTTACTATCTTTAATTGGATTTATTCTAAATAAAATTGATATTTGCAGAAACATTAGAATCCGGAAGTAACCACTTCCAACAAACCTTTATCATATGACACTAAATTATAAGCGTTACACGTTCCTGTCACTACTTTTTTTGATTGGGTTTTCATGGCTATCCGCTCAAAAAACAGAAAATCCTTTCTTAGACCGCGACTATTGGGCTTCTAAACCAAGTATTGCAGACATAGAGGCCAATATTGGCAAAGGACATTCAATTTTTGAAGCAAATGGTGGTGGATTCGATGCGACTACTTACGCCCTATTTGCAGAAAACCCTTTGTCTACAATTAAGTACCTCGTAGAAAAAGGAAACGATGTCAACAAAAGAACGCATGACTCGCGTACCTATATTTTCTGGGCAGCTTCTAGAGGAAATTTAGAGGCCATGGAATATTTTGTACAGAAAGGAGCCAAAATGAACCTGAAAGATTCCCATGGTTACTCGGTAAGCTCTTTTGCAGTAGCTGGCGGTCAGCAAGATCCGGCTATATTCGATTTTTTTATCGCGAACGGTGCCGATTTTAAAAACGAAAAAGACCACCACGGTGCCAATATACTTCTAGTCGCTATTTCACGGGCCAAAGATTTTAAATTAATAGACTATTTTTTGGGTAAGGGCCTTGATATCAACACTACCGACAATGACGGCAACGGACTTTTCCATTACGCGGCACAAGGCGGGAACATTGAAATTCTTAAAGAACTGAAAAAACGAGGAGTATCTACCGCAAAAAACGCAACTACTGGAGAGAATGCCATTCTTTTCGCCAGCCGGGGTGGAAGAGGAAGAAGTAACGGCTTGGAAGTTTTTCAATATCTAGAAGGGATCGGTCTCCATGCCAATGTCACCTCTAAAGACGGAGTCACCCCTTTACATAACCTGTCCCGATCTTCGAATGACCTTGCTATAATACAATATTTCATAGACAAAGGTGTCAATCCAAATGCTATTGACGAAGAAGGGAATACGGCCTTATTGAATGCGGCCTCAAACAATAAATTAGAAGTGATTAAATTCCTGTCCGAAAAAACACAAGATATTAATCACACCAATAAAGACGGAAATTCGGCATTGGCCCTTGCCGTTCAAAATAATAGCGGTCAAGTTGTAAACTATTTGGTATCGAAGGGCGCCGACACCTCCATCTTGGATAAAAAAGGTAATAACTTAGCTTACTATCTACTTAAAACAAGAGGTAACCCCAAAGATTTTGATGACAAGGTAAATACACTATCAAAGGCCGGTTTTGATTTCAAAAAAGTACAAGGCGACAAAAGCACGGTTTGGCATTTAGCGGTTGCGAAAAACAATCTTGGCCTACTTAAAAAAGTAAAGGAATTTGGTGCAGATATCAATAGTAAAGATAATGATGGTAACACCCCATTACATTATGCAGCTATGAAAACCGAAAATGCCCAAATCTTGAAGTTTTTGATCACTAATGGAGCCGACGTAAAATCGACTACCGAATTTGGTGAAACTGCCCACGATTTAGCAAGCGAGAACGAATTATTAGCCAAAAACAAGGTTAATCTTCAATTTTTAAACTAGTTCCCCATGAAAAATTCAATAATCAAGACCGTTGGTGCACTTTGCTTAGCGTCTGCGTTCTTTATATTAACCTCTTTTGTAAAAGAGCCGGAAGTGAGCTATAAGTGTATGATTCAAATGATAAACTATACTGGTGAAAAAGCCTATGTAGTTGTTTCTTTAATCAACCCTGACGGTGAATACGAAAAGACACTTTATGTTCAGGGTGACGATGATGAATGGTTCCCTGATCTTAAAAGTTGGTGGAAATTCAGTAATGGTACCAGTGAAAATATTGATGGCATTACAGGCGCTACAATAGGAAATGGCGAACGAAATATTATATCTTTGGGCTTTAATGCCGCTCATATTGACGCAGGATATAAAGTGCGTTTTGAGTCTGCGGTAGAGAATCAAGAGTACTATGCCGTAGATGCCGAAATTCTACTGAACTCTGCTACAATCAAGGAAAAAGTAGACGGTAAAGGTTACATACGTTATATAAGAATGGTACCAAACAGATAGTATTTATGATTGTATCGGTATGGAGATATAGCCATTTACTATTTGCAATTATATCTTCTATTTTTCTTCTGATTGCTTCCATTACGGGTGTGATTCTTGCTGTAGAACCAATTTCGAATAAAATTGAACCCTACAGTGTTTCAGGTGCCGATGAGCTCTCTTTGGCCGAAACCTTAGAAAACCTTAATGCGAAATACGAAGAAATACTGGCCGTATCACGTGACCGAAATGGTTTCATAAGTATTACCGCTATCGTAGATGGGAAGAACGAAGCATTTTATATTGACCCGTTTACAGGTGAAAAATTAGGGGCTTTACTTCAAAAGAAGCCCCTTTTTCAATTTGCCACCAACCTTCACCGTTCACTCTTTTTAAAATCTACAGGACGCTTTCTAATTGGCTTCGCTTCTTTTTTACTCATATTAATTACTATTTCTGGTATTGTTCTTATAGCTAAAAGACAAGGTGGCTATAAACAATTTTTTGCTCCTGTGGTCCGTGAAAATTTTTCACAATACAACCACGTGGTTTATGCGAGAATTTCACTCATTCCTTTATTGGTATTAGCTATTACCGGAGTTTATCTTTCTTTGCTTCGTTTTGATATAATACCCGATACCCAAGTTTCTTTGCAAGTCGATTTTGATTCCATTCATGAGGAGCCAATAAAAGACTACACTCAGTTTTCCCTATTTCAAAACACTCCTTTATCACAACTTCGGGAGCTGGAATATCCCTTTTCAGAGTTTGTTGAAGATTACTACATCATCCGACTTAAGGACAAAGAGCTGTATCTAAATCAGGTTACTGGCGAAATATTAGCCGAAGAAAAGTATCCTATTGTTCAAGTTATATCATCTTGGGCTACAGTGCTTCACACTGGAGAAGGAAGTATCATATGGTCTGTAGTTCTTGGTTTGGGAAGTTTGGCCATTCCTTTTTTAACCGTAACGGGCTTCATCGTATATTTCAAAAGGCCCAAGACCAAAATTAAAAACACATATACTAAAAATGAAAGTGAGTATGTGATTTTAGTGGGAACCGAAGGTGGAACAACACTTCAATTTGCTAAAGAGTTACACGAACAACTATTATCCACTGGAAAGAAAAGTCATTTAGCCTTGATGAATCAATACAGCCATTTCAAAAAAATGGAGCATTTGATTATTATTACAGCGACTTACGGACAAGGGGAAGCTCCTGCATCCGCCGAAAAATTCGTGCAACTGGTCAAAAAACATTCTCAAAATCAAGCTTTTGATTTTAGTATCGTTGGTTTTGGCTCTACTGCCTATCCTAATTTCTGTCAGTTCGCCTATGAAACACAAGAGGTTTTAGACAATCTAGAAAATAGTACTGCGCTACAAGATGTATTTACAGTGAATGATCAATCTTTTGAAGCTTTCAATAATTGGTCTGACGTATGGTCTAAAAAAGTTGGATTGAAAATACACCTAGAAAAGCCAAAATTAGCTACCAACTCTTTACCTCCATCTACCTTTGAAGTCATTAATAAGGCAGAAATACCCGAAGATGATACGTTTCTTTTAAGCCTGAAGAATCTAAACGGCTCCAAACCTATTTCCGGTGATTTACTATCGGTAATTCCAGAAGAAGGAGCTCGTGAGCGATTATACTCTATAGGTAAGTTGAATGCGGAAACTTTGTTAATTAGCATTAGGAAGCACGAAGAAGGACTGTGTTCCAACTATTTACATCAACTTGGGCAGAATGAAAAATTGTCGGCCACTGTTGTAGGCAATAGAAATTTCCACTTCCCTAAAAACGCAAAAAAGACCATTTTCATAGCTACAGGAACCGGTATCGGTCCTTTTTTAGGCATGATAGAAGAGAATACCCGTAAGAAAGAAATCCATTTGTATTGGGGAGCGAGAACTAAAAATTCATTTAATCTGTACAAGGGTTATATTGAAAAGGCCCTACAAGATGGAAAACTTGCTAATTTTAAAACCGCATACTCACGTAATCAGACTGAAAAAATCTACGTGCAGCATTTGATTCACCGGGATAAAGAACTTTTCCTAGACGCCCTAAAAAAGAAAGGGTGTATTATGATTTGTGGTTCCATTGCCATGCAAAAAGAAGTTCTACAAGAACTACAGCAACTCTGCAACGAACATCTTGGCAAAGACCTGAGCCACTATCAAAACCGCAAGCAAATTAAGATGGATTGTTACTAATACTAGTACCTAAAAATTGATTTTAGGTCTTCTGCTTTTTCTTCCGTGCCGCTGGAAACAACACGTTATTTAAAATCAACCGATAGCCGGGCGATGTGGGGTGCAGCTCCAACTCCGTTTTCGGGTCCCCTACCCTATGCTGATAATCTTCTGGGTCATGGCCGCCGTAGAATGTAAAAAAGCCCTTTCCCTTAATGCCATGGATATAGCGGGCCTCCCCATTAAGTTTATTTTCACCCAACACCAGCACGGTCGGTTTTACCTGTTCTCTTGAAAAAGCTGTTGTTTGCCCCATAAAACCTTTGACCAAAGCGGTATGGTTCTGACATAACATGGTAGGGACCGGGTCCCATTTGGCAGAGAAATCCATCAAAGAAAAATAATCGGATTCTTTAGGAACATTTTTCCTTCTATCTGTCATATCAATAGATGAAAACTCATACCGTAGCGGATTTCTTTCCAAAATAAAATCTTGAAACGCAAAGGTTCGGCTATAATCTAGTTGGCCCTGATAATCCGCATCCGAAGGGTCACCATCGAACATGGGTTCACAAATATCGATGCCCTCAGCCGACAATGCAATGTCGAAACTATCTGTAGCAGAACACATCGCAAACATAAATCCGCCCCCGATAACATACTTTCTAATTTTCTCGGCTACAGCCCCTTTTTCATCGGAAACTTTATCAAACCCCAGTTTTCGGGCCAGACTTTCGGCTTCTTTCTTGCCCTCTATATACCAAGGTGCCGCCCGATAAGCACCGTAAAATTTACCGAATTGCCCGGTGAAATCTTCATGGTGCAGGTGCAGCCAATCGTACAATACCAATTTATCGCCCAACACCTCTTCATCATACACCGTAACATAAGGAATTTCGGCATAGGTCAAGACCATGGTCACGGCATCATCCCAAGGTTGTTTTCCTTTAGGGGAATACACGGCAACCTTTGGGGCCTTCTCTAATATTACAGCTTCTTGATTTTGGGAAGGACTACTAATACCATCCAAAATCCCCTGTGCCTGAGCATCTGATAAAATTTCGAACGAAACCCCTCGTATTTGACATTCTTTGCGAATGGTCTCCCCATCGGGCAATAGAAACGAGCCCCCACGATAATTTAAGAGCCATTGTACTTTTTGCTGTTTAGAGAGTACCCAATAGGTAATCCCATAAGCCTTTAAATGATTTTTTTGACCATCGGCATCCATAGGAATAAGTATGGAACTCGCTAAAATTGGTGAAGAGAGTGTAAAGAAGAGAAAAGCAATCAAAATCTTTCGCATACAAACTTGATTTTGCTAATGAATGTTCTCAAAGTTACTGGAAATAACAGTGCCTTAAATTTAAAGTACCGTTAAACCTTTGACCTGTCATGATACACTAATGTATTTACTTAATTAAAAAGGTACGTCATCGTCTGCATCTGGCCCTGGGTTCATCGAACTACCAAAAGCCTCGTCAGCATTGGGCAGGTTTTTGGTCAAAAACGGATTTTCATCTTCTGCATTCATTTTCGACTGGAACTCGAAAGGAGAGTCAAAATCATCTAAATTATCGAACTTACCTAAGTTACCGACAAACTTCAAACGAATATTTTCCAAACCACCATTACGGTGTTTCGCAACAATAAATTCTGCTTGACCTTGTGTCGGCGTTCGTTCCTCATCGTCCCATTCGTCAATTTTGTAATACTCCGGCCTATAAATAAAGGAGACAATATCTGCATCTTGTTCAATGGCCCCTGATTCCCGTAAATCGGAGAGGATCGGCCTTTTGCTGCCTCCCCGTGTCTCAACGGCCCTTGACAACTGTGAAAGTGCAATCACTGGTACATTCAGTTCTTTGGCCAATGCTTTTAAGTTACGTGATATGGTCGAAATTTCTTGTTCCCTATTTCCTCCTTTTTGACTTCCCCCGGCGGTCATCAATTGCAAATAATCTATAATGATCATTCGAATGCCATGTTGTGACGCCAGTCGTCTTGCTTTCGCCCGAAGGTCGAAAATAGAAAGTGAAGGGGTATCATCAATAAACAACGGTGCCGTTTCGAGCGTCTTAACTTTAACGTTCAACTGCTCCCACTCATGTTTCTCCAATTTCCCCGTACGTAATTTTTCAGAAGATAGCCCCGTTTCCGAAGAAATCAGACGGGTTATTAATTGAACGGATGACATTTCCAAGGAAAAGAAAGCTACCGGAATACTTGAATTAACGGCAATATTTCGCGCCATTGACAATGTCAGGGCCGTTTTACCCATACCTGGTCGTGCTGCTACAATTACCAAATCACTCGGTTGCCAACCCGAAGTAAGACGGTCTAACTTATCAAAACCCGAAGGTATACCACTCAAACCTTCCTTATTGGCAATCTCTTCAATTCTTTTCTTGGCTTGTATGACCAAATTCTGCGCAGTCTCCGCCGAGCGTTTTAAGTTCCCTTGGGTAACTTCATAGAGCTTTGATTCGGCAGTATCCAATAAATCAAATACATCTGTACCTTCATCGTAAGCCTCTTCGATTATTTCATTCGAAATCTTAATAAGGCTTCTTTGAATATACTTTTGTAAGATAATTCTTGCGTGAAATTCAATATGTGCGGAAGAAGCTACTTTTTGTGTAAGTTTTATCAGATAAAAATCGCCCCCAATAGCCTCCAGCTTTCCATCTTTCTTTAATTGGGAAGAAACGGTTAATAAATCGACAGGTTCCGAAGTTTCGAACAAGGTAAAGATGGCTTCGTAAATAAATCGATGGGCATCTTTATAAAAAGCATCAGGATGTAGGATATCTATTACTTCGTCGACTCCCTTCTTATCAATCATCATAGCACCTAATACAACTTCCTCTAAATCAACAGATTGAGGTGGTATTTTACCCCGTTCTAGATTTATGATAGTTGATTTGTCTATCTTACGACCAACAAGTGGGTTCGATTTTTCCATGACTACGAAAGTATACAATTAACCTTGAGTTAACTTTACGCAAGGTATGAACGTTGTTCACACTTGTTCAACAATTACATTGTTGATAAGTTACGAAAACGTGTTAACAACTTAAAAAAATGAAGTAAATAATTCGGTGGATTTAGTTGCGCTTGACAAAACCGCTTATCATCCGTTAAAAACGCCCATTTCGGCATACTTTTCCATGCGCGAATGAACCAATTGTTTTGGTGATAACTTTTCCAGTTCTTGAAAATGGGAAATAATTTTGTTTTTTACGATTTCAAATGTCTTTTCTCGATGGCTATGCGCTCCCCCTGCAGGTTCGCGAACAATTTCATCGATCAATTTCAATTTCTTCATATCGGTAGCAGTCAGCTTTAAAGCTTCAGCAGCCTGTTCTTTATACTCCCAACTTCGCCAAAGTATCGAAGAGCAAGATTCTGGTGAAATAACGGAATACCATGTATTTTCCAACATCAATACACGATCACCTACACCTATGCCCAAAGCTCCACCAGAAGCACCTTCTCCGATTATAACAACGATTATCGGCACTTTTAAACGGGTCATCTCCAATATATTACGTGCGATAGCCTCTCCTTGTCCACGTTCTTCGGCTTCAATTCCAGGGTACGCTCCAGGAGTATCGATAAAACATACTACGGGAACATTGAATTTTTCTGCAGATTTCATTAATCGCAAGGCTTTTCTATAGCCTTCGGGATTTGCCATTCCAAAATTTCTATACTGCCGTGTTTTGGTATTATAGCCTTTTTGTTGACCAACGAACATATAGCTTTGGTCACCTATTTTGCCCAAGCCGCCTATCATCGCCTTATCATCTTTTACATTTCTATCGCCATGCAACTCCAAGAACGTATCGCCACAAATGGCATTGATATAATCTAAAGTATAGGGTCGGTTAGGATGCCGTGACAACTGAACCCGTTGCCAAGCGGTCAAGTTCTTATAAATTTCTTTGCGTGTCTCGACAAGCTTTTTTTCAATCTGCTTACAAGTCTCAGACACGTCTACATCGCTTTCTTCACCGATTACCATACATTTATCAAGCTGATCTTCAAGCTCTTTAATAGGTAATTCGAAATCAAGATATTCCATGAATTTGGTAAGTTTCTTTTGTTTGTAAAGGCAAATATAAAATTTTAAAAGACTATGGTCGATCCATATGTCTATTTAAATTCATTAATTATATAAAAATTATTGGGTATCGCATGTAACATCTGGGCAAATCGTCCCACTATCTAAATCAATAGCCTTATTATTTTACAGCCATGGTTATCGCTTCGCCTGCTGCAACAGATAAAGTGCCAACACGCCAAAAATGATATTAGGTATAATTACCGCCAATAAAGGCGAAAATCCCGACTGTTCGGCCAAGGTTCCGAAAACTTTATCAAAAAAGATATAAATAAAAGCCACCCCGATGCCGAATGCCAGATTTATACCCATACCCCCACGCCGTTTTACCGAAGAAACCGCTACGGCAATAATCGTAAGAATAAATGCGGTGATCGGCAACGCCCAACGCTTATATTTCACCAGAACGTAACTGTTAATATTAGAGGCGCCTTTACGCCTTTGTTCCCTTATAAATTTATTCAACTCGAACAAATTTTTGGTCTCAGCAATATATGAAACTGGCGTAAGGTCATCTATTTTGAACGAAAAGAGTGTATCAAGTCTTCTTTTGGTTTCTACGATAGCGGTGTCGCCAATCAAACGACGCTTGTTATAGGAAGTTAACCGATACAAGCTATCTTTTTCAATCCACCGAATGTTGGTTGCCGAAATCTTGAAGTCCAAATTATTATCCTTATTAAAACGTTCGAAGGTAAAATTATAACCGATTTGTCTGGCCGGATCGAAACTGCTCACATAGATATAATCGGTTTCATTCAATTGATTGAAAATATTACTGGTGATGCGGTCTTTCTTTCCTTTTTTAAGGTATTTATACTTAAATTCATTATACCCTTGGCTAGCATTGGGGACAATAAACATAGCCATTACCAACATCAGTACGGCTATAATGGTTGCACCGAACAAATACGGTCTTAAAAACCGGCCAAAGGAAACACCCGAACTTAAAATAGCGACAATCTCAGTGTTCCCGGCCAACTTGGAGGTAAAGAATATTATTGACAGAAAAAGAAAAATAGGAAACAACAGACTACCTATATAGATGGTGAAATTGAGATAGTAGATAATTATTTCGTTCACCGGGGCCTCATTATCGATCATTTTACCGATCTGCTCGGCCAGATTGGCCATAATACCAATAGGAATGAAAAGCAACAACATGACCCCAAAAGTGACCAGGTACCGCTTCAGTATGTATTTATCTATAATGGTCACCTTATAGTCTTTTGTCCATCTGTTTTACCATCATGGTTTTCCATGATGCGAAATCTCCCGCTAAAATATGCTTTCTAGCCTCACGCACCAACCACAGGTAAAACCCAAGATTATGAATTGTCGCTATTTGTTTCCCCAAATATTCGTTCGCAGCGAACAAATGTCTTAAATATGCCTTGGTATACTCGGTATCAACAAAAGTAATTCCCATTTCGTCAACAGGCGAAAAATCATCTTCCCACTTTTTATTCTTTATATTAATGGTACCATGTGCTGTGAACAACATACCATTTCGTGCATTTCGCGTGGGCATAACGCAATCGAACATATCTACGCCCAAAGCAATATTCTCAAGAATATTTATGGGTGTTCCCACCCCCATTAAATAACGGGGCTTGTCTTCGGGTAAAATATCACAAACGATTTCGGCCATGGCATACATTTCGTCAGCTGGTTCTCCGACCGAAAGTCCGCCAATGGCATTTCCTTCGGCTCCTGCATTGGCTATATATTCGGCAGATTGCCTTCGAAGATCTTTATAAGTAGATCCTTGAACAATCGGAAAAAATGATTGTGTATAATCGTAGGTATAAGGCACCCTGTCTAAATGTGCAATGCAACGATCCAACCACCTGTGTGTCATATGCATTGACCTCTTGGCATAGTTATAATCACAAGGATAAGGTGTACATTCATCGAAGGCCATAATGATGTCGGCCCCGATATCGCGTTGTATTTCCATGACATTCTCTGGGGTAAACATATGCATCGACCCATCGATATGCGATTTAAACTTAACGCCCTCTTCCTTTATTTTTCGATTAGCTGACAATGAATAAACCTGATAACCACCGCTATCGGTCAAAATATTACTGTCCCAGCCCATAAACTTATGTAATCCACCGGCCTGTTTTAATATATCGGTTTTGGGGCGAAGAAAAAGGTGGTATGTATTACCCAAAATGATATCGGGCTTAATATCTTCCTTCAACTCCCGTTGGTGCACGCTCTTCACCGATGCTACCGTGCCTACAGGCATAAAAATAGGTGTTTCGATAACGCCGTGGTCGGTAATCATTGTTCCGGCCCTTGCCTTACTTTGAGAATCGGTTTGATTAAGGGTAAATTTCAATATATTGATTTTAAAGTCGCAAATATAACCAACTAGAGAGCATAACATCCTTAAGAAAAAAATAAAGTTCCACAGAAATTCCCCATGGTTGATAAAATATTATAACATCTACTTGTATACACAAAAGATTGCCTTTACTTTTGAGGTCATTTAATGAAAACCGAAAAATGCCGAAAATAGAAGAATTGCAAGATCTTACACAGCAGGTTCGAAGAGACATTCTGCGCATGGTACATAATGTAAATTCAGGTCATCCCGGGGGTTCCTTAGGATGTACCGAATTTCTTGTCGCCTTGTACAATGAAGTTATGGAACTAAAGGAAGGGTTTGATATGGATGGTACGAACGAAGACCTCTTCTTTCTATCCAACGGACATATTTCTCCCGTTTTTTATAGTGTTCTGGCACGAAGAGGGTATTTCCCTATTAAAGAGCTTAGTACTTTTCGATTGATCAATTCACGTTTACAAGGCCACCCTACGACCCATGAAGGTCTTCCCGGAGTACGGGTTGCTTCAGGCTCACTGGGACAAGGTATGTCGGTCGCCATTGGTGCCGCGTTGGCTAAAAAATTGAACAATGACCAACATTTGATCTATAGTCTGCATGGTGATGGCGAGTTACAGGAGGGTCAAAATTGGGAAGCTATTATGTATGCCGCTGGTAATAATGTTGACAACTTAATTTCAACTATCGACTTAAACGGGCAGCAAATCGATGGTGCAACCAAAGATGTTTTACCTATGGGCGACATTGGTGAAAAATTCAGGGTTTTCGGCTGGGATGTTTTGGAAATAAAGGAAGGAAACAATTTAGAAGCTGTAATTAACGGTTTAAAGGAAGCCAAAAGCCGAACTGGTAAAGGCAAACCTGTCTGTATTATTATGGACACCGTAATGGGACATGGCGTAGATTTTATGATGTACACCCATGCTTGGCACGGTAAAGCACCCAATGACGAACAACTTAAAACCGCTTTGGCACAAAATGCCGAAACTTTGGGTGACTATTAAACGAAGCTGTACCATCATTAACCCGAGATCCTCGCAATTGAGAGGGTGATCAAAACAAAATTGAATGAAAAAATATATAGACCAAGGAAAAAACGATACACGTAGCGGCTACGGTGCGGCAATGACCGAATTGGGCAGAACCAACCCAAATGTTGTAGCCCTTTGTGCCGATTTGGTAGGCTCTTTAAAAATACAGGAATTCATTGATGAAAACCCGGAACGTTTCTTTCAAATAGGAATTGCCGAGGCTAATATGATGGGCATTGCGGCCGGCTTGACAATTGGTGGAAAAATTCCATTTACGGGAACTTTTGCCAATTTCTCTACCGGCAGGGTGTACGACCAAATACGACAATCAATCGCCTATTCGGGTAAAAATGTCAAGATATGCGCTTCGCACGCAGGGGTTACCTTAGGTGAAGATGGTGCTACACATCAGATTTTAGAAGATATCGGGCTCATGAAAATGCTGCCTGGTATGACCGTGATAAATCCGTGTGACTACAATCAGACAAAAGCTGCTACCTTGGCGATCGCAGATCATGAAGGTCCTGTTTATCTTCGGTTCGGTCGACCTAAAGTGGCAAATTTCACCCCTGTCGATCAAAAATTTGAAATCGGAAAGGCATTGATGCTCAACGAAGGTACCGATGTGACTATCATCGCCACGGGGCATTTGGTATGGGAAGCATTGATAGCTGCCGAGAACTTGGAAGCCGACGGTATTTCTGCCGAAGTCATAAACATTCATACCATTAAACCGTTGGACGAAGAAGCCGTGTTAAAGTCTGTTAAAAAAACAGGTTGTGTCGTGACCGCCGAAGAACACAATTATTTGGGTGGATTAGGTGAAAGCATCGCCCGAACCCTTGCTAACCAGCATCCTACGCCGCAAGAATTCGTGGCTACCCAAGATACTTTTGGTGAAAGTGGCACTCCCGAACAGCTTATGGAGAAGTATGGTCTGAACAATAAAGCCATATCAAAAGCCGTTTTGAGGGTATTGAAAAGAAAATGATAATGGTATCGTTTTTGATACCATTACGTATTAAAACGAGAACATTATGAAAAAAGTACAAAAAACACTTCTTGTGGCCGTATTCGCTTTGCTTGGTACGGCCACATTTGCGCAAACTGGTTCCGGTTTTGGTATTAAGGGTGGTTTAAATTATGGTGGAAATGGGGATTATTTTCATTCCATAGCTGATGCCTACGAAAACCCCGATAAAAATTTAGGATACCATTTCGGCATCTTCGGTAAGTTAGGTAATCGTTTATACCTACGACCTGAATTGATCTATACCCGCATCAAATCAGATTATGACAATGATGAGTTTAAGATGAGTAAGTTGGATGCCCCTATTCTTGTCGGAGCCAAGATAATCGGGCCTCTGAACGTATTCGCCGGGCCCTCCTTTCAGTATATTTTAGACACTGATTTCGAGGGTATAACCATCGGGGATGTTGAAAACGATTTTACTGTTGGCTTAAATATAGGTGCTGGCGTTTCACTAGGCAAGCTAGGCATAGACTTAAGGTATGAAAGGGGTTTTACTGAAAACGAAGTTTCCATTATAAACAGCAATAGCATACCAACAGGCGACCGGATCGACACCAGACCCGATCAGCTAATTTTAAGCCTTTCTTTGAAAATATAAGAAGCCCAAAATTACGTACAATCACACAAAAAATCCGCTTGGGAATTCCCCCCAAGCGGATTTTTATTTTCTGTTCCGTATTTAGCCTCTTGACCTATTCTGTATCCAAATAATCGGGAATACCATCTTCGTCGGTATCGATAAGCGTAACATTGCCATCGGCATCGATTTCCAATTCATCTTTTGTAGGAATGCCATCATTATCATGATCTGCCTCTATGGCAACCAACATTTGAATATTAAAAATAAGTGGCGCATAGCTGGCACCAACATTGGTACTATTATAATATCCCAGTCCTGATGGCATAATAATCAGTCCAGAACCGAAATTAGCGACTTCAAAGGTGCCATCTTCATTTTCAATGATTTCGCCACCTGAATTGAACTTTGTCACCCCTAGCTTAAATCCTTTTACAAAACTTCCCGGATTCGCCTGAGTCAAAGTTCCTTGTAAATCAAACCATAATGGCTCCCCTAAACGGCTATCGAAAACATCCCCATCGGTTCGTGTGCCTTCATACCTAAGGTAAATGGAATCTACTACCGTAGGGCTCGGCCCAACACCATCACGCGCCGATAAATAGTACATATAGTGCGGTACATTCACTTCCCCATCTTCCAATGCTAAATCCTCGGAAGATAGTAATATCTCTTCTCTTTCCACAAAATCGGACAATGGTAGTTTTTCGGTATCGCCTTCAGGTATTTCCTCGATTTTGATTTTATAATCAAAATTCTCTGGCGGAGTCGCAAACTCATCGTAGTTGTAAAAATGGGTCTTTAGAAACTCTTGAATTTCTGCTTCGTTTTCCACCGACACCTCGCTCAAGGCCCGTGGAGGCTCAACTTCAACAGAATCATCATCCTTATTACAAGACAAAACGGTAATCATCAAAAAAAACACTGCAAGAATTCTGGGTACGGTCATTATTTGCTTTTAAAGGGCGCAAGATACAATTTTCCCTATTTTTGCAGAAGTCGTTAACAAAGAATTGTCACTGAATATGAGAATAGACAAATACCTATGGTGTATTCGTTATTTTAAGACACGCAACCAAGCCTCTGAAGCGTGCAAAAAGAGCCATGTAAAAGTCAATGGAAGTGTGGTAAAACCTTCGCGGGAAGTATACCCAATGGATGAGTTGATCGTTCGTAAGAACCAGATAAACCACCAAGTTACCGTGCTCGACATTCCTAAAAACAGGGTGGGCGCCAAATTGGTCGACATCTACAGAAAAGATACCACACCCACCTCTGCCTTTGAACACACTGAACTTTTACAATATTCAAAAGACTACTATCGAAAAAAAGGCGCAGGAAGGCCCACCAAAAAAGACCGTAGGGAAATAGATGATTACCTGGACTCCCCAGCTTCAAAAAATACGGACGAAAAAAAGTCGACTACGGACACATCGGAAAAAGAAGACCTTTAATTTTTTAGAAGAGGTTTCGCTATCTTTGATTCATAAATTTTAGCGGAATGCAAAACACAATTTTATCACATCAAGAAATACAGCACAAAATACGACGTATCGCCTATCAAATCTATGAGGCCAATGTTGAGGAAAAGGAAATAATTATTGCAGGTATCGATGGTGGCGGCCTGAAGTTTGCAAAAAAAATACAGACCGTTTTAAAGAAAATCACGGATGCCACAATTACGCTTTGCAAAGTGAGCATGGACAAAAGCAACCCGCTGGAAAGTGGCGTGACTACCTCGATACCAGAATCTGCATATATCAATAAATCAGTGGTTTTGGTCGATGATGTTTTAAACTCTGGTACTACCCTGATCTATGGTGCCCATCATTTTCTTAAAAATCCGCTTAAGCAATTGAAAACTGCCGTCTTGGTCAACAGAAATCATAAAAAATATCCGGTCAAAGCAGATTATAAGGGAATTTCACTCTCCACATCGCTTCAAGAACACGTACATGTCAATTTTCAGACAAAAAATGATATGGTCTATTTGGATTAGCTAAAGTTTACGCCACATTTATAAATAAACTCCTCTTTCTAAAGCAAAAAAACTCAGGCTTAATTTAAACGGATTTAACGGCCTTAATACACTTTTCGGAAATGTCCCCTGCTAAAATTCTATTTGCGGCTACAGGAACTTCTAGGAACTCGCTATGAGCGCCTCAACTTCTTTAACAATATCTTCAGGTGCCTTGTTATCGCACATTATGGTATGGGCGGCTTTCGTATAAAAAAAGCTTCGTTCGAATAAATGTTTCCCCACAAACTCAGGTAAATCGGCATCGGGTATATTTTTTATCAACGGGCGAAAATCTTTTTCTTTGGAGAGTCGTTGCGCTAATTCTTTGATCGACACACGAAGATAGAAGGCATTGGGAGTGTTTTTAAGAATAGTTTCCATGTTTTTGCCATAACAAGGAGTTCCGCCACCCGTTGAAAGCACTAAGTTTCGCTCTGTCGTCAAAACCTCATTAAGATACTCATGTTCTTTTTTTCTAAAGTAGAGTTCTCCCTTTTCCTTAAAAATATCCCGGATGGCCATTTTTTCCGATGCAATGATATAATCATCTAAATCTAAAAAATCGAATTTTAGTTTATCGGCTATTTTTTTACCTATTGTTGTTTTTCCGCTTCCCATGTAGCCTATAAGCACTATTTTCATTGTTCTAATTTGATACGAAAATGGTGTATTTTCATCTCATTTCAAAGAAATTTAAAATTTCTCCCCAAATGTTCTTGGTAAATTAATTAATGATCTTATATTTGCACCCGCTAACAGCAATAGGAAATTTATTTTGACCTGGTAGCTCAGTTGGTAGAGCATCTCCCTTTTAAGGAGAGGGTCCTGGGTTCGAGCCCCAGCCAGGTCACTTTTAAAGCTTAAAACTTAGAATTCCAACTTATGAAAATAGGTTGGAATTTTTGTTTTTGGTCCTGTTTCATAGGATTTTCAAGGATCAAGAGGATCAAGAACAATTGTTGTGTTTATGCAAAGATCAGCTTCACGAGATTTTAAATCACAAACGATTGGGATAATCAGACATATCCAATTTGTCCAAATCGGAGATTTTGATTTTCAAGACCTCTATTTTCTGCTTGGTCGATCCGGCAAAGGCAATCAGAATATAACCTTCGTGTTCGATGACGTTCGGGTAATCGATTTGTCGCCCGCCCATCAAATACCCCATTTTGGTGAATACCATCCCGTCATCGCTGATCGACAATGCAATGGGGTCCCTTTTCTTAGGGTGTGGATTAGACACCAGTACATATCTTCCATTGCTTAATCTCAAACCATGGAACTTCGATCGGGCATCAGGAAAATTGGTCTGTACAGGTTTCGACCAACTACGGCCGTTATCCGTGGAAAAGGCCCGATACAAATAGCCACTTTGCCGGTTATCGCGAAATAGTGCCATAAGACTTTCTCCATCGGGCAGCACCCACCAATAGGGCTCCTCCGCCGCCAATTCACTGTTCGTTCCCAAGACGGGAAAAACCGTCCAACTGTCTTTTCCGTCGATTCCCCCGACCATAAAGTCTACCCCTTTTTCTTTGTAGTCGTACCCCCTTCGCGACATCATCAGTTCTCCCGACGGAATTTTCTTTGGCGGAAAATTATTAATCGCATTATCCATGATCAAACCATCATCCTTCCAAGTTTCGCCAACCTCGTCCCATTTGAATGCCCTTAACTCCAAGCTCGGTCCAAAAAAACCGGCAGCCTCGTCTAAAGACGCCAAGGCTAAAAGGTCTCCCTTATAATGCCAGAACCCTCGCGAGATCCAGCGCAACCCTTTAGGATTCCTAGTATTGTAAAATTCTGAGGAAGGGCCTGAATTCGGCGGATACGGGGTCATCATTTTAGGTTCGGTCCATTCGAGTCCATCCAGGCTTGTAGCGTATTTCACCACTTGCCCGACCCGGTCCTCAACACCGGGACCATCGCTCCACATGAGCCAAAATTTATTCGCATGGAAAGTCAGGTAGTTATGCTGATTGACACCGCCTTTCAAGGTGTGACCTGAAAAGGTGTATTCCAAACTATCGTTATCGCCTTGAACATTACTGACAACCGCATGTTCATACGGGATTTTTGGTAATAGATCAAACTTTATGTCATGTGGATTTTCGAACCAATCGCCTTGAAGCATTAATGGAGATTCAGTATTGTATGCTGCATTAGGATAATTCCCTTTTTGCACCTCTTGACACCCTATAATCGAAAATAGTAGTGTAAAAAACATCGTACCAAAAACAGGTAACCTGCTTAATGCCGTATTCATTTGCTCCTTGTTTTTCATTTTCCCGAATTTACACCTTTTGTATTTATAGCGTGTGAACCTTATTCATTTGATTTGGTAAAAATCGAAAATAGGATTCTTCGGTATAGAAAGGGAATCTTAACTATTTTATCCATAATTATAAGTTTTGACGCCCTATCCATATTCAGGTCCCCCTATTAAATACTGAGCCTCTAATAAACCTGAATACAGATTCTCCTCTTGATACATGCGAATGAAATGTCTTTTTTTGCTAAAACCGAGATTTTCCAAGAAACCAACCAACTCCATTTTATCGGCAACAACATCTAGAAGAATTGCCTGAGCTTCTAATTGCTTTATCACCTTTAGAATCAGAAGCTCAACTATCTTGACGGAAGATGCCATAAGTGGCCCGATGTGATAATAGTTGGAACCTGTTCTGCCTAAAACAAAACCTTCAATTTTATCGTTCTCTTCAAAGAGAAAGCAATTTTTTCGATTATTGGCAAGAAGAAATTCTAAAAGTTCATTACGCTTGGCACCGAATGCAATTGCATCATAGGCGCATATATTGACCATATCGTCATCAGAAACTGGTCTAATACCACAGTCTTCAATGAAATTAAGCGTCTTCGAAGAAACTCCGGGCGAGGTCATACGGTGGATCCTATATTCTTCTTGAAAGCCAAATTTTGCATATACTTTTTTACCGGCCGGGGTCGCATCTAGCCCAATCGATTGCCCCAGACCGATAGCTTTGAGCACTGTTGATATTAGGGTTTTACCAATACCCCTGCCCCTATAGCTTTTATCGACTAACACCATACCTATCCAAGAAATACAGTCATGTTTCATCGCTGTAACCGTTCCGATAAGTCTTTCGTTATCGAAGACACCGAAAGAGGCATTCTTAGGATTTTCTATTAAAAATGTCCAATCGGCTTCCGTTTGGTTCCAGCTTTCATCGTTTGACAATAGGATAGCTTTTCTAACATCATATCGACTCAAGCGCCTTAAACTATATTCAGAAGCGCTCATTTTTCTCATAAAGTCGCAATTCCATATGAATCATTTCTACTTTAAAAAAGAGAAGCTTTTTTATTCTTTCCCCAAATGGTCTAAAGCCAACCAGGCCATCAATCCTCCACCCAGCTCCAATGCTCTTTCGTCTATATTAAAGGTAGCGGTATGCAACCCTGAAGTAATGTTCTTCGCTTCGTTGCCAACACCCAAAAGATAAAAACAAGCGGGCTGTTTTTCAGCATAATAAGCAAAATCTTCGGCTGCCATCCACTGATCTAAAGCTACCACATTGTCCTGCCCCATATAAGAAACTGCGCTTGACTTCATTTCCTCGGTCAAGACCGTATCATTGTCAAGGTGGGGATAGCCATGGTTGACACGTAAATCGCATTTGCCGCCCATACCTTCCGCTATTGAAGTCAGCATGTGTTCCAGTTTTTCAAGTGCCTGTTTACGCCATGTCCTATCCATCGTTCTAAACGTTCCCTCAATGGTAACTTCATCAGGAATTATATTGATCGCACCATTGGCACAAACTTTACCAAATGACAATACGGACGGTACTTTCGGGGAGGCCATTCGACTGACCAATTGTTGAGCGGCCACGATAAGGTGCGACGCTATTAAAACGGGGTCGACAAAATGTTCGGGCATTGCCGCATGTCCACCTTTTCCGGTTACGGTTACAAACAGTTCATCCATACTGGCCATAAACTTTCCGGGGCGAAATCCCACCTTCCCTACCGGAAGATTGGGTTGTACATGTTGACCTAGGTGCGGTAATATGCCCAATTCTTGATATTCAGGTTCCTTCATAACCAAACTTGCTCCACCAGGCATCACCTCCTCGCCCGGTTGAAAAAGTAACTTTACCGTTCCCTGAAACCCATGTCGCAATTCATATAAAATTTTGGCGCAGAGTAAAAGTGATGCACAATGTGCATCGTGACCACAGGCATGCATGACACCCTTGTTTTGTGAAGCGTAAGGTATAGCGTTGGTCTCGTGTATCGGCAATGCATCCATATCGGCTCGCAACAGCAGAGTCCTTCCTTTTCCATTGCCCTGTAGGGTAGCCAAAAGACCTGTTTCAGCCACTGAAACAATATCGGTAACGCCGATATCTTCCAGTTGTGCTTTGATATATTCCGAGGTTTTATACTCCTGAAATGAAAGTTCGGGGTTTTGATGTAAGTACCTACGAACTATTACAAAATCGGGAGCATATTTTTGGGCCAAGTTTTTAATACCGCTTTGCAAATCCATGTATTAGCTTTTTTACCAAACGTTATGAAAAGTAGCTGCTTTAAACGCCCGGAATATTACTTAATTTAATCTTTCAACAAATATTAGGAACTCCACTTAAATATTTCTTTTCCAACTTTCAATATTCTCCATAACAAAAGCGTCGTCGTTCAACTCGGGGTATTCTCGATATACCCTGTCTATTTCCTCTTTTTGCCCGGGGGACAGCTTCTCCCCGACATCCAGGCACCATATCCCTTTCAACAGTCCTTGCCTTCGCAACACTTCGTGGATTCCGGCAATACAGCCTGCGAAATTGTTCTTCGCATCAAAGAAAGCGGCATTGGCGTCGGTCACCTTGATATTCTCGGTAAGCATTGCCCTGCCCATTTGATTTTCCCCATTTTTAATTTCTTTTACGGTTTTCAGCAATTCGACCGCCTTTTGCGTCCAGACCGCCCAGTGGCCTAACAGGCCCCCGACGATTTCCTTTTCCACGATTCCTTTATCGGTATGAATTTGGTAAGTCGTCAACAAATCGTTGACGATATTATCATCATTGCCCGTATAAATGGCAATATCACTGCACCGTGAAGAATTGCAGACCGCCCGGACTACCTCGAGGGATTGATACCGATTGAACGGGGCTATTTTAATAGCCTGAACGCTCGGTATTTCTGCAAAATCTTTCCAAAAATTTTCGCTGAGCACTTTTCCGCCGACCGATGGCTGTAGGTAAAACCCAAAGAGTGGCATGTGTTCCCCGATCTCGCGGGCCCGGTCGAGCAGGTCGCTTTCCGACCAATCGCCCAGCCCGTTGATGCTTACCAATACCAGGTCGTACCATAAGCTTTTGGCAATCAACGCTTCTTTTACCGCCTGTTCGGTCGGGCCACTGACCCCTGCAACTTTTATAAATGGCCGCCCCGGCCCTATTTTGGAAACCTCGTCGGCGGCCACGGAGAGTACTTTTTCGTACAAGTTCACTTCAGGGTCCCGTATTTCAAATTGTGTGGTATGTACGCCTACGGCGATGCCCCCGGCCCCGGAGGCGACGTAATACCGGGTCAATAAGCGTTGATGGAATTCATCAAAGTTCCTTTCCGAATCCAGGGCCAACGGATGTGCCGGTATTACAGTACCATTAAAAAGCAGTTCCTTTATTTCGGGTTTCAATTCTTGTTGCATACGTTTAAAAATTACCTTTACGTTGTTGAAAATGAGTGGGTTTACCTAAATCTTCCCCACCGTTCATCACCCAATGGGCGGTCCATGTTATAATTTCGTCAAGTTTTACCGTGGGTTTTCCAAAGAGTTCAAAGGAATAAGAGGCGTCGTTGAGCAGTGCTGTAGGTGCCGATGTTCCGATGAATTCAACAGGTTTGTCCATCAATTCCCCGAATTTGCCGGCCAACCATTCGATGGGAATAACCTCTGGCCCCGTACAATTCAACTTTTGGGGAGGCGTCTTACAATGCCGTAAGGATCTCAGGGCATAACTATTGGCATCACCCTGCCAAATGACATTCACATAACCCGTGGTGATATCGATCGGTCTCTTATGGAATACCGATTTCGCTACCTCGCACAACACCCCATATCGTAGATCGACGGCATAATTCAATCGAAAGATCAACATCGGGGTGTTGTTCTTGATAGCAAAGTGTTCAAAGACCCGTTCCCTACCCAGACAAGATTGTGCATATTCCCCGATAGGGCTTGGTGGCACACCTTCATCTGCTCCTGTACTTTCTACAGGCATAAACGGATAGATATTACCGCTTGAAAAGACCACGATTTTTGAATCTTTGTATTTTTCGGCGACCCTTCCCGGCAGGTAAGCGTTCATGGCCCAAGTAAAATGCTCGTTCCCAGAGGTGCCGAATTTATTGCCGGCCATATAGATGACGTTCTTGCAGTCGGGCAAGTTCTGTAAAAAATTTTCATCCAACAAGTCTCCCGCTATGGTCTGCACTCCATAGGCCTCTAGTTCGTCTCTCATCGCTTTGTTCGAAAATCGCGAAGCACCCAATACTTTTTTATCAAGACCTCCTTCCCGAATAGCGTTGATGGCCAATTTAGCAAGACTCGGTCCCATTTTGCCGCCTAGGCCCAAAATCATAATATCACCGTCTACATTCCTCAAATCATCAATAAGTTCCGGCGTGGCCTCCGCCAATTTCGCCTCAAGATCATCTACATTTTGAATTTTCATCTATTTAAAAATTTAATTATTTCTGCTGCTGGCAAGCAAAAACTAATTTGCTTGTGTTCATTCATTTTTTTTTATTTAAAAAATAAATAATCAATACTATAAGCAGACATTAGCAATAACACAAGAATACCCACTACGCCCATCACATTTGAATATTTTGTATTCTTTAATTCAACGGCCATTTTTTTGGAGTTTGCAAAAATCAGGATGATAACAGCGGCCAAGGGCACAATCATAATTGTTATTCCTTGAGCAAAAATGATAAGCTCCAAAGGAAGCGCTCCGAATATGTAGGCCACCACGGCCCCGATCAGCACAACTAAAATTATCATCGATCGGACCCTAAAACTGCTCAGGTTGCTTTCGGAGAAAAAGGTATCGGCCAATATTACCCCCCCGATAGTGGCATTGCCTACCATCGACGAAAAAGAGGCAGCAAAAAAACCGATCATAAAAACACTTGAAGTGAGCGGCCCGAACAATGGCTCCAACGCCATTCCCAGATCAGAGGCACTGCGCACCTCGATATTGTTCTGGTGTAGCACCGCCGACGCACAGAGCATGACCAAGGTCGAAAGAAGACCTAAGACAATGATACCGTTGCGACTTTCGTTCATGCAGTCTTTAACTTCGTTCGGTTTCCAACCTTTTTCCCTCACCAAGTAAGATTGATAAAAAGCGCCCACAATGGAAAAGCTCGATGCGGTCAAGGTAATGATTAGGTATTCTGAGCCCTTGGGAATCGAAGGAACAAACCCTTTGAGGATTTCTGAGATATCGGGTGATGCCATAATGATGGTGAGCAAAAAAGAAAGTAGCATGAGTACCACCAGCCCGATCATCAATTTTTCCAGAATTTTATAAAAGGATTTAAAGAATAGCAAGAAAATAGCGGCCGAAGTAAACAATATGATCCAGAGTACCAAGGAGGTAGAAAATAGTTCGGAAAATGCGACCGCGGCCCCTACCGTATTACCGGCCTGAAAAGAGGCCGTAGTCAAAAAAATACCGATGCCCACCAAAAAAGCAAGGGGCCTGCCCAATTCGTTCTTAATCCGTTCGATAAAAGAAACGGAACTATCAAGTCCGATTCTGGCTGACATTTTCGTAAATGCCGTCATCAATATCACCGTAAGTACCAACACCCAAAGCAACGAGTACCCGAAGCTGGCGCCCAACTTGGTGTTTATTGTAAGACTTCCGGGACCAAAGACCAGTGCCGCCGTAATAATACCCGGACCGATTTTTTTTAAATACCTTTTTATTTTTGAGCCTTCCTTTATTGAGGGAGTTGGCATATATAATCTGATTTAAGTATTATTATTTTTCCATTTATTTGGATTCCTCTCATTTGGTTATATCCCCAAAATCATTTTTAATCGATTTATAGCACTTTCGTCTTACCGGGAACGGGAATGCTATAGTTGCCGTCGGGGCCGGGCACAGAAGGTGTATCCGCATCCCAGCTGAATTCCTTTGGCAGAATACTCCTAGTGGATTTAAGGGCCTCCTCGACCGTAATTATTTGTCCGGAGTGGATGGCCATTCTACCAATAACAGTTGTCAAGGTAGATTTCGCACCATAGTCAACCTGGTTCAGAGGCCTTTTCTCGATTATCGATTTGATGAAGTCCGACTGGCATTTTTGGGTCGGACCTACTGTCTCCTCTTGATCACGGTATCTCCATATCGGTTCATTGGCGGAATTGTAAATCTCGGATTTTTCGTTGGCGTAACCTTTAGTTCCCTGAATATGGAAACCGACCTTGTTCCATGTATTATCCATTGTTTTAGATTGAACATGCAACTTGATTTTATGAGAGTATTCATATTCGGCGTAATGGTGGTCGTAGGTATTCCCTTGATCGGGGCCATTAAACGATTGCCTTCCCCCTAACCCTTTGGCTACCATCGGATAATCGTTCATAAACCAATTTATTAAATCTATTTGATGAATGGTTTGACCTGCCAATTGGCCTCCCCAGAGCCAAGTAAAGTACCGCCAGTTTCTCACTTGATAGTTCATTTCGGTCTGGCCCGGTTGCCGGGGATGTATTTTAGGGGCACCTACATTGTAATACACATCCAGAGATGTTATATCTCCTATCATACCGTCATCGATCTGCGCTTTCATCTTCTGATAACCGGTTTCATAGCGCAGTTGAAGACCTACTCCCAAATTCAGGTTCTTTTGCTTTGCCAAATCGTTGGCCTCCATAATTTTATAATATCCAGGAATATCAACAAATAAGGGTTTTTCTATAAATACATGCTTATCGGCCTTTACGGCCGCTTCGAGATGGAGCGGTCGAAATGGTGGCGGTGTGGCCAAAAGCACCACATCGCAGCTGTCAATCACCTTTTGGTAGGCATCAAAACCGATGAATTTATTTGAATCGGGAACTTCTACCTGACTCCCGTATGTATTCTTCAAATTCTGGTATGCGCTGTTCAATCTATCCTCGAAAACTTCGCCGAGGGCCACCAGTTTTACGGCAGAAGAGGTCTTGAGCGCCTCATGCGCCGCCCCGGTTCCCCTGCCACCACAGCCTACAAGACCTATTCTGATTTCTTTTTGAGGCTGCATACCGAATGCGTCTATGGGCAATCCTGCCAATAAGGCTCCGCCTACAAGTGCCGTAGCCCCGGATTTTACAAAATTTCTGCGCCCATTGCCCGAGATATCGTTCTCCATAATTTTTGCTTTTTAATAGGTTCGTTCAACTTTCACTCTTCTAGAAACGAAACTTAATTATATCATAAATCAATTCGATAACAAACTAAATTTCACCCATTATTATCGCCTTAGCCAGTAAATTAATTCAAATCGCAAGCCGACCAGAAAATTTAATAAAGGTGTTTTTAGTGAATGTAAATTATGACTATTTTTTCAATACTTCAGGGCAACACTATCTTCGCCCCCCAATTCATCTATAATCCTGACAACTAGATTATCCATTTCGAAAAAAATCTTCAGATACCTAACCGACGTACTACTACATTGTTATTTAATTAACCCCATCATAATAAAGTTAATGACGGGGTTAATTCTATTTATTTTAGTATTATTCTATCACTTCTAACGGCGGAACATTTCTTTCATAGCCATCGTAGCCGTAGTTCTGATTTATTACACCTAATGTATTGGCAGTTATTATATCAGAGGGAATAGGCCAGAGTACATGATAAGGCTCCATACCTGCTGTGTTACCTAATAATGTGACTTGTTTTTCATAGGTTTTATTGTACTTCATTACCCGGTCATAATAATAATTCTTGTCGCCAAAAGCACTAAGGCTATAACCATCTCTATTCAGCTGTGCCAGCATATATGATACCCTTACCAATTCTGAATGTCTTGGAGCTTCTGCAAAAAGCTCCCTTGCCCTTTCGTCAAAAATAAAATCAAGGGTAACATCACCAGACGTTATTGGAATCGCGTTAGCTCTTTGTCTAACCCTGTTAATATCATCTGCGGCATCTGCCAATTGATCCTTCCAATAATAGGCTTCAGCCCTGAGTAAATAAGCCCCAGCCAATCTGAATAAGTACCAGTCACCATTTCCTCCCATAGGTCTTGCCGTAGGGTCATCTTGGGGCACATACATTATATAATGTGGCATTGCATAAATATACTTAAACGTATCAATTGCTTGCGCGAAGTACTCTTCTTTAACCGGTGTTCCGAAATCTACTGAACTAGGATTATTGTACAACAATTCATGCTTATCGACCCAGTTGATATCGGCACGTCTTAAATCCTGTGTATTTTCCCAAGTCTGTCCACCATAATTCCATAAATTATATTGATAATGATGGGTGAGACGAACATTGCAGTTTCCCCTACCCAATGAATCATACATAACCTGACCACTACCGTCAATTGTCATACCAGGCGCACCCTGACTATCCAATACAGCAGGTTGAAACCATTGAGCGTTGTAATTACGCATCGTATATAAACCCTCAGACCTTGCATCGGATGGCGCTTCAAACCTATCAACGACAGCAAGTATTGTTTCTCTATTTTCAGAAGAATTGAAGTTTTTGGGACGATGAAGGTCCCAAATCAGGTTTCGGTTTGAATCAGCTACATCAACACCAAATCTATTTTCCATTAAGGCATAAGGCCCCTCGATAACTTTGTCTATGCTAGCAATAGCTTGGTCAAAATTGCTGTTTGCCAAATACACCTTTGTCAGCAAATAATTCGCCGCTCCTTTAGAGATATCCCCTGGCCCAGCAACATCGGGCAACCATTGTGCGGCAAATTCCAAATCTTCCTCCAACTGTGTCAAAATAGTCCATCTGCTGGTTGTCTGAAAATCAAGTTTTTCGCCCGTAATTTCCTCATTTACATAAGGAACATCACCATAAGTATTTACCAATCGATAATACCAATACGCTTTGTGCCATAAGGCTTCCGCTAAAATTGCATTTCGGTCGTCCTGACTATCCCACTCAATATCATCTATTCTCGAGATAGCGACGTTTGCATTCTTGATATGTCCGAATGTATCGGTAAAAAAATCTAAAAAAGGATAATATTGCGATTGATTCGGCGTAAGCTTGTGGAAATCAAGCTGCGACCATGGAGACGCTAAATCAGAAGCTGAATACTCAGCGGCTATAGAGTTCAAATATCCGGTATTTTCACTTTTTAATGCCTTTCTCAAGGTATATAGCATTGACTCAAACCCTTCCTTATCCACATACACATTTTCAGGGCTGAAAAATGATAAAGGTTTTGGCTCTAACCAATCTTTCGAACATGAGGTAATCATGACAAACATAACCAAACCTAATATTGCAAGTTGTTTTTGTATTTTATTCATCTTTAAGGTTATTTAAGGTTATTATAATGTTATACTAAATCCTAATGAATATGTCTTTGTCAACGGATTGTTCAGCGATTCCGGATCCCATCCCGGCCATTTGGAAAAAGTGTATATATTATGTCCAGAGAAGAATATTCTGGCATTAGTCATGCCATTGCGCTTCAAAAATTCAGAAGGTACATTGTATGACAGGGTTACATCCTGTACCCTTACAAAAGCATTTGGCTTATATATCTGGATTCCTCCACCATATACTGTGGTATTGGTAATTAAACGCGGATAATCATTAATTGGATTATCTGCTGTCCAATAGGGAATATTCACTTCATTTCTTCTATCATAAGTATCGCTACCCCCATTTCGAAGCGCATAAGAGAATGCTCCTAGTTGACCAAATTCACCTCTTAGAAAAATTGAAGCAGAAAAGTGTTTTAAGAAATTAAACTGATTTCTCATTCCCAGTCTAAACCGAGGTTCCGTATACCCAATAAACTGTTTATCGGTTAATTCATCATACGTTCCGTCACCATCAATATCTTCAACTTTCCAGTCTCCCGGCTCTAATCCAACCGCGGCAGCGGCGTCAGCCTCATCAACTTGCCAGATTCCCAAGGTTTTATAATCCCAAACGGCATCAATGGCTTGACCAGGAAACCATTCATTTGTATAGTCTGGCAATTCAACACCATTTTCATCAAAATTGCTGAATAATTTATTAATCTTATTTCGGTTAAGAGCAAAAGTAATATTCGTTTTCCATGTTAAATTCTCATTACTGACATTAACTGTATTTAGCGTCATTTCTACACCACTGTTCTGTAGCTCACCAAGGTTGGATAATATCGAAGAATATCCGGTAATTTCAGGTAATTTTCGTTCCATTAGAAGATCTACTGTTTTCATGAAATAGACATCAGCGGCAAAATTTATACGGTTATTGAACATGCCCATGTCAAGACCAAAATTGAGCGATTCCGTTTTCTCCCAACGCAACGACTTATTAGCTAAAGTACTATTGTATACGCCAACCTGGGTATTGGTTCCGTCATAGTAAATATCTGATTCTGTTTGCGCCAATGATCCATAAATATCGATATCGCGGTTACCGTTTATACCCCAAGACGCTCGGAGTTTCATTTGATTTATTTTGTAAACATTGAAAAAACCTTCATCTGAAACTTTCCAGGCCAAGGCAACAGCAGGGAATACAGCCCTCGGATTTTCTTGTCCGAATGCAGAATACCCATCTCTTCTCACAGATGCCGTTAGAAGGTATTTATCATTAAATACATAATTTAATCGTGCCATTGATGCATCAGCAGTAGATTCTCTGTCGTTGGTACTCACTGCGGGGTTTACACCATACTGAAGGCCATTATAACCAAGGTTTTGATTTGGCGTAAATTGCTCATTCTGTAAATACGAATACGTAGACTTATTTTGTTCTGCACTTTGTAGCAAAGTTAAATCGAAGGAATGCGAACCATATGTTTTCTTCCATGTAATAATATTATCCAATATCCAGTTAAAGGAAGAATACTCTTCCCTTGTGGCGTACCCGCTTTGACCACCGGTTATTGTTTCAGACGACCAAAAATTGTAATCTCCCGAAAATTCAAATCTAGGCTGGAAAGATAATTTATACTTAATACCGAATGGCAATTGAATATTGGTATATAAGGTACTAAATAACGAATTAATTTTATTGGAACGATCTTGTCCGTAATAGTCTAGTAAAGGATTCGCAACGGTAAAGTCATTGGGGTATCTTTTTATGGTTCCATCTTCATTATATTCCGAACCATACGGACTCATACGATACATATCGCCTAAATCTGCCGCAACCGAACTTTCATCCCTATTTGTGAATTGTGTATTCATCCCAATATCCATCCATTTCGTAGGTTTGAAATTTAAATTCAAACGTGTCGTTAAGGCAGAATAGTCATCACCGAGAACAATACCTTCATTTTCCATATAGCCCATAGACCAGAAATAGGTAAACTCGTCAGTTCCTCCATTTATGCTCAAATCATATTTTAGCTGAACGGCTCCCTTACGTATAACTTTATCATACCAATCAACTGAATTTCCGTTGATATAGTTTTCCATTTCGACAGGGAAAAAAGTAAGTCTGGTTAACCATTCCCTGGTATTATCGGCATTCGGATTATTACTTGCACCTCTCCATTGATCAAGGCTTACACCCGTTGGCAACTGGTTTGGATTGTCATAATAAAAAGAAGGAGAACTCGTATCAAGTGCTCTCTTCACATCTTGTCGAAAAGTAAGATATTGATCGGCATCGTTAGGTGCAAATTTGTTTGTTGTACTTACCACTCCAAGCTGTGATGTGAAATTGATGCTAGTTTTCCCTTTGGTTCCACCTTTTGTTGTAATCAAAATTACGCCTGAAGATGCCCTAGATCCATAAACAGCAGCAGAACTAGCATCTTTTAAGATATCAATTGATTTAACATCGGAAGGATTTATATCACGCAAACTTCCATTGTAAATAGAACCATCAACAACAATCATCGGTTGGGTCGATGCATTTAATGAATTGGCCCCCCTAACTTCAATTGCTCCTCCTCCAGCAGCAGTAGTCCCCTGAGTCATGTTCAACCCTGCAACGGTACCTTGTAACATATCGGTAATTTGCGTCATATGTTGATCCTTGTATGTTTCGGAACTTACATTTGCTACCGACCCCGTAAGGTCACTTTTTTTCATAGTACCATAACCGACAACTACCACTTCATCTAGACTATTGGCATCTTCTTCTAGAGTAATGTCTAAGGAAGTTTGGTTCGTTACTTCAACTTCCTTAGTCATAAAACCCAAATAAGAGACCAGAAGCGTAGTGTTTTGATTTTCTAATTGAATTGAAAAATTACCATCAAAATCTGTTTGCGTACCATTCGTTGTTCCTTTTTCAACAATATTGGCACCAGGTAATGGTTGTCCTTCTTGGTCGACCACAATACCACTTATCTGCTGCTGCGGTAATTTCCCATAGACAACAACGTTTGGCGTAGCACTAAAAACGTTTGTAAAAAACAAAAGAATAAAAGCTCCCATCACGTTCATTAGCACCTTCCTTCCCAAATAAACAAAGGCATAATTTGATTTAATTTTCATAGTTTTTTTATTAGTTAGTTAATCGCTTATTTAATTTGTCAAGCAAAAAAGAAAAAAGGGTATAGCTCAACACTATTCAATTGCGGGACTCATAGGGCCGGCCTATTTTAATATGATTTTTAAAATGAGATACTCCAAGTTAGTTCCCACATCACCGTTTACCTCTTTAAGTATTAATCAACGAACTCCCGCAACGGCAAACTTCCTGATCGAAAATTCACCAACTATCTAGCACGAATCGGAATATCATCACCATTATCATATGAATATCTAGCGTTAACCAAAGTATCTAACCAGCTAAGTTCTTTGTCCATATAATGTGTGTTACATATACTGTGTTTTACAAATTCTGTTCAATCAAGAAAAGGCAAACTAAACCAATGGTCTCTTAAGATCCATTTAGAAGAGATGCCGATGCCCTATCCAAATACAACCAAGTTTTGTTGTGTAGTCTTAATGCGGTGCCCGGAACCTCGGGACCGATTTCAGATTCAACTGATTTTTTTACAGCAACAGCCTTACGACTATCAGGTACACTTGCAATTATTGCTTCCGATTTCAACACCTGCTTCACCGACATACTAATAGCCTGCTTAGGAACATCTTTTAAAGAATCAAACCAACCTTCGCCAAGCTGTTGCTCCCTACAAGCTTTGTCTAAATCAGCAACGAAATAGGCTTCTTCTCTTTCAAAATCCGCTGGTGGATCATTAAAGGCTAAATGACCATTTTCACCTATACCGACAAAGGCTACGTGAATTTGAATACTGGATAGTATCTTTCCAATCCTATTACATTCATCTAAGGGATTTTCAACATCGCCCTCTATGTAATAGAACTTTTTGATAGGCACCAAGTCAACAAATCTTTCCTTCAAGTATTTACGAAATGAGGCTTTGTGTGTATTTGGCATCCCCACATATTCATCAAGATGAAAGCCTGTTACTTTTGACCAGTCTACGTTCTCTTTTATAAGTTCTGACAACATCTCAAACTGTGATGCGCCAGTTGCTACAATTACATTTGCCTCACCATCTTTTTCAATTGCGTTTCGAATCAATTCCGCGCCCCGCTTCGCCGCGCTTTCACCCAGTTCTTGTTTGTCATTTGAAATTACAATCTCCATACTCTAAGCTTTTATTTTGTGAAATTTGTTTTATATGTTATGGAAGAATCCCAGTTCTCTTTCTTCTTTCCAATTGCCTCGAGTAAAATCAGGGAATTTGATAGGTATGCTGCCCAGTTCCACCGATAATTTGGTAAGCGGCAAAATTACGGACCAGTCAACCCCGTTATAGACATTCATATCCATGGGATATCCATTATTCAAATTTTGAATTAAACGGAAGAACATAATGTAATCCATACCTCCATGGCCTCCTTGCTCTTGTGCATCTTCCTTCATTTTGCGCCAAATCGGATGTTCATATTTTTCTTGCATTTCCTTAAACTTTTCTTCGCTTAGCCAATCATGACCAAGACCTTCGTCGTACAGCGACAAGCGGCTAGGATACCCTTCATGATATGCTTTACTTCCTGACAAAGCGTTAATGCGGCTATAGGGGCGAGGGGAAACGACATCGTGCTGTAGTAGTATAGATCTTCCTTTTACCGTTTTTATCATGGAACTGTTCATATCTCCATGAGAAAAGTTTTTTTTATTATAAAAATCGTTGTCAGGTGATGATTGTGCAGCATATTGATGCAAAGACTCTTCTGAAGAATCCATTGAAACAAGATAATCGAACCGGTCGCCATTGCCGATGTGCATATAATTAGCGATCGGACCCAATCCATGGGTTGGATATAGATTTCCATGCATTTCGGCATGTAACCTTAACCGCCATTGTTTGTAATAAGCACTAGTGGCAGGGTCATCGCTTTTTACGAACAATTTTTGTAACAAGGAATGAATGTAGCCTCCTTCCGCATGGGTTAACGAACCAAAGACATTGTTCTTAACCATATTCAATACCCAAAGTTCTTCTTCCCCATAACAGCAATTTTCAAGCATCATACAGTGGCGTTGGGTTTTTTCAGCAGTGTTGACAATGTCCCATGACTCTTGAATAGTAAGTGCAATCGGAACTTCCGATACGACATGTTTACCTTGTTCCATTGCATAAACTGCCATGTGCGCATGTTCGGTGGGAGGCGTGGCAACAACTACTAAATCAACATCTTCTCGTTTTACCATATCCCTCCATATTTCTTCGTCACCGAAATACAAATCAATAGACTGCTTTTTTTTGTTCAATTTATTCAGCAGTTCTAATGCTCTTTTAGCTCTACTTTCCCTAACATCGGCAATAGCAACTATTTTCGCATTAGGCTGTAATGAATTAATATTCTTCACATGGCCGTACCCTCTGTTGCCAACTCCTATAACACCTATTCTCACCTGTTTAATGGGGTCGTGCCTTAAACCGATTGCAGAGTTACCACTAGCTTGCGGTGTTTTACCAAGGTTAGCAATTCTTTTTTGAATTTCATCGTGGGCAAAAAGTCCTTGTGTCGAAAGTCCCAAAAATCCGGTACTCAATGCAGATAGCCTGATAAAATTTCTTCGAGTTTGATTTTTCATTTGACCATTTTGTTTATTAGTCCTGTTCTTTTTTTCAACCTACTTATGTTGCTTTATACTTACAACATATGTTCTTTATAGAAATTCGCCGTTTAAACAGAATTGCACACCTCAATTCGGTTTACAATTTGCTGCAACATTCCAATAAGTCGAATTATTTTGAGGGTTTTCAGTAAGTCTTTGTATTCGCTGAACAAGTATTTCAATCCAATTATTTTTCTATGAAAAACGTAAATGATATTTCAATACCAACCTTGTAAATCAATTCATTGTTCCTGTAAATCTATCGAAACAATAATAAATACGCAAACGTTTGTTTATTAATTACGCTTTAACAAAAATGAGGTTATAAATATAATACATTGATAATCTTTTAGTTCAAATATTCATGTTATGCAAAATCTAAGAAATGTTTCAGCATATTGAGTAATTAATTTATATAATTACACATACGTTTGCGTAAAAATGTAATCGTATTATTGATTACTTTTGCGGAATGGGAAACACACGTATAACGATGACAGGTCTTGCCAAAATCTTGGGCGTATCTACATCTACTGTTTCAAGAGCATTAAAGGACCATCACAGCATTGGAGAGGAAACACGTGAGAAAATAAAAAAAACAGCATTAAAACTAGGTTATATACCCAATTCCGTTGCATCAAATTTAAGAAGAAGAAAAACCAATCATATCGGTGTAATAGTGCCGAGAATTGACCGGTATTTTCATTCATCTTCAATAAGTGGAATTGAAGAAGTTGCAAATGAAGCCGGTTATTACGTTTCGATTTTCCAAACCAAGGACTCCTATATAAAGGAGGTAGAAAGTGTAGGTATTCTGATGTCCAATAAAGCAGATGGAATTATAGCCTGCTTAGCTTTAGAAACATCAGATGTACAACATTACAAACAGTTGACAAACACTCAAATTCCCCTCGTCTTGTTTGATCGTGTCAGCAACGACCTAGAATCAAACAAAGTATTGATCAATGATTACGATGCCGCTTTTAAAGCTTGTGATCATCTCGCTAAAACTGGTTGTAAAAAAGTAGCCCATATTGCAGGAAATTTAAATTCCTCAATATTTAAAGCCCGACTAGAAGGTTATAAGGCCGCTTTGACCAAAAACAATTTAACTATCGATGAAGACCTGATTTTCTACGGTAACATCCTTAGCGAAGAAGAAGGACGCCTTTTTGCCAATGAGCTATTAGACATGGACACAAGACCGGATGGCATTTTTTGTGCCAACGACATAACTGCTGTTAGTGTGATCCAAACAGCTAGAGAAAGAAAATTTTCTGTCCCCCAAGATATCGCCGTTGTAGGATTTAGTAATACCCCCGTGTCTAAAATCATTCAACCTTCATTAACAACGATAGAAGACCATGCCTTTGAAATGGGGCAGGCTTCAGCGCGCCTACTTATCAAACAAATTGAAGATAAAGATCAAAATATAGTTTCTGAAACTATAATTATCCGCAATGAACTAATAATAAGGGAATCAACAGTATCCTTAGAATAATTGCGAGCAATTTCTTGATTCGTGAAAATCTTGACCAAATTTCCAGTCAAAGTCTTTACCCTCAAGAATAGCATTACGACCACAATTCCCACGTTCACTTTTCTGCTGGCAGTATATTGTGCATCAGCTATTGCCTGTTGACTAGTATAAAGACCCAAGGTTTCTCCACCATCGGGAGTATGCCTTTTATAGTCTCCAAACCTCCTTTCTTCAAAATTCATTTGATAAACCAACATCAATGGCATAAAACGTATTGTCTTACCCCTTAAACTCTTTTAATTTATCTTCAATTTTTAATTTATAGCACTTTCGCCTTACCGGGATTGGGAATGCTATAGTTGCCTTCGGGGCCATGCACCGAGGGCATATTCGCATCCCAATCAAATTCTTTGGACAAAATGCTTTTTTTTAGATTTTAGGGCTTCTTCTACCATAATTATTTGTCCGGAGTGGATGGCCATTCTGCAATAATAGTGGTCAAGGTAGATCTTGCCCCATATTCTACTTGATTGAACGGTCTGCCATCAATGATCGAATTCATAAAATCAAACTGGCATTTTTGGGATGCACCGAGGGTCTCGTCTTTGTTACAGTGTGCCCAAATCAATTCCCTTCAGTATCATATATTTTAAATTTTTCATCGGCATAACCTTTAGTTCCCTGAATACGGAAACCGACCTTGTTCCATGTATTATCCATTGTTTTAGATTGAACATGCAACTTGATTTTATGAGAGTATTCATATTCGGCGTAATGGTGGTCGTAGGTATTCCCTTGATCGGGGCCATTAAACGATTGCCTTCCCCCTAACCCTTTGGCTACCATCGGATAATCGTTCATAAACCAATTTATTAAATCTATTTGATGAATGGTTTGACCTGCCAATTGGCCTCCCCAGAGCCAAGTAAAATACCGCCAGTTTCTCACTTGATAGTTCATTTCGGTCTAGCCCGGTTGCCGGGGTGGTATTTTAGAAGCGCCTACATTGTAATACTCATTCAGAGATGTTATATCTCCAATACCCCCCTTCAATCTTTTGCTTCAACAACTGATAACCAGTTTCATATATCAACTGCAAATCGACAACCATACCTAGATCCCTTTGTCGAGCCATTTCACTACAATTCTTAACCTTATGGCACCCCGGAATATCAACAAATAAGGGTTTTTCTATAAATTCACGTAAATTGACCTTAGCCGCAGCTTCAAGGTGCAGAGGTCGAAACGGCAGGGCGTGGCCAAGAGTACCACATCGCAACTATCGATTACTTTTAAGCACCAAAACCTAAAAACTTCCTAGAATCGGGAACTTCTACCTGATTACCGTAAGTATTTTTTAAATTCTGGCGGGCACTTTCAATCTATCTTCAAAGACTTCACCAATAGCTACCAGTTTTACGGCAGAAGAGGTTTTGAACGCCTCATGCGCCGCCCCGGTTCCCCTGCCACCATAGCCTGTAAGACCAATTTAATTTCTTTTTGAGGCTGCATACCAAATGCGTTTATGAGTAATCTTGCCAATAAGGCAACGCCCCCAAGGACCGCAGCGCTATTCTTTACATAATTCCTGCGACCCTTGTCCGCTTTTTTTCTTTTATGATTTGTTATTATTTTGATTTACGAGAGCACCGGCCCTTTCTTATTCTACCTGCTCTTTATAATGTTTGAACTGACTGTTATCTTTTAGGGTTGTATACGATAGGCAAAATAAAATTCTCTGAAGAGCTACAAGGTCCGAAAGCCATACCCTAAAACCCCCATTTTATTTTTTATCATCAAAAACCAATCCTTGTAACCAAACGAATACCCTGTACAACTAGAAACAATCTCTTTCTAACTACTCATCTTCCAAACAGTGTTCCTCATCACCATGTAGCACTAATGTCGTTCAAATTTATACGGGTTGTTCAATACTCCTTCGTATCATAATGAACATAATTTGTTGGCCCATGTCATATCTTTCTGACCTACGCCTTTACCAATACTGCAAACTTTCTTTTGACCGTGTAGCCCTACTGACATCTATACACCTAATAGCGAGAAACTTAATACCTACCATAGTTAACCTCCTACAAGTTCTTTAAGACATTAAAATATTATAAATCAATTATTAAAAAAAAGGTGTTAATTCTTACAAATTGATTATCTTCATTCGCAACAGTTTACCAAACAACCAAGCATATGACCAAAACTACTGTTTGGAAACAGTTTTATTTTTTGCTGATTATACTCCCGGTAGTAATAAGTTCCTTAGTAATAATTGGCTGGTTGTTCGATTCCCAAATTATTCTGGAGTATGTGGCGGGCGACGGGGGTATGAAATTTAATACAGCCCTATTTTTTTTCCTAATTTCCATCATCTTATTCGACAACAAGAAAAAATTTCTTCCCAAATTTATCAATTATAGTATTCTAATTTTTGTTGCTTCTGTCAGTTTCTTTACGCTTTTGGAATATCGCTATGAATTCTCCTTCACACTTGACAATCTAGTTGTCTATGATCGCTATACCGACTTATATCCTGGTAGAATGTCGATAGGTACCGCAATAGGTTTTCTAATACTGGTTTCCGGTTTAATCTTGAAAAAACCTTCAATAAGGCGATATACAGTCGTTGCACAGCTATTTTTTGCAATGGTAATTTCACTTGCTGTGATAACGATTATCTCATACACCTTAAATATTCCCATCGAAAATAAGTCTACTTTCATTGAGACCATGGCCGTAAATACCGCCATATTGTTTTTACTTCAAGCTTTTATCGCTTCTCTTAAGAATAAGCACATCGGACTGTTTTCCATATTTTTTGGTAATCTTCAGGGTTCTCAAATTCTAAAAAACCTTCTTCCGGTCATCGTATTGATACCGATTATTTTCAGCTACATATTGCTTATCTTATTGAACAATTCACTTGTAAAGACTGATTTTGGAATAGTACTTTATACGGTAGTTTTAATTATTGCTACCATTTCGAGCACTGCCTATATTTCTAAGAATTTGAACAAGACCGATTTTAAACGAAAAAAGTTAGAGTTGGTGTTAAACGAAACGAATGCCTCATTAACTCAATTCAAACAAGCTTTTGACAGGGTTTCATTGATCGTAATGACAGATATCGCCGGATATATTATCGAAGTGAATGACAAATTCTGCCAAACTTCTCAATATTCAAGGGAAGAATTAATTGGAAAAAAACTATCTATTATTAAGTCTAGTCATCATTCAACTGCATTTTTCGGCAATTTATGGAAAAATATATCTGCCGGGAATGTATGGCATGGTGAAATAAAGAACAAAGCTAAGGATGGTTCCTTTTTTTGGGTAAATACAGCCATTGTCCCTTTTCATGGTGCCGATAACAAACCATCGGGATACCTTGCCGTAAATAATGAAATTACGGAAAAAAAATATCAGAAAATCTAGCTAGTAAACTGACATCAAGTCTAATAGAAAAAAATAAGGATCTTGAACAATTCGTCTATATCGCTTCACACGATCTTCAAGAGCCATTATCTACCATTTCAAGTATCAGTAAAATGCTTAGTACGGAATATAGAGATACTTTAGATGAGAACGGTCAATCTTATATTGATTTTATATCGGGAAGTGTTTCTAGAATGCATTTACTTGTAAAAGATTTGATGGATCATTCTAGACTGGGAAAAGAGTTTAAATTTTATCATATCGATACCAATGAAATCGTTAATCAGATTCAGAAAGACTTGTCAAAAAAAATTAAAGAATCGAAAACCACTATTATTGTTGAAGATTTGCCCGATATTTTTGGAAATGAAGCCATCATAAGACAGTTGTTTCAAAACCTACTTACGAATGCTATTAAATTTAGGGAAAAAGACATACACCCTATTATTACTATTAAGGGTGGAGAAAATAAAACACATTGGCAGTTCTCAGTATCGGATAATGGTATCGGCATCAAGAAAAAAGACCGCATAAAGATTTTTAAAATATTTCATAGATTACATAGACATGAGGTATACAAAGGCACTGGTATAGGTCTTGCTAATTGCAAAAAAATCGTCGAAATACATCATGGTAAAATTTGGGTAACACCAAATGAATCTCGAGGATGTACCTTTATATTTACTATCAATAAAAAACTAAACAATGAAAATTCCAAAATCAGTAATGCTAATCGATGACAATCAATCGACCAACTTCATCCACTCAATAATTCTCAAGAGCATTCTTTCCCCAGAGCAGATTATTGTACACGACATGGCCGAGGATGCGTTAAATTATTTAAAAGAAAATAATAAACCTGAAATAATCTTTTTAGATATAAATATGCCGGGCATGGACGGTTGGGAGTTTTTAGAAGAGTATGAAAAGTCTCAATTGTCTCAAGATGGTTCTATTATCATTGTAATGCTCACCACTTCTTTGAACCCTGATGACGAAAAAAGAATACAAAATTATCGCTCGGTCAAAGGCTTTGAAAATAAACCTTTAACCACAGAAAAGCTAAAAGACATGTTTGATAAATATTTAACCGATTAATAGCAGTTTACCACCATTGACCCGATTCCCTTAAAAAATTCGGTAAAGGTTCTGAATTATTAGGATGCGTTGAGGCAATTTTCCCTTCCCCACTCTTGACACCTAACTACCAAAAATAATATTGAAAAAACATCGTGTTACAACGCGTATGCCGCTTCATGCCGTGTTTATTTGTTTCTTTTTGTTATTTGTTCGAATTTGCACCTGTGCCGCTATCGCGCATGCACTTTATACAAGTGACCCATTGCCTAGTAAAGCAGTGAAAGTCAGAAAAAAATAAACTTCAAAAGGTATTGACACCAACACTAAGTTCCAATCATAGTTATCTCTAGCCGCTCAATGGCAACTCATTTTAAACCCTTATTGAAAACACCACGTATTCCCTGCATAAAATTGCAGTACAGTACAGGATGCTAATATCTTAAAACCCTATTAATATTGTGATATGAGATAATAAAAGAATAGTTTTAAAGAAAATTCATGACAAACAAAGTTCGAATACGACTGGGCCAATATGTAGCGCTACTCTGTACACTTGCCATAATAACCTCTTGCAAACCAAAGAAAAAAGAAAAAGTCGAGGAACCACAAAAGACAACAAAGCCGAACGTATTGGTGCTTTTAACCGACCAATGGCGTGCCCAGGCTACAGGATACGCCGGTGACCCTAATATCAAGACACCAAACCTCGATGAACTTGCCGCTAAAAGTGTAAATTTTGAAAATGCCGTATCTGGTATGCCGGTCTGTTCCCCATTTAGAGCCTCACTTTTAACTGGTCAGCGACCTCTGACCCATGGCGTCTTTATGAATGATGTACAACTCGACACCAATGCGCTCACTATTGCAAAAGTTTTTAAAAAGGAAGGCTATGCCACCGGATATATCGGTAAATGGCATTTAGACGGACATGGGAGACTGCAGAACGTCGCCCCCGGAAAGCGAAGACAGGGTTTTGATTTCTGGAAAGGGAACGAATGTACCCACGATTATAATCATTCGGTGTATTATGAAAATGAGGACCCAACACGAAAGACTTGGGAAGGCTATGATACATTCGAGCAGACCGATGCTGCCATCGATTATTTCAAAAAAAGGAAGTCGGCAGAGAATCCGTTTATGATGATTGTTTCCTACGGCACCCCACACGCCCCATACCACACCGCTCCCGAAGAATATCGCAAGCGATTTGACTCTGCTAAGATCCAACTCCGCAGAAATGTGCCGGACAGTTTAAAAGAACGAGCCAAAAAAGATTTGGCCGGGTATTACGCCCATATAGCTGCATTGGACGATATGATCGGTAAGGTGATAAAAAATCTAAAAGATTCCGGACAATTCGATAATACGATTATTGTTTTTACTGCCGATCATGGAGATTTATTGGGCTCCCATGGGGCCTATAAGAAACAACAGCCTTATGAAGAATCGGCAAGGGTACCCATGTTGTACCGTATTCCCGAAAATCTAAAAATCGCCCCGGGAAAACGTGAAGCCTTGATGAATTCAGAAGATATTATGCCCACGCTTCTGGGGCTGTGCGACATTGCGATACCAAATACTGTAGAAGGCATAGATTATAGACCTTATATGGAGGGAAAAGCGCAAGTGGGGGAAGCCACTTTATTGACCTGCGTACAACCCTTTGGCCAATGGAACAAGGTGCAGCATGGCGGCAGGGAGTACAGGGCCATAAAGACGCGACAATATACGTATGCTCGAGATTTAGATGGTCCGTGGTTGCTTTTCGACAATAGCAATGACCCGTACCAATTGACCAATCTAGTGGGTAACGAGGGGCATGCTACCCTACAAGACGATATGGAGAAATTGCTTTTGGAACGATTGAAAGAAACTGGCGATGAATTTCTGCCCGGTATGGAATACATTAAAAAATGGGGATATCCTGTAGACGAAACCGGCACCGTACCCTATACTCATTAGTGCCGAAATAGCATCAACAAGTAAACACAGCCCACCATTTGTCCGTAATCAAAATGCAACAATGAAAATAAAATTTCTTATCCTTCTAACCGTGATGTTCTCTTTGAACATCTCTTATTCCAATGCCGAGATAAACGTGCCACTTGCCATTGACCGACTTCGAGTGGAGTATCATGAAAATCCCGAAGGAATAGATATCGAAAAACCAAGATTCAGCTGGGTCTTGACAGGGGAAGGTAGAAGTCGGTACCAATCTGCATACCGCATCATTGTTGCTTCGAGCTTAGCGGAATTAGAAAAGGATCATGCAAACATTTGGGACAGCGGCAAGACCACATCCAACCAAACGAATCAAATTACGTATAGCGGTAGTTCACTTTCTTCAAATACCAAGTATTATTGGAAAGTAAAAGTATGGGACGAAGCAGGGCAAGAATCGCGATGGAGCGAAGCGGCACATTGGTCGATGGGTCTGTTGCGTTTTTCTCAATGGAAAGGCCTCTTTATTGGGCATGATGTGGGATATGACAAAACGGATAAATACGACAGTTTATACCTCCCCCCTGCCCGCTATTTGCGTAAATCGTTTAAGACATCCAAAAAAATAAAAAGAGCGATAGCACATACAACTGCCCTTGGTCTTTACGAACTTCGTTTGAATGGCAAAAAGGTGGGTGACTCCTATTTGCTTCCGGGGTGGACAGATTACAATAAACGACTGCATTATCAAACCTTTGACATCACTGACCAGATACAGCAAGGCGAAAATGTTATAGGTGCTATTATCGCTGATGGTTGGTATGCGGGTTATGTCGGTTATGCCCTATTGGTCCGTTTAGATAAAGTACGTGAGTTTTATGGAGTAAACCCGTCTTTTATGGGACAAATACATCTGGAATACGAAGATGGAACTTCTGAAATCATAGCTTCCGATAGGTCATGGAAAACCAGTCAGGGGCCCACCCGTGAAGCCGATATTCTGATGGGGGAAACCTATGATGCCCGATTGGAGAATTCAGGTTGGGATTCTAATGGTTTTGATGATCGTACTTGGAAAGCCCCAAAAATCTACACCTACCCCAACGGACGTCTACAGGCGCATCCGGGAACTTTAATAAAAAACACGGAGCGCCTAAGACCCATTGCCCTAACAGAACCACAGCCGGGAACATTTGTTTTTGATCTCGGCAAGAACATTGCCGGCATTGCTTCCCTGAGAGTGGAAGGAGCCAAAGGCACCAAAGTGCAACTTCGCTTTGGGGAAATTTTAAAAAGTGACGGTAACATTCAAACCGAGAACCTCAGACAGGCGCGCGCAACCGACACCTATATCTTAAAAGGTGAGGGTGTGGAAACCTGGCAACCGAAGTTTACCTATCACGGCTTTCAATACGTAGAAGTTACCGGATATCCTGGCAAGCCAGATTTGAATGCGATTACAGGACTGGTTTTAAGTTCCATAGAGACAGATGCGAGTACCTTTAATTCCTCGAATGCCATGAACAACACCCTATTTGAAAATATAAAGACTACCCAAAGTGCAAACTTTATTGAAGTTCCAACGGATTGTCCGCAACGGGATGAACGCCTAGGGTGGACCGGAGATGCTCAGACCTATATGCGTTCAGCAACCTATAATGCCGACGTCGCCGCCTTTATGACAAAATTCTTGGTTGATCTTGATGACGCACAGCGTTGGTATGGCGCCTACCCCAACTTTGCGCCTTTCCCTTATTCAAGACCCGACCAATATTCACCTGCTTGGATGGATGCCGGGGTTATTATACCGTACAACATGTATAAGGTTTACAATGACACACGTATTTTAGAATATATGTACGATGGTATGCAAAAATTTATGCAATTTCAGGCCGATGCCAGTACCGGCTATTTAAGACCTGGGGGAGGGAACAATTGGGGCGATTGGCTTTCGGTAAATGAAAAAACAAGCAATGATTTTGTCGGCGCCTCTTTTTACGGTTACGATGCCAAATTGATGGCTGAAATGGCCGAGGCATTGGGTAAAACAGAAGATTTTAAAAAGTATGCGTCCTTATTCAAAAGTATAAAAAAAGCATTTACCGAAAAATACATTCTTGCAAACGGTCATACTACGGAAGACACGCAGACCTCGTATGCGCTTGCCCTGTATTTTGACCTATACCCCGAAGCGCTTGCACAAAAAGGCGCTGACCGTCTAGCTCAAAAGATAAAAGCAAACGGCAACAAATTTACCACCGGTTTTTTAGGAACAAAACATGTGATGTTGGCCTTATCAAAATATGGTCATAACGAATTGGCCTATACCCTCTTCAAACAGACAGAATATCCCAGCTGGGGGTATTCGGTAGTCAATGGAAGTACTTCTATTTGGGAACGTTGGAACAGCTATACCAAAGATGATGCCGTCAATTCAGACCTCAACGCAAAAATGAACTCCTTCAGCCATTATGCCTTCGGCTCGGTTGCCGAATGGATGTTTCAACATGCCATCGGAATCGATACCGAAGATTCCGGCTATAGAAACATCATCATAAAACCCGCCATTAGCCAACAAATGAACCATCTTAGAGGAAGTTATCAAAGTATCAATGGCACCATAGCTTCCGCTTGGCACTGGAAAGGGGACAAATTTACGATGAATATTGAAATTCCTATAAACACCACAGCCAAGGTACATCTTCCCACTAAAAACATGAGCGGCATCAAGGAAGGAAATAAGCGTATTTCTAATATATCGGACATCAAAGTTCTACAATCCAATGACCATGAAACCATACTTCAAGTTGGATCCGGAAGGTATTCCTTTAGTGCAAAATTAGTATTATGAACAGCTTTTAGATTACAGCGCACTATAGAAAATAGATTTTTCCCAAAGAAAAAAATCAAAGCGATAGCAGTCAAAAATATTCCAATTCTTTGATTCACTTTGTATTGACGTTCTGATTTGCAGCGTCATAGGAAATATGACCGGTAGACCCTTGTCCTAATATCTCGTATCGTTTCTTCGGAATCTGGTTGCGATGTTGTGCTACTACCTCAACATATTGGGGCTTATCGATTACATTAAACCATTCTTGAGAATCATTGCTATGGTCATAAAACTCCTCGGAACCATCGTTGTATTGAATAAAGCGATATCCTTCCGACACAATGGCATAATTGCCAGGGCCAAAACTTGTTCTGGCGTAATGGGGCCATTCAACCTCAGGGTTTTCAAATAATGGCACCAAGGAATTTCCCTCGTGCGTCGGATCTGGTTCGAGTCCACTTAGGGCCAGCAACGTAGGATAGATATCCAACAGTTGGGCTGGCTTGTTGCAAACTACTCCCTCTGGGATTCCAGGACCCATGATAATTAAGGGCACGCGGGCACCATCTTCCCACAAACTACGTTTGGCAAAGCGTTCTTTTTCACCCAAATGAAAACCATGATCGCTAAATAGTACTACATATGTATTCGTACCATAATCACCATTATCCAATGCCGTTAAGACGCGACCTACCTGTTCGTCAACAAAACTTACGCAAGCCAGGTAAGACTGTACCAGTGGTTTCCAGGCATCATTTTCGGTAACCCATTCATAGGGTGGTGATACATGTTTCAAACGGGTAATATCCACCCCATACGAAGAGATATCATTCAAATCGTCAGTAATGGTTCTTGGTAACCGTAGCGAATCTAAAGGATACATATCGAACCACTTTTGCGGAACAAATTGGGGTACATGGGGACGATAAAATCCGACCCCCATCCAAAAGGGTTCGCTTCGCTTTTCAGCCAACCGGGCCTCTGCCCAGCTAGCAATGTGATAGTCGGGCATTTGATCATCACGGTCGGGAAATGCACCCCAGTCCCACAATGGATGTCCCGGATAATTACTGATTTTCTCATCGGGCATAGGACCAAAACCTCCGAATTGACCAGCATAATTCGGTATATGGGCTTCATTGATTCCTTTACCATTATGGAATAATTTTCCTGCGGCAAATACCTCATATCCTTCTTTTTCAAATCGTTTGGGCATGACCACGCTTTTGCTGGCCACAGGAGATTCGGTGATGTCGGGGTTTAAGAAGTAAATACCCGAGGTGCTGGGATACAGGGAAGTCATCACACTTGCCCGCGAAGGATTACAGACCGGGGCCTGACAATGCGCATTGCTAAAAAGCATCCCGCGTTGGGCCAGCCGATCCATGTGAGGTGTCTTAGCCTGCGGATGACCTCCCAAAACACCGATCCAATCATTTAGGTCATCAACGGCAATGACCAAAACATTGGGCTTTTCCAGTCTTTTTACATTCTCTTTTTTTTTATTCGTATTGCAAGCTCCTAGAACAAACAAGAGGATCAAAACAGAAATAATCCTGTTTTTTCCAGACATTAATTTATCAAAAAGTATCAAAACGGAATTTTGGTTTAGTGAATATGCAGTAATTTATCACTTTTTTTAGATCCATTTTGAACCCTGTACCCTTTTTAGAGAAAAGAGCGTTTAATTCCTTTTGCCCAGTAGAGTCATTTGAAAGTCTCCAAATCTTATTGACAGCTATGTACGTGACGGTCGGCCACTTCATAAATCCATATCAATTGATCAAGTAATTACGCACATTATTTTAAATCTGATACCGTTTTTAGCCATATTCAGATTATACCTATAATGAATTTTACAAAACTTAGATTTCATCAAACAATCAAATTGCAAGTCTCAACGGAATCTAAATCACAGTTAAAACACTGTTTATGAGGTTTTACTCATTTTTAGCCCAGAAATTAAATAGGAAAACAAGTACAAGAGAATATTCATCAAAGCCCCAAAACCGAGAAAAAAGTGTCTTTATGGCTTTCCCCAATGGGAATACGTATGTCATTGATCACGATTCTATTTCGCTGTACCGTGTTTATGTAATTCACATTGACCGCAAACGATTTGTGTACCCTTAAAAATTGGTTGGGCGGAAGTCTATCCAATAGTTCCCTAAAACTCATAAGTGTCAGTATAGCTTTGTTTGTATTGGTGATGTGTATTTTTAAATAATCTTTTAAACCTTGAATATACTCAATATCATCTAAGTTAATTTTGATACTTTCATACTCTGCCTTGACAAAAATAAATTTTTGGGATTCATTGGTTTCCCCATGTGATGAAAATATGTTGCTTTCCAAAGGTTTTTCATGGCTTGTCAACAGTTCCTTACTTCTTGAAACAGCCTTTATAAATCGATGGTACGGTATCGGTTTTACCAGATAGTCGACAGCGTTCAGCTCAAACCCTTCAACGGCATATTGCGAATAGGCCGTAGTAAAAATAAATAGCGGCCTATTGTCAAGTGAATTTATAAAATCAATACCGCTGATCTGCGGCATTTCGATATCGCAAAATATCAAATCGGCCTTTTTCTCCTTTATTACAGCAATAGCTTCCAGCGGATTGGTAAAGGTTCCCAGTACCTCCACAAAATCGATTTTACTACAATAGTCTACCAAGATTTCAATAGCTAGGGGTTCATCGTCAATGATAATACATTTCATCTGTTCGTTTTTGTTAGTTTATTAGGGTCTGAGGAAACCCACCAATCCATTTGCGTCGTATATTACACCATCGCGACCTCTTTTGCTGCTTACTGTCTGAGGGTCAAACTGACCGAATAGGTACTTCCATCATTATTAACGATCAGTTCGTGTGCTAACGGATATAATAGTTTCAATCTATTTTTAATATTCTGTAAACCTACACCCGAACTTTTCGTAGGCTCTTTGAAGACTCCTATTTTATTTGTCACTCGTAACTGTATAGACTTGTCTTGTATTAAAAGGTTTATTCTCACATTGGTCTTTCCTTCATAATCCGTTCCATATTTGAAGGCATTTTCAATAAAGGATATAAACAATAACGGGGGAATGACCTTATTCTTTTCTTCACCGGAAATTTGCAGGGTGACATTCTCGCTATCCGACAAACGAAGTCGTTGTAATTGCACATAGCTTTTTATGTATTCCAACTCTTTACTTAGGGGAACAAGGTCTTTATCGGCTTCATAGAGCATATAGCGCATCAACTCGGCCAAATCGACAATTGCCAGTGAGGTGTTCGGTGATTGTTTCACCGAAAGGGCATAAATGGCATTCAACGAATTAAATAAAAAATGGGGGTTTAGCTGTGTTTTTAAAAATTGAAGTTCCGATTGTATTTTTTGCTTTTCTACAACTTTGCGGAGATCTTCATTTTTCTTCCATTCCGTATACATACAGAGCATTGCACTTATGATGTATGGGATTCCTATAAAACTGATAGACATAAAGATTCGCGGGTTCCACAAATCGTCATGCCTGCGGGCTATTCTAGAGCGCATTCTTTCGGGAAAGTCTGCCGGAATTTCAGGGACAAAGAAAAAATTGACCAGCAAGGCTGCTGAAATTATCAAACAAACTGATACCGCTAGGTAAATTTGAATATTCCGTTTCAGCAATAATTCAGGAACCACTAAAAAATAATTGACATAAAATAATAACATCCCCATACCTAAGCCAGCTATTAAATTAGAAGGCACAGGTCTAGATTGAGATATCATGGGATAAATTATCAAAATGCAAAAGCACCCCCATATGAAAATATGGGCCAAAATCTGGGATATGTATTTCTTTTCAAAGGCCATCAACAGTTTATTGTACCTCCAATATCACAATGTCTAAATCGTCAAGTTCGCTTAACGCTATCACAGGGCTACGGCCGTTCTTTAATTTATCGACGACCAGATCAGCGAGCAACTGTGCGTCTTTAACAGTTCCAAAGGCTTGTTTTGTATTAATTGCGGGAATATACTCTTGTCGTATGATTAGTTTATCATCTTTTAGCACTTGATAACCATAACCATCTTCGACTATAACAATATTGGTTTCATAAGATGGAGAATCGAGTGATGGCAAAGGAATAAACTCCATTACCCCAAAAAGAGATAGCCCTACAAGAAATAACATTCCAATATTTAGAAAAAATTTCATCTTATACCGTTATTTAAATATTATATAAAACTTATGCATTGAACCTTCCTATAACTCTACTATTTGAATGCTACTATTAGCATGTAATCGTAATTTATATTCAGATGCACCTGAAAAAATATCTTAATTTTAAAAATGGGGCCCAAACACCACTGTAAGACCCCATTCATCAACTAAAATCACTCAATGAAAAACTCTTAATTTCTTTTTTATACTTATCCTAAAAATTTCTTTCCATTTAAAATAAGATTTCCCTTTTCCTAAACCACAGAACATCTATGATCCATACGGCAGACTGAATTCTTTCTTTTTGTTTTAAAATGGGGCCAAACATCACGGCGTGACCCCATTTCATCAACTAAAATCACTCAACGAAAACTCTTAATCTTCTTCTTCGTATTCATCAAAGGGGAAAAATTCGTCAAGATCATCTAAATACAGACTTCCCGTTCTTCCCATACCGATGAATGCCCTACTCGTGTTTGAAAAAACAATAGCATCTTGACGCGACGTTCCTTCATAAGAAGTCTTTACTTCCCAGGTATCTAATGACGGGTCATATTCCCAAATTGAATTGGTGGCCCCTGATCTTTCACCACAAGCAATATATCCATATCCATTCATTGTAAAGCCTAAGGCATTGCTTCTAGTAACCTGATAATCATCTTCTTCGTCGAGGTCTAACTTTTTAGTCCAACTTTCAGTAGCAGTATCAAATACCCAAAAATCATCTAGATAAACACCATTGGAGATTCCTGTTCCTAAATACACTTTGTCTCCGATAGTAAAAGTGGTTGCCGCCCTTCTTTTATCGCCGCCAAAACCTTCGAGTTCTACCCAAGTATCTGATGACGGATCGTATTTCCAAAAGTCTTTCCGGTCATTATCCCCATCAAATCCGGTACCGAAATATCCAACTCCATTGACCCCAAAAGCTACGGCATTTCTTCGGGGTGTTTCCAGACCCGCGATTTCTGTCCAAGTATTAGAACTTGGGTCGTAAGCATAAAAATCACTCAGTTCGCTCAGTCCGTCATATCCAGAACCAATATAGCCGATACCATCTACTTCAAAACCCACTGCAGCATTTCTGGCTACTCCAGGAAAATCTGCCTTTTGTGACCAATAGTCACCATCCATATTATACGCCCATACTGATGTCAGATAATCATCGCCATCATACCCAACACCCATATAACCTATATTGCCAATAGTGAATCCCGAAACACTGCTTCTTGGGCTACCGTCAAATACCGATCTGTCCACCCAGTTACCCAAATCTTCATCATCATCATCATTCGAGCAACCGGTTAGGAACAGAATCAATACACTAAAAAGGGTAATCGTTTTAAAATTATCTTCAATTCTTTTCATTCCAATCAATTTATTTTTTGGTCTTAATTTTTCATCAAAGCTAAAACGTGGATCGGCCTTTAAAAAACAGAATATATCAAGGGGAGGTTTTAACATATCAAATGGGCGATTTGATCTACGAACGCCACTACCATATTCATCGTGATAATTTGAGGATTGATCTTAAAAGAACGGGCGTTGGTCTATTCGGGTTTTGAGGCTTGTGCATGCATTCTACCTTTGATTCAAATCAACGAAATATGAAAAGGGAAACCATACATAAAGTCCTCCGATTGCTACCTTCTATTATCATCCTGTTTCCAATGGTGTTTGCTGCCTGCGACGAAGATGCCATAGATAGTTCTGAATTCGTAGCTGGGGAAGTCTTTACAGAAAGTAACATTAGGGTCATACAAATTGACACCATTACCGTAGAAACATCGACCGTCAAATTTGACAGTCTTATAACCTCGCAATCGTCACGAGTTTTGGTAGGCAAATATGTCGATCCCGAATTCGGTACCGTGCGCTCTGCAAGCTACTTTGAACTCTTGCCTACGACATATACTATAGATTCAGAAGCAGAATTCGATAGTATTGCGATGTATTTAAAACTCGACAAATACTATTACAACGACACCCTGAAACAAAACACCATTCAAATCAAGGAACTTAATGAAGCCGTGAAAGCCTACAATGGAGATGACCTTTACAATACGGGTAGTTTTACCTATAAGGAAGAAGATCTCGGAACTTTGTCATATACCCCCAGACCTATAAGCTCCGACTCTTTGGAAATCAGGCTTTCCGACAGTCTCGGAATTGATATTTTCAAGGAGTTTCAGGAAAAATCGATTACAAACCTTGCCGAATTCAATGTTCATTTTAAGGGCATGGCATTATTGCCCGGGGAAACCGACGATGGATCTATCATTGGTTTTTCATTGGCAGCTGAAAATAGCTATATGCGTCTTTATTTTAGCACTGCAGGGGAAACTGAACGTTTATCGAATTATATCGATTTTACGATTAACACCACGAGTTCGCCCACCCCGTTTTTCAACCAAATAACGACTGAAGACCCCAACGAATATTTAAAAACACTTACCGATAAAGAAATTGAACTTAAAAGCGCTAATGCCGAAGACCGAAGTTTTATACAGTCAGGTGTAGGGATTGCCACTCGAATTCAATTTCCGCACATCAAAAGTATTTACGACATACCTGGTGAAGGCACTATTTTAAATGCCGTTTTAAAATTAAAACCTACAGCTCAAAGTTTTGATGATCATTTGATTTTGAGAGATAGCTTATCGGTCTATCTCGTCGATGTAAACAACGACCTGACAGAACAGCTATCTTACATCGCCGTTTTAAATCGGGACAATCAAGAATTCAACGACATTTATTATGAACTGTCATTAAGCAGTTATATCGAAAAGCTGTTAGTAACCGAAAGATACACAGGTGAAGCCCTAGTACTATTGCCAGACAATTACAATAGCACGGTCGACCGCTTTATACTTAACGGAAACAACAGTTCAGATTACAGTACCACTTTAGAACTTACCTATTCTATTTATGATGAAGTTGAAAACTAAAATCTTACTATTTATTTCAGGTCTAATTTCAATATCAACATTCGTTCGGGCACAATCTGAAGGATTGACCAGTTCGCCCTATTCCCTTTACGGCTTAGGTGTTATAAATCAGACTAGTATTGGAAGATCCAATGGTTTGGGATATACGGGAATCGGCCTAAAAACAGAAACGGAAATCAATAACCTCAACCCGGCCAATTTTGCCTTAGTCCCACAGAACTCCTTTTTTTATGATATAGGTGTAACCAGTGAATACAACAACTATAGTAATGCCGGCACATCGGAAGGACGCACTAGCCTAAACTTTTCAAATTTTGCTTTTGCCTTTAGAATAACAGAAGGTCTGGGAGCCGGTATTACAATGGTTCCATACAGCGATGTCGGGTATACATTGGTAGGTATACAAAGTAATATAGAAGGAACTACGGAATTCTTCGAAAGTAATGTTGCGGGCGTTGGAGGATTGAGTGATTTACGCTTGAACCTAGGGTATGAAATTGTCGATAATTTACGTCTTGGTTTATCAACCTCTTTTTTATTCGGAAGTATCGAAGAAAATGAAGACTTTCAAATTACCAGCAGCTATTTTCAATCAACTGAAACTACCAACTATAGAGGTATTCGTCTTGGTTTCGGACTTCAATACGACCTTTTAGAAAACATGACCATTGGTAGTACCCTTCAATTCCCTACAGTGCTAGAAGGAACTTTAGAGCGCTATGCGACCAAGAATCTTGACGGCGTCGACATTATTGTTGAAGATAACACCACGGCCGATGCTTCAAGCTTCACCATGCCCTTGGAAGTCGGTATTGGCCTAAGTGGCACACTGTACAAATCGCTAACCTTAAGTGCAGATTACAAAAAGAACTATTGGGGCACTACCGAGCAAAGCGAGAACTTGGGTAGCTATGTCGATCAAGACATCTATGCCTTCGGTCTAGAATACATAAGAAGTCGAGATAGCTACAAACTATCACATCGCATTCGATATCGAGCCGGATTTAACTACGACAATGGCTATTTGGCCATCGGAAACACTAGGGTAAATGGTTTTAACCTGACCACGGGTATAGGAATTCCTCTCAGTACTGGCACCAACTCACTACTGAACCTATCCTACAGCTACGGTTCTAAGGGTCAAATTCAAAACGTTTTGGTGAAAGAAGATTACCATTTGCTCACCCTGAATCTGAGCTTGGAAGATTTATGGTTCAGGAAAAGAAAAATCAATTGATATTCTTAAAAAGAACGAAAAAAACACCAAATTTCAAACACATCATTAATGGGAAAAAGCCTTCTAAAAAAAAGTATTTTTATTTTGAGCTTGTTAGCTATGACCAGCCTCTATTCACAAGAGAAAAAAAAGCATCAAAACAATGCCACATACAAAATATTTAAACGGTTAGATACCGATCATGATGGCGTGATCAGTAAAGACGAGGCAAAAAAAGCTAGGAAAAGTCTTATTTATGCCGATTTCGAACTTATCGACACAGATAAGAGTATGACCATTACATTAAAGGAATTACAAATAATCAGCGGCGATTCTGCTGAAGAAGAGGAAAGAAAGTGATGGAGTAAATACCCGCCAAATGCCGCCACATACCTATTCAAACAGTTCTTGCCTAACTAAATCAAAATAGCGAGCACTTACGGGTATACTAACATTACCAATAATTAAATCCCTTCCCTTTAAGGCCGACACCTTCTTCTTGTTAATAATATAAGAGCGATGTACCCTCATAAAATTATCTTTCGGCAGCACATTCTCCAACGATTTTAGTGATTGGTTGCTCATCAACTTTCCTTCGGCAGAATAATAAATTACGTACTCGCTATCACTTTCGATATATAGAATGTCGGCATACTTTAATTTATGAAGATCATAACCCGACTTCACGGTTATGGTACCCTCTTGAACAGGAAATTTGGCCTCCGGTTTGATTTTGGAGACCGACTTCAAAAAACGTTCGAAGGTAATGGGCTTTAAAAGATAATCGAGTGCATTCAACTCAAATCCTTCGACAGCATATTCAGAATAGGCTGTGGTGAAAATAACCTGTGTCGTCGGAGCTATCATTTTGGCAAAATCCGTTCCTTTAATTTCTGGCATCTGAATGTCGAGAAAAAGCAAATCTATGCTGATTTCACGCATTACCTGCATAGCTTCCAAGGGGCTTTCGACGGAACCGGCACAGCTTAAGAAGTCTATTCGCCCTATATAAGCTTCCAACAGATTTCTGGCCAACTCTTCATCATCGACGACTAAACACTTAATCTTCTCCATCTAAATTTAAATGTAGTTTAACTTCAAAAGTAGTCGATTTGTTATTAATAATTAGTTCATGACGCTTCGGATAAAGCAGGGTTAGCCTTTTTTTGACATTCTCCAATCCGATGCCCCCTACTTTATCTTTGTTTAAAACTGCTTCAGGTACGCTATTCACTATTTCGAATTTGATTTCCTCCGAATCGGAATAGACACTTATCGTTAAGAAAACATTATTGATTTTTTCGAGATTCCCATGCTTTAACGCATTTTCCACAAAGGGAATCAATAGCATTGGGGCTATGTTTACATTTCTATCAAGAACCGTGAAATCTGTCGTAATAGGAAACACTTTACTACTTTTTAGACAGAACAAATTCAAATAATTTTCGATATAATCAATTTCCTTATGTAGTGGTACAAAAGGGCGATCACATTCATAAAGCACATACCTCAGCATATCTGACAACGAACTGATACTCTGTTGCGTCTTATTCGAATCTATAACCGAAAGTGCATAAATATTGTTTAAAGAATTGAATAAAAAATGTGGATTTATCTGCGATTTCAATAGTTTAAGTTCGGTCTGCAAGTTTTCATTTTTATTTCGAATTGTCTCTTCTTCCTGCTTTTGTGCAAACAGAAAAGTCTCAACAATCGTTGCAAGTACATAAGCAATTGTCAACAGCAAAAATTCTATTAAAAACCGCGGTGGGGGTTGCACCCTCATATTGGGTAAGGCCCCTCTTCGCGGTGGGGGTCCCTGAAAGATTTGTGAACTTACTGCTGAACAGACCAAAAGAAGTACTAGGGATACTAAAATGAAGTACGTGTATTTTTTCTTCAAAAGTAGCACCGGCGCCGTATAATAGACCAGTACCGCTACAACCAGAACCTGTAGAAGATAAGAAACCAGATTCTGTCTTACAAATTGAAAATCGCCATCTAAAACCAACCAACCTACGCTCCAAATAGCGGCCCACAAAAATACTTGAAAAAAATATCGTTTCGATCTGTTCATATTGCAAATTAAAGGAAATAATATTCATTGAAACCTCCAAAACACCGCTGTTATCACTGCGAAAACAAGACTTTACAGACTGAGGCACCCCATTTACCGAAAACCTGCCATCATTCACTTAAAAAGGTCATTTGACATTTATCCAAAGTCCATCTTTGTAGTCCAAAAGAAAGCTCAGGATAAAAAAACAAGTTTGACAGGACTAAAACTTATCTTAATTGCCTCGTTCTTCAGTTTTAAGGGCTATGCATAATCGTCACAAAACTGTAGAGAGGATCAAAAACCGCCTTCGCTCGAAAAAATAGTAGGGCAAATGCACAAAGATGAAGACCAGTAATATAAAGAGTAAGTCGAGCCGTTTTAACTTAAATAATACACAATGAAAAAATTCAATATTGCTTTAGTGGTTATTGTTGTCGGTCTACTTTGTGGATGCACGGGTCAAAAGAAAAAAATAGCCCATAATCATGACGAGTTTTCAAAGTTGGAAATAACTCATGATCATAGTGACTATTTTGGTTCATATACCTTAAATGATGAGAATTTTGGCACAAAAACGACAGTAACGGTTCAAGGTGATAAACGCACCATGGTCACCAACGCTATTCCCAATCATAAAACCGGAGCGTTTCCCAATCAAGGAAACCCAAATACGATTAGCGCGCAAGACAGAACGTATGTATTTTCTACAAAGCCTGTTTATACGGGTAAATCAAAATGGGTCAGGGAACCGGGCGTTGCCTTAAACGGAGTAAAATTTGAACCAGGAACAGCTGAAGTCGTGGTTTGTGAAAGTGGCGAAAATTATCGGGTCGAAGCCTTTCAAGATTTAATCGATCTCGGTCTTGATTTTAACAATGCCCATGTGCAACCTAATGGAGCCTACCATTATCATGGTACACCGACAGGTGTTATCGAAACTTTTGACAATCAAGAAGATTTAGTGCATGTTGGTTTTGCCCACGATGGTTTCCCCATCTATTATTCAAAAAGTAACGCATATAAACCGAGTTATCGAATAGTAGATGATAATCGTTCAGGTACTGATTGCACATATTCCAATCCAAAGGTCAGTATTGATGTTGATATCGACCACACCGAACAAGACGGAACTTTTCTTTCCGATTGGGAATATGTAAAAGGATCCGGCGATTTAGATGAATGCAATGGCACCGAGCTAAACGGCGAATATATCTACTTGGTCACAAATGCCTATCCCTATGTTGGTCGCTGCCTAATGGGCGAGTTTACCGAATCTGAGAGAAGAGGTCCGCCACCAGGAGGTAGACGCCCGAATGCCCCGGGAGGTGGTCACCCTGGGAAAAGACCAACAAATAGACCACCTAATGGTTAACGGTGCCACTATTAAAGCTGTTATATCACAACTGTCAAATATAGTACAAACCTATTTTCGGTTCTGATCTAGCAAGTACCAATTATATCGCTCGATTAAACGGCAAGCAGCTGTAATTAAAGGCTAGAAGCAAAACCTTTATTGGTTTGAAAAGGTTCGTTCATCTCATTCCTGATTTGTACGAACCTTTTGTGTATTACCCCCTTCCCTTCTTCACCTCATTGTATTCCCAACCGCTGTTTTATCGACCCTTTTGCATGAAATTTGAAATATTGAAATTGGCAAAATATAATTAGGGTACGGTGTCGGTAAATTTTCATATTCACTTTTTTGCGCCACACATAATTTACATATTCACAGTATTTCACCCACAAAATTCACATATAACTAAATTTGAAGCACTGATGCAACATGATTCTCATAGTTTGCTTCATTTCTTTTATTAACCTCATTGCGCTGCGCATATATTTGTTCTGATGTACTTTCCCCGTATTTATAAGTGCATGTATAGAACACGTAAACTAACTAAAAACCACTGATTATGATTAAACTCAAAATTGTCTGTATTGCATTGCTCTCCTTATTAGGGCAAAATGCATTCTCACAAACCAGTACCATAACGGGAATGGTCTCCGATGCGAAGGGAGCCCCATTACCCGGTGCCACCATTATAGTTTCAGGTTCCACAAATGGAACGACAACCGATTTCGACGGCAATTATTCCCTTTCAAATATTAGTCCATCTGATCAGTTGGTATTCTCCTATATAGGAATGACCACCCAAATCGTTTCAGTGGGCAATCAAACTACCATCAATGTAAATCTTCAAGAAGATGCAGAAGCACTTGACGAAGTTGTTGTAGTTGGTTATGGTACGCAATCAAGGGCCGAGGTTACAGGGGCAATTTCTACCGTAGGCGCAGACGAGCTATCGGCGTTACCCGTAGCATCGGCCGACCAAGCCTTGCAAGGCAGGGCAGCCGGAGTAACCGTTCTCAACTCAGGCTCTCCAGGTACAGCACCTGTTGTTCGAATCAGGGGCTTGGGAACCATGAACAATAACGACCCTTTATACGTAATTGACGGTGTAATCGCAGGTGGTCTAGGAGATTTAAACCCAAACGATATCGAGTCGATAAATATTCTTAAAGACGCTTCTACAACCGCTATTTATGGGTCTCTTGGTTCGAATGGCGTCGTGATGGTCACTACAAAAAAAGGCAGAAGGTCGGGCAAAACTACGATTAATGTAGATGCATATACCGGAATTCAATTTGCGAATCAACGATTCGATGTGCTAAATACCGAACAGTATTTAGCATTCGCCAACGACGCTTTTGGTGTCGTACCTACCTCTCCCCTTTCCGCTTCTAGAAATGATACTGATTTTCAAGATGCCCTTTTTCGTACAGGTATCATGCAAAAAGTTGACTTGGGCATTTCTGGGGGTGGAGAAAATAGTGATTTTAGATTTTCGGCAGGGTATATGGACCAAGAAGGTGCCATTATAGAGACCGGTTTCGAGAGATTTTCATTTCGGGCCAATAGTAATTTTACAGTGGGTAAATTCAATTTTGGGGAAACCATGTCCGTATCGTTCAACAAACAAAATCCAGAAAGAAACTTAGGGGCAAGGTCTTTATTGGAACATGCGATTAAAATACCCCCGTATTTACCAATTAATAACCCAGATAACCTAGGAGGTTTCCAAGGTCCCAGTAGTGGTTTAGACGGACAGGATGCCGAAAACCCGATTCGTGTTCAAACATTGGGCGAACACATCAACAAATCGGCTGCCATCATAGGAAGTCTTTTTGGTGAGCTTGAAATACTAAAAGATTTGAAATTCAAAAGTCAAGTCGGTTTGGAGTACAGAAATTCAAACACCAATATATTCAGACCTTCATACAATGATGATAGCGAAGGAGCAACCCACAGTTCAACTTTTGCCGCTATTACCAAAAATTCAACATTGAGAAAATCAATAACGGTAACAAACAGCCTAAACTATGCTACCACCTTTAATGACCTTCATAACTTAGAGGTATTGATTCTTGCGGAAAAACAAGAAACGATAGACGAAATATTGAATTCAAATAGTCAAAATCCGATTACAAACGAATTAAATCAAGTTTCGAACGAACAGTCTTTTTTACAGTCGCAATCTTTTGAATACAACCGAATCGGTTATTTAGGAAGGGTAAACTATAATTTCGATCAAAAATATATTTTTGCCGCATCCCTTAGGCGTGATGCTTCCTCCCGCTTTGGATCGAACAATAGATGGGGTACTTTTCCTTCGATAGCCGTTGGCTGGAACATTGCACAAGAGAGTTTCTTAAAAGATTCTGCCTTTAACACCTTAAAATTAAGAGGTAGCTGGGGTATCACGGGGAATGATAGAATTGGGGATTATCAATATAGTGCAACATTACTGTCCGATTTCTTTTATCCTATAGGAGGTAGTTTAGCAACAGGAACCACCCCCGGCGGTCTGGCCAATCCCGATTTGAAATGGGAGGAAACCACCATGAAAAATATTGGTTTAGACTTTGAACTTTTTAACGGGAAACTAACAGGTGCGGTCGAATACTTCAACAATTCGAGTGACGACCTCTTAATGAGTCGTCCCTTACCGGGATCTTTAGGAATAAACTCAGGGTCTGTAACCGAAAATGTCGGATCGGTCGACACAAAAGGTTTTGAATTTAATTTGGGCTATAATGATTATGAGGGAGACTTTACATGGTCTGCCAACCTAAATGTCGGTACTTCAAGCAACGAAGTCAAGTCATTGGGGGCGAACGAATCACTGTCTGGTGGTACTTTTGAGGCGCAAGATATTTCACGTATTGAAGTGGGAGAGCCGCTATTCTTTTTCTTTGGCTATGAAACCGATGGTATTTACCAAACTACAGCAGAAGTTGATGCTGTTCTGAATCAAACACCCAATGACGAAGGTGAGTTTGCTGTAAACCCCGGCGATATTCGCTTTGTAGATCAAAACATTGACGGACAAATAAATGCCGATGATCGTGTTAAAATCGGAAATCCCTATCCCGACGTTACCTACGGCCTTAATTTAGATGCCAAGTATAAGCAATTGGATATCAATTTATTCATATCAGGTGTTGCCGGAGTCGATGTTTACAACACCAATATTTATGATCTTGAAGGCATGCCACGTTTATTCAATGCGGGTACCAATGTATTAAATAGATGGACAGGCCCCGGAACATCCAATTCGGTTCCAAGAGCAGGTGGTTCCGATCAGAATTTCAATTCCATATCCGATCGTTTTGTAGAAGATGGATCCTATACCCGATTAAAGAATATCACGCTGGGGTATACCCTTGACAATACGTCATTTGATCAATATTTCTCAAAATGTAGAATTTACCTAAGTGGTCAGAACTTAATAACCTTGTCAGATTATTCAGGTTTAGATCCCGAGATAGGCAACCCATTAACCAATGATGGTGGAAATAGGCAGTATGAATTGGGAATCGATAGAGGTAACTACCCTCAGCCTAAATCAATCATACTTGGAGTCCAACTATCATTCTAAAAAAATATCATGAAAAAAAATAAAATAATTTTAACGATTCTGGCCATTATAGGCCTCACCGTATCCTGTAATGAAGATTCTTTGGAACTCACGAACCCCAATGAACTTTCACCGGATACCTTTCTTCAGAATCAGACGCAAGTACAGTCGGCGGTAAATGCCGTTTACTCGAATTTACAAACTCGGGGCCTATACAGCCGTCATATGTTTTTTATGATGGACAACATGGCCCATGAAAATGGAGGAAATCCGCAGCTAGAAGCCGACAAACGACAATACCTTGATTTTTCCTTTGATGCAAGTCACGGTGCAATTGGAGCCTATTGGGAAAGTTGTTACAGAGGTATTAACAAAGCTAATTTTGTAGTTGAGAACTCAGATAAAATCAATGCCATATTGCCATCTGTTATGAGCGACGACTTAAAACAAAAGGCCATTGGCGAAGCAAAATTCCTTAGGGCGCTCTTTTATTTCTTAATTGTTACCAGATATGGCGATGCCCCTTTGATCACGACACTACCACCCGATGATGGAGTAGGACTTCCTAAAAATACGAGTTCCGAGATTTATGCCCAGATAATTAAAGATTTACAGGAAGCCATTCCCGTATTGTTGGCAAAAGGTGATGAAGAGAACGGGCGTGCCACCAAAGGTGCCGCACAAGCTTTATTAGGCAAGGTTTATTTGTTTTTGAAACAATACGATGAAGCCCTTGTACAATTCAATGCCTTGAGCGGGTATGAGCTCGAAGACAATTATTTTGACAATTTTATGGAGGAAACGGAGCATGGCGTTGAGTCGATTTTTGAAATTGAATATGACGATGACTTTGGCACAAGTGCACAATGGAATTCAGATCGTAGTGGACAAGGACCCAACGAGGCTACTTTTAGAGGTCAGGAATATGGCTTCAACGATTGGTTCAATGTATTTCCTTCCGATGATCTTTTAAATGAATATGAGCCTAATGATATTCGATTTGAACAAACTTTCTATATCAACGGCGATACTTTTGGTCCCGGTGGTTCACTGGTTGTCGATCACTTTCCAAGTAATGGCGGCGGAAACGCAGGGTGGTCGAAATATTGTAATTATTACAAAGACGCCAATGAAGATCAAACCTCCGGTATTAATTTCAAATACCTAAGGTATGCCGATGTACTTTTGATGATGGCCGAATGTGAAAGCATGAGAACGGGTGGAAGCCAAGATGTGGCAATCGGCTATATCAACCAAGTGCGTGAGAGAGCCGGCTTAGATGATTTAGCAACAGGAATGTCTAAAGATCAAGTTTTTGATGCCCTGGTTCACGAAAGAAAAGTTGAACTTGCCGGTGAACAATCAAGGTTCAACGACATAATTCGTTGGGGCATTGCCACAACTGAACTCGCAGGAACAAATTTCCAAGCCGGAAAGCACGAGCTTCTACCCATACCACAAGGAGAAATAGATTCAAACATCAATATTAGTTCCGCTGATCAGAACTCCGGATATTAATAACGTAAAAACCATTTAGATTGAGTTAGTCGCAGTTGTAAAAACAGTGTGTTACGCGACACACTGTTTTTTTCTTCTGTTTCGTTCAAAAGCTGTAAATTATGAATTGAAAGTCTACCACATATCATGAAAATAAGCCTAATCTATAAAATCTATTTATATTCCATCGGGTTGATGCTCCTGAGCAATTGTTCCCCAAAAAAAGTACAGCAAAAAGAGGATACTAAAATATTCTCCGCTTTGAGTTCATCTGAAACGGGAATCGATTTCGCCAACAACCTGATAGAGAACGATAGCCTGAACTATTTCACCTATTCTTATCTTTACATGGGCGGCGGAGTTGCCACCGGTGATATAAACAATGATGGGCTCCTAGATATTTATTTCACCGGAAATCAAGTTCCAAACAAACTATATTTAAATAAAGGCAGTCTACAATTCGAAGATATTACCCAAAGTGCTGGGGTAGCGGGAGATAATCGTTGGTATACCGGGGTCACTATGGCCGATATCAACGGTGATGGTTTTTTGGATATTTATTGTTCCGTAGGTGGAAAATTCGCCCCAAAGAACAACGAACTCTATTTAAATAACGGCGATGGTACTTTCTCCGAAAAAGCGGCCCTATACGGCATAGACGATATCGGCAATAGTGTTCAAGCCACTTTCTTTGATTATGACAAAGATGGCGACCTTGATCTTTTTGTAGCCAACTACCCTCCTACTAAATTTGACTCACCGACATTTGTTTATGCTTACAAGATGAAAAATGTCAAAAATGATGAAACAGGTCACTTGTACGAAAACGACGGAGACCATTTTATCGATGTGACCAATACCTCGGGTTTGCGGGCTTTTGGTTTATCATTAAGTGCAACGGTAGGAGACCTCAACAATGACTCTTGGCCCGACCTTTATGTTTCCAATGACTTCAATTCTCCCGATTTCATGTACCTCAACAATCAAGATGGCACGTTCAGCGAAGTCATCAAAGAGGCTACTTCACATACCGCTTTCTATGGAATGGGTACCGACATTTCCGATTTCAACGACGATGGAAACCTTGATATTTTTCAAGTCGATATGTCGGCACAAAACAACAGAAGACAGAAAGCCAACATGGCGAGTATGAACATCGATCTTTTTTGGGATGTCGTAGATGCGGGATTTGGATACCAATACATGCACAATTGTATGCAGTTGAATTCAGGTGTATTTGAAAATGATATTCCACATTTTTCCAACGTTTCTAGAATAACGGGAACCTCCTCTACCGATTGGAGCTGGGGCCCTCTATTTGCCGATTTCGATAATGATGGACTCAAAGATTTATTCGTTTCCAATGGCACACGAAGGGAAATCAACAACAATGACTACTTTAACAAACTCAAAAATTTAAAGCTTAGTGCCGATACCTTGTTACAACTGAGCCTTAAAATTCCCTCTGAAAAAATTGATAACTTCATTTTCAAGAATAAGGGGAATCTTGAATTCGAACAGGCCAACAAAACTTGGGGCATCGAATTCAAAGGCTTTTCCAACGGCGTCGTCTATGCTGACCTTGACAATGATGGTGATCTTGAAATCATTACAAGTAATATTGACGATCCCGCATCGGTTTTTGAAAACAAAAGCTCAGAAAACAATCGTTACTTGACCATCAAGTTCGAAGGAGAATCCATGAACAAATTCGGTCTCGGCAATCGGGTATATGTGAGTGCCAATGGCCACTCACAAATGCAAGAACTTACCCTAACCAGGGGGTTTCAATCTTCTGTCGCTCCAGAACTTCATTTTGGACTGGCAAAGTTGGAAAAAATTGATAGCTTAAAAGTAGTCTGGACAGATGGCAAGGTTCAAAAACTTAAAAATATCGAAGCGAATCAAACCTTAGTTTTAAAACATTCCGAGGCCGTTGGCAGTGAAATTCGAACAAGCCATAAATCCAAATCTTTCGCTTTAGATGCGACTGGTATTTTCCCTGAACATCAACATCAAGAAAACAACTATAATGATTTTGAGAAACAGGTGCTATTGCCCCATAAAATGTCGGCTTTTGGCCCTGCCCTCGCAATTGGTGACATGAACAATGATGGTCTTGATGATTATTTCATAGGAGGTTCCGCCAACTTTTCAGGAAGTATTTTTTTTCAATTCTCCAATGGGTTCGAAAAACAAATTACTCCCTTTTTAGAAGGTGACAAGTTAAGCGAAGACACCGGGGCTCTGCTCTTCGATGCCGACGGAGATGGAGACAATGACCTGTATGTGGTAAGTGGTGGTTACGAATTCAAGCCAGATTCCAAGACCCTTCAAGATAGGCTCTACCTCAATGACGGAAATGGTAATTTCACTAAGGCAGATTCGACATCCTTGCCTGAAATGAAAACAAGTGGCTCAAAGGTATACCATGCCGATTTTGACCAAAATGGCAAAGAAGATTTATTGGTACTCGGTAGACAGGTTCCTGGTAATTATCCATCACCCGCCTCCAGTTACATTCTAAAAAATGATAGTAGGGCAAATGAAGTACGATTTGACTTTTCTGCGGAAATGCAACCACCTGAATTTGAAAATTTGGGTATGGCCACAGATGCTGTTATTACCGATTTCAACAATGATGGTCGGCTAGATATCATTGTCGTAGGGGAATGGATGCCCATTCGAATATTTAAAAACACGAACAGGGGCTTTGTAGAAGTATCTGAGGCTATGGGATTGACAAAGGATACCACGGGTTGGTGGTGGAGCATCGAACAAGGTGATTTTGATCAAGATGGTGATATGGATTATGTGGTGGGAAATAACGGCTTGAATTACAAATACAAAGCCAATGAAAATGAAACCTTCGATATTTTCGCTAATGACTTTGATAACGACAGCAATGAAGATATCGTTCTAAGTTATTACAATGAAGGGAAACAATATCCGGTGAGGGGCCGATCGTGCTCTTCACAGCAGATACCTTCAATTAAACAAAAGTTTGAAGACTATGAAAGTTTTGCTGATGCAACCCTAATTGAGGTATACTCCGAAAAGTCTTTAAAATCGGCACTGCACTACCAAGTGAAGTCATTTGCCAGTGTTTATTTGGAAAATAAAAATGGTCGATTCATTGTACATGAACTCCCCATCGAGGCACAGACTTCAAGCATAAACGGAATTCTAGCGGATGACTATGACAAAGACGGTCTTTTAGACCTGCTTATTGCCGGCAACTTATACGCTTCAGAAGTAGAAACCCCTCGTAACGATGCAAGCTATGGTCTTTTTCTTAAAGGAAACGGGAAAGGTAGTTTTAAGGCAGTTCCCGCATCAGAAAGCGGATTTTTAGTACCTGGAGATGTAAAAGATTTGGCTACTATCGACTATAATAACAAGACCTATGTTGTTGCAGCGAAGAACAACGATGCAATGCAATTTGTTGAACTGAATTAAATGATAGGGCAAAATACCCAAGGCGCTTTATTCCAATTGACATAGAAAGTTAATCTTCAAACAGACTTAAAGTTCGATGGCTTCACCGGGTCGATATGCGATTTCTGCAACCTTGAACTATCTTAAATAAGAGGCGCCTTTTGACAAACTTGGATCATGATAGCATAAATACCATTTGTTTTCTAACTTACAGATGGGATGCTGTGAGAGGCCTTAATAAGAGCTAAAATACGTATAGCGCACGTGAAAAGGGCATATGGGGTATTCCTTAATGACATAACCACTGTAATGCCCGTTTCCTGTAGCATAAGAAAGGAGCATCTACCCTGATATTTATAAACCCACGATCCTTTAACGAAATTCCGCTCAATTCCCCCTATGAATAAAAAACCACTCTTCATGGCTACAATCTGAACTTCTTTTGAAGCTGATTTTAAAACAATAGCGGTATATTATATTCTATGCCCAACGATGATTTAAACATGGCATCTGTACCATATTTTTAGCATAATTTTTAAGTTTCAATTTGGTTAAATTCTAATCAAAAAAATTCACGTATTATTTCAACTCTGTTGGCAATACACCAAAGTGTGCCTTAAAACATTTCGTAAAATAGGAAGGTGATGAAAAACCCACTTTAAAGCATACCTCACTGATCGATTCATTGCCAGCCTCTATCATTTGTTTCGCTTTCTCCAATCGTATTCTACGTAAAAACTCATTCGCGGAATAACCCGTCAGCGCTTTTATTTTTCGATACAATTGACTCCGGCTCAAATGTAATTCTTCCGCTAAATGTTCTACATTGAGGTTTTCATCAGACATGTTCGCTGATATATAGTCCAACACCTTGTTGATGAACTTTTTATCTAGGTTTGTCGTATTCCCAAGTATTTTTACGTTGTTAGAATCTTTGAAATATTTATTAAATAGAATTTGACGACTGGAGATAATTTGCTTGAGTTGTGCCTTTAAAACCTTCATTTCAAAAGGTTTGCTTAAGTAAACGTCAGCCCCGGAATCTATGCCCTTTACCCAATCATCGGTCATTGCTTTTGCTGTCAACATCAACAACGGAATATGACTTGTCTTAAGATCCTCTCGAATACGTTTGCAAAACTCAAATCCATCCATTTCAGGCATTACGACGTCTGTCAAAATCATATCTGGAATTCTTTTCGTAGCCACTTCTAATCCTTGAGCTCCATTAACCGCTTCAATAATCATATAATCATGGTTTAATTCGTTCTTAAGGTAATCCCGTAATTCTGTATTATCTTCAACGATAAGCAAGGTTTTTTGACCATTTGACCCCAATATTTGGTGAATGATTTCTTCTTCAAATTCCGGTACGGAAACCTCTTTACTTTCCTCTTCTGGCCCCAAAAACAATTCATTGGCTTGAAAATGAGCATTTCCCAAGGGCAAAAAAACCCTGAACTTTGTACCAATTGCCTCATCACTTTCAACCACTACCTTTCCCTTTAAAAGGTCTACAAAGTTTTTAACTACTTCGAGACCAATACCTGTTCCGCCATAGTACTGACTATTCATTTTTTCGACCTGATAGAACCGCTCAAAAACCTTTTCTATTTCCTCTTTCTTTATACCGCTGCCGGTATCTTCTACATAAATTTCTAAAGCGTGAACAGGCTGATCTGTATATATCAAAGGAAAAATCACCTTTTGGTTGCACCTCATAATTCCCACGGTAATCGCTCCATGGTCAGGTGTTATTTTAAATGCGTTTGAAAGTATGTTGAAAATTATTTTTTCAAGCATAGATGGATCACTCCACAACGTGATAGGGAATTCGTCTGATTCTACTTCGAATACAATGTTTTTGAGTATCGCCTCTTCCTCAAAATGACCACTGATTTCCTTTACAAAAGATATCGCCTCGATTTCGGAAATTTTAACTGACAACTTATTAATTTCAAGTTTCCTGAAATCCATCAGTTCATCTATCAACCGTTTTAGTCTGCTTGTATTCTTATGTATAATTCGTAATTTTTCTTGAATGGTCTTTGTCAAAACAATTCCTGAATCGTGCATAATATCTTCTAAAGGATTCAGAATAAGTGTCAATGGGGTTCTAAACTCATGTGAGATATTGGTGAAAAACTGAATTTTTCTATCATTTAGTGTTTCTTCTTGAATTCTTCTATCTCTTTCAAACTGTACGATGCGTTTTTCCCTTATTCGTTGTTTGATCAGGTTCGTCAAAAAGTAAGACGTCAATACCACGGCGAGCACGTAAAAAAATATTGCCAAATTAGTGCCCCACCAAGGACGTAGTATCGTCAATTCTAAAGTTTGGGGGGTTTCGTTCCAAACGCCATCGTTATTTGCAGCTTTTACTTTAAAGGTATAATCACCCGGGGGCAAATTGGTATAGGTAGCACTTCTGGTTTCGCCAACATAATTCCATTTATTTTCAAAACCTTCCAAATAAAATGCATATTGATTTTTCTTGGGTCGGGTAAGGTTCATACCTGCATATTCAATTGTAAATACAGATTGATGATGTTTTAAAGTAAGGCTTTCAGTCTGGCCAATGACCTTTTTTAAAGGAGATAGCTCTTGGTTTGGAACTACAGATTTATTAAAAAGCTTAAAATCGGTAAAATAGACTTGGGGCTTATTTGTATTTAATTTAATGTTTCGTGGATTTACATAGTTAATCCCCCCATAGTTACCGAAATATATAACACCATCTTCATCTTTATAGGCGGCATTAAAATTGAAATCGTTCGAGAGTAAACCGTCGTTCATATCAAAGTTCTTGAAAGTCTGGCTTGTCCTATCAAACTGCGAAAGGCCATTGTTACCTGCCATCCAAAGGTTTCCGTTATCATCTTCCAAAATTGACGCAATGGTTTCTTGGCCTAGACCGTCTTTTTGACCGTACCAAACAAAACTTTCGTTGTTTGGATCATATCTGCAGAGACCGGCGCCATCCGTTCCTATCCACATCAATCCTTTACTATCTTCAAATAATGAAACAATCACATCGACCACGAGTTTATTCCCTAAATCTTGGTGCATGCTTTCCTTTAGTGAAATTACTTTTTGGGGCTTTGTTAATTCACTCGACAGTTTATAAAGACCTGCAGTAGTCCCCATCCAAATGGTATCGTTTTTATCGACCAATACTTTTCGCATAGCGCCTTGACCAGGACTGGGGTCTTCGAATATTGCATTGTTATGGTGACTGAAATTTTTATTGATCGGATTATAGGAATGTAACCCTTGAACATAAGAGCCAATCCAGATAGTTCCCCTCGAGTCTTCCGAAAAACTCATAATGCGGTTCGACCTTAACCCACAATTCGTATTCGACACCGTATAGTTAATGAAAGTGGCTGTATTGTTGGGTAGAAAAAAAATTCCGGAGTTCCAGGTACCCACCCACAGGTTATCCTTGCTATCCATAAAAAGGGCTACGACGTCTCCGGCGTCTAAGCCCGATAGAATATTGTTCTTCGAATTTTTTAGGTGTACGATATTCTTCTTAACGGGGTCATAGAGATCAATACCACCGCCATCCATACCGATGAATATGCGGCCACTTTTTCCTTTTACAATTCCGGTAACCGACGGCAATTGCAAAGAATTGCTCATATTGGCGAGGCTCTCAATGTCTTTAAATTTGTCTGAAAGACCGTCGTATACGCCTACACCATTATTATAATAGCCTATCCAAATTCGACTTTGTGTATCAACAAATATTGACCAAATAGAATTCGATTTTATACTGTTGGCGTCAAATTTACTGTATCGATAATTTTTACGGAGGGTTCCATTTTTTTTCAACACGAAAAGCCCGTCATTTTCAGTACCACATAAAATATTGCCGTCGGAAGCCTGTGCAAGGGATAATACTCGTTGGTCGGTTATTCTAAAGTTATGTACCTCATAGGAATTAAAGGCAGTTACCTCTACTTTTATCAAGCCATTGGAAAATGTGCCAATCCATATCGAACCGTCATCATCTTGCAACATAGATTCGATATTATAGGAGAAATCGGTATCGGAAGACTCGTAAATAGATAAAACCGGATGAGCCTTTGTACCGTCATACTCAAAAAGGCCCTGATTGGCCCCCATCAATAACTTGCCGGTACTACTTTTTATCAAGCTATTTATTTCAAGATCAGAAATTCGTGTATTGGTAATTATGGGTACGCTATAACCTCTTAAAGTTTCTGGATCCACCTCGAAAAGGCCATTGTAGTGAGAGCCGATTACCAATGTACCATTTGAGCTCTCTTGAATCGCCTTGATCGGCACATTTTCTAGCGCTACCGAATCTCTGTAAAGCACTACCTGTTTGAATTCGTCGTAATCGCGATCATATAAATTCAACCCGGCTTTGGTTCCGATCCACAATCTATCTGATCTATCGACATACGTAACATAAATCAAAGAGCTACTCAACGAGTTATCTTCATTGAAATCTTGCTTATATGACACGAAATCAATACCGTTATATTTTTTTAACCCGACCCCGTTTGTACCCATCCATATTAATCCGAGGCTATCTTGCACAATGCTTGAGACCGCCCTTTGGGTGTTGTTCTGCTCTATATTGACGAAAGTATATTCTTCAGGGCTATCTTGAGCATTTGTATAACTGCTGATTAGCAATACAATGGAAATACCAATTTTAATTATAAGGGCAACTTTCATAATGTCATTAAAAAAGAATAGCACTTTACGAAAACAATTGTTCTTTCAAGCTTTGAAACCAATCAAAATGTTTTTGAAAAACAACCCGAACATTAAGCCGTTCGTTTAGATTCATTTACGGCAAAATCGATCTAAAGTATCAATATAATTAGAAAAAATAGTATACTTGTTCAAATGCATCATAATTACTAGCATGGGCAACATGAATGCTACTTTCTTATGGCAGAATCATACATTTTAGAATACTACTTCCCGTTTTCAACGGCAAAAATGTTTAATTACCGCAAAACATATCTTAAAGAATATCTGCTGTAGTTTCATCACCCTACATAAGATTATCCACTAAAAAATGAACATACCCAATGAAACGGAATTTTAATATAATACCAAGAGAGATAAGAGGAAAGGAAGATTATGATTATTACTTGGGGAATTCAAAAGAATATGAAATACGGTAACCATATACGAAAATACAATGGCTTTTGACAAAAAAAATTGAAGAAAGTAAAATGGTAGCGCGATGCCACTTATTTACTTTATTTTCTAACCTTTTTTAATAAAAGCTTCTAAAACGAAGAAAAAGATGCAAAATCTATAAGGCCATAAATCGTTAAAATTCCCTTTGTACCTGATATCGGGCATCATAGGAACCAACAACTATTAATTTTCCCAGTGCTTCAAAGAGAAACAATTCAAGACGAAAACTTAGGTTATTTGTAACTGTAGGCTATCTGAGCTAGCTGACCAACAATTTTAACGGAATCTTTCATAGATAATTTAGAGCCATCAGCATGTATCCATCTTTTTAAGGGTTGCTCACAAATTAATTTTTTGGTCTGCTCTTTCCCATAAAATTTTCGCATCCTCATAAAAATTTCGACATCGAATAGCCATTTTGTGATGAACTTTTCATTGAACATATTCATAGCAATTTCCCTATCCATAATTTTAGCACCACACTGTGTGTCCTTAAATGGCATGCCTAATATGGTCTGAATAATTAAGTTAATGGTCATACTTATGATTTTTCGTGCCGATTCTTTGGTAATATTGGCTCCCATTCTACTAATTCTAGAACCGCTTACAATTTTAAAATCAGAGTTTTCAATGGTCTTAACCAAATCATCAAAATCTCTAAAATCCGTAGACAGATCAGCATCTAAAAATCCAATGTAGTCAAATTGTTCGTCTTTGACCAAATGCAATACGCCTTGGCGTACGGCTTCAGCCTTACCCCCATTTATCTCACAATTATAAACACTTATATTATTGGGGTTCGCATTTTGTAATTCTTCCAAAACTGCCAAGGTATTATCTGTACTTCCATCATTCACCAAACACAAATGGTAACCTAGGTTTTTATGGGCGAACTGCTTAAACTCGGCACTCAGCAATCTATCCTCTTCATTATAACAGGGAATAACCACGCCGACCACGTTCTTCTGCAGCATACGTGCTTCATTTCTTTCCTCGGTTGTATTGACTGTCGTTGCCGGCACACCAATAATACGCTTAATTCTTGCAGCCATCTCTTCAAGACTCACAGGCTTTTTCATGTAGTCATCTATTCCTAAAGTGAAACCATCCATGATAACCTGTTCATTGGTATTCCCTGACATTACCAATACTGGTGTTTTGGATTTCTTTGTTAGGCGAATAAATTCTACAACCTTTAAACCAGACATATCTGGCATGTTAATATCGACCAAGACCAAATCTGGTTCAAAGGTTTCATAAAGCGACATACCGGTTTCTCCTGAATTAGCGGTCATTACCTCATAACCTAGTTCCGACAGTTTTTTTTCGACCGATAGCAGTATTAATTTTTGATCATCAATGGCCAATATCTTCATAGTTTTTAATTTGGTTAAGAATTTAAAGGATAAGGTTTTGGGACGTATCTTTTATTCCTAAGATTTCTAATTAATACAAGTTATTTTAAAGTTTGTGCTTTTTTTGTCGAGACAACCCCGATATACCATTTTTTTAAGTTGGACCAACATAAAATAATTTCGTAGTCGTTTTCTTTCAAATAACGTTCATTTTGCCTCTCCTATTGTACTATTGTAAATTATTATTCGTTTCTAAGAGTAACGATTTTAATTCTAAATGACCAAAAAGAGTACCAACCCTATTTTAGTGGTGGCCCTATTCATAGCCATAGCATTCCATGGTTCCAGTATTTTCTTTACCTTGGAGACTACCTATGATGCCTTAATTCACCTTTTCTTTGCCGACCATTATGCCAATAGTTGGTTCGAACCTTGGGATTATCGATGGTATACCGGATTTACCGTTCAGGCATATCCGCCATTGGTACATCAATCGATTGCCATATTATCTTACATAGGAGGCTTAAAATTTGGAATGTTCTCAGTGGCAATGATCGGTATTGTTCTTTTCGTCACAGGTGCATACAGGTTCGGGCTTTTAATGACGGGAGACCGGAAAGTTGCAGGATACACCGCCCTACTTGCTGTATTTTCATCAACTTTTGTCGAAACACTTCACATTTTCGGCCAACTTCCCAGTATTGTCGGACTCTCTATTCTTTTACATTCCTTACCCGAAATATACCAATGGATAAAAACGGGAAAGCTCCGCTACTTTTTCACCTGCCTTTCGCTTATTGCCGTAACGGTAACCTCACACCATGTAACGCCCATTTTTGGTATGGTTTTTTTCATTTTTCCTTTGATAGGAATGGTGGTCATGGATGAGGCTTTTGATCAAGCCGGAAGTACGAAGAAGATCAGTTTTCGAATTTTTTGGAAAGCCTTTTTAAAACTTTTCTGGCGTATTGTGAAATTTGGAGGTGCTTCCCTAGTTTTAATTGTCTTTTGCATTTTGCCCTATTGGATCAATTCTAAAAAAAATCCGATTACCCAAGTCCCCATACCACACGGTTCTAGGGATAATTTCTTGGAAGTTACTTCGTCTGGTTTGGTATTTTTCGTAATCCCCTGGGGGGTGCTGCTTTTTATTCTACCCTATATTTTTTATCGATTTTACAGCAAACGCTATTTATTCTTCGGGCTCTCTTTTACCATGCTGACCATTCTTGGCACCGGAGGAACAACACCCATTCCACTAAAATTATTAGGGGAAACGGCTTTTAATATTCTCACTTTAGATCGTTTTACGTTATGGGCAACGATTATAGCCTTGCCTATGTTTGGGGAATTTGCATATCGTATGGTAGAGGGTGATTTAAAAGAACACATGCAAAGGCGATTTGGCCCTGTCTATCATAGACTTGCCGGGGGGTTATTGGCCGGCGGTATCATTGTCATGGTCATTTTCACCATGAGTTTGGGGTATTTTAGACCCTCACAACCCCAAAAAATAAAAATGTTGCCCATTGTCAATTTCCTCAACCAAGATCAACACGATCAATGGCGCTATCTTCCATTAGGCTTCGGGGATCAAATGGCCTGGCTATCGGCACAGACCAAGGCAATGACCGTTGATGGCAATTACCATTCCGCAAGGCGTTTGCCCGAATTGACAACAAGGGCCATTGAGCGCTTAGAAAACTCCAAATTTAGAGGTGTCGAGGGCATCGGTTCATTGCAACAGTTCTTAACGGTACCCGAGAAATATAACCTAAAATATATTTTCGCCAACGACAAATTCTATGACCCCCTACTCTATTTCTGCGGCTGGCAACGATTGCAGCAATTGGAAAACGGCATTATGGTCTGGGAAAAACTAAATGTGCCCCCCCTCCCTAAAGTACTGGCAAAAGAAGATGTATCGGTCTTCTTAAAAATAATTTGGGGCCTTATTCCTATCTCGACGGTAATCATCGCGTTTATACTCAATATTCAATCAATCTGGTTCCGAGCCTTAAAATCACATAAATCACAGCCTTCCGACTATTTAAAGTATATCAAGATACATCGAAAGTTTTCAAACAATCTCATTACTTTCAATCTGCTCTGGGCCGGTTTTCTACTTTTAGTTCTCGGCTATGGCACCTATCATTTCTATTTAGACGAATCGGCACAAATTAGTCCGGAAAACGTTGTAAGGTCTTACTATGATGCCTTGGATTTTAAGGAATTTGAAAGAGCATATTCTTATCTCGACCCTGAGGGGAATAAATCACTTTCCCAATTTATGCTAGAGGTTTCGGTAACCGATGGAATTCTTAGTTCTTATGCCAAGTTAGATGCCATTGGGGTCGCCGTATCTGAGGAAACACCAAATAGCGCATTGGCAAATGTTGGAATGCAATGGATTACTCCTTTAGAAAAAATAGCAAAACAAGAACGTCTTGAATTGGTAAAAAGAAAGGGGAAATGGTACGTACGACCCAAAAGTATCGATACCGACATTCCTCCAGACCAACTATTCGAGAGCAACGAAACAAAATTCTATAATCATGGAAGACGTAAAATCACGACCCAACAGACCCATCATGAAGATGTATTGAAACAACCTGTGTTAGAAGTGCTGTCTGCCAAATTGGTCGAAATAGAATCCGAATACGCTATTGTTGGTGAAATACAGAACGTAGATGATGTTCCCGCAGATGTGGTGATTTCCGCCACCCTATACAATAATGAAAATGTCGAACTTGCTAAATTCAATGCCAAATATCATCTCAAGCATAAATTAATGCCTAAGGAAACCACTGCCTTCAAAATCTTGTTCGAAGGTATTGCATGGACAAATCCTGATGAACACATTCCTGAAACCTTTAATCCCAATGAATTCACAAAACTCGATTTAAAAGAAATACCTACCAAATTTAATTTACAATGTGCCGGCAATGTCGCCACGACCGACCTTTATAAGTCCATTACCCTGCAAAAACTTCAAACCACAGAGAATATGCTTGAAGGGGAATTGTTCAATAGCGGTATACAAGAGGTTACTATTCCACAATTATTGATTTCATATTACGATTCAGATAAAACTTTGGTTTGGGTAGATAGTAAATTTATGAGAGAAGGTGTACGAGTACAGCGTAAACAAAATTTTGAATATGAATTATTAGACATCCCGAACCTCAGTATCATAAGTAGCAGTTTAGAGAACTGTTTTGTTAATGGTTCACCTAATGCCACAATCGCGGAAAAGATTTTTCCCAATAGAAATCTTGAACATAATCAAGAGTTATTACAACCACTGAAAGGCAACGGATATGATTTTATAAAAATTGAGTTGAATAGTTATATCGGAAATCCTAAGTAATGAAAATCTTCATCGCCATCATAACTTTAATACTCATTGTCTCGTGCCGAACCGAGGTATTGGAGAACAAGACCCCCAATATAAAAGTGTCTCTGAATGCTTCCAATGAACAACAGACCGTAAGTAGTGAATTATGTCTTAACTTTGAAATACAAGGTGAAAAAGTACCACAATTATATTTGACCAATGCCATTGGATCAACGATTATTACAGGTACAAGAAAGAATAGCCATATCAGGTATTGCTTTCCAAAAAGTTATACCCGTCATGCCGGATTACTTAAATGGAAGATGGTCTCGAATGGAGAAATCATCGAAAATGGCGAAGTCAACATGCGACCAGATTCGACCTTTGTTTTTATGGAATCTTATTTTGGTCCTAGGCAAATAACTGCTGGTGACATCGATTTTTCGATGTTAACGAACATACCTACCGATCAATTTGACAACCTATTACCAGACGGTACAACTGTTACCATAAAACGTCAATTTGAAAATCAAATGGATGAATACGCTATTGAAACATCTGGGGGTATTGCATGGAAAAATATAGGAGCAACAAAAAAGGCAGGTCGTATGCTGGTAAGTTCCGCCTGTCTAGGCACCTACTCAAAACAACTTACGACTATGGTCTATTCGGCAATACCCGCTGATTTTACAATTCACTATGAACGTGATCATTCGTTTGCTGACGGCAACCAGATTTTAACATTGAAAACTTCGAAAATAGTCGATGACTATAACAATATTGTGAGCGATGGTACATATGTGAATTTTATTGTCGAAGATGCTTCGGGTACTTTATTACGTACATCGGGCAACACACAAAATGGCATGGCCATAGCAAAGATACTTCACCCTGAAAGGCCCACAAAATGGAATATAAAGGCCTATGTCACTGGAGCCGCAACCAGTAATCGGCTGGCTGTAAGCTTTGACCAATCGGTCAAAGATTTTGAAGTCAGCTTTGATGAAAATGAACGAGAAGTTGTCATTGGCCCTTTATATGGATTTATCAATCAAAAAGTTCCCGATGGCATTAGCATAACTATTGAACTTAAATCAGAAGAGCATTTAATTTTAGAAAAGACCAAGCTTTTCACTAAAAATGGAATGACGTCATTAAAGCTTCCCGCAGAGTTTTATCCTCCAGGAACCTATGCGATTACGATAAATTCCATGGGTATTAAAAAAGAACTAACCATTAAACTCTATGGCGACAAAAAATAGAAATGCATATCGGGCGTTTTTGTTGCTTTCCTTTCTCGGGGTCAACATGCTAATTCTATTCGGAATCGGCTCTGCATGGTCTTATTTAAATACAGGAGCGGATCGTTCTACAATGCTGCACCTCGAAAGTCAATTAAACGAAACTTATCTACCTAAAGTGATATGGTCGGATACGCTAGGCGAAGGACGTCCATTAGAGAAGCAGACGCTTACAAAAATAGAAAAAGACTATAAACGTGCTTGGTATGTACGCAACCTGGCGTACAGAAATCAAAATGACTACGGTCTTGACGATTATTATACAGACAGTGCCTTGATAAAATTTAAAAGGATTTTAGACTTGAACAAAGCCTCTGGCGTCAAAATAAAATCGACAACTATTTCACACAACCCAGATTTGGAATTCTACAGTGCCGATGGCCAACTGGTGGTTTTCAAAGACAATAATGTAGCATCATACAGTCAAATCTATCGTAATGACAGCCTTTTCCTTGAGCATAAAAGCACTGCAAATTACAGAGTCATCATGCTGCTCGAGGATGGTTTTTGGCGAATACGCCATCTGCAGGAAATTCCATCGGTATTACAAGACGGTATTGCCGAAAATGACAGCAACAAACTACCGATCGATTTTACCAAAATACGTGGCGTAAACTATTATCCGCAGAAAAACCCATGGGATATGTTCGGTGAAAATTTTGATAGCCTGGTGGTTCGTAAAGATTTTGAAAGAATTCGTAAAATGGGTTTGAATATGGTGCGTATTTTCGTACCGTATGAGAATTTTGGGAAAAATATCATAGACCAGAACAAACTTAAACAATTAAAAAATGTGATGAATATTGCATTGGAAACAGATCTTAAGGTGATGGTCACCTTATTCGATTTTTATGGAAATTATGATATTGACGATTGGACGCTAACTCATAGACACGCCGAAATTGTTGTAAATTCTTTGAAGAACCATAAAGCTCTTTTGGCTTGGGATGTAAAGAACGAGCCGGATCTAGACTTTGATTCAAGAGGGTTTACCACGGTAACCGCTTGGTTAAAAGAAATGATTGCGCAAATCAAGAGTTGGGACCCCGAACATGATGTCACCATAGGTTGGTCATCAACCGAAGCGGCAACCAATCTTACAGAAGAAGTAGATTTGGTTTCTTTTCATTATTACAAAAAACCGGAAGATTTTGTCAAAGCATACCATCAACTACAAGATAAAGTAAACAACAAGCCGTTTATGTTGCAAGAATATGGATTATCTTCCTATAGCGGCGTTTGGAACGCCTTTAGTGGATCTGAAGAAAAGCAGGCTGCGTATTATAAGCAGATGCAAGAGTATATCTCTCAAGAAAATCTACCTTTCGTATTCTGGACCCTATATGATTTCAATGAAGTACCCACTTCGGTAGTAGGCCGATTACCTTGGCGTAAAACACCTCAAAGACATTATGGCTGTATTAATGAGGAAGGAAATCCAAAGCCTTCTTACCAGTTTCTGAAGCAATAACAATTACAAAAAAAAGGATGGCCTAAAAAGACCACCCTTTTTAATAATAGAGCAAAGGAAAGTAATAATTTTTACACGTCTACAACCGAATCTTCAGTCTTTGTATGCGTGATACTTTTTAAATCGAAATTTGAGTTCTTAAGTTGTATGGCTTTAAAACAATCGATGTACATTTTCGTTATAGCCGACATGGGTAATGAACAGGCCGCCTTGTAATTAGCCTTCGCCAACTCCGTGCGATACGATTCATTAGTCAATATACTTTGTATCGCATCTGCCAATGAATCAGCTTTATCGGCTTCAAAAAACTCTCCCCTATACCCTTCGTCTTCTATCAAAGAAGCCAAATCGCCTAAGTTGGGCAGCACCACCGCCTTACCATAACTACCGGCTTGGTGCAACACCCCAGAGCTACCTGTAGTCGAGGTATACGGAAAAACTACGACAGCACTTTCACCGAAAATTACAGGAACATCCTCTTCGGCAACATAACCTGTAAAACGTAACTGCTCTACTCCTGCATATTGCTTGGCTACGTTCTCCAAATAGCCTGGTGTATTTGGGCTATCGGTACCCGCAATGACAATTTCGATATTTTCATCTGTACGTTTCCGTATTTTTTCTACCGCTTCAATCAATACCTCTACCTTTTTATAAGTACCAAACTTACCAAAAGCCATTACCTGTTTCGCGCCTTTGGGCAATTGGTAATTCGGTTCTGGTGGTATCTCAAAAGACCCGTGGGGAATCTGAACCACGTTCTTGGCTTTGTATTTTTTCTCTAGAATTCCAACATACTTGGTTATGGTTACAGCCACAAGATCTGAAGCCAAAACAAAACGTGTCAAGGTAGATCCGATAAAACCGTAGATTTTCTGTAACAATTTATTCTTAGTGAACCCTGCACTTTCCAAGTCAACTGTCTCCAATATATTATGCAACAATGAGATACAAGGAATACCTTTAAGTTTACATATGAAGGGCATAAGAAGACCCAAGGCAGCCGGCACCTTTTTATCCCCAAATTTTAAGAATTGTAAGTTGAATAAAACAGCATCGGGCTTGGTGCGGTTCAAGGCTCTATTAATATCCAATATATTTTTGTAGCTATTGAAGCTCCAGCTTTCGGCTACGGTTATTTTACAACCCTCTTCTTCAAAAGAAATGTCTTTTTCTCCTTCCGTTCGGTCGGTAATCAAAATAATCTCGTCTACATCGGATTGAAGTCTAAAGTGTTTTACGAGATGGTATGCATACTCCGTAAGGGTAATTTTACTTGGCGGATATGCCGTTACAATTGCTAATTTCATTTTTCTTTTTTTTATAAGTTTGTTTGATTATCCGTTTGAAGTTCTATATGGTTGGGCCTATTGTTCTTATAAATAAAATACCCCAACTGCACAGCCAATAAAATGGCCATTGCCAGAATTTGTACGAGAACTACCTGTTCAAGACTGTCATGATAAATGGCTATCAAAGCCACTTGGGAAATACCCAAAATTCCTGATAGAATTACTGGACCATAATGGTCTAGGGAAAGATAGTAGTAGGCAAAAATGTTTGAAATGGCAAAAAGTGAGGTTGCCAAGGCGTATTTCCAAAGTAACCCTGCGATACTTAAATATTCCTCTCCGAACATCAACTGAACGATAAGCTCTGGAAACATCCAACACGCAAGTACGATACAGGTTGATAGCAAGCCAATAATAAAAACATACTTAAACAAGACCGGAGCCGTCGACAAACCATCTTTCTTACGTTGCACCACGGTGGGCAGTAGTATCATAACGAACATCCAGGCAACAAAATATACCACCCTGCCTATCAAGGCAAGTGAGGCATACAAACCAGCAGTGGTCGCATCGAAATAATGCTTCACCATTAAAATATCACTGTTGTTAATAATAATCTGGGTGCCTTCATAACATGCCGTAAGAATGATGAACATCGATACATTTTTGGCATTTTCAGGTGTTAAACGCACTGATTTTTCAAAACTGAAGTTTTTAATATCGGTCGGAATCATGCCAAACAAAAACGATATCAAAATACCAGAAGCGACCAAAGTGGTCGCATCAAACGGAAGCACCATCACAAAAAACAAAGTAAGCAAGAGCCTACTCCACATTTCGGTTTGGTAACTGGTTGAAAGTTTAATAAACTCCATATTGCCCTGGTAAATACCCCGGTTTACGCTCATTAAAAAATACAATGGAACCCCTACGGCAAATACAATAAACATTGAAGAAGTTTCCGTTTGAAATAATTGTTGCAAGTCTTTTGCAAAGAACAGCATCAAAACCATTGCTATTAAACCAATGATGAGCGACCCTTTATATAACTTAAACCGAAACCGAGACCACTGCCCTCCCTCCAACAACACAGCAAATTTTGCGGAGGCCAGTTGAAAAGTCATACCAACAAAAGACAGCACTAGTAATAAAGTAACGAGCAATGCGGCTTCAGCAAAAACAGCCGGCCCCAAAATTCTTCCCAGTAAAAGATTATAAATATAATTGCCCCCATTTACCAAGAGCACGCTAAACATGAATATTTGTTCGGGAGAAATTTTTCGCAATGCCAATCGATATACGGTCATTATTTTGGTTCTTCTTTGGTGGGTTATTGGATGTAGTCTCTCTTTTATTCTATTTTCATATAAAATGACGATTGCCCGATGGACCAGATAACAGCCAAATGTGTCATAGTGATTAAATCATAGCTCTTCTAATAAACCAAGGCTAACTTTCAATATAAAATCCATAAGTGTTTGGTTATAAAGGTTTCTTATCAATTTTATTGTAGGAATAATCTTCTTTTCGATAAACGGCGTTTCATTTTTAACTAAATCCGTATTTGTTCATCCTACCGATAGCCCTTTCAAAGCAGTTCATATACAATGCTGCTAATTTTATCACTTATTAATTCTTTAACCTTCAAAAAACCACCAATAAATAGTGAATAAGTTCGTTATCAACTTGTAGTAATAACCTTACCCTCATGTTTCGATATTTTATTTTAATTTTTTTATTGTTTTTTTCGCTTCTTTCAAGTGCTCAAGATGACCTCTCTGCTGGCTTTGAACTTTTGGAAACAGGGAAATTCGAACAGGCAGAAACCTTCTTCGAAAACTATTTGAAAACAAAGCCAGATAATAAGACCGCCCAATTGTGTTATGCGAGAGCAGTGGGCTTAAGCGGGGAACCGCAGAAAGCCACCGGGCTTTTTGCTAATTTGTTAAATGATTACCCTGATGATTTTGAAGTACAAATCAATTATAACGAGTCTTACCTATGGGCCAAAGAATACGAAAAGGCAAAACCATTATATCAAGAGATGGTACGCTCTTATCCTGATAAATTTGGAGCACTATTAGGCTATGCCAATACACTCAGTAATTTAAAGGAATATAAGCAAGCCTTGACTTGGATAGAAAAGGCCATTGCCCTTGAACCTAATAACAAAAGCGCCAAAGTTTCCAGAAAATACATGAAGTTAGGTTACGCCAATCAATTCGTGAGCAATCAAAATTATCGAAAGGGCGAAGTTTTGCTTCAGGAAATTTTCACTGACTTTCCTGAAGACAAAGATGCTTTATTAAATCTTGCAAACCTGTACTTAATCACCAAAAATGCTAGTAAAGCCAAAGCAACGTACGGTCGCTATGCACTGACCCCCAAAGATTCGGTTACTGCCTTAAATGGGATTGCTTTGGCAGCACATATTGATGAAAATGACAAGGAAGCCCTTAAAGTTGCTACTCTTTCTAAAAACCGGGTATCCCAATTCAAAGATAGTATACTGACCGAGCGCACGTATGACCGCTATATTCAAGCTTTGATATGGAATAGGAAATATGGAAAAGCAAAAGCGCAAATTGATAGTCTGTCAAAACTATACCCAAATAAAAATTGGCTTTTTGCCCTAAAGGCAACTTTCGGTCTTTATACGGGAAATCCCAAATACAGCATCAAAAATTACAACGCAATTCTTAAAAATGATAGTACCTCGTTCGACGGAAATCTGGGTAGTGCCAACGCATATTTTGCTTCTGACCGTATAATACCTGCTTACAAAGCGGCCTATAAAACCTTGAAGATTTATAAAAACCAAAAAGATGCTAACGGCTTTATTGAAAAACTAAACGTTCAATTCACCCCAGGCATAGAAGAACATGCCGCCTATACTTTTGACAATGGCAATAATATAGCTCTCTTTACCAACACTAGTGTCGATGTTCCTTTATCAACCAAATTTAGAACCACGCTTTCGTATTTATACCGTACTACAAAAAATACGGTTACGCTCAACAAGGCGAACTCTCATGTAATCGTTGCCGGAATGCAGTATAAATTATTTCCTAAGACCACTTTGAAAACGGTTCTGGGCCTAAACAATTCCCGCTTTATGGCAGATGCTTACACCCAACCCGTCTTAGAAGCCAAACTGGCTTTACAGCCATTTAAACTTCAAAACCTAGAAGTTGGCTATCAACGTGAGGTACAAAATTTCAATGCAGACCTTATCGAACGTGAAATCGTGATGAACCATTACGGACTGAACTACAATCTAGGCACAAACTTTAACCTGGGTTGGTATACGCAAATGATGTACACCCAACAAAGTGATGCTAATATTCGAAACCTTCTTTTTACTTCGTTATACTACAATTTACTACGCAAACCAGCCCTTAAAATGGGGCTTAATTATCAGTACATCTCCTTTGCGGACCAATTACCTACCATTTACTTTAGTCCTGAAAAATATCAAGCTGTGGAGATATTTGCAGATATTCGCGGAAAAATTTCAAAGAATACCAATTATATGGCAAGTGCCGCTACTGGTTTCCAACAAGTAGAGGAAGACCCAAATACTACAATTTTCAGAGCCGAAGCAAAATTACAGCATCAATTTTCAAAACGTCTCAGCGGCAATTTATATGGCAAGTATAGTAATATCGCTTCCGCTACTGCAGCAGGTTTTGAATTCACCGAAATTGGAATAAAGTTAAAATGGTTGTTCACTAAAAGACCATTGTTCTTCCATAAAATAAAGCAATAGAAAATTATAAGACGGGCTTACTCAATTCGACTGAAATTTTACGAATTTATTACTATCGAGGGTGTGGCACAATGGCAAAGTCACACACCTATCAACGACGAACAGCAATGGTTATTAGTCAAAAAGGAGTGACTTACAACGCTGGCAGTTGATATTATAAAGTAATTCGGCGGCCAATGTTAAAAGAGAAAATGGCTATAACAGGTTTAACCTTCGCATCAATTCGGGCCTACTATTACGGCTGATAGGAACAACATTTTTTTCTATTAAAACGCTGTTATCTTCAATATCTATTATCTTGGTGAAGTTTATTATATACGACCGATGAATCTGTAGAAATGATTTTTCGGGTAACTTTTGCTTTATGTTTTTTAGGGTCGTATGAACGTGATATTGCTGCTTTTCCGTTAGAATATCAATATAGTCGCCATTTACCTTTATCAAGAGTACTTCTTCAAACTTTAATTTTATCAAACGCCTATCGATGTTGATGTAAAAATAATCTTCAGCACCGAAACCTTCATGTTCCCCTCCCTCTTTTTTTGCAGGTGTCACCAATGCACTTTTTATTTTTCGAATCGATTTTTCAAAACGCTCAAAATTTATAGGTTTCACCAAATAGTCTACTATTGATTCATATTCATAGGATTCAATGGCAAAATTAGTGTCAGAGGTAATCAAGACTACCTTGGGAGAATCTTTTAAAGTTCGTACAAAATCAACTCCACTAAATCCTGGCATGTGAATATCTAAAAACACCACATCGACGGTAGATTGATTTAAAAACTTTATGGCATCGATGGCATTGTCAAATTGGGCTACTACCTCTATATCTGAAACTTTAGAAGAAAATCTTGCCACTATCGCTCTTGCGGCTTTCTCATCATCTACGATAATACAGGTCATTGTTAAATAGTTTTTAGAAAATTATCTATGTTATCTAAAACATGACAGAAATCTTTGTGTCTTCCAAAATCTTCTGTTTTCAATTCTTCTTCAAAGACTACAGCCAATTTATAGGCTTCCTCCATGCTCAATATATTCAGTTTATGCTTTAATTTATGAACAATTTGCCAAGCTGCATAAAAATCTTTTTTTTCGATAGCTTCTTTGTAAATATTATGTTCGATCGGAAACTCTTGTTTCACTATGGAAATAAATTCCAACTCAAAATCGTAGTCGTCTCCTGCAAGTTCTTTAATATAATTTAAATTAGGCTTGTCCATCACAGTTTTTCTTTAATGTAAAATAAAAAGTTGTTCCCTTATTCTCTTCTGATTCGAGCCAAATATGGCCTTTATAAAGGGCTATGATTTTTTTTGCCAAGGCGAGTCCAACTCCGGCAGATGTTGGATTATTCTCCAATTTTCGAAACATCTCGAATATACTTTTGTGGTGACGTTCAGGAATTCCTTTTCCATTATCGGATATAGAAAATTTCCAAAATTGGTCATCATCTTCACTTTTAATTTTAATCAACCCTTCAGATAAGTGTTCGGTAGCGGCAATGGCATTGGTCAACAAAATGGTAAAAAGTTGTTCGATCCAAATTCTTTCCAAGCAAATGGTTGGTAGATTATCGGACCATTGCAAATCTACATTATCGGGAATGTTACTATTTTTTTTGATTTCACCAAGGAGCATTTTAATGTCAATGTTCTTCTTTTCCTCCATTTGAGCCCCAATGCTAGCGTGCTTAAGGATGCCATTGATCAAATTATCCATTTTGGTCAAGTTCTCAGATATCAAAAGGCAATTATTCTTACTATCTTCCGACATTCTACTTTTTTCTTCCTCCAATATCCAACTCATCAACGCATTTACGTTTCTAACGGGTGATTTTAAATCATGGGATACCATTTGAACGTAATTGCTCAGCGACTCGTTCTTTACCTCCAAGCTTTTTAAGAGTACATTTTTTTCGGCCGTAATTTCACTAACCTCCTGGGCCAAATTGCTTAAATGACGTGCCAATTTTTCAGCATCGAAATTTTTGGTCTCACCATGTTTCAATTTGTCTCCGCCATCCAAATTCGAATTAAGGCTATTCATAGCCTGCTCAAGAGAAGCAAGAATCTGTTGTTGTCGCTCCGCTTCTTTTGTCAGTTTGGCGTTTGCCAGATAAAGTTCTTCAGAACTTATTGAGGTCGCACGCTGTATCATTGACAGCTTTTCATCAAAATCAATATACGAATTGTCGACGGCATTTAAGAACGCTTGAATATCAGGGCTTTCCTTCAAATGGTCGGGCAAGTATTTTCTTAACTGTCTATTGATCAGTGGGTGCATTATTCGCTAAGTAAAGTTAATGTCATAGTCTGGTTATGCAATTTACACGCATCTTGATCGGCAAAAGGTGCCATCTCCCCATAGGAATAGAATCCGGTAACCACAGTATTTTCCCCAATTACAGATAATACTTCGTCTACTTCTTCCTCCGTTCTTTGTCCCATGACCAGCTTACGGCCCACACAACTTATCAACAAGGCCAATTCAGGAGCGGCACTTCTTTTGTTCATCGCATATTTGGCCGCAGTTCGCGCACCATTGGCAATATCATCGACCGTAGACATCATTAATTGAACCTTCGAACCTTCAGGAATATCACCGGCAATAATCATGGTATTACTTTCTTCGTCTATATTTAAAATCGTTCTTACTATGGCAACCTCTTCATTCGGATGTCGTACACTCAAAGGAAACAACAAAGCCGATTGAGGCAATTCTTTTGCTTTTTCTCCAAGGTACTTCTTATAAAGGTCCAAAGCGGGTTTATCATCGAGTTCGTGCAGAATGTTATCCTGAGATTTCGTGATTACGCGTTCTGGCCCAAAAGGCATCCACCCACCGTAATTGGCACTTGTTATTTCTAGAGATTCGCCGTAAAATGCTATCGCCACTATCTCTCCCTCTTTAGGATTTTCGTTGTACGAAGAAAGTGTTTTTTCGAAACGGCCATCATCACCACATAAACCACCAGATAAACCGACACCCTTATTTTTATTTTGCTCAAACCCCGCAATCAAGGCACTGCCGTTAACCGTACTTCCTTCCGACACTAAAAATAAATGTTTTAAATTCTCTTGGGAAAAAGATTTCATCAAATGCTCGCCAAGATCTGTATCGTCATTGGCGAAATTGGCCACATTCTCCCTTTTAACCAAGAAACTGCCCTTCTCAAATTCAATTGCTGTTAACACCGCCGAATTTTCATAAACCGAATCTTCCATAATTTCACCCGAAGTCGAGCCAAAAACTATGTGTCCCGATGGAAACAAATCCCTTACCTCTTTATATATTCCTTCATCTTCCAAAATATATCTATTTCCAAAGACCAGAACTAGGGGATTGTTCAATACCTTATGTTCACCTTTAAACTTAAAGGGTACACCGGCGGCTACTTTTATTGCTTGTACTGTTTTCATAAAACGCTTATTTTAACTGGCAAAATTCTTTCTTTAAGGTAAAGTGAAACTCTGTTCCTACGCCCACTTCACTATCTACCCAAACCTCACCGCCATATCTATCTACAATCTTTTTTACAATGGAGAGCCCTATCCCGGTTGATCTTTCGTTATGGCCTACCGATTGAAAAATTTCGAATATTTTTTTGTGATACTCCTTTGGAATACCTACCCCGTTATCTTTAATGGTAAAGCACAAATGAGTTTTGTTTTCTTTGTAAAGAACTTCTACCAAGCCCTCTTTTTTATCTATATGCACCACAGCGTTACCCATAATATTTTGAAACAACTGGTGCATTTTAATATCATCTGCCAAAATGGTGGGCAACAATACCGGCACGGAAAGTTTTACATGTTCAGGAATAAAAATACTCTCTCCAACATCTGCCACTACGGTATTCAGGTCAACCTTTGAATTATCAAGTTCAGAACTATTTGCGGTAGAGTACTCTAAAATACCATGAATCAGTTTATCCATGGAGGCCACTTTCTCTTGCATTAATTGCAAGTTATGCTGTCCGGCCTCATCTAAAACATCTTTATAATCTTCTTGAATCCAAGTGGCCAAAGCACTTATACTTCTTAATGGTGATTTCAAGTCATGGGAAACGATATGCGCATATTCTTGAAGGCCCTTATTGCTATTTTCAAGCTCCTTTAATAGTCGCTCTTTTTGCTGTTCAAGAAGTTTCTGATTCGTGATATCAAGATGAATACCTATAGATCCAATAACATTCTTATCCACATCATATCTTGGGGCACCGCTTATCAACCAATATTTTTTGGCTCCCAATTTGTCCCTGACCTCAGCTTCATACGAATCTGATTTACCCTTGATCCTTGCTATGTTCTTATCTGCAATTAGTGCTTGATCTTTGATATTCAGATAATTGGATGCTTTTTTACCTAAAAGCTCTTCCTCTCGAAACCCGCTCATGGTACAAAAACTACGGTTTACCAATTGAATAACATCATCGGTATCAACCTCAAGAAGACCAAGGTTCATGTTGGCTATTATACTGCTATATTTTTGGCGTTCAGCATTTAATCTTACTTCGGCCTCTCGCTCTTTGGTAATATCTTCGACCAGCACCAATTGATACTCGAGATTTCCTTTGGTGTCTTTGACGGCACTCACTATAGTTCTTGTTAAGACACAAGATCCATTTTTTCTAAACAACCGTTTGATCACCGTAAATTTATCACGTTTCCCCTCATTCATTTCAGAAGTCAGCCGGTCGTTGGCCTCAACATCCTCCGGAGCCGAAAAACTACTTACTTTAAGTTTTTTTAGCTCAATTTCACTATATCCTAAAAGGTCAATAAAGGTATTGTTAGCCTTTACTATGGTATCGTCAACCCTCAAAACAATACCTAAGGGCGAATTCTGTACAATAGTATCCAATTGCTTGCGCTGCTCTGAAAGTAGTTGTTTAACCTCTATTTCTTGGGTAATATCGCGTATTATACCTTGTGCGGCAATGGGCCTTCTTTTTTTATCATAGATAAGGCTGCTGTTTACCTCTACCCATTTGGCATCGCCATTCTTGGTCACTATTTTTGCCTTATACTTATTAATTTTTCCAAATTCGATCAATGCTTTCATCGATTGACCCGTATATAGGCTAAAATCTTTATGAATTATCGATGTAAGGTTAAAACGTTCTTTGGTATGGTCATATCCTAAAAATTCCTTGGCGGAATTATTCATTTTTATAACCTCCCCTTTTAGGTCCATTACCACATAAGGATCAATTATATTGATAAAATTACCGTCAAGTTCTGATGTCGTTTCACATAAAAGATCTTCTAGTTTACTTTTAGATTCCTTTAAATGCTCGGTAACGTCATATAACTCTTTGGATTTTTCTTCCAATATTTTCTCTGCTTGATGACGTGCCTTTTTCTCGCGTTCCAACGCTCTCTTGAGTACTTGAACCTCTTTACTTTCCATTGGTGACGATATCAAATTTAACTTCCGTCCCGTCTTCTTTCAACAACTGGTAAGTGATTTGCGCCGTATCGTTAAAATGTTCGAAGGTTTTCTCCATTAAGCCATGGGCCAACCTATAGAGTCCTCTTGAGGAAGAATATATCATGGATAACGTAGTATCTGTTTTATCCAGAATTTTGAAGGTAGGAAGCTCAGCATCGGGGTAGAGCTTCTTAACATGTACATGTATATGGTCTTCAATTGAATAGAGCAGCGCAAGTGGAGACTTGTAACTTTTCACTACCTCAGGATGAGATTTGGCCAACCCGTCAAATAAGTATAGGCCAAAAGCGTGGATAAGGTCACCCGCAGGAATATTCGTGACCCCACTTAGTTGTGTAATGAGACTCACCATCTCATTAAAATCGTAGGTGCCTACAGAAGTATAGCTGCCCTCTGAAGGCAAATTTGAATTTTCAATTATAGCATCCAAGGTTTCCAAGCCAAACTTGGATTCTACCATTTCCAAAAATTCAGTAAAAACAATACCTTTCATAAAACTGATTTAGTTTTTAAAGGTAGGAAAAGTATGACTTTTACATAAAATTTTGTTGTGAAACGCCGTTTTTAGTTAGCCTTTAACCAACTGATTGATGTCCCAGTATTCCAAGACCTTATTTAACTTTGATTCGTAGTCTTCATATTTTAGGGGTTTTATAACATAACCAGCGATTCCAATTTGATAACATTTAAGTAAATCGGCCCTGTTTTCAGATGTGGTCAATATAATTGTAGGAAGGTATTTTAAAACATCGTCGGCCTTAAGAATTTCTAAAAACTCTATACCGCTCATTCTAGGCATGTTTAAATCTAATAGAATAATATCAGGTGACTTTTCACCCGACCTCAATATCTCGAGCGCCTCCTCACCGTTGTTCGCCTTTACAATATTATGTTTAAGTTGCAGCTTAGATAAGGTGCGTTGTAATTTCATGACTTCGATAGTATCGTCTTCAATTAAAAGAATGTCCATAGTTTTATTGTTTTTCGAATTATTAAAACAAATTTCCGTTTTTGTACTTTATTTGAGGGTTTCAACACGGGCGAATGGTAGATTGGTGTCGGTGAATGGTAATTTTATGTAGATTTAAAATTGAATATTTTTTCGTAAAGAAAGAAAAAACATACAAACCAACGAATGAAGTTTGTTCATAAAATAGCAATCTCCCATTGAAACTAAAGGGCCGTTATTGTTTTTATAAAGTTTCAACAGCTCGTATGGTATTCACTGTGATTATTTCTAAGTCAAGCATAATGTCCAATCTTAAAAACAGCCGTATTTGACCGTCAATACTTTATTATGTGAGATAAAGAACAACTAGCTATTCATTGTTTACTTCGAAAAAAATACAGCTTCCGGTACTTCTGCTTGTAAAAGAGAGGGGCCTTTCCATTGCAGATCAAATTTATGTTCTTTACCGGAATCGCTTTGGCTATAAATACGAATCGGATGGTACCCTTCCTTTAATTTAATAGCCCCTTTCCTAACCGTTTCAGGCAAATATCCATAATCGGCATCAATCACACTGGCATCGTGAATGCGTATAAAAGCTTTGTTCGTAACGCTTAAGAAAAAAGTGTATATACCACTTCTCGGGATTCTAATGTATCCCTCAAAAAGGTATACATTTCCTTTCTTTGATTTGATCTGATTCAGTGAAGGCCTTTTGGCAGTTCCGTGTTCTAGGGGAATCAAATCGTCAACACGGGCCAGCCAAGGAGCCTCACTTTCATATGCTTTCCAACGCAATCCCTTTTTTAATCCATTGACAGAGACGGCCGATACCCCTTCACCGTCATAAGGTCGTGCCGCGGCAGTATCGGGCACCCGTATTTGCAAGACACGTTCTTTCATTCGTTTTTGTAGTTCGGCCATGTTCGCATTACCAGCAAGATTCGTCGCCTGATGGGTATCGTCAATTACATTATAAAATTCAAAATCGTCATCTGCTTCTTGAATATTATAGCGTAATCCAACAATATCGCCTATGCGCATCATTTGCATCTGTTTTCTTAGCCTACCCCGGTTATTGGGTGCAAATTCATCATACTCGGGTGATTTTCGGCCTTGATTATATTCAACATAAACCAAACTTTCTTTTTGTTCTCCCTGTCCGCTTAAACTAGGCAATAACGATACCCCGTCACTATTCGCAGGTGCCGGGAGCCCTGCGGCATCTAAGAAGGTCGGAAGCCAATCGTAGGAAATGTTTGGCGAATCGACTACACTTCCGGCAGGAATTTGTGTCGGCCATCTTGCTATCAAAGGGGTTCGCTCCCCTCCTTCCAAAACATCTCTTTTGATACCATCAAAGGGGCCAAAACTGTTAAAGAAATTTGCTTTGTAGCGCTCTTTTGGTAAATAAGATTCAATAGACGGACCATTATCCGAATTAAAAATCACTAAGGTATTTTCATCAATACCTAAATCGCCTAACAATTGCAGAATATCTCCCACCTCATTATCGATACGTCTTGTGCTAGTAGCATACCGCTTGTATACGTCGGGCCACGCCACCTCGGGGGTTGAAGAATCATTATCATCATCGTATGTAGCCATTGCATAATCTGGGTGTACCCAAGAGTCTACTACCCCTGATGCCGTATTGATCATATGGCCCGGGGTACCGGTCCACTGCAATCCTCCCTTGAGGCCACCTCCCTTAGGATAGGCCTGTGTCGGCAGCTCTAATACAGCATGGGGAGTATCGAAGGCCAAATACATAAAGAAAGGTTGCTTATCTTTATTCTGGCTCTGTTCTACAATCCATTTTTTGGCAACGGCTGTCCATAAATCTCCGGTATAGCACTTATCAAGGTCTTTACTTACCTCTGTCTTGTTTTCATATACCTCTTTTTGACCACGATAAACTCCTTCTTTGGGGTAGTGTTCGTGACCGTCTGAATGGCGCATATATCCGTAGTAATAGTCGAAACCCCTATTTAAGGGATGTGCAGGCCATGAATCACCATTTTCAGACCATCGCTTCGAACCTTGAAGTCCCCATTTACCAATAGCGGCTGTCTTGTAGCCCGCCTTTTGTAAAACATTGCCAACGGTGTGGTTATCGGCCAATGCCTTATCGAATTGGTTGTCTCGAACATTGGCATGGCCCTGGCTCAATCCGGATAAAAAAGAAGATCTTGAAGGGGCGCAAACCGGTGCCGCAGTATAGTGATGGGTTAAAATTGCGCCCTCTGAAGCCATTTGATCAAGATTGGGAGTGAATACCCATGGTTCACTACGGTCATTTCTCTTTTTCCTCTGATTTTGAAAAAATACGCCTACATCTCCATACCCCAAATCATCGGTGAGTATATAGATAATATTTGGCTTGCTCTTATCAGTAGCCTTTTTAGTCTGACTTTTGACCATCTGCTGGCTAAACAGCAACACTACGATACTAATAATGCCATATACTTTTCTCATAATTCTATGGATGTTGTTTTATCGATTTATCGCAATTAAGGAGAATCTCGTTAATTTCATATCGATATTATCTTAAATACTAGCTTCAATTCTTTTCATATGCCTGTCCATACCTTAATAAGCTTTCCAAATAATAGTAATCGGCATAATTTAAAGGAACATCGATTTCATTACCGTGAGGAATACTGCCTACACTATGCTTTAAAATAAAATCATTGTTCCCCCCTATTTTTGCGGTATATTCCTCAGAAGCCAAAGAATTTAGAATTTCATCGATTTGCGCCCTGTACGACTCTTTTGTAAAACTATCTAGTTCGATAAGAGCCGATACAATAATGGTGGCCGCGGAAACATCCCGTGGTTCGTCGGGAATTTTGTCGGCATTATAATCCCAATAAGGTATGGCATCGGCCGGTCTATTATCATAAATATATTGGGCTATTTTCTTAGCCTGATCAAGATACTTCTCATCTTTAGTGTAGCGATAGCAGACCGTATAGCCATACAGGCCCCAGGCTTGGCCTCTAGCCCAAGCACTCTCATGGGCGAAACCTTGGGCCGTCTCTTTGTTTCTAACCTTTCCCGTTTCGGGGTCATAATCCACAACGTGATACGAAGAGTTGTCTTCCCTAAAGTGATGCTTCAAAGTCGTATTCGCATGCGTTATCGCTATTTCCTTGTATTTATCATCTCCGGTCAGTTCACTGACTTTAAATAAAAGCTCCAAATTCATCATGTTATCAATAATTACAGGAAACATCCAGTTTCTTTCAGATTGCCAACCCCTGTCCACATCCCAGCTCTTAATACATCCGACGTTGGGGTTAAATCTGGTAGACAAAGATTCGGCCGCCGTTATCATGACCGCCATAAAATCTGTGTTTTGAGTCAATTCATAGCCATTGCCGTATGAACAGTTGAAGACAAAACCCAAATCATGATTTGTAGTTAAGTTTTTATGTTGTTCGAACATCGCTTGAAAAGATGTTGCGGCACTCTTCCATTTTTCATCTTTAGTGTATTTATACAAATACCATAGACTACCAGGGTAAAAACCTTCTGTCCAGTCGAATTTCAGATTCGTCCAATGCATTTCTCCCTCAGGATTGACAGTTCTCGGGATTCTATTTTCTTCTGTGGCGAACGCCGTTTGAAGATCTAACTGTCGCAACGCACTAGACAATGCTTCGTCTACGTCTACACTTTTTTCAATGGCACTACTGGGCACCGCTTTGTCGGAAATCTTTTCGCTATTGTTTTTACAGGAGCTCAACAATACTATAAGAAGTAGAAAACACCTGATTTTTCCGAAATGACCCAATTGTAACTTATAGACAAAATTTTCATTCATAGCACGCTCAATTTTTTTATGAACCCACAAAATACAATTAAAGAAACAATTTGTGAATAATATACCCACTACTTCCTTAGCCTAACATATATTAAATCGGTGCTAAAATAGCATCATTTCGCTATTGATTACCTTTGGGGTTGTACAAGACGCCTAAAATACACTATGAGCTCTGAACAAGAAAAAAAAATAGCGGCTATCGAATCGGTCGCTTTGGTGGAAAACGGGATGTTGGTTGGCTTGGGATCAGGTTCTACAGCGGTATTTATGATTCAAAAGCTAGGGGAAGAAGTCGCAAAGGGGCTTTCAATAAAGGGGGTGCCCTCTTCCATCGCCACTGCGAAACTAGCCCGTGAAGTCGGTATACCTTTAGTTTCTCTAGAAGATGCAATGACATTGGACATAAACATTGACGGAGCTGATGAATTTGACCCATCAATGCAGTTGATCAAAGGCGGCGGCGGTGCGCTTTTAAGGGAGAAAATTGTTGCTCACAATTCTAAATACAATGTTATTATTGCCAATTCAACCAAGAAAGTTGAAAAATTAGGCAAATTTAAACTGCCCATCGAAACCATTCCTTTTGCCACGAAGAATATTATGGCTGAATTGGACCAGGTGGGGTTAAAACCGAAACTTCGATCGGTGAAAGGAATCCCGTATAAAACCGACGAAAATAACCTGATCGTTGACCTTGATATTTGGGAATGGGACGATATACCACGCCTAAACGAAATATTGCTAAAAATTCCGGGTCTTGTCGAAACCGGACTTTTTCTAGATTCTACAGACCTCATACTTGTCGGTAAAGGCGATTCGGTCATTAAAATCGAAAAATAGGAATCAGTCGACCACCCATCGTGTTATGATGACCGTCAATAAACGAATAATGAACAAATGAATTTGAACATAAAAGATACGTTTAATCAAGAATTGCCCGCAGACCCCGTTTTGGAAAATACACGAAGGCAAGTACTCGAAGCATGTTTTTCGTTCGTCGAACCGAAAAAAACCGCCCATCCGAAACTTGTGCATACCTCTTTTGAAATGACCGAAGCACTGGGGTTGACTAAAGAGGATTTAAATTCCAATTTATTTCTAAAGGTCTTTACGGGCAATAAAGTACTGTCAGGCACCAAACCTTATGCAATGTGTTATGGAGGGCATCAATTTGGAAATTGGGCAGGGCAACTTGGTGATGGAAGGGCCATTAATTTGGCCGAGGTCGAACATGACCATAAAAGTTGGGCATTGCAATTAAAAGGGGCAGGGAAAACCCCATATTCCCGTACGGCAGATGGGTTGGCCGTATTGCGATCTTCAATACGAGAATACCTCTGTAGCGAGGCTATGTACCATCTTAGAGTGCCCACCACTAGGGCATTATCATTGGCCCTTACAGGAGACCAGGTATTACGCGATGTGCTTTACAACGGCAATCCCGCATACGAAAAAGGTGCTATTGTCTGTAGAGTAGCTCCTTCTTTTCTGCGTTTTGGCAATTACCAGATTCTTGCAGCGCAGCAAGACGACAAAATCCTTAGAATATTGACCGACTACACGTTAAAGCATTTCTTTTCAGATTTAGGAAAGCCGTCTAAGAAAACGTACTTGAACTTTTTCGAGGAAGTCGCCGACCGAACGTTGCATATGATAATTCATTGGCAGCGTGTAGGTTTTGTACACGGGGTCATGAATACTGACAATATGTCTATTTTAGGATTGACAATAGATTATGGCCCCTATGGTTGGCTAGAAGGTTATGATAAAGGCTGGACCCCCAATACCACTGACAATCAATATAAAAGATATCGTTATGGCAATCAATCGAATATCGGTCTTTGGAATTTATTTCAGTTGGCCAACGCCTTGTTCCCACTGATAGGGGAAGCGCCGCCTTTGGAGGCCATTTTGGAAGCCTATAAAACCAAGTATCAAATCAAATATCTCGAAATGATGAAGTCTAAAATCGGACTTTTCACGGATGATTCCGAGGATGTTCAGCTCATTAATACTTTAGAGGAAAACTTAGAGCTGACAGAAACCGATATGACGATTTTCTTTCGAAAGTTGGGTGATTTCAAAAAGGAAACTAGTAGTGAAACACCATTCACAGATGTGGTCGGAGCTGCTTTTTATGTACCGAGTGAGTTAAAAGAAGAAATACTTTTAAAATGGCAAACGTGGTTTTCTGCCTATCGCAAACGCCTCAAGAAAGAAGAATTGACCGATAAGGAACGGAAGGACAAAATGAATACTATTAATCCCAAATATGTACTACGTAATTACATGGCGCAATTAGCCATCGATGCAGCCGATAATGATGATTTTTCACTTATTGATGAATTGTACGTGCTTTTGAAAAATCCGTATGATGAACAGATTGAATCTGAAAAATGGTTCGCAAAACGCCCTGAATGGGCTCGACATAAAGTCGGTTGCTCTATGTTGTCGTGCAGTTCATGAAGCAGCCATCTCAAAAAATGGCGACCTATTAATTCATATCTCACTATTTAGTAATAAGGGCAAGCCGTGATAATTTCCATTAACAGATCATAGTTAATAAAAAATACATTTTTTTTCTTTTTGTAACTTTTGTTACTTCATAGCATTGTTATTTCTGTTATTTTTGTTTCTATGGTCAAGCTATTTTCCATACTGATGTCTAGTCTGATGTTGATTCAAAGCTTCGGTATTACCTTTGGTGATATTGTACAATTGGACGAATTTATGGAGCATGCCAATTTTCATGCGGAAAAATACGGGGATAATTTACTCGTGTTTATTTCAAAACATTATGGTGAATTAAAGGAACAGCATAGTAACGACCACAAAGAAGAAAAAAGAGACCACGAAAACTTACCCTTTCAAAACAACGGCCATTGCACTTCATCGTCTTTTGCTATCGTATTCAGTACCTTTTCGTCCGAATTAAAGTCACTTCAAAACCTGGAAGATAAAGTGACCAATTTCTACTATCCGCTTCCTTCCTCCTCCTTGCATTCTACAGGTACATTTCAACCTCCCCGATTCGTATAATTCATTTACCGCTAAAAGTGGTATTTACATGTTCACAAGTTCAACACCATAGCGTTTTGAGCTAGTAATAACTTATGTTTTTCAATGAATTATGCTATCACGTATCATAGATTTTAGTATTAAGAACAAATTTGTTGTTCTCTTGTTTACAGTATTTATATTCGGGTTCGGAGTCTATTCGCTTTCTCAAATCCCCATTGGGGCGGTTCCTGATATCACCAACAATCAAGTTCAGGTAATCACTACCTCACGTAATTTGTCGACCCAAGACATGGAACAGTTCATAACCTATCCTGTTGAATTGGAAATGGCAAATTTGCCCGGTGTGAAGGAGATTCGCTCCGTTTCAAAATTTGGACTTTCGGTTGTGACTATAGTTTTTGATGAAAATTTAGGCACTTATTTACCGCGTCAACTTATTGCCGAAAAAATAAAATCAGCCTCCGAAAAAATACCGGAAGGATTTGGAACTCCTGAAATGGGACCGATTTCGACAGGATTAGGAGAAATCTATCAATACACCTTGGACGTAGAACCAGCGTTCAAAGATCGGTATTCCACAGAAGATTTACGTACAATTCAAGACTGGATCGTAAAACGCCAACTTTCCGGTATCCCGGGGGTTGTAGAAGTAAATACATGGGGAGGTCTTCTAAAGCAATATGAGGTCGCCATAAAGACCGAGAAATTAAATGCGATGAACATTACGGCACACGATATTTTCACAGCCTTGGAAATGAACAATAGCGTAAGTGGTGGGGGCTATATCGAAAAGGTGAATCAAGCTTATTTTATACGTGGCGAAGGGCTGGTGACATCTTTGGAAGACATTGAAAACATCGTGGTCAAAAATGTCAACGGTACTCCAATTTATGTAAAAAATGTGGCTGAAGTAGGTTTTGGAAGTGCCCTTCGTTTTGGCGCCATAACAGGAAATGCGGAAGGAGAAAAAGTTCTCGGCCAAGTTATGATGCTCAAAGATGCGAATTCAAAAAAAGTAATCGATGCCGTTAAAGAACGTGTAGCCTCAATATCGAAATCGTTACCTCAAGGCGTCTATATCAATGCTTTTTTAGACCGTAGCGACCTTATTGGCAAGACTACGTTTACCGTAACGGAAAATCTTGTGTTGGGCTGTTTGATCGTCATCTTTGTCGTAGTTCTATTATTGGGTAATTTTAGATCGGGGCTGGTCGTAGCATCGGTCATACCGCTTAGCTTGCTCTTTGCGCTCTCATTGATGTACATTTTTGGTGTTGATGCGAATCTAATGAGTCTGGGAGCCATAGATTTTGGGATTATTATCGATGGGGCCGTAATCATCGTGGAATTTATCGCCTTTCAAATTACCCAACGTAAATCGGAAATCGATGCATCGTCTCAACAATCAAATACTGAAAAGCAAGCGCTAAAAGACGAAATCACCTTTAATGGTGCATCTAAAATGATGAACTCAGCCATATTCGGACAACTTATTATTCTCATCGTTTTTATTCCGATTCTGTCGCTAAGTGGTGTTGAAGGCAAGATGTTCAAACCCATGGCATTGACCTTCAGTTTCGCGCTTATTGGGGCCATGGTTTTCTGCTTTACGTATGTGCCCGTCGCTGCATCATTGTTCTTAAAACCCTCTAAAAATTCCAATAAAAATATCTCAGTTCGCTTGATGGCCTGGATCAATAGACGTTACGACCCTATTATTGATTGGGCCTTACGCAGCAAATCTATCGTATTGGCTACAGCACTTCTTTTATTAAGTATTTCGATATACATATTTACAACCATGGGCAGCGAATTCGTACCCACATTAGACGAAGGGGACTTTGTTATTCAACCTGTTTTAAAAACAGGAACTTCCTTGAGCAGCACCATAGAAAAGACGACGCAAATTGAAAAAATATTGATTGACAATTTTCCTGAAGTAAATCAAGTGGTTACCCGTATTGGTGCGGCCGAAGTACCTACCGACCCGATGTCGATGGAAGAAAGCGATGTCATCATCACATTGAGACCCAAAAAAGAATGGGTTTCTGCCGATTCAAAAGACGAATTGGCCAATAAATTTAAGGAGGCCCTTTCTGTCGTTCCGGGTATGGAAGTAGAGTTTACACAACCCATTGAAATGCGTTTTAACGAACTTATTACAGGTGTTCGGGCCGATATTGCCATCAAAATTTTTGGGGAAGACTTAGGCATCCTTTCAGAAAAAGGAAACGAAATTAAATCGCTTATTTCAAATGTTGCGGGCGCAGCAGACATTTCAGTTGAAAAAGTCGTTGGTCTACCGCAAATGAATGTTACCTACAATCGTGCTAAAATCGCGCGTTATGGCCTTAATATTCATGATATAAACAATTTGGTTTCTATGGGTTTTGCAGGAAAAACAGCGGGAAGCGTTTTCGAGGGAGAAAAGCGGTTTGACCTCGTAATGCGGTTAGAGAAAAAGAATAGACAAGATATCGACAACCTTAAAAATCTTTATGTCGATTTGCCTGCGGGCGGCAAAATCCCCTTGAGCGAACTTGCCGAAATAACATACAAAAAAGGAGCAGCCAAAATCTCACGCGACGATACAAAACGTAGAATTGTGGTAGGTGTGAATGTCCGTGACCGCGACCTTCAATCAGTGGTCGATGATGTTCAAAGACTGATTGAAGAAAATATAAACCTACCCATTGGATATTCCATTACTTACGGCGGCCAATTTGAAAATCTACAAAGTGCAAGAGCCAGATTATTGATTGCTGTGCCCATTGCACTACTGCTTATTTTTGTCTTATTGTACTTTGCTTTTAAATCGGTCAAGGAGGCACTATTGATTTACTCCGCTATTCCCCTTGCCGCGGTTGGCGGTATATTGTTGCTATGGATAAGAGGCCTGCCATTTTCCATCTCCGCCGGCGTGGGCTTTATAGCTTTATTTGGCATCGCGGTACTTAATGGCATCGTGTTGATCGAGCATTTCAAGGAGCTTAAGAAACAGCCATTTACAACTATAGATGCACTTATTAAACAAGGTACCCAAGACCGCCTACGAGCGGTTTTATTAACAGCGTCGGCAGCCGCTTTGGGCTTCTTGCCCATGGCGATATCGACCAATGCAGGAGCAGAGGTACAGCGGCCACTTGCGACGGTTGTCATTGGTGGCCTTTTTACGGCTACCATACTTACGCTCGTTGTGCTTCCGGTTCTCTATGCTTTATATAATAAAATGGAAAAAAAGAACAAGAAATCATCATCCATAAATATTGCTACGATGATAACTGTGGCTACGTTCTTGTTCGGAATGGGCGCACAAGCCCAGGGATCACCAAAAGAATTACAAGAATTGATTCCTATGGCCATTGAAAATAATGCGGCGTTAAATGCGGATCAATTGGAAACATTCCGTACCAACGCGCTAATAAATAGTGCCTTCAGTTTTAACAAAACGCATCTTTATTATGAATATGACGAGAACAACCTTGCCATCAATGAGGTGCCATTAGATGTCATTGGCATACAGCAAGATTTCTTGTTTCCTACAGTTTACTTTGCTGAAAAACGAGTAAATAAGAATACTTACAAACTGGCAACGAATAGTTTCGAAATTCAGAAAAAAGCCCTAGAACGTGCTGTGACGGCTACTTATTATGAGTTTCAATACGCAAAGAAAAAAGAAAACATCTACAGGCAATTAGATAGTTTGTATGCCGAATTTTCAAGTAAAGCCGCGCGAAAATTTGAATTAGGAGCCACCACCTATCTGGAGAAAATTACAGCCCAATCGAAAAGACGACAAATTTCTGTGCAGTTTGAAAAGGCACAAATAGACGTAGAAATCGCCTATAAGGCGTTAATGAAATACGTTCAGGTAGAAGAACCTTTGGAAATTGCCGTTGAGCCGGCCACTAAAGCACCTCTTAGAGCGATAGCGCTGTCGGACAGTCCCGAGTTGGATTTTTACAATAACAGAATTTCGTTGGCCAGGGCCACAAGCGCTTTTGAAAAGCAAAAATTACTCCCCGATATTTCATTCAATTATTTTCAAGGAACCAATTCGCAGCTCAACAACAATCTCTACGGTTATCAATTAGGGCTTAAAATACCCCTGTTTTTTAGCGGACAATCATCACGTATTAAGGCTGCAAAAATTGCATCCGACATTGCAACTAAAGAATCGGAGGAATATAACATTCAATTGAATGCCCGATTACAAGAACTGCTTGATGAGTTGGGCAAATATGAAAAAGCACTTATTTTTTATAAAGAAGAAGGTACAATGCTTTCTACGGAAATTCTTAAGACTGCAAACGGAAGTTTTAAAAATGGAGAAATAGATTTTTATCAATATATCCTAAGCCTGGAAAATGCGTATCAAGTGCAGCTAGACTACCTAGAGAATCTCAACCGATACAACCAGGCAGTCATCAAAATCAATTATATCACTCTTTAATTAAGCACTTATGAAAAATTCTATATATCGAACATTCATTTTAATCACATCTCTTATTACCCTCAGTTGTGGTGACAATACCAAGGAAACCACAGATAAAGAAGCCATCGGCGATGACCGTATCAAGTTAACCAAGGCCCAATTCGAACAAAATAATATGGCATTAGGCACCTTATCTGAAAAAGAATTTCCCGTAATCGTAAAAGCGACCGGAATGATAGATGTTCCACCGGAAAACCGTTCGGTAGTTAGTGCTACTATGGGAGGTTATATTAAGACCCTGCCCCTACTTATCGGTGATGTCGTCAAAAAAGGCCAAGCAATACTCACTATTGAGAATCCTGAATTTGTAACCTTACAACAAGAGTACATGGAGATTAGGCAGCAATTGGACTATTTAAAATCGGAATACGACCGCCAGAAAATAATGTTCGATGAAAACATCACTTCGCAAAAGAGCTATTTAAAAGCCGAGAGCGAGTACAAAACTGCACAGGCAAAGGCTACTGGTTTTCATAAACAATTGAAAATGCTCAATTTTTCCCCTGCTGCCGTCGAAGCTGGAAATATCGCTTCCGTAACCACAATATACGCACCCATTTCGGGAAGTGTGACCAAAGTGAACGTGACCAAGGGTAGCTATGTAGCACCAGCAACGGCCATTCTTGAAATTATCGACAACAGCCACATTCATTTAGAACTATCCGTTTTCGAAAAAGATATTATGAAAGTTAAAAAAGATCAGAATATCACTTTTAAAATTCCCGAAGCATCACCAGATTCATTTGAGGCTGAAGTACATTTGGTGGGCACAGTTATCGGGGAAGGTCGCACTATAAAGGTGCACGGGCATCTAATGGAAGAAGAAAAAAACCACTTTTTAACAGGAATGTTCGTCGAAGCCGACATTATTACGGCCACCGCCCATGCCAAGGCCTTGCCTGACCAATCAGTAGTGAACATAGGAGACAAAAATTTTATACTCGTACTAGATAGTGAAGCCGATGGCAATTACTACTTCAATCAGATGGAAGTAGACGTGAAGGATAACTATAAAGGCTATACGTTGATTCAAAATGAACAGAATTATCGGCCCACGGTTAAATTTTTGACCAAGGGAGCCTTTAATCTATTAGGAGAATAATTGTCATACCTGAAATTTATATTAATCAAAATAGGGAGTTGTTCACGAAATAGACAGTTTCTAAATATTTTTATGAAGCCTTTAGCAGTTATGATTAATATTTCCCCAGAATATTGATTTTGCTATAATCGCTTTTATTCAACATATCTAAAAAAATTTGTCATGATTATTACAAGAGCTAAGGAATATTGTATAAAAATATTATCGAGTTCTAATTGTAAGAAATTACCCTTTCATAACCTCTCGCATACGCAAGAAGTAGTCGAACATGCGGCATTAATCGCTAAAGAAACCAGTATTGATTCTGAAGAAACGGAACCCATAATTATTGCAGCTTGGTTTCATGATACGGGGCATTCCAAGACTTATTTCGGACACGAAGAAGTAAGTAAAGAACTAGCGAACGAATATCTCACATCGGTGGGATACGACACCAAAAAAATTAAAATTGTACTTTCTTGCATCGATGCGACCAAAATGCCACAACACCCGTCGAACTTGCATGCCAAGGTATTATGTGATGCCGATCTATTCCATATTGGAACAGAACTTTTCTTCTGTAAAAAACTATTGTTGCGACGTGAATGGGAACTCGAAAAAATAAAGACTTACAGCGATAAAGAATGGCATAAAATAAATCTCGCATTCTTAGAAAAACATAAATTTAAGACAGATTATGGCCAAACTGTTCTAGAAGACATGAAACTAAAAAATTTAGAAAAGGTTAAAACCATACTTAGTTTTTACTGAGCCTATTTAACATTTTAAGACGGAAGTAAAAATCAGCAGTGCTGTACTACCAAAAGAAACAACATAGGCAATAAAAATTAAAGTCCTTAAAACTGACAAATATCATGGGTTTACTATCGCAGCAGGAGTAATTTTGACTTTAATCAATTGTCGTCGGCCTAAGATTCATGTAAAAACAGACGGTCAACTTCACGAAAATCACCAATAAACAAAATATCATGAGAATAGTGATCACCACCGATTTTTCGCTCAACGCCCAGAAAGCCATAGACTATGCACTTTGGCTTTTTCGAGGAAGGGCAACCAAGTTTTATATTCTTCACGCCTACCAAAATATACCTTCCTCACCTGAAAATAAAACAACCACCTACGAGAAATTAAAGGATTTGGTTAAAAGTTTAAAAGAAAAAAGTCAAAACCCCCAACACAGTTTTAAATCGGTATTGATAAGTGGATCTATTTTGTATGCCATTTCGGAAGCTGTCAAAGAAAAGCAGGCCGATTTTGTTTTTATTGGTACCCAAGGTTCCTCTGCTTTAAAGGAAATATACATGGGAAGCAATGCGGTCAACGTCATCAAGAATATAGATTCATGCCCTGTAGTAGCCGTTCCCACAACATATGAAGTGAATGCAAATAGCAACGAAATTCTCTTTCCGAACGACCTTAACCATGCCTTTAGCCCAGAAGAACTGAAGCCCCTAATAAATATGGTAAAATTAAGTGATAGCACGCTGGCTGTCGTGTATTTCAGTGTGGGAAAAAAGTTTTCTGTCGAAGACAAACTGCGGAACAAAGAGTTACTTGGGGACCATTTCAAAGAGATTAAATCAAATTTTATATATCTTAATATAGAAGATTCCATTTCGTCAGCTATAGTTAAAATGGAACAGGAGAATCAAAAAATACAGATGGTCGCCATGTTCCCCAATCCGCATGGCTTCCTTGAAAAATTAATGCGAGAACCTGTCATCCGAAATGTGGTCTTTAAAACGGAAGTCCCTTTTTTGGTTCTTCCAAAACTCAAATAAACTAAAACTCAAGTATCATGGACTATTATTTCAAAAAAGAGCTTCATAACATTGGTTTTGAGCAAGCTATTGCAAAAACAACGGAAGCTCTAAAAAAAGAAGGCTTCGGCGTATTGACCGAAATAGACATCAAAGCCACTTTAAAGAAAAAATTGGACGTTGATTTCCGCAATTACAAAATTCTGGGTGCCTGTAATCCAGCATTTGCCTACAAGGCGCTCTTGGCCGAAGATACTATCGGCACCATGCTTCCCTGCAATGTCATCTTACAAGAAAAGAACACAGGTTCCATTGAAATTTCGGCAGTCGACCCAGCAGCTTCGATGCAGGCGGTAGCGAATGACAGTCTCAATGTTATTGCCGGCGAAGTAAGAGATAAGTTAAAAAGAATGATCGAGGGCCTTTGAGCGAAGCCGAAAGGGAAGAAATAAATCCTATACATGAAAAAAATACTCGTTCCCGTCGATTTTTCGGAGTATGCCGAGATGGCGTTAGAAGTCGCCGCTACCTTGGCAAAAAAATACAATGCCGAAATTGCGGTGCTACATATGCTTGGCCTGTCTGAAACAGCGGTTGCAAAAAATGAAGCTCAAGATTTTTTGGAAATGGAGTATTACATGAAGCTAGCAAAAAAGCGTTTCAATATGTTTTTGAACCGTCCTTGGTTAAAAGACATCAAAATAACCCAAACGGTGCAGAACCATAAGGTTTTCAGAGAAATCAACAATGTAGCAAAAGAGCAGAATATTGATTTGATTGTGATGGGCTCACATGGTTCTGAAGGTCTTGGTGAAATTTTCGTAGGATCACATACCGAAAAAGTAGTGCAATCTTCGGAAGTACCCGTTCTCGTCATCAAGAAAAGAACCAAGCATTTTAAAATCGACAAAATTGTTTTTGGCTTTGATTTTCGAATAGAGTATATAACTGCTTACCAAAATGCATTAAAGCTATTCAGTGCATTGGAACTTGATGTACACATGGTTTATGTAAATCAACCGGGCATCAATTTTACCAGTACTTCCCAAACTAAGGCCCAAATCGATAGTTTTCTTAGAATTGCCCATCATGGCGACTTACCCGAAAACTTACAAATCGTTCAAATCTCCGATTATTCGGTAGAAAAGGGCATTTACGCCTACGCCGAAGAAGTCAAAGCCGACACCATAGCAATTGCTACCCATGGTCGTAGCGGCTTGGCCCAATTCTTAAAAGGCAGTGTCGGGATGGATGTTGCCAATCATTCAAGTTTACCGGTACTCACATTTAAAATATAAGCCAGCTATTCTTTTGATGATTTCCCACCAAAAGTATTGAAGAGCAATCCGCCCATTACCCCTCCATAAAGGGTACTATTCAATGGTTTAGAAGTTATGGCACAAGTACCACTCATACAACCTATTTCAACATAGTATAGATAACCTGCAATGGCACCGATTGCGGCACCAATAATTGTTATGATAATAATTTTTGATGTCATTCTTTTCTCTTTCCGCCCGATATCATCGCAACTACGATTCCCACAAGGGCTATACACACTACTACAAAAACTCCAATTATTATGGTTCCGCTTTCCCAAGAAACTAAGGGAACAATTAGTTTATTATACATTCTCAGAGGGTCTAAAGGTTATCATATTTTTTTTACATGCAAGGGTAAAATGATTTATTTTACTGAATTTCTTTTTTGTTCAAATTAAACCACGCTTTATTTGCGCTATTGGATTCCCAAAATACAGGTAATTTTCACTCATCAAATTTAATGGCCCAAATACCGCGCACCTCATTACTATCGTAACCGACGGCCATATCTTCGGGATAACGCTCTTTCAACATGGCCAAAGTTTCAATCCCAATTTCCTTCTCAGGTTTTCCGTGACATTGCAGGCACATGGCGTTAGTGGTAATCGGAAAATAAAAATCAACCTCCCCGTTGGCTACGTTAATTATGGGTTTGACCTCATCTTCAGATGCTACGATACGCTTAAACAATTCAATGTATCCCAATTCTTCCGTATTGGCCCTATTTTTGGCATTTCGGGGCTTATCGGAAACTCTTTTGATAATGGCATTTTTCATGACCGAGATGCTATCTGTCAATTTAAGCGCTTCAACATTGCAAAATGATACCGCCCCTACCGTTCCCCTGGTCTGAATGGCTTTCATTAGGTTTTTGCCCAATGTAGTTTTGGCGGTCAAGACATATTCCATTCCTATATCGGTGTAGTCGGTTTGATCGCCGTCAAACAACATACACTCGCAATCGGCCAATCCTTTTCCTTTTCTATGCGCTTTCTGAAAATGAGCATCCCACCAATCCGGTTTTTCAAGATCATTATCAAAAATATAATCGGCCACCTGTTTTAAAGCTTCATCCGGATAAGGTAAATAAGGCATGGCTCCAAACCTTTTATGAACTCCGGGCATTCTTGTTTTTGTTTCTGGATCGTTCACCCAGCGAATCAAGTCTTCAGTGAAAGCTTCCCTTGTAGTACTCGAGTCGATATAATGCTGCTTTATAGCCACCATAGGCGGCGCAATCATACTGGATCGGGAAGTTTTTGGGTTATGGCATATTTAACATTCGTTTTCTAAAAATTTCTTTCCAGGGTGTGACTTCGCAATTTCTGTCAGATGATTATCGGAAACCTTCCGAACCGGCTTTTTTTCAGTTTGCTTACCATCGTTACAGCCGACAAATATTATTGCGAAAACGAAGTAGATTAGAAACTTCATGATTTCGACAATTTTAAGGCAACGCCCCTTGTAAACGAAAAAGTTTTCTTAGAGGTGGAGCTTCTATAATGTATGGAAGGATATCCTATTGCCTTAAGCACTTCTTTCACCACCAAGGCATCATTAAAATTCTCATACACAAAGGAAACCCTGGCCAAATCAACATCAACGGTTATATTTGAAATTGTCGGAAGCTCTGATAATTTTGAGATAATGGCCTTTTTACAAGCGCTACCCTTTAAGTTTTGAACGATAATCGAAGTTTTCATTTTTGTAGTTTCTATGGTACCGATTTAAAATTATGAGCTTAATAAATATTATGCTGTAACAACAGTTACAGTACTTAAAAAACAAGGTGTTTTTTTATTGTTTTACATTTCAAGAAGTAGGCGGAGCTTTGTCAAAAGATTCAATTCCAATGTATTTGCACTCCGAAATGATAATGCAATATCGCATGCGGTCTTCCAAGTCAATTGTTTGATTTTTAAATTGAACTGTTGGGAGTGCTCCTTGTAAAAGGCCGCAAATTCTTCAAAGTAGTGTTGGCTTTCTTTTTCTTCTTGCTGCAACCAATCAAAAACAATGGCTATCTGATACGCTGCATCAGTACCATATTCGTCTTCCGCCCCATCGACTGAAAGCCAAAACGTATGCACATTTTTATTCAATTCGGCTACTTCTATCGGCCTTACCACTTTGTCTGCTATGGCGATGGCATAAAACAACTTTCCCAAGCTTTGGTAAAGTTCATTTGTTATTTTTTCTTTTGATATCATCTTGATTCTTTTGATAAAACATCAGTCTGAAATTTGTTTTGTATCTCTTACAGCAGAACAGCCCCGTACTTAAACTCCATAGTTTGATCAGCCATTTCCGTTTTTCAATCCTTCAAATGACCTTGTAATTTTTCGCTGTCGATTACGTACTCGGTAATTTTAAAAAGCTGCACCCTATGCTGCCTTACCCTTTTAATGAATTCGGCCAATTCATCTTCAAGCTCTCCATGCTCCGTTCTAAAGCGCTTCGAATCATTATCGGTACTGTTTGCCAAATGGGACAGGTGTGCGTCTACCCTGCCCAAGAGTTCCTCACATTCTCTCGTAGCTTTCAAGATAGTTTCCCCAACCCTCCTTACATCATCTAAATTGGCTTGGTCCTCAATCCATACAAAATATTTATCCACCAAATGACGTAGAAATCTAAGGTCATCTTTATAGAATAAAAGATCTGATTTCCAATGCCCGGTCAAAATGTACAATTCTTGCCATTTACTGTTTTGAATGGAATTACTTTTTGGTCTACTTCTAAAACTTTCCATGGCTTCTTTATTTTGATTCAAAGTACCCTTTGTTCCCAAAAGTACTTTTGATTTCAAGCTTTTAGTATGATATTTGTCATGTAAGGTCTATTTTTTTTATAGGGTGGCAAGATTGTTTTGCGATAAAAGCAAATTGATGCTATCTGTATTGAGAATACTGATGTCAAAAAACAAACCAGACGTTCATTTCAGTGTTTTCCCGACCAAGACAAACTTTAAAACACACCAATTATATGGCAGAGAACAATAATTTTGATATACAAACGATTGGTAACGCTACGATACCTTCTCCTATTCACCTAGACCAAATGACCGGTGATAGTATTTATAAATTTATTGAGGAAAAAAATAGAATATTAAGCGATGTTACATTGCAAGGTTTCAATACATGCGTACAAAGTAACAAAGCTCCGGTTTGTCTTGAAAAAGCAGGTCCCCGAGAGCGCATATTTTTTAGACCTGAAAATACTACGGCGGCAATCGTAACCTGTGGGGGCCTTTGTCCTGGAATCAATAATGTGATACGCAGTCTTGTCATGGCGTTACATTATTTTTATGGGGTCAAAAGAATTATTGGAATACCCTACGGATACGAGGGGCTGTCACCGAAAAGCACCCATGGTCTTACTGAACTTACCCCTGACGTAGTAAACGATATTCATGAGTTCGGTGGAACCGTGCTAGGTTCGTCGAGAGGTGCGCAACCCGTCTCTGAAATGGTTGATATGCTCGAAAACAATAAAGTCGATTTATTATTTGCCATAGGGGGCGATGGCACCTTAAAGGGGGCTAATGCAATTGGTGATGAAATTGAAAAACGAAAACTGCCGATTTCGGTCATTGGAATACCAAAAACCATTGATAACGATATTGACCTTATTGACAAATCGTTCGGATTTGAAACAGCCTTTGACACTGCGGCGCCCATTATAAGAGATGCACATAACGAGGCAACCGGTGCCTATAACGGAGTGTCGATCGTAAAATTAATGGGAAGGGATAGTGGCTTTATCGCTGCCTCGGCCGCCATTTCAATGCCCGTAGTGAACTTTGTCTTGGTACCTGAAATGACTTTCGACCTATATGGACCCAATGGCTTTTTCGAAGCTCTCAAGAAACGCCTCGACTTCAAACACCATGCCGTCATCGTCGTTGCAGAAGGAGCCGGACAGCACTTGTTTGAAAATGAAAAACAAATAACCGATGCATCGGGAAATGTGCAGCATAAAGATATTGGTTTGTTGCTAAAGGATAAAATAAAGGAATATTTCGACTCGCAGGCTATTAAAACTACGATCAAGTATATTGACCCGAGTTATATCATCAGGAGTTCCCCTGCCAATGCCAGCGACAGCGTTTTCTGTAATAGACTGGCATATCACGCCGTACATGGTGCAATGGCAGGGAAGACCAGATTTGTGGTAGGCATGGTCAACAATCAATTTGTGTATCTACCCATATCTAAAGTGGTATCCCAAAGAAAAAAGATAGATTTGGCGGGCGAATTTTGGTTTGCCGCGCTACAGAGCACAGGGCAACCCTTTTCAATGGTGCAAGCATAAAATTATCTAGGTTTGACCAAGCATAAAAAACCCGACACTATACGAGTATCGGGTTTTTATATACAGTCAATCCATTAATTTAAACATGATCGGCCAAGGCGTGGTGGGTATCTATTAAAGGCCCACCGTTGAGAATTTCTTCCGAAGCCTGATTGGCAAATTTATCAAAGTTTAGATGGAAGGAATGTGCCAATTGTATGGCCTTACTTACATACACTCCCTTTTGTAACCATGTGTTCATGGGATCTAATAATTCAGTGGGCACCCCTTGACAGTATTTGGGCATTTGCAAGCCAAATATAGGATGCTGATTGTAATCGACCTTTTCAAGTTCTCCTTTTAGAATTGCGGAAATCATCGCCCTTGTATATTTCAATTTTATTCGGGAGCCAACTCCGTAAGGTCCGCCCGTCCAGCCAGTATTGATCAACCAAACGTTGACACCTGCTTCAGTCATTTTTTTACTTAGCATTTCTGCATATACCGTTGGATGCAAAGGCATAAAAGGCTCTCCAAAACAAGCAGAGAACGATGGAACAGGTTCATTTATTCCGGCTTCGGTTCCAGCAACTTTGGCGGTATAGCCCGAAATAAAATGATAGGCCGCTTGACCAGGCGTTAATTTCGATACAGGGGGCAAGACTCCGAAAGCATCACAGGTCAGAAAGAAAATGTTCTTCGGATTTTTGGCAAACGAAGGTACCTGAATATTATCGATATGATCAATCGGATAGCTCACCCGGGTATTCTGGGTTATCGAACTATCGAAATAGTCCACCTCTTTTGTTCCCTCCCTAAAACCTACATTTTCTAAAAGTGCACCCGGTCGAATGGCACGGAAAATATCGGGTTCCTTGTCTTCTGTAAGGTCGATTACTTTGGCGTAACAACCTCCTTCAAAATTAAAAATGGTATTGTCAGATGCCCAACCATGCTCGTCATCTCCGATTAACTTTCGTTCGGGATCGGCAGACAACGTCGTTTTTCCCGTTCCCGATAGCCCAAAGAAAATAGCGGTATCTCCGTCTACACCAACATTGGCCGAGCAATGCATCGGCAGCACATTACGTTCTGTGGGTAAAATTAAGTTCAAGGCAGAAAAAATGCCCTTCTTCATTTCACCGGTATAGGCCGAACCTGCAATCAATGCAATTTTTTTTGTGAAATTGATAATGGAAAAGTTACCACTTCCAATACCGAACGATTTGGGCTCTTGGGCCACATAACCTGGTGCACATAGCACCAGCCATTCTTCGTCAAAATCTTCAAGTTCATCTTCGTTCAACCGAAGAAACATGTTTTTTATAAAATAATTAGACCACGGATATTCGGTAATCGTCCGCACGTTCATATGATATTTTGGATCGGCGCAGACATAGGCATCGCGTACATAGACCTCCTTTCCCGATAGATACGTTATCACTTCAGTATGTAGCTTGTCGAAATTTTCGGGAGCCAATGGCTTATTGACACGACCCCACCATACTTTATCGCTGGTGTAATCATCTTTTACCAAAAAACGATCTTTGGGCGACCGTCCTGTGAACTTACCTGTATTTACGCAGAGTGTACCGTTCGCTGTTTCGGTACCCATACCTTTTGCAACGGTCAATTTTTGAAGCGTCTCTCCATCAAGGTTCCAATGGGCAGTGACATTTTCCAATCCGTATTTTTGAAGGTCTTTATTCTTTGACGTTTTCGCTAATGTTTCTTCCATGGTTCTTTTTTGAGAGGTTTATAAAAATTAATCTATGGCCAGCACTGGCACTTGTGAATGTAAAGTCAATAACTGGGTAAGCTGACCTTCTGAAGGTTCACTACGTTTGCTATGATTTCTCGGCAAAATGGTAATAAGATCGAGTTCTTTTTTAGATGCATAGTTCAATATGCCCTCTACAACATCTTTATTCTTGATAAAGACGCGTTCTGCATAAAAACTTTCTAGATAATATTCTACGGCATTTTCATTCTTTTCTTCTTCTTCAGAATAGCCATAATTGCCAGGTTTGTTTTCTATTGTAACCACATGTACTTGGGCATTGAACCTTCGGGCCACCTGCAATAGCGTTTCCAAAACTCTGGTATCATCAATTTCTTCATTCCCCAAAACCAAAGCGATGCGCTTTAATTTAAAATCTCGGTAGGCATTTGGTACCACTAAAACGGGGCAATCTGCTTCGAGTACAAATTTTGAAGTATTCGTAATTTCTGCATCGCCTTCTTTCCCGGTGCCCGAAGTGCCCATGATTACCATATCTACCTGTCTCGTATTTTGTATGGCCAGCAACGTATTTGTCAAGGATCCACTTTGTGTGACCCATTCCAATTTGTTCTTGAGCTTTGAATTATACTTTTCTTCAATTTTTTTTAAGTTTTCGGGCATTATACTAAAATTGCTATTCCCTGAAATATGGGCAAGAACAATTCTTATATCATCATTGCGCCCGACAAATGTTACGGTGTACTCCAAAGCGCATTTGGCAATATTTGAAAAATCAAAGGGTACTAGTATGGTGGAAATTCTGTCCATTGCTCATGGTTTTTATATGATTCACTACAAAATTACCGATCGATATTGCGGCAAAAAATGACAATAGTCATAAGCATTCAAAAATTAAGTGGCTACTATTGAAATTCAGAAGTATACTTTATAAATTAGCATATATGGATTTAGTAGCAGGAATAGATATTGGGGGTACCAAGACAAAAATTGGTTTGGTAGATAAAAATGGTGAATGTCTTGAACAATCATCTTTTAGAACCCAGGAATTTGAAGATTTCGATAACTTTTTAGTTCAGATAAAGAAGGAAATTGCAGCACTTGAAGCAAGGCTTGAGTTCCCAGTAAATCTCATCGGATGTGGCATCGGCGCCCCTAATGCCTCCAGTAGAAATGGCACCATAGAAAACGCCGCTAACTTAAGATGGAAAGGATCCTTACCTGTTCTCGAAAAATTCAAGCAGCACCTCGACGTTCCCATGCGCATAATGAACGATGCCAGTGCTGCGGCATTAGGGGAAATGCTTTTTGGAAACGCAAAAGAGATGGATGATTTTATCGTCATCACCCTAGGTACAGGCTTAGGTGCGGGTATCGTTGCGAACGGAAAATTGATAGAGGGCTATGACGGATTTGCCGGTGAACTCGGTCACATCGACATGACTTTGGGCGATGGACGCTTAACGGGCCTAAACGTTCGCGGCGGATTGGAAGCCTACGTTTCGGCAACCGGGCTCAAGCGTACCATACTATTTATGTTGTGCAAATATATGGATGATAGTCGGTTTCGAAATATAGCCTATAACGACCTGCACGGCGAAGATATTACCAAGGCAGCCGAAGAAGGTGATCTTATTGCCTTAAAAGCATTTGATTATACTGCAAAAATAATGGGATTGGCACTCGCCAATTTCACGGCCTTCACACAACCACAAGCTTTCTTCTTAATGGGGGGACTCGTCAATAGTGGCAAATGGATTTTGGATCCCCTACAAACTTATTTCGCTGATTATTTGCTCGAGGTCTATAAAGGAAAAGTTCAAATACTCACCTCGGGAATGGAAGGCAAAACGGCTGCAATTTGTGGAGCTGCAGCATTAATTTGGGAGAAACAAAGTTAGGCTGACGACCTACCTTTAAAGTAAGCTAGTTTGAGAAAATCAGAAATATTATTGTCTGCTCGGGTTTTAGTTTTAAAATAAAAGTTATGGATCAATCTATGGTTTCTGCCTGAGAAAATCGCATCCACTACGCATCTAAAATAAAAACTAGCTTTTCCGATATGACAATAGTCATTTTCTACTGACTTTTACCCTTGTAACTTTGGAGGACAAATAAAATTTCTTGAACGATGCAGATTTTGATTCCAACCGACTTTTCCGAAAATTCATGGAACGCTATTAAATACGGCCTTGATTTTTTCAAAAAAACGAAATGTACATTTTATATAATGCACATTAACCCCATACCCCCCTACTCAGGTGCCGGAAGTTCGATTCGCCTTTCGCGCGATAATTTCAAAGATATCATTCTAAAAGAAAGTAAGGCCGATCTGAAAAAGTTGTTCAAAAGAATTGAAACGGAACTTCCCTTGAACACCAAACATACCTTTATACCATTGGCATTTTATGATTACTTAGTTGATGCGGTAAAACGAGAAACTGAAGCCAAGAAAATAGATCTTATAATAATGGGAACGAAGGGAGCCTCTGGCATAAAAAAAGCAACCGTTGGCAGCAATACCGGTGATGTTATCACAAAGGTAAAATGCCCGTTATTGGCCGTTCCCGAAAATGCGACATATGCAGACCTCAACGAAATTGCCTTTCCGACCGATTTTCATATTGGCTACGACATTAAAGTTTTAGATACCTTAATAGAAATGACTACTAAGCATAAGGCTGTATTACGTATACTGCACATTTCTAAAAAAGGAGAGAATTTAAGTGAAGAGCAGCAAAAAAATAAAGATTTTTTACATGAATATCTTATCGACATTGACCATACATTTCATTCTTTAACGGGTACTGAACTAGAGACTGCAGTGCAATGTTTTACCGAAAGCAGAGATATCGACATGATTGCCATGGTCGCAAAAAATCTAAACTTCTTTCAACGCATATTGTTCAGGCCAAAAGTAGAAAAAATAAGTTACCATACCGATGTACCATTTTTGGTCTTACACGAATAGTAACGTTGAATACCCATCAGAACAAGGTTCCGTCTCCAAATCACTTATGGGGTTTGTCTGGCTCTTACATCAGAAATTGTTTTTTTAAGCGAATGATTTAATTGTTGTTACAATATCATTTTTTTGAACTACCCCAGACTGCCTCCAAACTTGTTTTCCATTTTTGAACAACAACATTGTAGGCACTCCCCGTACTTGATATTGACTCGCCAAGGGCTGGTTTTTATCGACATCGATTTTTATAATTTTCACACTGTCGCCCAATTCGTCCTTAACCTGCTTTAATATAGGGGCCAACATTTTACATGGCCCGCACCAATCGGCAAAAAAATCTACTAAAACCGGAGTTTTCGAATCTATAATGTTTTGAAAACTACTTTTCATCTTATTAAAAAATTTATAACGTACAAGGTAGCAAAATAGATAAGAAAAGAAACTGACCAATATCATGTTTTTTAGCCGCCATCCACATTATTTTTAACTCAAACTTAAATACTATGGAAAAAATATTGGTGCCTACCGATTTTTCGAGTAATGCCTACAATGCTCTTTTTCATGCCGTACAATTGGTCAAAAATGAACCTTGCACCTTTTATTTACTCAATGTACATGATGAATTTACTCCGTTAATCAGTAAAAGTAGTGGTAAAGATTTGATACAACAGCTCAGTGATGAGTCACACGAGGGGCTAAAGGCCCTTGCCCATCGCATCAAAAGAGACGACCCCAATCAACAACATATATTCAAAACCATTTCGAAGTATGGAGAATTAACACAAACTATTTTCAATGTCGTTGGTAAAGAGGGAATCGATTTAGTGGTAATGGGAAATACAGGGTGTTCTGAAATCGAGGCTATTTTTTTGGGAAGCAATGTTTTAAACACTATAAGTGCCATCAAAAAATGTCCGGTTTTAACCGTTCCGAAAGAAATAGATTTTGTTCCACCAAAACAGATTGCCTTTGTCACAGACTATCATCGGCCATACGATGCAGGACTTTTGCAACCACTCCTTTTTTTGGCCAAACAATATGGCGCAAAAATTTGTGTAATGCATATCAACCAAGAAGAGGTATTGAACAAATACCAAACCATGAACAAAAGTATCTTAATCGACTATCTGTCACCTTTTGAAAATTCATTTCATTGGATGCCACTCTTTAAGAACAAGGCGAATTCTATAACCACATTTTTAGAAGAATTGAAAATCGACATTCTAACTATGGTGAATTACCAACATAGTATACTAGAGCGTGCCACGCGTGAACCCGTAATCAAAAGAGTGGCCTTTGATTTGGATATCCCTTTTTTAGTAATTCCTGATTCAGACTGACATTCGTCATAGAGTACGGTATCCCAAAGCCTTAATTTTATACTATATCCTTAAAATTTCAATATGGAAAAGCGAATATTGTTACCGACCGATTTCTCAAAAAATGCGTTGAATGCTATTCGATATGCCCTTTCCCTTTACGAAGAACAACAATGTGATTTCTATTTTTTAAATGTTTACCAGGTCGATGGCTATAATCTCGAAAATGCGATGATGGTGCCCGAACCCGGGGAGATTGCCTTTGAAGCGGCAAGATCTAAATCAAAGCTTCGTTTCAATGAACTAAAGCAAATTTTGAGTTTAAGTCATCATAATCAAAAACACACCTATCATACCATATCTACCTTTAGTTATCTATTCGAAGCCGTAGAAAATGCCATTGCGAAACATGATATTGATATTGTCGTCATGGGTACCAAGGGCAGTACCGGTTCACATACCATTATCTATGGCACGAATACTATCAACCTCATGGAAAAAGTCACCGAGTGCCCTGTTCTTGCCATACCGGAAAAGGCTCGTTATTCAACGCCCCGCGAAATTGTATTTCCTACCGATTACAAAACACCTTTTAAGCGTAGGGAACTTAATTACCTGGTTGAAATCGGAAAAATGCACGGCACTGCAATACGCATTCTACATATCAAAGAAAAAGAAAAACTCACAAAAGCCCAACAGAACAATAAAGAGCTTCTAGAAAACATTTTGAAAGATATCGATCATAGTTCCCACAGTTTGGAAGGCGTTAAGGTACACACGGGAATCAATGCATTTATTGAAAGTCGCAAAAGTGATATGGTCGCCTTTCTCAACAAAAAACACCGCTTTTTTGGCAGCATGTGGTCAAAGCCCCTCGTCAAAGAGTTGGGGTACCACTCACGCGTTCCCGTATTTACATTGAACGACCATTCTTAAATTCATTGGTTCAAAAAAGGGCAAAAACTTAATTTCATCGCGTAGTGCCTACTTATTCAGGTATTCAGGGTCGGTAGCTTTATTAACATAATTTTTAACACCAAAACCGACTCAAGTAATTGCTTTTCATTAGTTTATGAATTAACTTCATAGGGAATCATAATGCAACACGGACTATGAATAAAGACATTCGAACAAAATCAGACCAGGCACAAAAAACAGAAATATTTTACTATGACTGCCAAAACTGGAGGTCTAAGCTTTGGTTTATGGAAGATGAGACCATTTTCATAAATCGTTTGCTGACTTCCTATGTTTTTGAACCCAACACACCCGACCTGTTCGAACGTTTGCAAGAATATTTAAACCGACTAAAAAAATCGAAAACAACGAAGAGCCGAGTTCTTGAACGTATCATCGCCCATGAAAAAAATCTCGGGGGTATGTTTGAATGTAAAGATCAGAGCTGCGACCTCGGTTTCGAACGAAAACACAAAACCATTGAGGCACAAGTTGTCGATTGTATCGAAAATTTTCAAACCCTAAAGACTGAAATATTCAATTATGCCGGATCCATCCTAAAAAAGAGAAAACCGTACTAACTAAAGGTTTCCTAATAAAAACCATGTTCACATCATCACGCATGGTTAAGCATTTTTTCAAGTTCTTCGCTCTTACCACGACTAATAGGAATCTCCTTTCCACCAATTTCGAGCATGGTCGTACAAAATTGGTCTATCTTGGTTACGTTTACACAATACGACCTATGAATTCTTATGAATTTATCTTTAGGCAATTTTTTTAGAAACGATTTTAGGGTCGTGAGTACCAGTAGGTTTCCATCGTCGGTCACCAGCCGAATATAATCTCCAATAGTCTCAATAAAATTGATGTGATCGATTACCACTTTCTTTTTTTGCAGATTACTTTTGACATCGATACAAACCTTATCCACGATTTTATTGATCATTCTGTGCTTTGAAAGTGCTCGCCGTACGGCGTTATCAAAACGTCCTTTATCCAAAGGTTTCTTCAGATAGTCGGTAATCGCATAATCAAAGGCTTTCAAAGCATAATCACCTTTATTACAAACCAGAATGACCTGCGGGGGGTGCTTTAAGGCTTCCAAAAACTCGAATCCGTTCATCCGTGGCATTTCGACATCTAAAAATATAAGGTCGATATCTTTATGAGCCTCATTGTTCAAGGCCTCCACTGCATTTCGATATGTGGCCACCAAGGCCAGATCTGAATGACTATTTATCAGTCTAGAAATGGCATGGCGCGAAACCGTAGAGTCATCGATTACAATACATTTTAAAGTTATACTATTCATATCATATTAGATTACAAAGTTTGATTTTTCAACCTATGAACTCAGTATTTGGTTTATGAAAATCAATCAAAACTAACCTGAAAGTCCCTCATAAACAATGATAAAAGTCAGGTTAAGCCAGTTTTCGCGGGGCCTTTTGCCATCATGTTATTTCTTGTGCAAAAATCGATGAGCTGATAATTGTCATTTCATTGCTGCTTCTTTCCTGCTAACTTAGTTTCACTTATAAAGTAATTAGTAATCTTAAAACCCAACAGTTATGTCATTAGTTAAATTTAACAGCAACCGATGGCCTTGGAATTATGGCCTTACTGATTTCATTGAACGCAATACTGCCTTTAATGACAATTTCTTCAATCTTGAAAAATCGTTGCCTGCAATGAACGTCATGGAACACGATAACGATTTTGAAATCGAACTGGCTTCACCTGGTTTCGATAAAAAAGATTTTGAAATCACCCTTAAAGATGACATTTTGGAAGTGGCCGCCGAAAAAAAGGCGAACCACGAAGATAAAGAAGATGACTACACCCGAAAGGAGTTCAACTATCGCTCCTTCAGGCGTGCGTTACAGTTACCCAAAACAGTCGACGATTCAAAAGAAGTAAAAGCAACTTATGAAAACGGAATTCTAAAATTACACCTATTTAAAAAAGCGGAAGCTAAAAAAACGAACAAAAGAAAAATCGATGTTTTGTGATTTGATAGTATGGCATACGGTCGTATGACCGTATGCCATACTTGTTTACATCGCTAGTAGATATTCTTTTTCCTTAAAAGTCATAAAAGTAAAATGGAAGCAACTGGAAAAAATTACGGTTATATCGAGTGGCTAAGCGCCGAAGAAATGCATGATACAACCTTGCAATGGATATCGGAATTGAAATTCGTTCGCGATGAACAACAATTTTTGAACGATTTGGTAACTTCTTACACTCCACAATTGTTAGATCAAAAAGTTTTCGAGGAAAGCCAAGGAATCACAAGAGCAATTTCGAAATCGGAAAAAGAAGCCATAAAATATCTACAAAGGGTCAAATCACATGAAAATCTTTTGGAAATCATGATCAACGATATCGATGAACTAAAAATGGAAAAGGCCTATATCGAAACCCATTGGGAGCTGGTATCTGAAATTAAAAAGTATATGAACGATTACCGTGAATTGAAGTCGGCACTATTTCATCTGGTCGCCAAAGTCAAAAAAATGAACAAACGCCTTTTGAAGTGAAGTGACGGGCATCCGTAGATATAACTTCTAAAAAACCTATTTTTGTCAGGGTATTCTAAGAAGGAATGGAAAACTCAAATTATGAAAAAATTACTTGCTTTTGCAATTCTTATCTTTAGTGGATGTTCTAACACTTCATTGGTCGAAAGCTGGAAAAACCCTGACAACGTTATTTTCACCGCCTATAAAGTATTGGTTGTTGGCATGACCTATGACGAAGACGTACGTGCCGACTTTGAAACCAAATTAAAAAAAGAATTTGACAAAAGAAATGTTGAAGCTATGCGTAGCGTCGATTTATTCGATGTTTCGTTTACCGATTCAAGAAAATCGGAAGAAGAGCTCGACGATGTTGAACGTCAACTTCTTGATAAGGACTTCGACGCCATTCTTTTCACCAAAATCGTAGGCTCCGAAGACCGCAAAACGTTTTTGAAGAGTATTGCCGAATGGGGTAAATACAAAGGTGATTTTAGTGACGATTACATGTCCCATCAAGACATTTATTATAATTCGAACTACTACGAACCATTTACCGTTTATCATGCCGAAACCTCTTTATATTGTATTTGCGAAGGCAAAGAGCGCTCTTTGGTCTGGCGTGGCAGTATAGATATCACCGACCCTGAAAATATTGAGAAAACAATCGATAAATATGTAAAATTAGTGGTCATGGCCATGGAGGAACAAGACCTAATATTCCGTAAAGACAGTGGCCATTAGATTGGGCACTAAAAAATGAAGCCCTCTTTTTTCATCTTTGGTGAAAGTGGGGGTTACTTTCCAAAGCTTTTTTTGTTGCAGCATAGCCCAATTCAAAAATGGCATCGATTCCGTATCTGCTGAAGGTACCGAACTTTGTGAGTCCGTCGGGCTGTATCAACAAATCACATTCCGGAAACTTTTGTATCGATTCCGATGCCGCCTTGATCTTATAGGCGCGCTCCATAACATTGTAAGAATGTTTTAAATCTGCAATCTTCAATTTCTGTAGAGGATTTACATAAACCCCAATAAGTGAATCGCATAGCGGCTTTAAGGGTTCTATAGGGAAATTGTTTAAAACGCCTCCATCGACATAATATGATTTGCCGATTTGAACCGGAGTAAAAACACCAGGAAAAGAAGCCGATGCTAAAACAGGATGGATCAATGGTCCGGAATCAAAAATATGTAAAGTTCCCTTTTCAACATTCGTCGCGGTAACGAACAAGTGCTTTTTAAGAACCTTGAAATCATCCTCGGGAACAAATCTCTTAAAATCCGAATAGAATTTTTCGGTATCGATGAATCCCGGCTTTCCCAGGGCATATTTTTTAGCATGAAACAGGGGTATGCTCTTAAAAAAATTCAATATTTCAGACCATTCGGCACCTGCGGCATACAATGCACCGACAATGGCCCCCGCACTCGTTCCTGAAACATGGGTCGGGAATATTCCGTTTTCTTCCAAGGCCTTAATAGCCCCAATGTGAGCCACTCCCCTCACGCCCCCTCCAGATAATACCAATCCTATAGTCATACCATGTTATCTTATTCTGAATTATTTTAATCAAAAGGCTACACTGGTTATCATTATTTTTTGGCAATTATCTCAAAACTGGCCAACCCTCCATCGATAGTGGCCTTTTCCAAGGCCCCATCTTTATAGTAATAAATGTTCTCCTTTCCCTTTGAATTGATTTTTTTATAACCGTGATTTCCCAAGGGGATAATCGTATTGAATGTTCCATCTTGCTCTGAAAAACAACTGCTGACATTTACAGGCTCTTCAAAATACAATAAAACGGTAGTAAAGTCGATAGGTTTTTGTAATACCTCTTTCTCCTTCCCGTTTTTAATCATCTGATACTCACTATTGCGCCATTCGGTAGAAGTTTCGGCATGTGGCCGGTCATTAATCATTATATTGACATCAGACTTTCTCAATTGACCATTTTCAAAAGAAACATCATAGGTATAATTCACGGTAATATTCCGAATGACCTTAGTCTTCACCGTCGTGGAACTGTGGTAATAATCTTGGGAATTTTTGTTGGTTTTGGTAGCCTTTAAGCTTCCGATAGTTTTCTCGTTCATAACGATATCGAAGTACAATGCGATATTCTCCGTATGCTTGACACCAGTCGTAAAAACTGCAAAATTTAATAGTATTAGCCGTATGATAAGATTCTGCAAATTCAATAACAACTTTTAGGGTTTTAATCTGATTCAATAGCTTCATCGAAGCCCTTTAATTTACTCGCAAAGTACTATACTGATCAAGGAATAAACGATGATATGTGTCATACAAAGCTATACTATTAAAAGCTATTCCCATGGTTACATTGCACAAAATGAAGTTGAAAAACTGACCGATGTCATATATTTTAGATAGAACAAGTTATAGTTTTGATGACGAAATAAAGCGGGCACTATGAGAAGAAATTTAGAGGAAAAAGAGAGTATTGAACTCCTTAAAAACAGTTACATCGGAAGTTTGGCCTATATAATGGGCGCTACCCCGTACATTGTACCTATCACCTACTATTATGATAGTGCTAACCATACGATCACTGGTTATTCGGCTATCGGTCACAAGTTAGATGCCATGCGAAAAAACCCTTCAGTGGCCTTGGGCGTTAATCTAATTGATTCGGTAGCGAATTGGCAGTCTGTTCAAGTACATGGCACCTTCGAAGAGCTTGAAGGTATCGACGCAAAACAAACGTTGCACGAGTTTTCAGTGGGCGTAAAAGGCATCTTGAACCATAACAAAAAAAACAAAGCCCGATTCATCAGTGAATTCTCGGCAAAAATTGAATCGGAAGCTCCCCCTGTTGTATTTCGTATCAAAATCGGAGATATCGTGGGAAAATTGCGCAAAAATTAGAAAACAGTCAAAATCGAAGGTTCCATTTTACAATAATGTATACCCTGAACAGACCAGCATTAATCTTAAAAATCGATAAAAAGTTTGGTACACCGTATCTGTACTAAACTAACAGGGGGCCTATGCTTCCTGTTTCTGTTTTTTTAGACCTGCGCCAAAACGGCACAAAAAACCATAAATTTAGAGGAAGGAAACATATTCTTATGAGCAAAGCATTATATATCGCCACTACCGAACCCAATAGTGGCAAATCGATCATTTCACTGGGAATGATGCAACTACTATTGGGGAAAACCGCAAAAGTGGGCTATTTCAGGCCTATAATCGATGATTTTAAAGACGCTTCCATCGACAACCACATCAATACGGTGTTGACCCATTTTGAGGTCGACCTTGAGTTCGAAGAAGCCTATGCCTATACTCGAAGTCAGGTCGTTCAACTTAAGAATTTGGACAAGGATGATGAAATTTTGAGCCATATCATTCATACCTACAAGGCCATCGAAGAACGGTTCGATTTTGTTTTGGTGGAAGGAACCGACTTTTCGGGCGAAGGTGCCATCATCGAATGGGATATCAATGTGCTTATCGCAAAAAATCTAGGTATTCCTGCGGTTATAATTGCCAGTGGAACTGGCAAGACCTTGAACGAATTGGTCGGAAACCTATATATGGCCTATGATTCTTTTAAGGAAAAAGGGGTCGAAGTTTTGATGGCCGTAGCCAATAAAGTGCAGCCTGAAAATGTAGACCTTGTAATTTCAGGACTCCAAAAAAAATTGCCTGCCAAAATATTGATCGGAGTTATTCCATTAAATCAGGTGTTGGGAAGCCCAACCATAAAAGAAATTGCCAAAGAACTCGATGCTGAAGTACTGTTCGGTTCCGAATTTTTAAACAATCAGGTCGAGGCGTTCAGTGTAGGTGCCATGCAATTACGCAACTATATTACCCATTTAAAAAAAGACAGCTTGGTCATCACTCCTGGCGATCGGGCCGATATTATTTTGGGTGCTTTACAGGCGAATATCTCTTCCAACTACCCCAATCTATCCGGTATCGTGCTTACGGGAGGACTTATGCCAGAGGATTCGATTATTAAATTGATCGAGGGTCTTTCTGATATTATCCCCATACTTTCGGTCAAAGGCGGAACGTTTTCCGTTACCAACCGTATGGGAACCATACGCCCAAGAATGTATGCCGAAAACAAGGAAAAAATCAATATTTCGATACAAGAGTTTGAGAGACATGTGCCGACCAACGAACTGGCCCAACGACTCATTACCTTCAAGGCAGAAGGCATTACGCCAAGAATGTTCCAATATAACCTGTTAAAAAGAGCGAAAACAGCCAAAAAACATATCGTACTGCCCGAAGGTACCGATGAACGCATTCTTATCGCAACCAAAAAACTACTCGATAGCGAAGCGGTCACCTTAACGCTACTGGGCGACCCCGAACAAATACGCACAAAAATTGCGGAACTGGACCTGGAGCTTGACCTCGAATCCATCGTCATTGTCGACCCGACCCAATCTCCCCATTTCTTAGACTATGTCACTACCCTATTCGAACTGCGAAAACATAAAAACGTCAATCTGGCCATGGCCAAAGATTTGATGGAAGATGTCTCTTATTTCGGAACCATGATGGTCTACAAAGGCCACGCTGACGGTATGGTATCGGGGGCGGTGCATACCACCCAACATACGATACGCCCAGCCTTGCAATTTATCAAAACAAGACCTGAGGTTTCTATTGTTTCCTCGGTATTTTTTATGTGCCTCCCCAACCGCGTCACTATATTTGGTGATTGTGCCATCAATCCGAACCCGACGGCTGAACAACTTTCGGAAATCGCCATCTCCTCGGCAGCCACGAGTGCTGCTTTCGGTATCGAGCCTAAAATCGCGATGCTTTCCTATTCTTCAGGAGCATCTGGCGTAGGCGAAGATGTTGACCGTGTACGCCAAGCCACCGATATTATTAAAACAAAACGCCCTGACCTTAAGGTTGAAGGCCCCATACAATACGATGCTGCCGTCGACAGTAGCGTGGGCAAGAGTAAACTCCCCGATTCAGAAGTCGCGGGACAAGCCAGTGTATTTATTTTTCCCGACCTCAACACGGGTAACAACACCTATAAAGCGGTACAACGGGAAACCGGCGCCTTGGCTATCGGCCCCATGTTGCAGGGCTTGAACAAACCCGTAAACGATTTAAGTCGTGGCTGCACGGTAGAAGACATTTACAATACCGTAATCATAACCGCCATTCAAGCCCAGGGCCTTTAATTTTTTAGCATAAAAACATGAACATACTCATCATTAATGCCGGTAGTTCTTCCATTAAATACCAATTGATGGCGATGCCTTCAGAGCAGGTTATCTGTACGGGAGTCGTCGAACGTATCGGCGAAACGGATACCATATTGAAATACCAGACCGATACCGTAACCATTGACAAAGTAGCCGCTATACCCGACCATAAGGCCGGCTTTAAAACAATCGCCGAACTTTTGCTAGATCCTCGGCAAGGCGTTATCAAAAATACCGATGAAATTGCGCTTATTGGTCACCGGGTCGTACACGGGGGAAACTCCTTTTCTAAAACCACACCCGTTACCCAAGCCGTAAAAGATAAGATTCATGAACTTTCGGTTTTGGCACCGTTACATAACCCCCATAACTTGGAAGGCATTAACATTGCCGAAGAAATTTTTCAAAACGCCGGGCAGTTCGCCGTTTTTGATACCGCCTTTCACCAGACCATTCCCGTTAGCGCAAAAAAATATGCAATACCCAACGAACTGTTTAAAAAACACCGCATTCAGGTCTATGGCTTTCATGGTACCAGCCATAAATATGTCGCCGAACGAGCCATCGCACACCTGCAATTGCAAAAATCGAAACTGATTACCGTACACTTAGGCAACGGTTGTAGTATGACCGCGGTAAAAGATGGAAAAAGTATCGACCACAGTATGGGTTTTGCCCCATCAAACGGACTCATTATGGGCTCTCGAAGTGGGGACATCGACCATTCATTGATTTTTCATATGGTAAACACCCTAGGGTATTCGCTGGCAGAAGTCAATAAAATATTGACAAAACATAGCGGTATGCTTGCCTTGACCGGATTTACCGATCTGCGCGATATTCAAAACGATGCCGAAATTGGCAATACGGCCTGTCAATTGGCTTTGGAAATGAACGCCTACCGTATTAAAAAATACATTGGCGCCTATACCGCTGTGCTGAATGGCCTGGATGCCATCATTTTTACCGCTGGTATCGGAGAAAATTCAAGCCTTATTCGAAAATTGGTATGTACCGATATGGACTATTTGGGCATCACGCTGGATGATAAAAAAAATAGCGTCCGATCTAAATCGATACGGCAAATAAACACGGCCACCTCCAAAGTAAAAGTCTTGGTCGTACCCACCAACGAAGAGTTGGAAATCGCACGACAGGTATTTTCAATCAGTTCGGATGATTAAATCTACTAGCATATTGAACTTCAATAAATTGCTGTTATTTGTAACTCTGAAATTTGACCAAATACTAGCGCTATGTAAACATTTATCTCAATGAATATTACGCTAACGACTAAATACAATTGTTGGCAAACCATAAGTACATCATTACACAATGCTAGAAATAAGATCCCTTAATAAACTATCAATTTACTTAGATCACTTGGTAAAAGGTCGCCTATGGCTCAAAGTGACTATCGGACTGATTTTAGGAGCTGGCTTAGGAATTCTTCTCAACCCCACTACAGGATTGGTTTCTGAAGTATTGAGTTTAGAATTGGCCAATTGGCTTGACCTACCTGGCCAAATTTTTATGAGATTGGTTCAAATGATTATGATCCCATTGATATTTGCCTCAATAATATCGGGAATTGTAGGAAACACAACAGATAATCTAAAAACCTTTGGCTTGAGACTGCTATTGTATTTTGTTTTCACAACCGCTGTTTCCATTATTATCGGTTTGTTAATAACCCTTGTTTTGAAACCGGGGGAATATATTTATAAGTTGGGTGGGTTTCCTAATAGCAGTGCAGAACAATCAGTATCCACTGAGGCGCCAAATCTCATTGAAAATATCCCAGCTACTATTTCCAACCTCATTCCGAATAATCCGCTAGAATCGATTTTGACGGGAGAAATGTTGGGCGTCGTTATTTTTACCATCATAATTGGTGTCGCAATAACCCAGTTAGAGAATGAAAAGGCGAGACCTATTATCAATTTTACCGAAGCCATTCAGAAAATTTGCATGATTGTGGTATCATGGGCAATGATTCTCGTACCATATGCCGTATTTGGCCTAATGGCAGCTTTGCTATCCAGAACCGGTATTGACATATTCCTTGGTTTGGGGTACTATATGGTAGTGGTGATAATCGGTCTAATGCTCTTAATGATTTTCTACCTAGTGCTGGTCTTACTATTCGTAAAGAAAAATCCTTTCATATTTCTACGAGCGATACGCGAACCACAACTTTTGGCATTTTCTACCGCCAGCTCAGCTGCTGTAATGCCAATTTCAATGAAAACAGCCGATGAAAAGTTAGATGTATCCTCTAACATCAGCGATTTTGTTATTCCGGTTGGGGCTACGATCAATATGGATGGTACTGCATTATTTCAATGCGTCACTACAATATTTATGGCACAGGCCTATGGTATGGAATTGTCGTTAATGAACCTCATATTGATCACATTTACGGTGGTAGCTGCTTCAATAGGAACACCAGCCATTCCTGGCGGTGGAGTTATTATTCTTGCGTCCGTATTGCAGAGTTCAGGTATCCCGATTGACGGTCTAATCGTCATTATTGGCATAGACCGTATTTTGGGGATGTTTAGAACAGCAGTGAACGTAACTGGAGATTTAACGGCATGCATGATTTTCAACAAGTTTTATGGTACCCTATCAAATACTACGACCATTATAACTAAACCTGAAATTCAAAATGCAGTTTAGCCAAACCGTAATCTATCAAATAAATAATGAAAAAAGATTTTACACCTAAACTATTCTCTCTCTTAAGACAAGGGATATCTAAGGAAGCCTCACAAAAAACATTCTTTTACTTTTAATATTTTATGGAAATATATACGACTGTATTGTTACATAACAGTAGTCGGAAGGTCTTTGGCCCCCCACTGATCTAAACTTTTTAAAATTGGGCCTAGCGATTTTCCACGGGCACTTAATTGATATTCTACTTTAGGAGGTACGACGGGGAAAACCTTCCGAGAAATGAGTCCGTCTTTCTCCAGTTCCCGAACAGTTTGGGTAAACATTTTATTGGAAATTTCCGGTACTTTCTTTTGTAATACGCCAGACCGCAATGGTCCTTCCAACAAATGAAACAACACCAAAGGCTTCCACTTTGTTCCGATCAAGCCCATGGTATAATTTAGGGGACACTTATTTTTGTTCATTTCAAATATTTAACTATTTGATATTCATCATTTTACTCATTTAGGTAACTATAGTACTTTTGGGTAAGTTATTGCCATTTGGGCAAATATAGGTTAATTTTGTGGCTTGAAATATATCCTATGAAAACAAGTAAAGATTATCCGAAGTCATTTTCACATATCGGCATTACTGTGCCGAATATTGAAGCAGCCGTAAAATTCTATTCCGAGGTAATGGGGTGGTACGTCATCATGGAACCATCAACAGTAAAAAAGGAAAGTGACACGGCCATCGGTCAAATGTGTATCGATGTTTTTGGTGAAGATTGGGAGTCTTTTGAAATTGCGCATTTGGCAACATCAGACGGTATTGGTATCGAATTATTTTCGTTCCCACATGGCGTTAAAGAAGCCCCAGAATTCAACCCGTTTAACACAGGGCTTTTTCATTTCTGTATTCAAGACCCGAATATTGAAGATCTTATAGCCAAAATTGTGTCCCATGGGGGCAAACAACGTATACCGATTCGGGAATATTATCCCCATGACAAACCTTATAAAATGTGTTATGTAGAAGACCCTTTCGGAATTGTATTCGAAATCTACACCCATAGTTATGAATTGACATATTCTTCGGGCGCATACGCGAAATAAATCACTGTTTAACACATTGCAAATCGTAAATTAAGCGATTGGTCTCTGCTTGGAGGCCAGTCGCTTTTTTGGTATGATGTCATGCTTTCATTTTAGGTTTTAAAGTGTATGGGGAAGGTTTTTTTTATCACCAAGCCGCTGCGATTAAAAGGTAACGGCCTAGAAGTCAATTATTCTACCGCAGCGGGTGGTTATGTCACTATCGAGTTGCTTGATGGCAACAACAATCCGATACCCAATTTGACGCATGCTATTTCAGAAAAATTGATAGGTGACGAGATTTCAAGAACAGTCATTTGGGAAAACCTCGCGGATCTTTCTACCTTAAAAAATAAAATCATCAAATTGAAAATAACATTGAAAGAAGCCGACCTTTATGCGCTGAAATTCAATGAATGATGGAATAGGCGCTATTTACCTCGGCAGTTTCCCGCCTGCGGCATTTTTTTATACCCTTGCGATATCCTATCTTTAATCTAGGATTTCTTCAGGGGTCCGGCACCTTAAAATTAGAAGCGATGAACATTATTTCATGGAACGTCAATGGCATACGAGCCGCCGTCAAAAAGGATTTTTTTGAAAAAATAGAGGAAATGTCCCCCGATATTCTCTGCATACAGGAAACCAAGGCTCAAGATGGGGAGGTCGCGGCTACCCTATTGCCTTTGGAAGGATATCAAATTGCCTATAATTCTGCCGAAAGAAAAGGATATTCAGGTACTGCGGTGCTAAGTAAAATTAAATCTAAAGATTTAACGCATGATATTGGCATCGCCGAGCATGACCTAGAGGGGCGCGTACAATGTGCCGAATATGAAAATTTCTATCTGGTGAACGTGTATGTCCCCAATTCAGGACAAAAACTGGAACGTTTAGACTACCGAAAAAAGTGGGATGCCGATTTCTTGGCCTATCTCAAGAATCTGGAAAAGACCAAACCCGTGATTGCCTGCGGCGATTTTAATGTCGCACACACGGCAATCGATTTGAAGAACGACAAATCGAACTACAACAAGACCGCAGGATATACCCAAATCGAAATCGACGGTATGGATAATTTTCTCAATTCCGGATTTGTTGATTCCTTTCGGCATTTGCATCCCGATACGGTAGCCTATACGTATTGGAGCTATCGTTTTAAAGCCCGGGAGCGCAATACGGGTTGGCGTATCGATTATTTCTTGGTAAGTAAGGTTTTGGTAGAAAAGATAAAGTCCGTGACGATTTTATCCGAAGTTTACGGATCTGACCACTGTCCCATACGTTTAGAAATCGATCTTTAAACGCCTAAATACCCCATAGCCGTCAGGCATCGATATCCCTTTCAGGCCCAACAAGTATAAATCGAGGGGAACGACGAGTGGCAAAATGACATCGGTCAGTTCTTGCTGTTTTTTTTGGGCTTACTTTTATCGGAAACACGGCCAATATGTCTGTAGATAATTTTGGAATCAAGGGGCTATCTGATACAGAGGTGACCCAATCAAGAGAAATCCACGGAACAAATACGCTTACCGGCAAAAAGGAAAACGAAATTTTAGCGGCGATCAAGGATATTCTAAAAGAACCTATGGTGATTTTACTATTGGTGACTTCTGGTATTTATTTTATTAGCGGAAATTTCGGTGACGGCATTTTTATGGTTTCGGCCATACTATTGGTAGGTTCTATATCACTCTATCAAGATTCTAGGAGCCGCAGGGCACTCGAAAAACTAAAAAGCCTTACTCAACCCAACTGCACGGTTATCCGAAATGGGGAAGTAGTTAAGATACCCAATGAAGAACTTGTCATCGGCGATAGCCTTATGGTAGCTGAAGGGGAAACCATACCGGCCGATGGGCCTATTGTCTATTCCAGCGATTTCTCGGTCAATGAATCCATTCTTACCGGTGAATCACTTTCCGTATTTAAAGATGCCGACAAATCTGACAATCGTGTACATCGTGGCACTGCAGTAGCAAGTGGTATGGCCATAATTACCGTAAGTGCCATCGGCGACGGTACACAACTCGGTAAAATAGGAAAAAGCCTTGAATCGATTCAAACGGAAAAAACACCCCTTGAGAGACAAATATCAAACTTTGTAAAGAAAATGGCCATTGCCGGAGTGCTTACTTTTCTTTTGGTTTGGGGTATTAATTATTTTAGGTCGTACGATGTTTTAGATAGCCTACTCAAAGCCCTTACCCTTGCGATGAGTATCCTCCCCGAAGAAATCCCCGTTGCTTTCACCACTTTTATGGCTTTGGGATCGTGGCGGCTTATGAAAATGGGTATCGTGGTCAAACAAATGAAGACCGTAGAAACTTTAGGGAGCGCAACCGTCATTTGTACCGACAAGACGGGTACGTTGACAGAGAATAAAATGAGTTTGGTGAAACTTTACACCTTAAACTTAAAAAGAATTCGTTCGGTGAAAGAGGAATTAGCTCCCGAAGAAAAGGAGCTGATAACCGTGGCAATGTGGGCGAGCGAACCCATTGCCTTCGACCCGATGGAAATAGCGTTACATGAGGCCTATTCAAATTTAACCACAACCGATGAGCGACCGAACTATACAATGGTTCATGAATACCCATTGGGAGGAAAGCCACCAATGATGACACATCTTTTTGAGGATGACAAAGGCCATCGTATAATCGCTGCCAAAGGCGCACCGGAAGCCTTTCTAGAAATTTCGAACTTGACAGCCGAAGAAAAAGAACAGCTTTTAGAAAACATTGGAATTTTAGGAAAAGAAGGGTATCGCTTGCTAGGCGTGGGGACCGCCTATTTTAAGGGAACGGGGTTTCCTAAAAGACAACAGGACTATCACTTTGAATTTAAGGGGATTGTTGCATTTTATGATCCTCCGAAAGAAAACATACGAAACGTACTCCAAGACTTTGACAAAGCCGGTATCGTTGTCAAACTGGTGACCGGTGACAATGCCGCAACGGCATCTGCCATAGCCAAAGAAATTGATTTTAAATATTATGACAAGGGCATTTCGGGCGATGAGTTGATGCAACTGAATGACTCCGAACTGCGGCAAACGGTTAAAAATACTTATGTGTTCACCAGAATGTTTCCCGAAGCCAAATTGCGTATCATCAATGCAATAAAAGCAAACAACGAAATTGTGGCAATGACGGGTGATGGTGTAAACGACGGACCAGCACTTAAAGCCGCACATATCGGTATTGCCATGGGCAAAAAAGGGACGGAAATCGCAAAGCAGGCGGCTTCATTGAACTTGGTTGACGATGATCTCTCTAAAATCGTGGATGCCATCGCCATGGGCCGAAAAATCTATTCCAACCTTAAAAAGGCGATACAGTATATTATCTCTATCCACATACCAATCATTTTAACGGTTTTTATACCTCTGGCCTTGGGATGGGCCTATCCCACCATATTTTCGCCATCACATGTTATTCTTTTGGAATTGATCATGGGGCCCACCTGTTCTATTATCTATGAGAACGAACCCATGGAGAAAAACACAATGGCGCGAAAACCGCGACCTTTTACGACCACTTTTTTTAAATTTAAAGAACTGGTAACCAGTATTATTCAAGGGTTGGCAATTACTTTCGGAGCACTATCGGTATACCAATATGCCGTACTGGTGAATTTTGATGAATCCGTCACGCGAACCATGGTTTTTATGGTATTGGTTTGCGCCAATATCTTTTTGACCCTCGTCAATCGTTCCTTTTACTTTTCGATAGGAACCACGCTAAAGTATAAGAACAAATTGGTTCCTTTGATAATCGGCATCACGATTATCATGGCCGCCTTACTACTTTTTGTCCCACCCTTGACCAAGTTTTTTGAATTCACAACTTTAACTGCAAATCAATTGTTGGTTTCCTTATTTGCAGGCAGTGTTTCCGTACTTTGGTACGAACTGGTCAAAATGTTCAGAAAATCAAAAACGGGATAGCTACTGTTTCGTTTATAATTTTTGTCCGAATGCCAAGTCCCCCGCATCACCGATTCCAGGAAGAATGTACCCCCGGCTGTTTAATTCCGGGTCTATGGCTGCAATCCACAAGTGCGTATTTTCGGGAAAAACCTTTTCAAGGTACTCGATACCCGGAGCGGCACCAATTACGCCCATAATGTGAATTTGCTTTGGTATGCCATGCCCTGCAATTGCCCGCAGTACATTTTCTAAAGTCTTGCCCGTTGCCAGCATCGGGTCTGCCAATATTAAAGTTTTATCGGTTAAGGAAGGTGAAGCCAAATATTTGACGATAACCTCAAAAGCATCTTCATCATCATAATGGTTTCGATAAGCGGAAATGAATGCATTTTCGGCATCGTCAAAATAATTCAATATACCCTGATGTAAAGGCAGGCCTGCCCGTAAAATGGAACATAGTACCAGTTTATCTTTGGACAACAACATTTCTTTGCTTCCCAAGGGTGTTTCTACAATTTCACGATCATAACTCAGGGTCTTGCTCAATTCATAGCTCAATACTTCCCCAATGCGCTCGATATTCCTGCGAAACCTCATGGCATCCTTTTGAATTTCCCTATCCCGTATCTCCTTTACAAATTGTGTTAACCTCGAATTGAAAGCCCCTATTTCATGAATGATCATTTGACATCATATTTATTTAAAGATACTGATTTCAGCAAAGTTATGGGCAAGTATTGTAGATTACATCATTGTAACGGGTTCAAATTAAACACATGTAAATTTTGGTGCATACGACCACGTAATATGACGATAAACCATTTAAAAATTTTAAATTTGGAATATGCAGGTTTTCGATAATCACAACAACAATATATTCAATCTTCTTTCTGAGGGCGTATCTGAAGGCATCATCGTTGTCAACACCAAACAGATCATTACGGCGACCAATTCTTCGACCGAGCAGATGTTCGGCTATGATAAAAATGAACTTATCGGGAAGCATCTCGATACCCTTATCCCAAAAAGATACCTAAAGAACCACGGTCACCATGTCGAAAATTTTGTCAAAAAAAGCGAGAAGCGACAAATGGGCCATGGCCGTGATTTGCACGGTATTCGAAAAAATGGTGAGGAGTTTGCCGTAGAGGCCGGCTTAAACCCTTTTGAATTGTTCGGTTCGACCTACATAATGGCACTTGTCATCGATATTACCGAGCGCAAGACAAGGGAAAGGGAACTTAGCCATTGGGCCCGTATTTTCGATGAATCATTGAACGAAATCTATGTTTTTGACGCCGAATCATATCATTTCACCAATGTGAACAAAGAGGCACAGCGTAATATAGGCTATAGTATGGAGGAATTGGAGACCATGACCCCTGTTGACATTAAACCCGAATTGAATAAGTCGGAGTTCAAAAATCTTATCGCTCCCCTATTGAACGGCCAAAAGCAAAAATTGAAGTTCGAAACTATACATGGCAGAAAAGACGGCTCGACTTATCCTGTAGAGGTTCATCTTCAACCATCGGCAGTTGGTGACAAAAATGCCTTTGTCGCCATAATTCTAGATATTACAGAACGGAAGAACTACACTCAGAAACTCGAAAAAACCGTTGAGGAACGCACCAAACAATTAAGGGAGGCCTTAATCAAAGAAAAAGAACTGAACGAACTAAAGACCCGATTTTTATCTTTAGTATCCCATGAATTTAAAACACCGCTTAGCGCCATACTGACATCAGTCACGCTGTTGGGCAAATACAACTTGACCGAGCAACAAGAAAAGCGCGACAAGCACGTGACGACAATTCGAAACAAGGTCAAATATTTAGATACAATTTTAAATGACTTTTTATCGGTAGAACGCCTAGAATCGGGCAAAGTGAATTACAAAATCGAAGATTTCCCGCTCAGTAAAATTGTCAACGAAGTTATCTATAACGCCAATATGCTTCTCAAAAACGGACAACGCATACAATATCCTGAGATAATTGACGATCTACTTATAACTTTCGATGAGAAGACCTTAGAGCTCGTACTCTCGAATTTAATTCATAATGCCATAAAATACTCTCCCGAAGATTCCACAATAAATATTCTGATAGAAGAAGACAATGACAAATTGTGGTTAAAAATTGTTGATCAGGGCATTGGTATTCCTAAAAGTGATCAGAAACATATTTTCAACCGCTATTTTCGCGCTGAAAACGCAGTATTGACCCAAGGAACCGGTATAGGTCTGAACATTGCCAAGCAGCATCTTGAAAACTTGGGGGCTGCCCTTGATTTTTCCAGTGAGGTAAACAAAGGCTCGACTTTCATTGTTAAAATACCTAAAAAACTTAATACCCAATAGCGTATGAAAACAGTTTTATTGATTGAAGACGACAGGGCATTACGAGAAAATACCGAAGAACTCTTGGAGCTTTCCGGCTATTCCGTTTTAACAGCTCCGAATGGAAAAATTGGAATAGAAGTAGCGAAACAAGAACTTCCAGATATTATTGTTTGCGACATTATGATGCCCGAAATTGATGGCTATGGAGTACTGGAAAACCTTTCGAACGATCAAGAAACACAGCACATTCCGTTTATTTTTCTTTCCGCTAAAACAGAGCATAAAGAGATTCGAAAAGGAATGGATCTCGGTGCTGACGATTATTTGACAAAGCCCTTTGACGAAGAAGACCTCATCAGTGCCATAGAAAGCCGATTGGCAAAGACCCAACTCTTAAATCGCATTCCAAAAAAATCGCCGAATACGTTTGGGGTTTCCGAGGATGAAATGCGCACCTTGCACGAACTGAAAAACTTTTTTGACGACAACGGGGAAACCGTAAGTTTTGACCCTGGAGACACGGTGTATCAAGAAGGTATGCACTCGCATAAAATATATTTAATTTTAAAAGGAGTTGTCAAATGCCATAGTATGGATGCTGACGGCAAAGAATTGACCACATCACTTTACAGGGCCGATGATTTCTTAGGATTTACATCGGTCATGAACAACATACCCTACCAAGAATCGGCCACTGCCTTAGAGCAGGTAGAACTTGCAGCCATTGCCAAAGATGACCTTAAGACCATTCTTGAAAAAAACCATAACATCTCTTTGGAGCTTATGGAACTCTTTGCCAACAACCTCAGTGAGGCCAAAGCACAATTGCTACAAATGGCATATAGCTCAGTTCGAAAAAAAACCGCTCAGACACTTTTACAATTCGCTGAAATCATGAACAACAAAAAGGATGATGATATTAAAATCTCCCGAAATGACCTGGCCAGTGTCGCCGGTATTGCTACAGAAAGCCTTATCCGCACCCTTTCGGGGTTTAAAAAGGAAGGACTCATCAGTATTGAAGGAAGAAATATACGCATCAAGCAACTGAAGGCCTTAGAGCTTATGAGTTAATACCCTGGCCTTTCGGGTAACTTGAGCCTGCGAAACAATATATCATGCATTTTGATGCGTTGCTTAGGCTTCTTAAAAATTAAAAGATAAACCCTCTAGGGAATTATCTTCTCGAACTGACCGAAATCATAGTCTTTTAGTTTTTCGAACCTTAATTTTAAATCTATTTAAATTTAAAATCATGATACGAATTCTATGTCCTACCGATTTTTCGGATAATGCCTACCAAGCCATTACATATGCACTACGTGCCTACAAAAATGAAGAATGCACGATTTATTTATTAAATACGTATACCCCTGCAGTTTATCAATCGGAATATCTTATCGGAAGTCCCGGTCAGATTGGTTTGGGCGATGTACTACAAACCGCTTCAACTACCCAATTGGAAGAGCTTAAAAATAGGCTGATAGCCGAGTTTGACAATCCCAATCACAGTTTCATCATTCATTCGGCATTTAATACACTTTTGGGAGAGATTTCAGAAACCGTAGCTGCCGAGAATATCGATGTGATCGTTATGGGAACCAAAGGGGCTACCGGAGCCCAGGAAATTCTATTCGGAACCAATACGGTACATGTTATAAAAAGGTCTAAATGCCCAGTAATTGCTGTCCCTCCAAGGTTTGAATATGAGGCACCTAAAGAAATTTTATTCCCAACGGATTATGAAATCGAATATGACAAACCGCTGATTGAGCCATTGCTGTTAATTGCGGGGAACCATAAATCCCGAATAAATGTTATGCATGTACACACAGGTTTAGCGTTAAACACAATACAGCAAAATCATAAAGTATTGCTTGAAAAGTTATTGAGTTCTACGGCCCTTTTCCATGAAGTTCCGAATAATGAAATTATCAGTGCGGTGAATGCCTTCCAAGCCGGTAGTAAAATAAATCTCTTGGTGATGGTACAAAATAAGCACACGTTTTTAGAACGTCTTTTTATAGAGCCGATCATCAAAAAAATAGGGTTTCATGTAACCATACCATTTATGGTTCTTCCCCAAACCTAAAAAATCTGGCAAGATTGTAACCCAACGGGCTAAAAACTGCGTTGAAACAAATGATAGTAGGCCTCATTTGCCTTTATTCTATCTTTAAAATCACGAACTGAAGTTTGGGTATCGATTACCAATAACTCTATGCCCGCCATTTCGGCAAAATCTTCCAAATATTCGATAGTCAGTGCTTGGCTATACACCGTATGATGGGCTCCTCCGGCAAGAATCCAAGCGGTGGCCGCTATTTCCAAATTGGGTTTGGCATCCCATAATACCCTTGCGACGGGAAGTTTTGGAAGTGCTTCCCCGGGTTTTACAGCTTGCACCTCATTTACAATTAACCGGAACCTATTGCCCATATCTATCAAAGACGCATTGATGGCACTCCCTGGTGGCGAATTAAAAACCAAGCGAACAGGGTCTTCCTTACCACCGATGCCCAACGGATGAACCTCACACGCTACTTCCTCATCAGCCACTGACGGACATATTTCTAGCATATGGGAGCCCATCACATAGGCCTTTTCAGGGGTAAAATGATAGGTATAGTCTTCCATAAACGATGTACCCCCGTTCAAACCGAAGCTCATCACTTTCATGGCCCTGAGCAGGGCTGCCGTTTTCCAATCGCCTTCGGCACCAAATCCGTAGCCATCGGCCATCAAGCGCTGTGTGGCTATGCCCGGCAACTGTTTGAGTTCCCCCAAGTTTTCGAAAGTATCGGTAAAAGCCTTAAAGCCCCCTTCCTCTAAAAATGCCCTGAGCCCCAATTCTATTTTTGCGGCATCGACCAAAGATGCCCTTTTTTCACCTCCCGCTTTTAAAGATGGAGTCAAATCGTAGCTTTCATCGTATACCTGTAATAACCTATCTAAATCGCTATCGGAAATTTTTTCAATATGCGCTACAACATCGGATGCATCATACCCATTTACCGAAAAACCAAAACGCAGTTGCGCCTCGACTTTATCGCCATCGGTAACTGCGACCTCTCGCATGTTATCACCTAAACGAGCCACTTTCAGGTGTTGAAATTCATCCCACCCCAGTGCTACTCTGGACCAAATACCAATTTTTTTTTGAATGGATCCATTTTTCCAATGTCCCACAATCACTTTTCGATTTTTGCGCATTCTCGACATAAGAAAGCCGAATTCCCTGTCGCCGTGAGCCGATTGGTTTAGGTTCATAAAATCCATATCAATAGCATCCCAAGGTATCTCGGCATTGAATTGCGTGTGCAAATGGCAGAGTGGTTTGGTCAAAACGCTTATCCCTTTAATCCACATTTTCGCTGGAGAAAAAGTGTGCATCCATGTAATAATTCCGATACACTTTCTATCTGAGTTGGCATTAAGGCAGATATCCGTAATTTCTTGGGGGGTCTTGACGGTAGGTTGAAAAACGATTTTTACCGGAACATGATCTGATGCATCCAACCCAATGGCTATTTCCTTAGCATTCAATGCTACCTGTTTTAAGGTATCGGCTCCGTACAAATGTTGACTTCCCGTTACAAACCAAATTTCCTTTGCAGTTATGTCAATGCCCATAAATTTATGTATCTGTACTAATTATTGTCCGTAATACGCGTCTTTACCATGTTTCCGGTCGTGGTGCTTTTTTATTAGCGAATCTTTTAATCTTAAAGCTTCGGGATTTATTTGAAGTGTTAAACAAGCCATTTGCGCAACGGCTTCCAGCACCTTACTGTTATAAACGGCTTTTGCCGCAGTTTCTCCCCAAGTAAAGGGACCGTGGTTACCCAATAAAACCATCTCGACTTCGGTATGGGAAAGTCCCTTTTCCTTAAAACACTCCATAATCTGTATGGCCGTATTATGTTCGTAATTGCCCTCAATAAGATTATCTTTCATAGGTGGGGCGCACGGGATATCTACCGTCAAATGATCGGCATGGGTCGTTCCAAAAATAGGAATGTCTTTCTGTGCCTGTGCCCAAGCAACAGAATAAGTGGCATGTGAATGGGCAATGCCTCCGATGTCTTCCCAATTTTTATAGAGCAAAGCGTGGGTTTTGGTATCTGACGAGGGTCGTAAACTACCTTCAATGCAATTAGTGTCATAATCGACCACGACAATATCTTCAGCCTTTAGTTCTTCATAAGGAACCCCGCTAGGTTTTATGGCAAAAGCACCTGATGGCCGATCTACAGCACTGACATTACCAAAAGTACAAATAACAAGCCCCAAGGCGTTGAGTTGCATATTCGCCTCGTAACATTCTCTTTTCAACTCTTTATACCTAGAAACCATCTAGCTGTTTTTAGTACACCCTTCCTCTATAAAGTTACCCAGATTTTCGTAAGATTTTATAAGTTGTTCATAAACTGCTACCGCTTCGGGCTGTGGATGGTATTCCGCTTCAAAATCACTTCCCATGCTTTTGGCAGCTTCTATGACATTATCGTAAATTCCTGCTGCTACTGCAGCATAGATGGCTGCTCCTAAAGCTGGTGCCTGATCTGATTCGGCCACTTTGATAGGCATGTTCATCACATTGGCCAAAGTTTGCATGATGAATGGTGATTTTCGGGCTACGCCCCCAATACCGATAACACTACTTATTGCCACACCTTCTTCTTGAAATCGCTCGGCAATTTTTTTTGAACCAAAGCAAATGGCATTCACCAAAGCCTTAAAAATGTGAGGGGCGTTACTCCCTAATGACAAATTCGAAATAGCGCTCTTGAGATTCTGATTAGCATCGGGAGTTCGGCGGCCGTTAACCCAATCTAGGGCAGTAGGTATGCTTTCCGATAAGGGAATCGCCTCGGCTTGTTCCGAAAGTTTCTTTATAAAATTTGCATCTATCTCCGACTTCAGTTTTTGCTTTTGTTCATCGGTAAGTACTTCAGAGGTCAGTACCAAGTTTTCAACAGGCCATGAAAGCACCTCTTTAAACCAGGCCAAAACATCACCAAAAGCAGACTGACCAGCTTCTAAACCAATTAAACCCGGTATTACCGAACCGTCTACCTGGCCACATATGCCGCGAACGGTTTTTGAACCTATTGCCTCTTGGGGAGCGACTATGACATCGCAGGTCGAGGTACCCATGACACGTACCAGTGCACCTTCTTCTATTTTTGCACCTACCGCACCTGAATGTGCATCAAAAGTACCGACGGCAACCACAGTTTCCGTTGTTAATCCTAGTTTTTTCGCCCATGTCTCGCTTAAATGGCCCGCGACCTCATCAGAGGTATACGTTTCGTCATATAGCTTACTTCTAAGTTTCGCCAAATAAGGATCAAGACGTCCTAGAAAATCTTCTGACGGCAAACCGTTCCAATCGGCATGCCACATCGCCTTATGCCCAGCGGCACATCGGCTTCTTTTAAAAGACTTCAAATCGGTATGGTCGGTTATCATAAAAGTCATTAGGTCGCAATGTTCCATCCACGTGTGGGCTGCCTCTTTTACGGTTTTATCTTCTCTTGTAACATGTAGAATCTTTGCCCAGAACCATTCCGAGGAATAAATGCCGCCTTCATAACGCGTGTAATTCTCCCCTCCCCAGTTGGCAGCCAATTCATTAATTTCATCAGCCTCTTTGATAGCCGTATGGTCTTTCCAAAGCACCATCATTGCATTTGGATTCTCTTCAAATCCCTCGACCAAAGCCAATGCGGTACCCTCTTCAGTTACAGGAACGGGAGATGATCCCGTGGTATCAATACAGATTCCTTTTATAGACTTTGCGTCGACTTGACTTTTTGAAACTACCGTTTTTATAGTATGTTCCAATCCTTTAATGTGGTCTAACGGATGTTGTCGAAACTGATTAAGGGACGCATTGCAATACGCTCCCTTCTTCCATCGTTCATACCAATATACTTCAGAAGATAGCTCTTTTCCATTCTCAGTATCGATTAACACGGCACGTACGGAGTCTGTACCGTAATCTAAGCCAATAACATATTCTTTCATATTCGAAAAATAAGACACTTCGCAAGATAGTGCAAATATTTTGCAAGTGTTTATTATACACCAAAATGTTCCATGACCTAAATGGTCAGTCATTCCTAATACTCCGTGTCAACTTTCCTGGTCAATTGATTACAGCAATAGTTTCAAAACCAAAAAAAATATACATCCAAAGTATTTCATCAAATATCAAAACACAGACCATAGCCAAGCATTATCTGACCGAATAAAACTTGTTATAAAGTTTTATTTTGATTATTTTAATTGTCGTTGATTCCGATTGCATAAGCTGAGGCTTTTTCAGGTAACGCGGTTAACCGTATCCTGTAAAATAAACATATTCTGTTAATCAAATCTTATGGTGAACCAATGGCTTATTTGTAAGAGTTATAAACTGATTTTTCAAAGACTATTATGGAACTCAACGACTATTCAAGTGGAGATAAGGTTTTATTAGCGGTTGATTGCATTATCTTCGGTTTTGACGAGGAGGACTTAAAAATTCTTTTGGTCAAAAGAAATTTCGAACCTGAGTTGGGAAAATGGTCCTTGATTGGAGGATTTCTTAGAAAGGAGGAAAATTTGGACCAAGCCGCTATTCGAATACTCCATCACCTTACAGGGTTACACAACATTTACATGGAGCAATTTTATGCATATAGCAAAGTCGATAGAGATCCCCTGGAACGTACCGTTTCCGTTGCCTATTATGCCTTGATAGATATTGCTGCGCACCACGAAGACCTTGTAAATTTGGATACTGCACATTGGTTCTGTTTAAAAAATGCGCCTAATTTAATATTTGACCATGATGACATGGTCAAAAAGGCCATGGCAACACTGCAACGGAGAGCCCAGAACAAACCCATAGGTTTCGAGCTTCTACCCGAAAAGTTTACCATGCGGCAGTTGCAAAAGCTTTACGAATCTATTTTGAACAAAAATCTCGACAAACGCAATTTCATCAGTAAAGTAATTTCGCTGGGTATTTTAGAGAAACTAGATGAAAAAGACATGACAATGTCGAAAAAAGGGGCGTATTTATACCAATTTGATCAAGAAAAATACAATAGGAAGGTAGAAGAAGGGTTTAACTTTAAAATTTAAGGCACCCTTATAAAGACGATTTTCGAATCTTTAATTTTGGCTCGATTACTACGCTTTTTTCAAGGAGCACCTTGGTATTTTTCACCTGTTCGAGAAATACTTCTGCGGCCATCTTTCCCATTTTCATAGGTGATTGATCTACTGTGGTTATGGGCAGCTCCATAAACTTGGTAAAGGGTTCATTACTGAAACCAACAACCTTGACATCTTCAGGAATCCGTAAACCCATCTCTTTTAATTGCTGAATTGCACCAAGTGCCGCAAAATCACTAGCCGAAAAAATCGCATCGGGCCTAGGATTTAATTTCATTAATTTTTTTACGGCTTTCTTACCCGCATGAATATCGCTCTGCCCCTTCACGACATACCCCTTGGGGCATTTGATATTGTGATCTACCAAAGCCTGCTTGTATCCTGCCATTCTTCTTTGATAAATATCAAGCGCCCAATCTCCCGAAAGGTGGGCTATTCGTTTTGAACCGTTTACTATCAAATGTTTTGTGGCTTCATACCCCGCTTGAAAGTCATCTAAGGTGACGGTACTTACACCTTTCATATCGACTTTTCGGTCGAAAAAGATAATAGGCACTTTTTTTTGCAGCACATGGTCAAAATGATCAAAATTCTTAGTATTCTTTGAAACTGAAACCATCAATCCGTCTATCTGAGCATTTAAAAGGGCATTAAAGTTTTTGAGCTCCTTTTTTTCGTCCTCTTGAGATTGGCAAATAATTACGTGGTACCCCTTCGGATATAATTCCTCCTCGATACCCCTAATGATTGAAGAGAAAAAATTACGGTCGATAAAAGGCACTACTACACCTACTGTATTGCTCTTTCCGCTTTTAAGTGCCAGAGCAAGCTTGTTCTGTTCATAATGCATCTCGTTGGCCATTGCCAATACTTTCTTTCGTGTAGCTTCGCTAATCTTGGGATTATTGTTTAACGCACGTGACACCGTAGCTGCCGTAATGTTCAACTTTTTGGCAATGTCATAAATTGTAATCTTACCCCTCATAGCTTTTACTCAAAAGATACATCCTGCCATATACTTACAACTTTAATAACCGAATGGTCTATATTGTATACTTAACACCACAGAAAAAGTACCGCACTTTATACCAAGGTTCGGCTTTAGCATTTTACCATGCCAAACCGGCCACCAATTTAGCGCCTTTTCTCGACACGTGGGTATAATCATGCCCTCCTTTAATAAAATAGTCGGTTTTACGGGAATCAAATTCAGAAAAGGTTTTTTCGGCTTTCAGGATTATAGACAATGTGCCATAACCTATTGTAATTTGTCAAATCAATGACCTCAACGTTTTGCCTTTAAAACATTCTTTTCTAGCGCCACTTGAAAGCAAAGTAGGTACATAAATTCCCGGTCGGATTTCGAACCCCATGTGTGGAACCCGAATTTATAAAATAGAAATCCCCGGCAGTACCGCTGTACTCCTTATCATCAATCGTAATTTCCGTTTCGCCCGATAACATCAAAATAATCTCGGTTTCAACGTGCTTGTGCGGGGCATGGCTCGGTCCTTTTTTATTCAATTGGGTGGAGTGCAACTCGAAACGCTCACACATCGCCGTAGGTCGATCAAAATAAGGGTATCTACCTCCGCGTTCATTCGGAACAAGCTCCAAATCTTCACGATCCAGTCGCATCGACCCACCATTGGAAAGCCCTCTTGCTATTTGCATAGGTTTCTTAGACCGGTAGCGCATGACATAATAGGTCAGGTTTCCATCTCCCACATTTTCAATGGAATGTAATTGTTGGGGCAACAGTAAAACCACACCGCCAGCCCTTAGTATTTTACTTTCATCATCAAAAGAGACCTTTGCCTCACCTTCTTTAACGATGATCAGCTCTTCAATATCTTCATTGGCATGTAATGTGCTTGGTTGTGCACCTTTCAATTGGGTAGAAGCATGGATCCCAAGATATTCGAAATGAGGAGAAGATCCTGCCAATATAACGCGAGACTCTCGGTCTTCCGTATATTTTACAGGGTGGTCGACCCACCGATAAATACCCTCCTTTACCATCTCCGATTGTGCAAAAATGAGCGTTGAAAAAAGACTTAATACAACTGTCACTTTAGTTTTCATGATGGCAAGTTTAGAACGATTAATGGAACTGTAAGGTACAAAATTGTACTTCATGAATCTTAATCCCTTATTGTCAATTCGGTAGGGGCCTTTCATACGGTTATTTATAAATAGCATGTTTTTTGTGCAAGCATTAAAAATTATTCCCGCCAACCATTAGGCAGTATGTTCTTTTCGGTATTTCATGGGGGACTGACCGTGTAACTTTGTAAATTTTTTATAGAAAAATGGTAGGGATTCATACCCACAATCGAAAGCAATTTGCGATACTGAGGCATCGGTATCGAGCAACATTCTAACTGCGATGTTGATCCGATATTCATTTAAAAAAGTAAAAAACGGACGTCCCATCATTTTGGTAAAAAACCTCGAAAATGATTGTTCTGTCATACTGACCAAATCGGCTACCTCTTTTAAATATATTTTTCGGTTAAAATTTTCGGCCACAAAATCATGTATTCTAGCCATGCGACTACCATAGTCTGAAGGAAGGTCGTTTATAAAACTAACTTCAGATAATGTTCTATAAGAGCATTTTGAAAGTTCCACAAGGGCAATCAATAACTGTATATAGAGTTCAGGTCCTTCCAATTGCGAAAAGTACTTCAGTGAACCTATAATAGGTTCCGTTTCGGTTTTATCAAAAATAAGTCCCTTGGACGCTGTTCTCAACATGTTAAAAACAGGTGTTAATTCCGGTACTTTTGGAAATACCCCTCTATTCCATTGTACCACTACCGACTTCGATTGACCACTTTGACCGGTATTGTTTTTCCAACAATGCGGAAGATTCGATCGCAACAATACCAATTCCCCCGGTTCATAAGAACCAACATAGTCTCCTATCAATTTGGTGCCGACACTTTCCTCAATATAGGTCAATTCATGTTGTGGATGAAAATGCCATGGCGTCTCAAAGTTTTTTCTTTCATGATAAAAAGCTGTAATCGTCTTTTGTTCTCCTAAATGAATCGGTTCTAAAATCGGTTTCATAACATCGGTAAAAAAAGATAATACGAGACATTTTTATAAAATCAAAAACTATATGAGCTGATTTTAATAATTTATTTTATCCCAAAATTAGTTAAAATGAATCCAATCACGACAGAATAAGTTATTTATTGGTTAAAAAAGGCAACTTATACGCATAATTTTATCTGCAATTTTGTAAACCGTATCCAACCCATTCATCAAGACAACGAAATGAAAAAAAGTGAGCTTCCTGACCCATTTGAAAAAGCCAGATTGACCAAAGGCTATGGCGAGATGAACGATCAAAATGATCCGGTAGCCATGTTATTGCGACATAAAGATGTTCGCAAAAGTGCCCATAACTGGAAGACGTTTACCTCGGCGGCCGTTCCTGGCCGCATCGTGGTACCTTCGGAAGTCAATATACGGGATACCCGTCAAATTCCTTTCGAGGTTGACCCTCCACTACACCGTGACTATCGCGCCCTTGTAGAGCCTTGGTTCAAACGTCCGTTGCAACCGGAATATCAAGAAAAATTAACTTCACAAATCTCCTCCATTGTTGATGAAGCATTGAAAAAGGAAACCGTAGAAATTGTCAACGATTTTGCGCTTCCTCTACAATCAAGGGCCTTAACGCTTTTATTGAATACCCATTTTTCAGAATCTAAAACTTGGATCTCATGGGGTACGCATGTTTTTCGAAGTGAAGGCGAAGCATTGGATGGCGACAAAGCCAACATTCTGTACGACTATATCGACACCGAAATAGGTCGTGCCATTGGAAACCCGGGAGAAGATATGTATTCGATGCTATTAGCTTCTGAACTCGACGGAAGAAAATTGACCAAGGAAGAGGTCAAAGGGGTAATGGTACTGACATTTGCGGGAGGTCGTGACACCATAATCAATGCGGTTACCAATGCCATCGCCTATTTGGCCGAACATCCCGAGTCACTTGAACGTTTGCGAAATGAACCTGAAATTACGGGCAAGGCCGTAGAAGAAATGATCCGTTATTTTTCCCCTTTGACACATATGGGTCGTGTAGTTACCGAAGACACTCAAGTTTGTGAACATGCGTCGAAGGTCGATAGCCGCATTTCTTTATGTTGGGCATCCGCTAATAGGGATGCTTCGGTTTTCGAAAATCCGAATGAAATTGTGTTGGACCGAAAAATAAATCCGCATGTAGGTTTTGGTTTCAGTCATCATAATTGTCTTGGCGCAACGCACGCCCGGCAACTAATGAAAATTTTACTATATACTTTGGCAGAAAAAGTAGCCTCTTTCGAGATTCGAGATTATCAAGATAATATTGAAGATCTGGAGGAATTTCAGCGAAAAGTAGGCTATAACCGTATCAGCATAAAATTTAATCCAGTAAAAAAATAATTTATGGCTAAAATCACATTTATTACCAGTGAAAACGAAACTATAATTTTAGAAGGTACTGAAGGTTCGGTCATGGCACTTGCCGTTGAGAACGGCGTCAGAGGCATTGACGGAGACTGCGGGGGCGTTTGCTCTTGTGCTACCTGTCATGTTCATGTAGCACCCGAAGATATAGATAAGACCGGGGTTGCCAGCGAAATTGAGACCGATATGTTGGAGTTGGACGATAACGCAGATGAATATAGCCGATTATGTTGCCAATTGGAAATAAACGAGGCGCTTGATGGAATCGTATTGACAGTTGCGAAATAAACCAACAAAAAAGTCGATGTCGCAAATTCTAAAGCACCAAAAAACTTGTGTGGTTATCGGTGCAAGTCATGCGGGCGTAAATTTTGCCTTTGCCTTGCGAAGAGAAGGCTGGGAAGGTGCGATTATCTTATTTGACGCAGACCCCGAACTACCGTATCACCGCCCTCCCCTATCGAAAGCCTATTTAACCGGTGATGACGAAATAGATAAAAATCTTTTGAAGTCGGCCGAAAGCTATCAACGGGATAACATAGCACTTAAACTGGGCGTCTCGGTATCCCGTATTGACCGAAAAGAAAAAAAAATTGTTCTCCACGATGGCAGCATACAGGCCTATGACAAGCTGGTCATCGCCACCGGTGCCCGACCGATTATGCCTGTTATTCCCGGTACAACCACTGCTAGAAATCTATTTCCGTTGCGCACAGCAGCACATGTTTCAGAAATACGCGCTCGCATTAAAAGCGGTTCTGTTACAAAAGTGGTCGTCATTGGCGGGGGGTATATTGGACTCGAAACCGCTGCTTCTTTACGAAAGTTAGGAGCCGATGTAACCGTATTAGAGCGTGAAGAACGTATTCTCTCAAGAGTTACGGCCCCAGAAATGTCCGTTTTCTTTCAACGGCTCCATGCACAACACCAGGTTGACGTACTTACGTCTAAAAATGTAGTTTCAATTGAAACCAACAGCGAATTCAACGAAGTAGTCTGTGCGGACGGTGATCGCTTTAAAGCCGATATGATTATTGTCGGTGTAGGCATTCATGTCAACATGGAAATAGCCAAAAAAGCTGGATTGTCAATAAAAGATGGTATACAAGTAGATGCATCTGCCCGAACAAACGATGAGCACATTTATGCCATCGGTGATTGTACATTTCATTACAACCCACATTATAATCGTTTTATCCGCTTAGAATCGGTACAAAATGCCGTCGATCAGGCAAAGGTCGCCGCCGCAGCCATTTGCGATAAACAGCCCATTTATAATTCAATCCCCTGGTTTTGGTCAGATCAGTACGATATAAAATTGCAAATGGTAGGACTCTCCCAAGGTTATAATCAAGTTTTGGTGCGCAAAGATCCAGAAAACGAAAAAAGTTTTTCGGTTTGGTATTTTAAAGACGATTCCCTTTTGGCTGTAGATGCCATCAATAATGCAAAAGCCTATGTTTATGGCACGAAATTCATAAAAAGTGGAGAAAAATTAGATAAATCGAAACTGTCAGACCTTTCAGTGGAGTTCAAGCCAACAAATTTAGTGTCAGAATAAAGGGTTTTACAAAAATAAGGGCGACCTTAATAAATAAACAAAAAATATGTCAATTCAATCTAAAAGCGCTATCGCCAAAGGGGATGGCACCTTTACCATAGAAAACGTAACCCTCTCCGATCCGAAGGCCGACGAAGTTTTAGTACAAATAAAAGCGGCCGGACTCTGCCATACCGATTACGATTCCCTTTCATGGGGAAAACCCATCGTAATGGGTCATGAAGGTGCGGGAATTGTTAAAAAAGTGGGGTCGGCGATAAATGAGTTAAAAGAGGGGGATCAAGTTATCTTAAATTGGGCGACGCCCTGTTTGAGCTGTTTTCAGTGTCAAGAAGGCAATCAACATATTTGCGAAAACAATTCTCCCGTAGTCGCAGGTGCTAACGGACACACCCCCGGTCATGCTCATTTACAAAGTACCCAATGGCAGGGCCAGCCAATCGAACGGTCCTTTAACCTTGGCACCTTAAGCGAATATGCATTGGTCAAAGAATCGGCATTAGTCAAAGTAAATGAACAAAATCTGAATTTTTCAGCGGCCAGTATTGTAAGTTGCGGGGTAATGACGGGGTTTGGCTCCGTGGTAAATGCCGCTAAATTAACCGCTGGAAGTTCGGTAGTCGTGCTCGGTTGTGGTGGTGTTGGTCTAAATGTTATCAATGCCTGTGAAATTTCTGGCGCAGGAAGAATTATTGCGGTCGACATCAATCCCAAAAAGCTCGAACTGGCGCAACAATTTGGTGCGACAGCCGTTATTTTGGCCGATAAGGCGGATCAAGGTCTGAGCGAAGTAGCCGAAAAAGTAAAGCATATGCTCTCGGGCCGAGGAGCCGATTATGCCTTCGAATGCACTGCCATTCCTGCTCTGGGGGCGGCACCTTTGGCGATGATACGAAACGCAGGTATAGCAGTTCAAGTAAGTGGTATCGAGGAAGAAATCACCATTGATATGCGTTTGTTCGAATGGGACAAAATTTATATAAACCCCCTATATGGAAAATGTCGGCCACAAATCGATTTTCCGAAATTGATGCAACTTTATAAAAAAGGAGATCTTAAATTAGATGAAATGATTACCCGAGAGTATCAACTTGAAGATTTACAGCAGGCATTCAATGATATGTTATCGGGGGAAAACGCCAAAGGCGTAATAATTTTTAAATAATACCTACAAATAGATTAATTCGCCATTATTTTTAGTGCATTTTCAAACCATTACTAAATACCGAAACCAAATGAGTAGTTTTAGAACCATCGAACTTTCAGATAACAATTATGAAAATGATGGATTACGGTTTTTGACCGTCAAAACAAAAAACTTAAAAGGAAGAGGCGACATTTGCCTTTTTGTGCCCAAAGTGAGCGAAGGCGTTACCAATCTGCCCATTTACATCTTATTACATGGCGTATACGGCAGTGCTTGGGTATGGGCCATGAAAGGTGGAGCACACCGAACGGCACAAAGATTGATGGACAATGGAACGATACGCCCTGCAATCATTGCCATGCCTTCAGATGGTCTTTGGGGTGATGGTTCGGGATACCTGCCTCATCTGGAAAAAAACTTTTCAGAATGGATTGTATCAGACGTGCCCAATGCTATTATTGAAAATATTCCACAAGCCAGTGTTGAATCGGAACTTTGTATCGGCGGCCTCTCCATGGGTGGTTACGGAGCGCTGCGCTTAGGTATACAGAATCCTCATAAATTCAAAGCCATTTCGGCCCACAGCGCCATTACAAAATTTGAGGAGATGGGTGATTTTGTGGAAGAATCCCTTAGTTCTTACGGTGTTAAAGATTCGGAAACAGCTGTTATCGATGCCGTTAAGAATCATAAAAACAAAATACCCAGCCTTCGTTTTGACTGCGGAACTTCAGACGACTTGTTAGAAGCTAATCGCCTTTTGCACCAACAATTGCTGAATTTGAAGGTAACTCATGTCTATCAAGAATTTGAGGGTGGTCATGAGTGGCCTTATTGGATTGAACATGTGAAAGACAGTTTTCTTTTTTTCAATGGGCAAGTAACACCAAATCCGTCCTAGTCCAATACCTTTAAATATTCATTTTATTTGCTCAAAATAACAGAGCGATCGATTGTTGTACCGATCAATTCAAAGTACAGATATCGTAGGGGTATTGCGAAAATGTTTTATGTCGTAGTCTATTTCTTCTTCAAATACGTAGTACCTATATCATTCATCAGTAAATTATTAGTATCTTAAGAAAATATTCTTATAAAGTTTAAGGAATTGAGTGCAGCCAACAAAAAGCCGGAGCTACAAGAGGAGTATCGCAAAATTTTTATAGAGCAAGCACCTACTGCCATTGCGATGCTCGACAACAACATGTGTTATATTGCCGTATCTCAATCTTGGATTCGGGACTATGGCTTGGAAGGAAAAGAAATCATAGGTCTCTCGCATTACGATGTTTTCCCTGAAATAAGCGATGATTGGAAAGCCATTCATCAAAAGTGCCTAAAAGGTGCCACCGATAGCTGCGAAGAAGCCCCTTTTCGACGTGCAGATGGTTCGATACAATGGATTCATTGGGATGTAAGCCCGTGGCACAATACCGAAGGGGTTATAGGCGGATTGATAATGCACACCGGCGACATTACCCATCACAAGAAAAAAGAGCGAGAAAAAGAACGTATCGAGGAAATACTGGAAGAAACAAATAAAATTGCACGCATAGGCACTTGGGAATTAGACCTTGCGACCAATGAAGTGTACTGGAATACCATCACTTCTGAAATTTATGAAGTACCAGAAGGATATAAACCTAATTTTGAGGAGGCCTTAAATTTTTTTAAAAACGATCAAAGTCGAAAAAAAGCGAAAAATGCAGTAAAGGATGCCATAAGCCATAGGTCGTATTTTGATATTGAATTGGAACTCACAACGGCAAAAGGAAATACCCGTTGGATACGTGTGGTGGGGAAATCAGAGTTTGTAAATAACAAACCTAGTCACCTCTTTGGAATAATTCAAGACCTCAGCAAATTAAAACTTTCGGAACAAGCCTTAAATAGGGCCCATGCCGAACTAAAGGCAATATTCAATTCTGAGTTCATAAGCATTATCTCTACCAATGCAGATGGAATTATCAACAACTTTAATCGAGGAGCAGAATCTTTGTTGGGGTATTCGGCTTCCGAAATAGTCGGTTTAAAAAAACCGAGCATTTATCTTATTGAAGAAGATACCCTTAGATTTAGAAACGATTTGGCAAAACGATATGGAAAAGACCCCTCCACCTTTAATCATTATGTAGATCTGCCCGAAAAAGATTTTAGTGATACAAGGGAATGGATCTACCGAAGAAAGGATGGTTCAACATTCCCAGCACTTTCTACCCTCTCCGCCATTAGAAATAACAACGGTAGAATTGCAGGTTTTGTAGCGGTCGCGACAGACATATCCGAAATTAAAAAGGCACAGACCGAACTGCTGAAAAAAAATCAGCTCTTGAATTTTGCGGAGCAGATTACCGCAATGGGGCATTGGCAATGGGACACGGTTGCCGATAAAGTAAAATGGTCTCAAAACCTATACAAACTTGTCGAGCTAGAAGAAGAGACCGTTGACCTAAAATTTGACACCTATTTTGGCTTCGTTCATCCAGAAGATAAAGAAATTGTCTCCCAGCATTTTGAAAAATCGGCGAACGATAAAAGGTTTGACAGCTTTATGCATCGTATCATAACTACGGGCGGAACAACAAAAACGATTCAACTTTTAGGCAAAGTCATTACCGACAGAGCAGGTAACGTTATAGAAATGATCGGTACGGCTCAAGATGTAACCGAAATTAAAAAGGCCGAAAAAAAATTCCGAGGGCTTCTAGAGTCTGCCCCTGACGCCATGGTAATTGCCAACGAAAAAGGAAAGATCGAACATATTAACAGGCAAACAGAAGAGTTATTTGGCTATACCACAGAAGAATTATATAAAAAATCTGTGGAGGTACTTATCCCGAATCGGGTTTTTTCATTTCCTAAGACTAGAATAACAACTGAAGGAGAAGAACTTTATGGTGTTCATAAAGATGGGCGGCAAATTCCTGTTCAAATTAGCTTTAACCCATTATACCCCGAAGATGGACCAATAGTCGTAGCCGCGATAAAAGATGTTACCACCCAAAAATTGGCCGAGCAGAAACTTATCGAGGCCAAAGAGAGTTTAGAAGTCATAGCCCAGAAACTATCTAACCAAAATAGGCAACTGGCTGATTTCACCCATATAACTTCACATAATTTAAGAGCACCCGTCAGCAATCTTATTTCGTTATTGGAAATATATAATTATACGGAAAATGAAGAAGAACGTAAAGATTTGTTCGGCAAGTTTGAGACGGTCATTCAACACCTCACTTTAACCCTTGACACTTTGGTCGACGCGTTAAAAACAAAGATTAACGATTCCGATGAAGATTTAGAATATATCGCCCTTGACAATATTCTGAACAATACAAAAGAAATTTTAAGCGGAAAAATTCTGAAGTCAGGCGCCGTAATTAGAAGTGACTTTTCTAAAGTTCCGAATATTCGCTATAATAAGATTTACATGGAAAGTATTTTCCTTAATTTGGTCGGAAATTCAATAAAGTATAAATCAGAAGCCCGTTCACCTGAAATATCGATTACCTCTGAAATTAAAGACGGAGAAATAATACTAAAATTCGAAGACAATGGTTTAGGTATTGATATGGAAAAACATGGGCATAAATTGTTCGGATTGAACAAAGTTTTTCACAGACACCCGGAAGCAAAGGGTGTCGGTTTATTTTTGACGAAAACACAGATTGAAGCAATGGGAGGTGTTATTTCGGCATCCAGTGAGGTAAATGTGGGCACCACCTTTACCATAAATTTTAATTAATTCTTTATGAACAACCTTTTGAAGACCTGTATAATCGATGACGATTCTATCTATCGATTCACCATGGCTAAAACACTTGAGTCTACCAAATTGCCTGTAGACATCATGGTTTTTTCCGATGGAGAAGAAGCCCTTAATTTTATACTGGCCAACCTTGGTAAAGATTCCGAACTACCGGATGTTATTTTTTTAGATATTGATATGCCTGTGATGGACGGTTTTCAGTTTATGGAAGCATATATGAAAGTAAAAAACAATGTCGGCAAACATATCGCTATATTTATGGTCTCTTCTTCACTCGATCCAAGAGATATCGCCAAGGCAAATAAGATCAGTGCTATTTCCGATTATATCGTAAAACCGGTGGGATCTGTTCGACTTAAATCGATTATCGAGATGTTAATGGAAGAAAAGAAAAAGGCTTCGTAAAGCTAGACCGATTGTTGTTGAAGCAATAAGAAAGTGGCTATTTGCTGAATAGTTATTCAAGCACCTATTCTTTCTCCTCTATTTTGTTTCCATTTCTCAAACTCATCCCGTATTTTTTCATCAACAAGCGGATAAAGACCTATTATCGATGTTCCGCCTTGCACTTTTTGCATTACGAATTCCTCGAACAAGTTCATCTGCAGGCACTCATCGGCAACTTGTTCAACAATGGCAGCAGGTATGACCATAACACCGTCATCATCACCAACCACCATATCTCCCGGAAATATGGCCACATCACCACAACCAATAGGTTCATTAATAGCAATCGCCTGATGTAACGTTAAATTCGTAGGTGCTGACGGTCTTACATGATAAGACGAAAAAGGTAAGTCTGCAATTTCGGCCGAATCACGAAAACCACCATCGGTTACGATTCCTGCAACTCCCCTAACCATCAATCGGCTTACCAAAATAGAACCTGCTGACGCGGCCCTGGCATCTTTTCTACTATCAATGACCAAAACGGCCCCTTGCGGGCACTCTTCCACCGCCACCCTTTGTAAGTGTTTGGAATCGCGGAAGACCTCGATCGGGTTCAAATCTTCACGTGCCGGAATATATCTTAAGGTATAGGCCTCGCCCACCATCGTTGGTTTGTTCAATTTAAGCGGCCTAACACCTTGAATAAATTGATTTCTCAACCCTTTTTTATAAAGACAAGTAGCAATTGTCGCTGTACTCACTTTTTTCAATTTCTCTTTGATCGAATTCTGAATAGCCCCCATATTGATTTTCTCTGTATTTAATGTATTAAGCATTATGCCAAGTCTCCCTTAAAAAAGCCAAATCTTTTTTCATGTATCTAAAAACCTCTTCCTTTTTTATAGTCAATTCAGCGGCGCCGTGCTCCGCGCCGCCGAGGTCGTATTCTAAATGTAACGATATGGGCACATTGATTCCATACTTTTTAAGTAACGAAAAGTACCGTGGAAAATCAACCATACCCTCGCCTAAAGGTGTATTTATGGGTTGCCACTTACCGTCAACAGTTCCCCATTTGAAATCTTTGATGACTATCGATTTTATAAAAGGTTGTATCAGTCGCAACCCAAGTTCCCAACTGCTACCACCTTCAACAACGGCGTGCCGAATATCGTATTGACACCCCATATGTGCTTCATCCGCTTCTTTCAAAATAGGTGGCAAGTCCCATATCGGGGCACCCACGTGGTTACCGGCATGATTTTGGTAGCCCCCGATCAACCCCAACTGCTTATTAAGCCTTGCTACATTCTTGAATTGTTGGCCAAAAATGGTTTGGCTTTCGGCAATGGTCCTATCTATAGGGTAATCAAGCCAGCCCGTTCGATAATGGGTAAAACCCAAATTGCTTGCAGTTTCCAACACCAATATCTGCTCTTTATTCGTTACATCTAAAACATTTGTGGTCATCGTTCTTGTCTTGAGACCAAACTTTCTCATTGCCAAGGCAGCTTGTGGCAAATCGTCTTTAACCCGTTCGGGCAGTACATGCCCTTTCGGCCTTACAGTCAAATCTATGCCGTCGAAACCTAGTTGAGCCGCAACCTCTGACATACCGTTATAATCAAGAAATTGTAGATGCTTTGAAAAGATATGAACTTCAACATCATCGTTCAATGAAGTAGCATTTTCATAAAACGGATTAGAAATGCGAATTAATGGAGTTGCAACCAATGCACTAGCCGATAGTTTTACAAATTCTCGTCTTGAAAACTCAGAACTTCCTTTTTTCATTTTTAAGAGGTCTTTTTTGGGGTTAATCGATTGTTTTTGTGTTAAAAATTTGTCAGTCTTACAAATATACTTATTTTTGGTAAACCAATTTGGTTAACCAGTTTTTTTATTCCTATTGTTTTACACAATTATGGTATTTAAAAGCGATACTAACCGCAGAATTTATTTTTTTTAAAATGAAAAAGGCATTACTTATTCTATCTCTATTTTTTTCACTGCTATCGTGTAGTAAAAAAACTACTTCGGCTTCTATTAAAGTAAGCGATGTTAAAGAGTTGGCCGAGGCTATTTCCAAAGCTAAAGCCGGAGATAATATAGTTTTGGCAAATGGTATTTGGAAAGATGTTCAGATTAAATTTATAGGAGAAGGAACAAAAGATAAGCCAATTACCATTGAGGCCGAAACGTCTGGAAAAGTATTTATTGAAGGCCTTTCTAATTTAGAGATCGCTGGAAATTATTTAATTGTTAAAGGGTTGTATTTCAGAAATGGTCATACACCTACTGACAATGTAATTGCATTTAGAACAAGCGAAGAAAAAGTAGCCAATTACTCTAGAGTCACGAATTGTGTTATTCTAGATTACAATCAGCCTCAACGTGATAGCGATGATCTATGGGTTCAGTTTTATGGCACACACAACAAATTAGACCATTGTTATATTGCAGGTAAAACAAATGGAGGCCCAACGGTTAGAGTTGATTTAAAGGGAAATCAAAGTATTAGAAATTATCACCAAATCGTAGATAATCATTTTGGTCCAAGACCTAGAAAAGGTGGTGCTAGAGGAGAGACCATTCAACTAGGCAGCAGCTTTACATCTATGTCACCAAGTAATACAACTATTGCCAATAATCTATTTGAAGAATGTAATGGAGAAGTTGAGATTATATCAAGCAAAACAAACTTTAATGAGATTAGAAACAATGTATTTTACAAAAGTGAGGGATCTGTTGTAACACGCCACGGTAATTACGCTGTTATAGATGGCAATTATTTTATTGGTGATGGTGTGAATAAAAACTATGGTGGAATAAGACTTGTAAACACAGGGCATTGGGTTATTAATAATTACTTCTATAATATTATTGGTGAAAACTTCAGAAGTCCATTAGCAGTGATGAACGGTATTCCAAAGTCACCATTAAACAGATACAACCAAGTTACAGATGTGGTAGTTGCCTATAACACCTACATAGATTGTAAATCGCCATGGCAATTTGGAGTAGGAACAAATATTGAGCAAACAGATGTGCTACCTCCATCAGAAATACGTTCTGCGAGAGCTCTTAGAACTGAAGTTGCCAATAATATTATTTATAATAAAATAGGTGATAAAAATGTAATTGTTGAACACGACAAGGCCGACGGAGTTCGATTCAATAATAACATTATTTATAATCAAGGTGAAGATTTCATTGATGCGGCAAGAATTCAGGCAACTGAATTCGACGTAATAAAAGTTAGCGATTACATTTATTTACCTAAATTGACAAGTGAATTCGATATATATAAAGGATTTGGGTTTGAAAAAATCACAAAAGACCTTTTTGGAAATTCTAGAGAAGGAAAAAACTCAATTGGGGCAACGGTTCAAGGCGAATTTAAAGACCCAAATATTTTAGACAAAACAAAATACGGAGCTGATTGGTATTCTAACATTATAGAAGCTAAGGAGCCCAAGGTTATAGAGGTTACAGCCGGTGAAGGGGATTTCGAAACTAAAATAGCTACTGCTAAATCGGGCGATATTATTGCTTTGAATCCAGGAAAGCACTTAGTATCAAAAGCTATAGTAATTAACAAAACAATTACAATTCAGTCTAAAGAAAGTGACAAAGCTGAAATCGTATTTACCGGAACAGACAATACACCAGTATTTGAATTAAACCCTTACGGCATCTTACATATTAAGAATGTGGTGCTCACAGGAAACGGTAAACAAAAAGCTTTTTCAAACTTAAAAGAAAATATGTCAAATCACTTTGGACTAACAGTTTCAGGGTGTGATATCAATAATTTCAATTATGTTTTAAAAGCATACAAGCAAACGTTTGCCCAAGAAATTACTTTTGAAAACACGGCTATTTCCAATTGTAAAAATGGTATAGAATTATCTGAAGAAACAAATGATAAAGGAGATTATAATGTGGAGTTTTTGACTATTGATAACTGTAGTTTCGAAAACGTCGATCAAAACGTGATAGATTATTATAGAGGCGGATATGACGAGTCTACCATTGGAGGAAATCTGTTGGTAACAAATTCCGATTTTATCAATTGCGGATCCAAGGAGGAAAATGGAATTTTATTGAACACAAGAGGTATTGTAAACGTTGAGATTTCAAATAATACTTTTAAAAATAATCCTGTAAAATTAGTAGCATTGCTTTGGGGGGCGAAAAATAATTCACATGCCAATAATCAAATTACCAACTCCGGTAAGATTAAGGTTGAAGAAAACCTGAAGATGAAATTAATGTATTAGAGCTAGACAGACTAAACCATCTTAAAATGAAAAATTACATATTTGCTACAATTGCTCTATTTGCACTATTTGCCTGTAAAGAAAAGCCGAAAAGTAGTTCAACTTCAGATACCACATCTGAAAATACCGTAAAATACCCAAGCGATGTTATTCCATTTATGGATGAGTGGAAGATTCTTTTAGGTGACGGAACGCACTCTGAAGACTTAATCAATTATGAGAAAAAAGGTTTTTTTTATGTGGAGAAGGAAAATGAAACTAACTGGGTAGTTTACAAGACTCCTAATTCGGGTGTTACCTCTAGAACTTCAAGCAATACAAGAACCGAGTTAGGACAAAAAAAACATTGGATACCAGAAGACGGCGGTAAATTAACAGGAACGTTAAAAGTGCAGCATGTTTCAACTTCTGGCGATGCAAGAGTCGCTGCTTCATATTCAGTTGTAGTTGGACAAATTCATAGTGATGAAGGACATGAAAACGAACCTATAAAAATCTTTTATAAGAAATTCCCCGGACACACAAAAGGCTCTCTTTTTTGGAACTATGAAATCAATACAAAAGGAGATAATTCAAAAAGGTGGGATTTTTCTACAGCAATTTGGGGGTATGACATGTCGGTGGTGGGATCAACTGCGGATACATATCCGGCAGAACCTGAAAATGGAATTCCATTAGGTGAAGAATTCAGTTACGAAATCAACGTGTACAAAGGTATTATGTATCTCACATTTACAAGGGAAGGACACGAGACCATTAAATTCACAAAAAATTTAGTGAAATCAGATTTTGCAAAAAAAGAAGATATTCCACAGCAAATATGGACATTGTATGCATCGATTGGTCGTGATGGAGTGGAACGTGAAAGTGCCTATGCCGGTGAAATAAATTATTTCAAACAAGGCGCATATAATCAAACAAACGGAAAGAAACCTGAAGATAATATGGTTTGGAGTACTGGATCTGAAACCTATAATGGTGATATAGCAAAACAATATGCAAACGGAAGTTATACCGAAGTTTGGTTCAAAGAAGCGACTGTCGGAGAAGGAACACCCCCAAGCAATTAATACAACAAATATTTCCAAAAGTAATCTTCGTTAAAGACACTTCAAGGTTTAGAAAAAGCCTGTATAAAGTTTGGGAGAAAAAAGAATTTAATTTTTAAATGTAATCTTAACAAAATATGCTTCGGAAAATATCATTCAAGTACAACGTGATTTTTTTCGAAAGAGAAACCGCAGCTGCTGCAATTAAAAACCAGTAAACAATCAACTGCTAACGACCCATATTATGGAAGTAGTGACACCTAAGAAACCATTCCTAAAAAAAATACTGGCTTTAATATTAAGCTTTGGCCCTGGTATTTTTGCTATTGGATATACCATAGGTACCGGTAGTGTAACGGCTATGATTGTTGCTGGTAGTAAATTTAATATGGAATTGTTATGGGTGCTTTTAATAAGTTGTATTTTCTCTGGAATTTTAATGTTTGCATATGGTAATTATGCATTGATTACAGGTGAAACAGCGCTTTACGGCTTTAAAAAACACCTAAAGTTCGGTAAAACTTTGGCCATATTAGTCATTATAGGAATTACGTTTGGGCAATGGAATTCATTAATGGGAATCTTAGGAATTTCTTCTAATATTATTTATGAAATATTAGCGATGAATTTTGAAGGATTAAGCGCCTTTAAATATGTAACCGTTTTAATTACGGCGATTGTTATAATCGTTGGGTTCTACCTCTTAATGCTGGTGGGCAAGTATACTTTTTTTGAAAAGATATTAGTCATTTTTGTAACCTTAATGGGGTTGTCTTTCGTATTGTCATTATATTTTGTACAACCGCTTTCTATTGATGTAGCAAAAGGGCTCATACCAACTATACCAGATGTCCCTGGTGGTAGAATGTTAGTTGCGGCTTTTGTAGGTACGACAATGGCTTCGGCTACTTTTTTATCGCGACCGCTATTTGTAAAAGGGAAAGGTTGGACCATTAAAAACTTAGACCAACAGAAAAAAGATTCCATTACTGCGGCTATATTGATATTTGTCATTAGTGGTGTAATAATGGCAGTAGCGGCTGGTGCACTGTTTTACGAAGGCAAAACAGTTACGCAAGTGTTGGATATGGCGAATACCTTAGAACCCGTTGCTGGCAAGTGGGCCGTTTCTATTTTCTTCTTTGGGGCTTTAAGTGCGGGGTTATCCTCTATCTTTCCTTGCTTATTAATAGCACCGTTATTAATTGCTGATTATCAATCGGGAGAATTAGACACAAATTCACGTCAGTTTAGAATTATAACTGCTATTGCTTGTTTGGTGGCTTTAATTGGTCCTGCGTTTGGAGCAAATCCTATCGAAGTTCAAATTTTATCCCAGGTATTTAATGTGTTTGTGTTGCCAATTGTAATACTCGGAATTATTCTCATGTTAAGTAGCAAAAAGGTAATGAAAGATTATACAACCAACATAGGTGTTTATATTGGAATGTATGGAGCGTTGTTCTTTTCATTAGTGATTTCATACAATGGTATATTAGCACTTTTAGATTATTTCTAATAATTAATTAAGATTAAAAAAATGAATAAAAAAATTATCGTATCAGCAGCAATGTTCTTAGTTGTAAGTCTTGTTATAGTACTCAGCGGCTGTAAAGATGCGGCCAAAGAAACAAATACGACAACTACGTCAGCCAAAAGTAAAAATGAAGTAGCAAAACCCGTTTACGCCAGTGAGGTTATTCCATTTTTTGATCATTGGAGCTTGATTTTAGGTGATGGTTCAAATGCAGGTATTGCAAATAATTTTGAAAGCAAAGATTTCTTTTATACGGTAAATGATGGTAATAACGATTGGATTGTTTTTAAGACTCCTAACGGAGGTAACACCCATGGAACTTCGAATAATACACGAACCGAATTGGCTCAGACAAAAAAGTGGTATCCGAAAACAGCTGATGATAAATTGACGGCTACACTTAAAGTGATGAACGTATCTGCTACTGGTGATGCCCGTGTGGCGGCTTCTCATGCTGTAGTGGTCGGTCAGATACATAGTGCAGATAATCATGAAAACGAACCGCTAAAAATATTTTATAAAAAATTTCCCGGGCACACCAAAGGTTCGGTTTTTTGGCATTATGAAATCAATACGGCAGGCGATGATAATTCTGTAAGATGGGATTTTTCATCGGCTGTTTGGGGCAATAACTTTTCTTTTGTTGGTACCGAGGCAAACACACCTCCCGAAGAACCTGAAGAAGGAATTGCCTTAGGTGAAGAATTTAGTTATGTAATCGAAGTTAAAGACGGTATTATGAGCTTAAAATTTATAAGTGAAGGCCATGAAACCAAAACGTTTACCAAAAACCTAATCAAATCGGAATACACCACAACAGCAGATATACCAGAGCAAACACAAAAACTATTTGTACCAATTGGTCAAGATGGAGTAGAACGAAAAAATGCTTATGCTGGTGAAGGTTGTTTTTTCAAGCTCGGAGCCTACAACCAAACAAATGGAAAGTCTCCTGAAATAAATAAAAACTGGTGTTCTGGTGCTGAAACTCATGGGGGAGATATTCAAAAACAATATAAAGACGGAAACTATGCCGAAGTGTGGTTTAAAACGGCAACTATAACGGTAAGTGATAGTGCCGTGTCGAATCAAGGCTATTTTACTAAAAATGATAAAATAAAATAATTTAGGAATATGATGAAAACCAATAATAAATTAAGCGGTAAGAATGTTCTAATAACCGCTGGTGCACAAGGCATTGGAGAATCAATTACCAGGCATTTTATTGATAGCGGTGCCAATGTTGCCATTCACTATTATTCTAGTGCCGATACTGCGACCCAATTGGTTGAATACGCGACCAGCAAAGGACAAAAAGGGGTTGCTATAGGTGGTGACTTAACAAAAGAAGCCGATGCGAATGCAATGGTGGCAGAAACAATCGAAGCGTTTGGTGGCCTGGATATTCTGATCAATAATGCGGGCTCCCTTGTCGCACGTAAGATGCTAAACGAAATGGAGGCTGGGTTCTGGCAAAAGGTAATGGACATCAATCTCACATCAATGATGTTTGTGACCCGAGCTGCATCGCCTTATCTAGCTAAGAATGACCATAGCAGTATAGTTAATCTGGCGTCGCTCGCTGGGCGCAAAGGTGGTCATCCGGGGTCATTAGTTTACGCTACCAGCAAAGGTGCTATTCTAACGTTCACGCGAGCACTTTCTACAGAACTGGGGCCTCAAGGCACTAGAGTTAACGCTGTAGCTCCGGGTCTTATACTTGGCACGTCATTTCACAATACTCATACCACGAAAAAATCAGCAGCCGCGACAACCGCAAGTATTCCGATCCAAAGAGCAGGTAACGCAGCTGATGTAGCACGGGCAGTTATATATCTGGCGTCTGAATACGACGGTTTTATTACCGGTGCTACACTCGATATCAATGGTGGTGTTTACAATATGTAGGTCGTCATTCCAAAATATGTGATGGAACACTATTCACAATGAGAAATAAAGTAGATATTCTTCATAGAATTTGTAATGGTTATTATTGTTATTTTGTGTCCAGTTCAAGAGCGTCTGTACCGATTAATATGAATAACACAAATGGTTTTAAAATGAACTTAGTAGTTGTAGAGCCTATCACAAATGTTTTTATACTAATAGATTCGGTAAAATTGAAGTAATTGGTGATAAAAAATGCAATATTGTAAACCTTTATAATTCAGAGCCTACTTTTAAAGTAGAAACGCTTGATATTTCCAAAACCTCTTCCTCGAAAGGAAAGGGCACAAAAAATAATGAAGTTGGAGCATTTGCTAAAAACTAACTATGAAACTATCGGCAAACAACATATTAAGATTCATAATAGCCGTACTTGTTTTTACAATCTTTTCTTGTAAAAAAGAGAATGCTCCGGTGTCAGGTCAAAAGACAGAAGCAAAAAAAGTTATGTCGGCAGAACATCCGAATTTAATACTTACGGCACAGGGTGTAAAAGACATAAGAGCGCAATTAGGTAATATTCCAATTTTTGACAATACTTTAAAAGCGGTTCAAGAAGAAATAGATGCCGAAATTGCATCAGGAATAGAAGTACCTATTCCGAAAGATTATTCAGGAGGCTATACACATGACCGTCACAAACGTAATTTTATAGTATTACAGAAAGCTGGGGTTTTATATCAAATTCTTGACGATGAAAAATATGCCAAGTACATAAAAGACATGTTGATGCAATATGAGAAAATGTACAAAACACTACCGCTGCATCCAAAAACGAGATCTTATGCCAGAGGCAAATTGTTCTGGCAATGTTTAAACGATTCTAATTGGTTGGTCTATGTTAGTCAAGCATACGATTGTATTTATAACTATTTATCTAAAGAAGAGCGAACCAAGCTCGAAACAAATTTATTCAGACCATTTGCAGACCATATCTCGGTAGACAGTCCACAGTTTTACCAAAGAGTCCACAATCATAGTACTTGGGGCAATGCCGCCGTTGGAATGATAGGTTTGGTGATGAATGATCAAGAATTGATAGATCGTGCTTTATATGGTATTAAAGGGGTGAACTTAGACAAGACTGCAAAAGATGATGATGGTGGATTTTTAAATAAAGATGGAAAAGCAGGTTTTTTAGCTAATATAGAAGAGCCCTTTTCACCAGATGGCTATTACAACGAAGGGCCATATTATCAAAGATATGCCATGTATCCTTTTTTAATTTTTGCGGAAGGCTTGCATAATGTAAAACCGGATGTTAAGATTTTCGAGTATAAAAAAGGTGTACTTCTTAAGTCTATAAATGCGCTTTTGAACTTATCGGATGCAGATGGTGATTTTTTTCCACTTAACGACGGGCAGAAGGGAATGTCGTTTTACAACAGCGCACTGGTAACGGCCGTAGATATTTCGTATCATTATGGAAACCAAGACCCTGGCTTATTAAGTATTGCGGAAAAGCAGAACCGCGTTTTATTAGACGATTCAGGTTTGGCCGTAGCACTTGGTATTAAAAACGGAAAAGCTAAACCATTTGACAAGAAGTCAATCAATCTAACGGATGGACCCGAAGGAAAACAAGGGGGAGTTGCAATTTTAAGAAAAGATGATATAGAGCTTGTATTCAAATATGCAGCACAAGGCTCGAGTCATGGTCATTATGATAAATTATCCTATTCATTGCATGAAAAAGGAAATGAGGTTTTACAAGATTATGGATTGGCACGTTTCGTAAACATTGAGCAAAAAGGCGGTGGTAATTATCTGAAAGAAAACAAAACGTGGGCCAAACAATCAATTGCTCATAATACACTTACCCAAAATGAAACTTCCCATTTTCAAGGCAAGTATGACATTGGAAGTCAGTATCATTCCGAACTGCACTATTTTGATAAGAAAGATAGCGAAGTTCAGGTGGTAAGCGCGAAAGAAGCCAATGCCTATCCCGGAACGGAAATGCATCGTACCATGGCAATCATCAAGGATAAAAATTTCGAAAAACCTTTTCTTTTGGATATTATGAAAGTAACATCCGATAAAGAAAACCAATACGATTTCCCTTTCTATTTTATGGGGCAGGTAATAAAAGTCAATTTTGAATATAAATCTCCTGTGCCAAGCATTCTTGGCAAAGAAAATGGCTATCAGCATTTATATGTGGAAGGAATTGGAAAGCCTACCTCGGAAAGCAGCACCTTATCTTGGTTGGGCAACGGAAATTTTTATACCTTGACTACGGTTACAGATACATCCGACGAATTGCTTTTTACCCGTTTAGGCGCAAATGACCCAGAATTTAACCTAAGAAGGGATGCAGGGTTTATGATTCGAAGAAAAAACACGAAGAATACTACATTTGCATCCATCATTGAATCACATGGAAATTATAGTCCGGTAACAGAATCTGCTTTGAATTCCAATAGTAGCATTAAAGCACTAAAAGTTGTTTATGATACAGATGAATACACAGCGATAGCAATTACCAATGTAAATGACCATACAAAATTATTTATAACAGCAAATAAAAACGCTTCAACGGAAGCAAAACACACATTAATAATAAATGGTAGGAATTTTGAATGGTCAGGTTCTTATCTATTAACAGAAAACAAATAAATTAAAATTTATGAAACGATTTAGTGAAAAGTATGTCATCGCAAAAGAAATGAAATGGGAAGAGCTTGGTGGAGGAGTATCAAGAAAGTTCTTAGGTTACGATAACCAAATAATGATGGTAAGAGTTAAATTTGATAAAGGGGCATTAGGTTCCCCACACCAACATTTTCACACGCAGGCGACCTATTGTGTTTCTGGTAAATTTGAGTTTGAAATTGATGGAGAAAAGCAGATTGTAGAAGCAGGGGATGGTGTGTATATCGAACCTAATTTATTGCATAGTGCAATTTGCTTGGAAGAAGGTGAGTTAATTGACACATTTAGCCCTGTAAGAGAAGATTTCTTAAGTGGTGATGGGGTATCTTATTTTGGCGATAAATCATAAGGAAAAAGCTACCAACCACTACCAGAGGTTAATAATAGTAATTTTATTATGCAAACCCTGTATACATTTCATCTCGTCTGATGCATAGGCGAGATTTATATATAAAGTGATGCAACCGAACTTTAATTCCACTTTTCCAGTATCACACGATGTACCGCCCCATATGAAGTCTGTGGCATCGCTTGGCAATATTGCCCTTCAAGCCAGCAGACATGACCGTGGGGGTGGTTCATTGGCCTAGACCACTTCCAGGGGTTCAATTTTGACTTTTAACGGAGGTGTGACGAAAGCGGTCAGAACTAAAAGTTTATGTTTAAACCCATTGTGCCCCTTTCGCTACCTCCTTTCATGATATCTTTATAAATGGCGAGATTCTAAAAAAGATGACTAGTGCTTCACCATTTGGCAGCTAAGGTACCGCCGAATAAAGCACCAATACGATTGCCATCCTTACTTCTTGTGAAACTTTGTTTATTACTGGGGCAGACATCGTCATGAACGACAAACTTATCTTTTCCTAAAAAATTACACTCAAATTCTCCCTGATCATCAATTTTAAAAGGCCATTTCTGCTAAATTGACAAGTATCTGAATCATAAAGTTTTAAATACGCTTTGTTTTAACAAAGTAATAACATATATTTGGTCAACCAATTTGGAAAACCAATTTGGAAAACCAAAAATAAAGACAAATTAGATTTTAACACATTAGAATTTTACCTATGAAATAAGAAAATAGCAAAAAAGAAAAGGACGGGCGCACACCCATCCTTTTTCTAAAAGATTACCTCATTTTGAAAGGAAGTAATACTAAAGACAATCGCATAGCAACTAACTATACGACCACTACAAAGGTATAAAAATTCGTTGACCTTATAAGAGGTTCTATTTAGTTAGTACACTGCAAAAACAAGGTGATCATAAACATCACATCAAGAGTACTGCCCAACTTAAAGTACTTACTCACTTTAATACTAACTTAATAAGAATCACAGATGAATTTTAAAACAAAACTAACTTTAATCCTACTGTTGTTCATCAACGGTTTACAGATGATGGCCCAAGACGGCACTGCCTTGACAGGTACGGTCGTTGATGCCGAGAATGTGCCTGTTCCCGGAGTAAACGTCATCATAGTCGGTACCACTACGGGCGCAGCGACAGACTTCGACGGAAATTATACAATTCAAGTAAGCAATGGAGACGTACTACAATTCTCTTATATCGGGTTCGTTACCAAAAATATTATTTACGACGGGCAATCCACTTTAAATGTCACATTAGAGGAAGATGCTGCCCAGCTTGAAGAGGTTGTTGTTGTGGGTTATGGCACACAGAAAAAATCTACCTTGACAGGTTCGATCTCAAAAGTTGTCAACGAAGATTTAGACCAAATTGCGGTATCAAGGGTTGATGATGCTTTAGTGGGTCAGGTATCTGGGGTCAATATCCAAGCAACCAATGCCGAGGCTGGCGGTGCACCTACCATTACTATTAGAGGTATTGGGTCTGTAACGGCTGACTCAGGACCTGCATTGGTTGTTGACGGTATAGTGGTCAGTTCAGACTTTCTTGGCAATCTTGATATGAACGATGTTGAGTCGTTTGAGGTTTTAAAAGATGCCGCTTCTGCCGCTATCTATGGTAGTGAAGGGTCTAATGGTGTCATAATGATTACTACAAAGAGTGGTAAAGCTGGGAAAACAAAATTTAGCTATCAAACCTATACAGGCTATAAAAAAGCACATGGCAGTGATGATTATAGAAAGAGTGTTGCTGATTGGGCGGCAATTGAGCAAGCGGCAACAGGCTCACTTTCAAATGAAACGCAATATGCACAATTATTAGTTGCAACCACTGGAGTTGACAGAGATTGGCAAGATGTTTTCTTTGACGGGGGTACCGTATCAAGTCACTCCTTTTCTGCAAGAGGTGGTACAGAAGATACGAAGTTCAGCTCATCTTTAAGATACCTAAGTGATGATGGTGTTGTAATAACCGATGACTATAAATTATATACAGGGAGTTTGAAAGTGGATTCTAAATTAGGTAAAAAACTAAGATTTGGACTCAACGCCACTCCGTCGTACACCAAGCAAAGACGCTTACCAACATCAATACATAATCCGATACGTCAATCACCGTGGCTGCCCATTTATCATACGCAAGAATCACTTCAGTTTATCGATAGAGATGCGTATCCAAATGTTGGTGTAGGCGATTACTTCTTTGAAAACCATCTGTTAAACTTAGACCTTACTGGTGACGGAAGCACAAGTAGACCACGTACCTCTGGTGATTCGAATCCGTATGCGCAGTATGTCGAGCGTGAGCATTATGAGTTTAACACCAAGCTATTTGGCTCCACCTATTTAAGCTATGACATTTTAGATGGGCTTACGGCAAAAACATCGTTGGGGGTTACTCTGGAACATAGAAAGAGAACACGGTACGATGGAACCAAGTACCATGCTAGTGGCAACAGTAATGCAGCCTATTATTTGGCAAATAGATTCAGGTCTAGATTGATTAATGATAATACCATAAATTATAGCAAAACCTTCGGTGAAAATCATGATCTCAATTTACTGGGGGGTATGACCATACAGCGTAGAATATCCGAAGAAAGCATCACTACCGGCAGTGGATTCTCTAATGATTTGTTGAAAAACTTTCAAGGAGCCACGCTGGTTGATATCCCCACCGAAACAAACACTGAACTGAAAAAATTAGGATATTTTGCAAGGGTCAACTACGCCTACGCTGGTAAATATTTATTCAATGCCTCTTTTAGACGTGATGGTAGTTCAGTTTTTGGTATAGATTCTAAATGGGGTAACTTCCCTGCAGCATCCATAGGTTGGAACGTACATAGGGAAAACTTCCTGAGCAATAGCAATTTGATAAACACTTTAAAGTTCCGGGCCAGTTACGGTCTAACGGGTGCCGAGAATTTTAATGTTGGTGACGACGTTGTAAATGCGTGGCCCTATTTAGCCTTGCTACAGAACTCAAACGCAGTTACCGATGGAAGTGTATCTGCGGGTGTTTCACCACGTAATATTGCAAATGCATTGTTACAATGGGAAGCTTCGCAAGAACTCTCCGTGGGAATGGATTACGGGTTTTTCACCAATAGAATCTCAGGATCGTTGGATTATTACCAAAGAACCAGTGATGAATTACTGCTAAACAACCCTGTCTCTTATCTCACTGGGTTTAATAATGGTATAGTGAATTTAGGTAAAGTGCAAAACACAGGATTTGAACTTGAGTTGCGCACCAAAAATATAATCGGCGAGAAATTTTCCTGGAATTCAACTTTGATTGCATCCACCAACAAAAATGAATTACTCAGTTTTGGTGATTCCAACAACGCATTGGTCGAAGATGATTACGGCAGAAATTCACAATGGATCAATCGCATAGGTGAACCGATATCTTCTTTTTGGGGCTATGTAGTAGATACCGAAGCTTATGACGATACTGAATTTAGAACAACCTATGTTGACAATCCTTGGAATCGAATTAACGGTGAAGCCGATGATACTATTGTTAAAGATTTGAATGGTGATGGTTTAATTACCGATGAGGACAAAACTATTTTAGGAGACCCCTATCCAGATTTGGTCTATAGTTTTACCAACGAATTTAAAATAGGGGATTTTGATTTTTCTTTTATGCTTCAAGGAAGCCTTGGAGCTCAGGTAAATAATATTGGAGATCAATACTTCTTCAATTGGTTCGGAAACAGAACCAGAAGTGGAGGTGAAGCAGAAGCCGTTGCCAATGGTCTTGTTTCAGATGTATCTTTCATTCAAGAAAAGGTATTGACCAGTGAGGTGATTGCCAGTGCAGATTACTTTTCATTACGAAATATAAACATCGGATATAATTTTTCAGATGATGTAACATCTAAAATAGGTATTGCTGGTTTAAGGCTTTACGCTACTGCCCAGAATTTAATCTATGTTACTGCTGATGATTATCACGGTTTCAACCCGGAACATATTGATGGTAGTAACCCTAGAGCTTATGGTTCACAAAGAGCCGGTACGCCCATATTTAAAACGGTAACCTTCGGTCTGAACATTGACTTTTAATCTAAAAAAATAAACGATGAAAAATATAAAGTATTTAATTTTTGCCGTAACAGTGTCCATTCTTGTTTCCTGTGATACTGAGGAGTATTTAAATCCATTGCCCGATACGGCAGTTGCAGTAGATGCCTTCTTCCAAACTGATTCAGATGTTTTGGCAGGAGTTATAGGAATCTACGATGCCCTTCAAGGGGTAAATGAAAATTTAATTAGCAATATTGGCGACGCCAATAGAGGAGTTCAATTTGAACACCTTTTGACCGAGCATAGAACCGATAATACGAGAAATGCCACGCTCGAAGGTTCAAAGGCCGATTTTCACAGATATACTGTTAATGCCAACAATGTGGAATCAGAAGATTATTACGCTTCCATGTATGAAGTTATTTTTAGGGCAAATAATATCTTAAATTTTATTGATTTTGCAGACGCAGGTAATCAAGCACGATATACAGCCGAAGCTAAATTTTTAAGGGCCTATGCCTATTTTAAGTTGGTTCGAATGTTTGGTGATGTACCCTTGTTAACTACAGTAGTAGGCCCAACAGATAATGAAGCCCTTTTTACGAGAATCCCGGCAGTGCAGGTTTATGCTCAAATTGTAGCCGATTTACAAGAGGCAGTAAATGTATTGGACAACTCCTCTAAATCAAGAGCGTCGAAAGCCGCTGCACAAGGAATTTTGGCAAAAGTATACTTAACACAGCCAAGCCCTAACTTTTCAGGTGCTCAGCAAATGTGCGAAGCTATTATTAACGGCGGGGAGTTTGATTTACAAAGCAACTATAGCGATGTATTTTATTCTGAATTGAATGACGAAATTATTTTTGCCATACAATACGAAACGGGTAATAGTGTTGAAAGTCAAAGTTTTTCTTCTGAATTCACGTCTGGAGGTCGTCGTCAAGGACAAGAAGATGGTCAAAACATTGTCAATGATAACCTCATAGCAGATTTCGAATTAATCGGAGGAAATAGAACAGCGGTTTCATATATGACATTCCCTGATGCCACCGAAGTGACAAAGTTCTTGCCCGACGGCTCTGATGTTACTACCTCACCCCCTACTTATGGTGGTAGTTCCCGTGATGCCGGCAACGATTATATCGCTTTGCGTTATGCAGATGTGCTATTAATGCATGTTGAAGCAATTATGGCCGGTGGGGCATCGACCAACAGTGCTGCCGCATTGAATTCTTTCCAAGAAATAAGAGACAGGGCAGGTTTAACAGCTACCGTTACCAACATTACAAAAGAAGATCTCTTACTAGAAAGAAGAGTGGAATTGGCTTTTGAAAACCAGAGGTGGTTCGATTTGCTACGGTTTGGCGTTGCAGATGCGGTTTTAAGTGCACATGCTACCGAAATGGGCTACGTCTTTGATGCCAGAAAATTACTACTACCCATTCCAGCAAGGGAAATAAACATAAGCGGTGGCCTTTTAACACAGAATCCAGGATATTAAAAAATAAACTTTTAAGAAATGAAAAATAAGAGAAATATTTTCCGCAAGACAACCTTGTTGCTCGTAAGTGTAATGGTAACAAGTTCATTTGTTGGTTGTGTCGGTTCTGATTTATTTAGAGATGATTTGCCAGATGCCAACTCTAAAGTCGATACTGTATTTCCAGAAGCGAATTTTGATTATACGGCAGACCAACTTGAATTTACATTGATAAATTTCACTGACCTTTCTACTGAAGCATCAAACTATGAGTGGGATTTTGGTGGAGGAGCCACTTCAACAGAACGCGACCCATCCCATACATTTGCCGGAGAAGGCACGTACCCTGTTACATTGATTGCCAGTGATGGTAATGGCGAAACTTCAACGATTACCTTGGATGTAGAAGTTGTAAACGAATTAATCTCAGCATTTGAATGCCCTGATTTTTTATGTGACCCCAGAACCCCATGGGGAGGTGGAAGAGGTACAAGTACGTATTCGGCCAGTGCTTCTCCAACCCCTCCAGAAGGAAACGGTGCAGCTAAATTAAGTAGTTCTTCACAATTTCTTGATCAAACCATATTGGTAGTTGCCGATGCTGATTATGAAATAACTTTTTGGTATGTAAGTAAAAGTTCTGGCACGTCAGCTGGTGCACTATTGATTGAAGATGCGGATAACGGTGACGACTTCTTGAATGAAGGTATTCCTTTATCGCCTGATGCTTCAAATTACGTAGCCATATCGTACAGAGTTAAAACGGGTCCAGCTACGGAGAACATGAGATTTAATATTGAATATGCAGGCACTGAAGTTAGATTTTCTAAAATCAGTATAGACAGAATTAAATAATTACTGCTATTGAAATGGTATTTAGAAACGAGAGTTACGTTTTACTATCCAAGTTTCTATGGTAATTAATCAAGTATTAGATGTATTTGTCTTTGTTGAAAATGGTAAAGCTTATTCGACAATAATAATTTCAACAGGGCGAAATAAAAAACAAACAAATAAAAAATTATGAATTTAATTAACAAAGGAATAAGTGCCTTGCTAATAACTGGCCTTATAATGTCTTGTGACGAAGATGCTTATACCCCAATTGCCCCAATGGATTCATCGGGTGGTGAGACAATGAGTGTTTTTTCAAGTTTTGATGCATCTCCAAGTGGCGATGGCACTATAATGACGGTAACACCCGTATCTGTCGGCGTTGATTCTTATATAGTTGATTTCGGAGATGGAAGTAGTCCTGTGACAATTCCAGAACAGGGTGGTTCCGTTTCTTATGATTATCCCAACACAGAGGCAGAGGTTGACTATACAATAACCGTAACTACAAAAGCAGCGGGTCAAAATGATATTACTAAAACAAAAGATGTTACTGTGACCCATACTCCGATAGCTATAGCATCAAGAGCTGCTTCACCAACAGGAGATCATCATGATGTATTTGCCATTTTTAGCGATGGCATTGATTACGATGGTGGCCTTCTTGGCTACAGGGAAAAATTAAGTGCCTTTGAAACCGCTAAGGTCGTTACTTCAGAGGCAGGTAACTCGGTACTCGAATATTCTCGTTTGGGAACCGACACTGCAGTTATTTCTTTTGGTACTGAAGACAAACCTGAGAATGTTGTTATTGCCGATGCTTTTGCCGAGGGAGTTGGTGCAACAAGTATTCACTTTGATGTTCATTCTGTATTTTCGGAAGGAATTGATAAATTGAAAATCACTTTGATAAATGGTGATACAGATGATGAATATGTTCTTGATGGTATAGATTTGACAGATGGTGAATGGGCTGGTTTAGATTATGATTTAGCTACTGCTTTCTCTGCACCTGTGATTCGAATTGATGAAATAAAATTTGAATTGGGAACAGGTGGTACCGCAAATGACCAGGCAACTATCAACGTAGACAATATTACCTTATCAAAGGCGCCCAGTGCAACAATTGTAAATGGTAATTTTGATTCAAGTTCTTCACAATGGAAGCCAGCCATTTTTACTGATGGAAGCACTAGTGGCTTTAATGGAAGTTCTGATGGTTCTTGGACAAATTATGACGGTTCTCCCAACGGAAGTAAAACAAGTGGAGCCAAATGGAGTAATAGTACTTCGGCCGGACCCTATGCTAGTGCCAGTACTAGATATGCCTACCAACCACTAACCTTAGCCCCTGATACTGATTATATCTTAGAATTTGAATACGCTATAAAAGATGATGAAGCAACCGATCCTGTCGGAGGCAGAAGAATGGTAGCGGTAGTTCTTGATGGTCACTTTATTGATGGCGCCGATGCAGTCGCTGCTGAAAATTCGGCTTTAGGCAGCCATGTTGGAACTGTAGCCGAGGGAAAATTCTCCGATACCGTAGGTACATTGGTTCAAGTACCATTTACTTCCAATGAAAGTGGTGAAGTTGCTATATGGCTTTATGCTATTACCTCTGTAGATGGTTGGATGGATAATGTTAAAGTTTACCCAGCACCATAATCAAATGAGAAACTTCCAAAAAGAACTATTTGTATGTATAATACTATTCTTTATATCTGTCAACGCTACTTCTCAAAGCAAGAAAAGTGGCGTTACAGAGTCGGATGTCAAAATTGAAAAAAAGAAAAAGAATAAAAAAAAGAAGGTAAAACTACCAGAAATCGATTTGAGTAACTGGAAGGTAACGATACCAGAAGGCAAAGGAAAAGGAGGCGCTATCAGTGTTGAGCCACCAGAAATATTGGATTATGCTACAAATGAGACCTTAAAACCTTATATGTACAACGATTCCACAAAGGGGGCACTGGTATTTTATGCTTATCCAACCGCTGCTACCACGGCGAATACCAAGTATTCAAGATCAGAGCTGAGAGAACAAATGGTTCCGGGCGATGATAATGTAAACTGGACATTTAAGCAAGGTGGAACATTGAAAGCGAAGATTGCGATGAATAGTGTTTCCCGTGATAAAAATGGTAAATACCACAAAGTAATAATACTGCAGATACATGGGCGATTGACAAATGAACAACGAGATTTAATCGGCCAGAAAGATAACAATGCGCCTCCAGTATTAAAGATTTATTGGCAGAATGGTAAAATTAGGGTCAAGACCAAGAAACTTAAATTTCCTGGGGTAAATGCAACAGGAATATTGCACGAAGAAGCTTGGACCGATGATGACGGATTTAATTTTGAGGAGGAAGTAGGTTTTAGAAAATTTCAGATTGAAGTAAAAGTTTCCGACGGAAAAATGGTAGTTATATTGAACAAGAGTGAATTTGCAGTTTATGAAAATGCCAGCATTAAAAGATGGGGAATCTTTGAAAACTATTTTAAAGCAGGAAACTATTTTCAAAGTAGGGACGAGGGTTCGTTTGCCAAAGTGAATTTTTATGAATTGGCGGTCGGTCATTGAA
>NZ_CAXBGN010000012.1:0-144868 GCF_963975415.1 uncultured Kriegella sp.
CATCAGCAAGGAAATCCTCGCAAATCAAGACTTCGATGCTTTAAAAAATATCGTTGAGGAAACTTTAGAGAGAATCGCCAAACTAAGAAACTAATCAAATGGAAGAGCACAAGGCAAGTCGTTCGTTATTAAAAAAAATACTTGCTGCCGTGCTTGCATTTGGCCCTGGAATATTTGCTATCGGTTATACTATTGGTACGGGAAGCGTAACATCTATGATTGTAGCTGGGAGCACCTACGGAATGCAATTGTTATGGGTGCTTTTACTAAGTTGTATTTTTTCAGGATTGTTGATGTACGCCTATGGTAACTATGCCCTAATTTCTGGAGAAACGGCATTATATAGTTTTAAGAGGCACATCAAAGGGGGGAAAACCATTGCTATTTTGATTATTATTGGTATTTCATTCGGACAATGGAATTCGCTGATGGGCATATTGGGCATTTCAGCAAATATTATTTATGAAATTTTCATTATCTATTTTCCGCAACTTGTAGGTTTTCGATACGAAACAGTTCTTATTGTCGCTATTGCGGTAATCGCCATTATGTATGCCCTATTGCTGGTCGGAAAGTACACCTTCTTCGAAAAAATATTGGTAATATTCGTGACCATAATGGGACTTTCTTTTATAATTTCCCTGTTTATGGTCTATCCCTTGCCGCTAGAAGTTGTACAAGGTTTGGTTCCATCTGTTCCTAAGGTAGAAGGAGGTCAGATGATGGTCGCTGCCTTTGTAGGTACCACGATGGCCGCGGCCACCTTTTTGTCGAGACCGCTTTTCGTAAAAGGAAAAGGCTGGACAATTAAAAACTTAAAGCAACAAAAGAAAGATGCCATTACAGCTGCCGTTCTCGTATTCGTTATAAGTGCTTCCGTAATGGCAGTGGCTAGTGGGGCATTGTTTCATCAGGGACAACCCGTTACAAAAGTTTTGGATATGGTAAACACCCTTGAACCTGTAGCTGGAAAATTTGCCCTGACACTTTTCTTCTTCGGAACGTTGAGTGCAGGGTTATCTTCCATTTTCCCATGCTTGTTGATTGCACCGATTCTTGTTGCGGACTATCAATCGGGGGATTTGGACACAAGTTCAAAACAGTTCCGCATAATAACTTTTTTTGCCTGTTTATTTGCTTTGATAGTTCCAATTTTTGGGGCTAATCCGATAGAGATGCAAATCGTATCCCAGGTCTTCAATGTCTTTGTTCTCCCTGTTGTAATTGTGGGAATACTTTTGCTCATCAACAACAAGAAAATAATGAAAAATCACAAAACCAGTATCTGGATAAATATTGGATTGACGACAGCGCTTTTATTTGCCTGTGTTATTTCATATAGTGGGGTTTTGGCTCTAGTGGCATATTTTTAAAAATAAGTGGCTTTACAAAGATTCAGAGTTAATCACTAAGAAACCTATTTTAAAATTGCCTACAAGAAATTCATTGGCCCAGAGACCTACCGCAAGAGACCGTTTTAAAATAGGACAAAGGGCTTTCCATTATAAGGCCTATTCTTGGTCTTAAATAGTACGCTCATTGTAGCCCTCCCTAAAATGTAGCCTTACCTGTGTTAGAACATTGCTATAGGATGCCCCAATTCACGACTTAATTTTATGGAGATGATTTGAGTTCTATTCTTTAACTTTTTTGCCAAGGTCAAAAGATTTTCATTATGCAATAACCTGGAAATGATTGTATTTTGATATGCTTTGTCCCGTAATAAATTGAGGTAATTAGATTTTTTTCCAAAACTTTTGATTGCTGTGTATTTCTCATTTTCCGCAGGAAGCAAATCGCTTAAGGAAAGATGTTTTTCCAAAATAGGTTTCAAATTTTTTACTGTTTCTCTTACTTTTAATCCCTCAATCTCAAAATGTGCTACTTCGGTAGGGTAATTTGTAATCAGCTTTTTAAGCGAATCGCTATCGATTATTTCAAATTTGGTTGTACTGATAACGGAATTTAGGGCGCCGTCAAGCAATTTAACCTCTTTGTAGGCCAAATGTATGATAGTATCTTTAGCACCAGAAGTAAGCTGTTCTGGAGTTAGCCCGACATAATTGACAGTGGCTTCCAATCTTTGAATGTCATCGCCGTAATGGGCGATAGCGCTATTGAGAACTTTTAAATTGAGGTTCAACTCGTCGTAGAGCCCGTCATAAATTTTAAGTTCAACGATTTTGTTTTTTCGGATTTCGTTCAAATCGTTGATTTTCCATGCTATCAATATACCGATAACAATGAGCGTTATCTCACCTAGGGCGTATAGAAGATAGTTCTTAAATTTTCCATTATCCAATGCTTTTTGTCTGATTTTTCGAAATAGTTTCATTGTGGTTTAAAGATTAGGCTTGAACCAAAAATTTAGGACTACTTCAGCTGGGTTGCCTTTTTCGACGGCACCCGGTGGTGGGCCACCACGTTGCCCTCCTTGGCCCCTGCCTCCTGATGGTCCGCCACCACCTTGACGTCCGCCTGATCTACCTTGGCCGTTTTGACCGCCGCCTAGCCCAATACCTCCGATAGTGCCGCTAAGGCCACCTCCATCTTTACTTTTTCGTTCTATTGTATTTGTTTTTACGCCCACCGTTAATTTTGAAGTGCTTTTTGCTGAATCTAAATTGGTTTTATTTTTCGGAATTTTTAAGGCGTATTCGAGTAAACCATCCTTTTCATCATAAGTAAGTGACACAGTCACACCTAAGCTGTTAAGAAGAATATGAAACTCTTCCTGATAGTCGAAATAACCATATTCCGCTTTTTGCGGATAATCGTTTTCAAGTATTTCCTTTATCAATTGCCCTTTGCCTTCTTCATCTTCCTCAGAATTTTCTGGTTCAATTCTTTCACGATCACCTCTTCTATCACTTAGCCCTACTGGCTCAGAAGGATATTTTATATAGACATTCTCCTTCTTCTTTCCCTTTATATCGAAAAATACGGAAACACCTAAATGCAACATAGACATGATTGTGTTATCATCGGAGGTTTGTATGTTTAAAAAAAAATGATTTGCATCTTGCGTAAAATTGTATGTAACGTTTTCACCGGTTATAACGGTGTCAATAGCAACAGGAGAAACACTAGGTTTTGCCATACTCGATTGTATAAATAAAAATAAGACGAGTACGAGCGGTATTTTTTTCATGTTAGAATTCGATGTAATTGGTATAAAAAAGCTATGGTTTTTTTCCCTAGTATTTTGAGTAGTCTTTTCTCTAATTCGTATTTAAAAATTATTCCACGGTATACCTTACAATAACCTCATTATCCAAAATGACATTTGTAGACCAAATGAATTCTGCATCATTGGCGTTGTCATCGAATATGTCGGTGAAATTGGTATAGGAGGGCTTATTGTTAACGCCTATAGTGTTGTTGGTGTACGTAGTTGCATCGGGCCAAGTACTATCATCAAAGGCCTCTTCATACCAATTTGAAGGTATTTCCCAGTGCAATCCATAATGCGATGTTCCGTCGTTGGAGTCGGCCGTGTCGCAATTATCCGAACTTCGTGTAGTACCCTCTTCTGTCGGACAAGACAAATCTTTTATTGGGGCGGTATAAAAGGTTTGTGCTTTCCAATCGTCACCGGTAATCGCAACTATTTCATCAGATTCGTCCTTAAATACAGCAACCATACCACCATCTCCTGGATGATATGCAGATCCACCACTACCCTCTGAACCCAAGCCTAGATTTTCCTCCCAGTCCACTAATTTCATCGCTATGGTATAGGGCGCGGCTACTTTAAAGCGTACAATACTTGAATTAAATTCTGTAAAGGGCACTGGATCCTTGCCAACAGGAACACCATTTACGTACATTTCAAAATAATTATCGGCAAAAACAAAAGCCGTGATCACTTCTCCCTCGCTATCGATTTCAACAATATCGTTACCATCTAAAGCGGCAAGCGCATCTGTAGCCGATGTATAGGTCTCTCCATATGTGTTGTGTAAATCCGAAGCAAACGGAAAAGAATTATCAGTATAATTTACTGCCGCAGGAACAATCCAAGTAGTATCATCCGTTGCCTTAATTGTTCCTAATCCGGCTACTCTAGTTCCGCTAGCAAACAAATTTGTCGTTGTCGTTGTCGCCAAACCTTGTGTTACCGAAGCAGTTCCTGAATATATAGAATCCGACCCATCATCCGTTACAGGATCCGAGACTTGGTCGTTTGAACAGGCGACAAAGCCCGAAGTAGCTGTAATTGCCAAGACTATTGTTATTTTAAATATGCGTTTCATCTATTTATACTTTTTTTTGCTTTTGTTGAGTTCAATTACTAGAAAAAGTACCAGGTGTGCCATAATATTGCCCAGATTTTAAGACATACCATCCAGCGTCTAAATAATCTTCAGTACTGGCGTGGTAATGGTAAATTCCGTCAGGAAAATGTTCGGTTACACCAATATGGCCTCCGTAGGCATCTAAATCATCAGGATATGAGCCATCTTGATCTTGTTGCCCGTATAACGGAAAGCCATCTCTCATAAAACCAACCAAATTATCTTCGTCTATAATGGTACCGTAGGCTATTTCTGGGTTTTCATCCGTATAAAGTCCAAAGTTTGCACCCACATGATAATGATAATCAAGATTGGCACCAGGGTGCCCACCAGCCGTATCAAGCGTGCTAACATCAGCTCCCCCCAAAGGGTCTGAATCACGATTTAAATTGTTAAAGAAAGGAACTCCGTTCAACACTATTCCGATTGCAGAAAGCTCTGTATCCATCTTAGTGGCGGCCTCTGTTGGATACATAGGAATTTGCATCGAATATTGTACGGGTGCTATTTCGTCATTATTATTTGCGTGATAGGTAATTATGTATTCTCCGTTTTCGTCATAACTGAATATTCGATCGGCTATTTGATCAATATAGAAGTTTTCCAATATACCATCGGTAACCGAATACACCGGAAAATCTTCGTATAACTCATGGTCCATGCCATTTACATCAAAATAAGGACTTTTATGATCTGGTAAACCTGTACTGCTTGTTATGGTGATCGTACCGTTATCTTCATCAACAGTTACCGTAACTCCGTTCTCTTCTTTAAAAAATTCTTGTACTACGGCAGTTATGGCAACTCCTGTAGTTTCACTACCGCCAGTAGCGTTGTTATCAGAAGCCGCGTTATCGTCGCTACTACAAGAAGAAGCTAGTAATAATCCCACGATTGCGATTGATTTTGAAAATATATTTTTCATTTTTAAATGCTGTGTTGATGTATATCACCTTTGTTTGAAAGTTCGTAAGAAGCACTCAATCGATAATCAAACTTTATCTCGCTAGACTTATGATGATCGGCCAATGCGTAATGTTCTAAAAGAGTTTTTGGACCATCTTGATTGATCATATAGGCAAAAATGCCGTAATCACCCCCGTTATCCGTTGCGGGGTTATCGGGTATTCGGGTTATGGTGTGTACGTGGTTATAATCTGCAATGCTTCCTGAATTGGCCCCTGTAGACCCTTCGGTATTGAACTCGGCCCATAAATACGGATTGTAAATTCTATAATAGAACTCGGAAGTCGCCGTTGGATCGGTATTCGAATCATTGATCCATACAAAATAGGTGTCATCTATATTGTTCATAATATCTGTCCACCATACATCGGCGAAATTATCCGTCAGATTATAAACGTACTCTTGCATGACCAAAACAAGGTTTGCTTGAGCTGTGGTCGACATATCGGAATACTTTAAGCCTGTTGCAAAACCGGAATAATCATAGCTTCCGATATAAGGGTCCGGGTCACCGTTCCTATCTGCTGGGCCGGCTTCCAAGGAATGTGATGTAGAAGTTGTTACCGCCGCTGTAATCTCATCTGCATCAAGACTGTTGTACAGCGTCAATGCCAGGTCTCGTTCGTCTGAAAAAATATCAAAATCCTCCCCGTTCCATGTATCGGCAGCGGGTTCACCTCCTAAGAATGCAGGGACTATAGAAACATTATCTCCATCAACCAAAAAGTTGACCACACAGTGGTGTCCATCTAACTGAAAGCCCCATGATCCACTGGTCTCGGGATCACCAAACATATCTATAGAGTAGAAATCGGGATCCCATGTATTACTCTGTACATTATTTAACCATCCTTCGGACAACTCTGTAATTTCGTATACTTTTTGATACCCTCCCTTGCTCAAAAATAATTGTAGAATATCTTTAAAAGCTGTCAGCTGGTCTTCCGATAAATCTCCATAGGTAATACCATCTCGGTTGTCATTATTTGCCGGGGTGTTGTGCCAGAGGTAAAATCGTTCATCATTCAAACACACAGATGCTTCCTCCAAAAGACTAATCGAAAGGGAGTTTCTAAAATCTACCACCGCCTGACGCATGGTCTCGATTTCGGTATCGGTAGATTGCGCTGCGTCTTCCGTTGTACAGTCTAGGGTAAAAGTATCATTGGTGTCGTCATCAGTATCGTCGGCTGTTACAGAATTGTCACTACTACATTTTACGAAAGTAGTGGTCATGGCAAATAGCAATAAAAATAACTGTAGGTACTTGAATGTCGTTTTCATAATTTTTAATATTCGTATGCCGTATGTTTATAAATAGAATAAAATTAGGGTCATTTATTTTTTCGTGGAAAAAGTTAAGTCGCTTACATTTGATATACTGCTATCTCGAAATTTTCTCATTATGATTCTGAGTATTTTCATTTGGTACGGGTTTTAGACGTATAACCATTCCCACGGCCAACAAAGTCAAAAGAAAAGCAACGATAAGTTGTCCATTTTCAGAAAATCCAGCTCTGTTTTGGGTAACTTCAACAAACTTATTTCCATCTACTTCCAATACCAGTGTCTTGTCGTTATCACTGTTTAGAACAAATTTTTCTTTGCTAAACCCTTTCTTGAAAAGTAACAGGGCGCTCTGGCTATTATGTATATCATCAAAAGCCGTATTCTTTATAATCACCTTTTCAATTTCAGAAGGTATACCGAAAACCTCAAAAACCACCTTGGTTTCATGCCCCAATTTAACGGTCCCTTTACCGAAGGAAATATCGGTATTATTAAAACTGATCTTTAGATTGTTTTTAAGATGCTCCAGCACCATTTGTCGAAACTCCTCGGGGGTTTTATAAGGAGTTTCAGTAAAATGTTCTCGTATTTCATATTGAAAAGCAGTTAATGCAGCGCTGATCTGTAACACCCAAGTACCATTTTCCTTTTCGACCAACATTGTTGTCGAAGCATCTGCATTGTGAGCTTTTGCGGTAATAGTGATCAATAACAAACCGATAAAAAGAATTTTTCTATACATCTTCGTTTATTTTAAATGGCGTAAGCGCCTTTTAGTCCATTTATAAAATTATTATTACCGGCCTCGTCAACGTGATAATGGTATCCGCGGATATCGTCACTATGGCCGCGTAATTCATCTAAATCGGTAGGCGTATTTCCGTCAGCGTCTTCGAATGCATAAATAGCATGTCCGTCTAGTGCGTAGCCGATCAAAGCCGAATGGCCATCTTCTTGAGAAATCACATGACGATCAGCTATACCCTCTGTTGCCGCATGGTAGTGATATCCTTGATGTACATTAATATGCCCACCAGCATCGTCAAAAGGGGCAAGCGTGTATGCACCCAGAATATTATCTACCGGTGCCGGTGCAGAAAATTCTATCCCATTCAGTGCCACTCCACGAGTTGAGGGAGCGGTATTTCCTCCTGGGGGTCCCCCAGGGCCAGTTGCGAAAAGTGTAGCACTGCTTTGAAGTACAGGGGTAACCGGTATTACCCAGGTTTGAGACAAATCTGTGATATAGGAAGGCAAACACTCCACACAAAAGTTTTCATATTCATCACCTACATTAGGATTTGCTGCATTTTCGCAATCCTCTTCAGTATCCGTAACAAAAATATCACCGTTGCTATCGTACATTTGCCAATTGGTATCATTATAAAAGGCGGCCAAGTTCTCAACAAAGGCTCCATCTACATCGTAAACTTCGCCATCTTCTAGCCAGATACCACCTGCTTCGGCATCATCGGAGATATTGTCAGGGCACCAAGGTCCCATTTCGTGATCAGAGGGTACGCTAGTCGTTACGATTTGATAGCAATCGGTTTCGGTACCATCGGATAAAGTGCACGGTATCGTAGTAATGGTAACATTATCGGTGGTAAAATAGGTCGGTTCTACGCTGACCACCGACGCATCATCAACGCTGTCATCGGTTATGTCTTCATTTGAATTGGAACTGCAATTACTGAAAGAAAACAGTAAAACAGAACTGACAAGAGGGAGAAACAAGCTATTTTTCATTGTGTTTGATTTAATGTATAGGTGAATTAACTTTAAGCATGTTTAGTTAATTTTCATTCGCTTTAAAAAGCTTCGCAATCGCTCACGAAGCTTTTACAACAACCAATCAACTCAAATTCTTATTGTTTTCCTTTGCGACCCTTAGGTTTTGGAGCTTTTTCTATTTCCTCTTTGGAAAGGAAACCATCTTCGTTTGTATCAATTTCCGCGAACATATCTTTCAACGGACCTTTGACTTCTTTTTCGGCAAGTTTTCCATCCTCGTCTTTGTCTAATTGCGCAAAAATTTCATCCACAGTCGGAGGCTCTTGCCCACGTTGTCCGTTTTGGCCTCCTTGGCCATAACTCACCCCGGCAAAAAGAAGCGCTAAAAATGCTGTCGTAATACTTGATTTAATCGTTCTAGTTTTCATACTATTTTGTTTTAAAAGATTTCTATTTTGACTACAAAGATGGAGATTGGTTTCATGCGATAGTTGGGTTTTCAACGAATGGGGGCGCGCTTTCAATGAATGGGGTCATTGTATCTGTGAATGGTAATTTTAGCAAGGTTTATGGAGTGCGTTTTGACGCCTAATCGGATGCATTTGGCTTTATCTGTAGCATGAATCGAACAATACCATTTCTAATTTCATGCTTTATTTTGGCTTACTGTTCGGGCATGGGTTTGATTGCTGCCGTACGATGATGTGAATTTTTTTGAAAGCAGGGTTTGACCATTGAGTTTCGTACCCCAGTAATTTCAAGTTGCACGTTTTTTAAGGTTAAAAAGCGGTTATATGAAATTTCTTTTCTGTGACTTCGAATCAGGGTCAATTGCTGTATTTATACCAATTATTATCGCTGGTCTTCATAAATAGCATTTTATACTTTTTAAGCTTCGGAAAAGAATATTGACAATAGTTTTGCCCCCGATTTACCTAAATGGTAGCACCTGGATATTTTTTAGAAAAACGATGATTGACAATGACTTATAAACCAAATCTCTATCTAGTTGCAGAAATGGGTTATAAATTGAAAAGGTTGAAGTTTCTCGTGGTTTAATAGAAGATGAGGCCCCCCATTTAATCATACTATCTTGAATTTTATGGTTTTTCTCATTTTAAAAATATAAGAGTTCCTCAAATAACAGTATGTTTTTTTACGATGTAGTAAAATGTTTTGATCAACACTGTCAATTAAATAATTCTGATCGGTCGTTCAACGATTTTTACTCATAAGCCCCTATTTTAGTGCTATTTAAGGATAATTTTATAGTTCATAGTGGGGGGCAAATTTATAATCTGTTTTAGATTTTTGTTGATCCTACTCTAATCTATATAAAATAATAACCAATCAAACCGTTACAATATGGCTTTAAAGAGTGGGGAAATGGAAAGGCTGTCTATTTCAGACAGCAATACCAATTGGAAGAAATGGGGCCCTTACCTTGCGGAAAGGCAATGGGGTACCGTGCGAGAGGATTATAGTGAATACGGTCATGCATGGGAGTTCGTGGATCATGAAAAGGCTCGGAGCAATGCTTATAGATGGGGTGAAGAGGGCATTGCAGGTTTCTGTGACTCCAAGGAAATACTGTGTCTGGCACCAGCTTTTTGGAATGGCAAAGATTCCATGTTGAAAGAACGACTCTTTGGTCTTACCAACAATCAAGGGAATCATGGGGAAGATGTGAAAGAACTTTATTTTCATCAGGTTTCCTCCCCGTCACATTCTTATTGCAAGTACCTGTATAAATACCCGCATGCGGCGTTTCCTTATGACGAGTTGATAGAAAAGAACCGTCGTAGCCGCGAATTTCCGGAGTATGAGCTGCTTGACACGGATTGTTTTAAGAACAATGCCTATTTTGATTGCTATATTGAATATGCGAAAGCCGATGTAGACGATATTCTTATGAAGATCACTGTTGTGAACCGTGGTCGCAAAGCTGCGGATATTCATGTGCTTCCCCATTTGTGGTTTCGAAATTTCTGGAAACACAACAGAAGGTTTTCCCGCCCAAAAGTACAATCAATTTCCGGGAATTGTGTTCAGGCAAAAAGTGTTCGGAACGGTACGTATTTCCTGTACCATGAAAATGGAGACCAGTTGTTCTGTGAAAATGAAACCAACAACAGTCGTATTTATGGGGTGCCCAATAAGGTAAAGTATGTGAAAGACGGGATTAATGACCATGTGGTGTATGGCCACAGCAGTGTTAATCCAAAAAAGACGGGGTCTAAAATGGCGGCTTGGCACAAATTCAGGTTAAAGTCAGGGCAGGAAAAGATAATCAAGGTGCGTCTGAGCAAAAACAAGCTGCAAAACCCTTGGGCAAAATTTGATAGCATCTTTGACCGAAGAATTACGGAATGCGATGAGTTTTATAGTGCTGTTATAGAGAACGATTTACCAGAATCTCATCAAGAAATTGCCAAAAGTGCATTTTCGGGTCTTTTATGGACCAAGCAGTTCTATTACAATGATGTTTTTAAATGGCTTTTTGGAGGACCGGGAGAAGACAAGCCGTACCGGGCGAACGCACGGAACTCTAGTTGGCAGCATCTTACCAATAGAGATATCATATCAATGCCCGATAAATGGGAGTATCCTTGGTATGCCGCCTGGGACTTGGCTTTTCATATGGTAACATTTGTTGAAATAGACCCCGTATTTGCGAAAGAACAGCTGCTTTTGGTATTAAAAGAGAACTACATGCATCCCAATGGGCAGATTCCGGCCTATGAGTGGAATTTTAGTGATGTTAATCCACCGGTACATTCTTGGGCTGTCTGGAATGTGTATTCGAAAGACAAAGAACGGAACGGTCAGGGAGATACCGATTTTTTGGAGAAGGCTTTCCGCAAGTTGCTTATTAACTTTACTTGGTGGGTAAACCAGAAAGACAAGCACGGCACAGATCTTTTTGAAGGAGGATTTTTAGGATTGGATAACATAGGGGTTTTTGACCGAAACCATATGCCCCCGGGTATTACGAGAATGCAACAGGCCGATGCCACCAGTTGGATGGCCATGTTCACCTTGAATATGTTTCGAATGTCGTTGGAGTTGGCAGAGATAAATAATACTTACGAAGAGGCTACTTCAAAGTTTTTCAGGCATTTTTTGAATATCGCTTGGGCTATGCACCACATAGGACAAAAAGAGATCTCGCTCTGGGACGATACCGATAATTTTTATTATGACGTGGTTGAAATGTCAAGTGGTGTAACAAGTCGAATGAAAGTGCGATCGTTGGTGGGGATCATTCCAATGTTCGCCGTTGAAATTATCCATAACGACTACCTTGTAAATCTTAAGGAGTTTAAAAACAGGGCTGCTGCCATAGTAAGAACGCGCCCAGATTTGGCATCACTGATTTCACGAATAGAAGAAGTGAATGAGGACGGGAATTACCTGTTTTCGATCATGCGCGGTTTTAGGCTAGAGCATTTGCTTAAACGGCTGTTGGACGAAAATGAGTTTCTTTCGGATTATGGAATACGTTCGCTGTCTAAATACCACAAAGAACATCCTTTTGTATTTGAACACCATGGGCACCACAGGATTGACTACGAACCCGGTGAGAGCAGTTCGAATATGTTTGGGGGCAATTCCAATTGGCGTGGCCCCATTTGGATGCCGTTGAACTATATGATAATCCAATCGTTACGCAAGTATTATTCCTATTACGGGGATACTTATGTATATGAATTCCCTACCGGTTCAGGAAATAAAATCAACCTTAACGAAATCGCCAATGAGCTGACGAAAAGATTGATTCGTTTGTTTGAGCGAAATTCAGAAGGCAAATTCCAATATCACGCCAGTAATGAACAAAAACATTATTCAAAAAATGAATTTTTTAAGAACCACCACCTCTTTTATGAATTTTTTGATGGCGATAACGGTAAAGGGCTAGGGGCTTCACACCAAACGGGGTGGACCGCCCTGATTGCCAATTTAATATTGGAAATGAATAATTCTGAAAACAAGTCAAGCACCCCTACCCAGTTGGCAAGTAGTGTAACAAAAAATGGCATATACGTGAAATAGGGTGTTGGCAGTACATTTATGGTACACCCATTTTTCAGCTAACTAAAATTGCAGTATATGGCTGGTTATGAACGTCGTAAAGATTTCAGTCCTGTCGCTGTCTTGAAACTGCATAGAACGTTCGAAAGGTAGCGCTTTTTGTAGCAGCAGTGATTCAGCGAATTTGAATTTTTTGAACTTCAAGATATTCTTTTACATAACCAGCCCCCCATCAACACTTAAGATCGTCCCGTTAATAAAACTTGCCTCTTCGGACGACAAAAAGAGATATGCGTTGGCGACATCTTGGGGTTTGCCTAAACGGCTTAATGGGATTTTCGATACCAACTGAGCAATAACCTTATCAGGAATGGTCTCTACCATTTCTGTAGCGATAAATCCAGGGGCAACGGCATTCACATTGATACCCTTTCTGCCCAGTTCCCTTGCCCATACTTTGGTAAGACCGATAACGCCTGCTTTGGTAGCTACATAATTGCTCTGCCCGAAATTACCGTACAGACCGACGATTGAAGAAGCGTTGACGATTTTTCCGCTTCCCCTTTCGACCATGTATTCGCTTATGGCCTGAGTACAGTTAAAAACTCCCGTTAGGTTCACATCCAAAACAGATTGCCATTGTTCCGTCGTCATTTTTTTGAGGGTCGCATCTCGGGTTATTCCCGCGTTGTTTATTAAAATGTCAATACCCCCGTAAGTTGAAATTAGCTCAGCAACGGCCTTATCGACTTCGGCTTTATTTACCGTATTGACTTTTTGCAGTTTTAGGGCTTTGTTCTCATTTTCTTCCATCAATTTCTTACCTGCATCCTCGTTAATGTCCCAACAGATGACCTTGGCACCTTCGTTCAGAAATTTTTCAACGGTTACTTTGCCTATTCCATTTGCCCCGCCTGTGATTACGGCTACTTTGTCTTTTAATCTATTCATATCTTAGGTTTTGGTCAAAGCTATCGATATTTTTTGCTTGAAATTATTCAAAAACGACCTTGTCAAAAATATGAAAGCGTGGAACCTGATGCGCTAAGCAACAAGTCGTTTTTATCTAAATTAGTAATGGTAATGCTCTTGTTGATAGAAGGCAAAATAAGCATTAAATAAATACCCTTTAAAGAGTAAGGCAATGATAATCGTTATTTCGGTTGTATATTTAAAAAGGAATATGGGAACCTGCCTTTTTTTCATCAGTCCAAAAGGAAGAAATAGGGCTCCTGTCACCTTAAAAATGCACCTTTTTGCTTAATTAGTCTACATTGGCTAGGGAGCAACAGGGTATATTTGAGTTTCTTGTCTCCATTCAATTGAATTGATTAGAGTTATGCGTATGAAAAAAAAGGTACTGCATCTCGTTCTGCTGTTCACTGTCTGCCTATCGTGCAAACAAGGAGGTGAATATGGGGCTGTCCCCTTGAGAAAGATCCCCGATGTGGTCGATTTTAATTTTGATGTCCGCCCGATACTATCCGATAAATGTTTTGCCTGTCACGGGCCGGATGTCAACAAAAGGGCCGAAGACCTTCGATTGGATACCCCCGAAGGGGCCTATAAGGCTCTGAAAGATACGGAGAACGAATTCGCTATCGTTCCCAAAAGTCTGGAAAAGTCGGTGCTCTATCAAAAAATAACGGCAAAGGACAGTTCCGAATTGATGCCCCCTTTGGATTCCAATTTGAAATTATCCCCCTACGAAATCCAAATTTTAAAGAAGTGGATCGAACAAGGGGCGACCTACAAGCCACATTGGGCCTTTACGGCGGTCTATAAACCTGAACTGCCCGCGTTGGAAAATACCGATTGGGCGAACAACGAAATCGACTATTTTATACTGCGAAAATTGAAAGGCGTCGGTTTGGCCCCCAACCAAACGGCGGACAGGGAACGTTTGTTGAAAAGGGTTTCCTTGGATATTACCGGGCTACCCCCGACACCCGAAATACAAAAGCGGTTCTCCCAGGATAAGAGGGCCGATGCCTATGAAAAAAATGTCGATGAACTATTGGCGAGCCAACAGTACGGAGAAAAAATGGCAGCCCCTTGGTTGGATGTCGCACGATATGCCGATTCCCACGGGTTTCAAAATGATCAGTTACGAACGATGTGGCCCTGGCGCGATTGGGTGATACATGCGTTCAACGAGAATTACAGCTATGAAAAATTCGTGACCTACCAATTGGCGGGTGATCTGGTGCCGCAGAAGAATTTGGAAACGATCTTGGCCACGGGGTTCAACAGGAACCATAAAATAAACCAGGAAGAGGGCATAATCGAAGAGGAGTTCAGAATTGAAGATGTAACCGATAGAACCAATACGTTCGGCAAGGCTTTTTTGGGACTGACCTTGGAATGCGCCAAATGTCACGACCACAAATATGACCCCATTTCACAAAAGGATTATTTCAGCACCTTTGCTTTTTTTGATAAGGTACCCGATAGAATAAAGAACATGGGTACATTATTAGCGGAAGCTCCTTTCATTACGATTACCGATGAGGTGGTCGAAAAAGAACTTCCCTTTATCAATAAAAAAGAAGAGGAGGACATCGAAGTCATGGTAATAGAGGCAAAACCTGATATCAGAACTACACAAATACTAAATCGGGGCGTATATGACGATTTGGGTGAAGAAGTAACGGCCCGTACACCAAAGTCAGTTCTAGAATTTGATACAATTACTTACCCGCCCGACCGTTTGGGGCTCTCCAAATGGTTGTTCGATGCCAAGAACCCTTTGACGAGTAGGGTATTTGTTAATCGAATGTGGCAAGAGATCTTTGGGGCGGGCATCGTAAGGTCGTCGGGCGATTTTGGCATGCAGGGCGATCTGCCCACCCATGTGAATTTGTTGAACTGGCTGTCGGCGGACTTTATGGAGAACGGTTGGGACATAAAACGATTGGTCAAGAAAATTGTCATGTCGGCCACCTACAGGCAATCATCGGTCGTCAGCAAGAAGAAACTGGCCGTGGACCCCGACAACAAATATTTGTCGAGAATGTCGCGCTTGCGTTTTAACGCCGAAATGGTGCGCGACCATGCCCTGGCCACCAGCGGTTTGCTGAACCCTGAAATCGGTGGGCGAAGTGTACGGGTTTACCAGCCCGACGGACTGTGGGAGGCCGCCACCTCGGGTAGAGGGGTTTTGGCCAATTATGTACAAGATCACGGTAAAGACCTGTACCGAAGGGGCATCTATATTTTTATAAAGCGCACCGCCCTACCTCCGGTACAGCTGACTTTCGATGCCGCTACCCGTGACCAGTGCGAAGTACAACGGCAATCGACAATGACCCCGTTGCAAGCGTTGATAACCCTTAACGACCCTACTATTTTAGAATCGGCACGGGTGTTTTCCGAAAAATTGATGCAAGAGGAAAGTCCGGTTGCCGCTAAGATCGAAAAGGCATTCGCCACCATAGTATGCAGAACCATCAAACCCGAAGAACGGGGGATGTTGCTGGGCTATTATGGGGAGCAAGAAGCCGCCTTTCGGAAAGATACGGAACAAGCTGCGGAGTTTATCGATGTGGGCGAGTTTCCGGCAACCGCCGATAGGGATGTCGTAAAAGTGGCCGCATTGATGCAAATTATTCACACGATATATAACTTGGAGGAAACCATAGTTAAAAGTTAATGGGTCTCTTAAATCACAAGACTTATATCAATAAAAACCTTAAACTTAAGCTGACTTCTTTTTACCCTTGTTTATATGTTTAGCACATAAAGAATCGAGACCATTGAGTAAATATATGTTATTGACCTTGTCTGCCACACACCAATGTCTAAATCTAATTTAGGTGCTATATTTATAGTTTAAAATAAAAGCTTGAAATCTTGTAAAAGGTTGTAGATGGATCTTTTCAAGACGACTTTAATCCTAGTACATGTTCATCAGACTACTATTTTATTTGTTATGCGGTCTATTCCAATGCTTAGGTTGTGTAGCTGTAGGTATTGCCCAAGAACCTTCCACCGATTTTGAAATAACACATTTTAAATTGCCGGTAGAAACTACGACTTCTGATATTTTGGAAGACAAGTACGGTTTTGTATGGATTGCTTCTACCAATGGTCTATGGAGATATGACGGGGGCAATTTTAAAAACTATATTAAAGATGAAAATGAAGAGACGAGCATTACCGACAACCACATTTCCTGTTTGTATGAAGATAAATCCGGGGAGTTATGGGTGGGTACTTACGGTGGCGGATTATTAAAATATGACCGGGAGTACGACCGATTTCAAAGATTTATTCATGATGATGGCGACCCGACTAGTTTGAGTTTTAATGAAGTCAGGGTTATTTTCGAAACGAGCAATAACAATTTTTACATTGGCACTGATGGGGGCGGGCTCAATAAGATGGATAGAAGTACCGGCATTTTTGAAACATTTGAGCATGTGGTGGCTGATCCACTTAGTATCAGTCATAATAATGTGCTTGCCATAGAAGAGGGTAAGGATGGTAAACTATTCGTAGGTACTTGGATCGGACTCAATATTTTTGATTCGAAGACCGGTAAATTCAAAAGACTTTCACAAGCGTCGACCGGTGCGGCACACTATTATCCCAATTTAGAGTACTATGATGATTTGCTCGTGTCCAACACAAAACTCTATTCCTTGGATGAGTCAAATCAGTTTCATGACATCAGGTTCGAATTTGAAAGGGCAAGCCACATAAAAACAGATTATGAGGGCAACTGCTGGCTCGTTGAAAAAGACCGGATCGCCATAATAAACTCAGATTTAAATATAGAACACCTGATTGCCTTAGGCCCAAAATTCAATGATGATGAATTTAATTTAAACCGCATCTTCCACAATAAAAAGACCAATGATTCTTGGGTTCTGGATCAGACAGGAAATTTTTTCCAAATAAAAGAGTCCCCCATCATTTTTAAACATTTTCTTGAACCAGAGCATGATTCGAAAATTTTTAAGACAGATTTGAACTATTGGGTTTTTGCCCAAGGCATTATAAAAATTTACAGCAAGACAGACAAAGAGTTGTTGGCCACACTCAGTGGTTTTGAGGGGCGTACCCATATGACCTCATACCATAGGCAATATGTTTGGGTAGTCGATGACAATCACATCTACCAATTTTCGGCATCGGGCAAACAATTACAAAAACTGGTTCGTAAAAACGGACAGACCTTCGATGTTTTGGAAACCTCTGATGGGCAGATCTGGACCGGGGAAGTATTGGGAGCCAGAATATATAATCCTGATACCAAAGAGACCACCTATTTTGATTGTGACCCCAATGCGCCCCGAGGTATAGGTTATTTTCATAGGGGGAATATAATTTTTGAGGATGTGAAAAAACAAATCTGGATCGGCACCGATGGTGATGGCCTAAAAAAATACCTGCCCGATACACAAGAATTTGTACACTATCGCCATGAAATCGGCAATACGGAAACGGTAAACAACAATTTTATAAATACAATTTTTGAAGATAGCGACCACACACTTTGGGTGGGTACTAATTCGGGCTTGTGCAGTTACAATGAAAAGACCAACACCTTTAAACAATATGGCCATAATGTTTTAAGGGATAAGATCATAAAAGCGATTCAACAAGATGACGATGGTAATTTATGGATAGGCACTTCCAACGGGCTGATTAAATTTGATCTATCAAATGAGGAGGTTAGAATCTTAAATGAACAAGATGGCCTGTTATCCCATAAAATTGGGCTTTCGAGTACGGTGTTGGATTATGGTCATTTGGTTTTTTCTACTACCAAAGGCTTAATGGCTTTTGACCCGCGAAGTGTAGAACCCAATATGAAAGCGCCGACTGTTTACATTTCCAAACTATGGGTCGATAATGAAATCGTGCAACCGAACAGCACTTACATTCAGCGGAGTATTGAGGTTGAAGATCAACTTAATTTAGAATATACCGATAGAAAAATTGAATTGGAATTTCAAGCCATTCAATATGTAAATACCCAGCGATGCCAGTATGCCTATAAATTAGAGGGTTTTGATACATCATGGGCCATTGCCAATGGTACCAAAGCTACTTATACCAACTTACCTTCGGGAGAGTATTCCTTTTTATTAAAGGCTAGCAATGAAGATGGTGTCTGGAACGAAGCGATTACTCGGTTGAAAGTAGTAGTGAGACCTCCTTTTTGGGAATTATTGTGGGTTCAATTGCTACTTGCGTGCATTTTAATAGTACTGTTGTGGGTTATTGTACGGGGCGTAATTAGGCGGGAGCGAATTAAAAGCAAGTTTGAATTGGAAAAACAACGGGTATACCAGTTTGAAGAATTGGCACAAATGAAATTACGTTTCTTTACCAACATCTCGCACGAACTGCGAACCCCTTTGACCTTGATTACATCTCCCCTCGATAAATTTTCCCGGCAGGGTGCCAGACCCGATGCGAAGGTTTTGCGAATGATGCACAGGAACAGCAATCGATTGTTAGAATTGGTGAATCAAATTTTAGACTTTAGAAAGCTCGAAAACAATCAAAAATTAAAGCTAAAACAGCAGAACGACTTATCCGTTTGTGCTAATATTCATGCCGCATATTCCTATTGGTCGAAAGAGAAGGGAATCAAATTTCGCTGTTCACTGCCTACTGTCGATTATGGGGGTTATTTTGATGCCGATATTCTTGAAAAAATAGTCGCAAATTTAATTTCCAATGCGTTTAAATTTACCCCTGCGAACGGTAGAATTGAATTAAAAGCAAGTTATTCGAATATTGTAATAGATGCACAAAATAAGATTTCAAGTGGTGCTTTAACGATTGAGGTTATTGATAATGGGACGGGTATTCCAAAAAAATATCAAGAAAAGGTCTTTGAAAGGTTCTATCAATTAGACGAAACCCCCAATAAGGGGTATAGCAGCGGTATCGGTTTATCGCTAATATCCGAATTGGTAAAGCTTCACCGAGGAAACATCAAATTAGAAAGCGAAGAAGAAAAAGGTTCGCATTTTACTATTAGCATGCCGATAGGATATGATGATTATGGGGCATCAGTGGCCCTTGTTCCAACGATACCCAATATTGAAAAAGGAAGCGCAGTGGTGCTTATTATTGAGGATAACGAGGATATTCGTTCATATTTGTGTTCAGAGTTGGAAGAAGATTACCACGTTTTACAAGCCGAAAATGGAAAGGAAGGTTTTAATATGGCACTTGAAAGTATTCCTGATATTGTTATCAGTGATATTATGATGCCGAAATCTGACGGTATACAGGTGGCCAATCAGCTAAAGACAAATGAACTGACAGCACATATTCCTTTAATCTTTCTCACGGCAAAAACAGGTCTGGAAAATAGGTTAAAAGGTTTGGAAACAGGTGCTGAAGATTATATCCAAAAACCTTTCAATAGTTCTGAAATAAAACTCAAGATCCAAAATCGATTGGAAAGTAGAAGACGTCTGGTCGAAAGGTCCCAAAAAGAAGTTTTGGTTTCAGAATCGACTACCCCAATGGATAAATACTTGGTTAAGGTCAATGGTGTAATAGATCAACAAATGAATAATGCCGATTTTTCAATTGACCTTTTATGTGAAGAATTAGCCATTGGGCGATCGCAACTTTATAGAAAAATTCAGGCGCTTACAGGTAAAACCATCATCGAATATATCAATACCCATAAATTAGCAATGGCGATGCGGTTATTGAAAGAAGGTGAATTAAGTATAAAGGAAATAGCTTTTGAAGTAGGATACAACGACAATCGTTATTTCAGTCGCATATTTAAAAAGGAATATGGGCACCCGCCTTCTTTTTATCAATCTAAAAGGCAAAAATAGGAGTCCTGCTACTTAAAAAATGCACCTTTTTGCACAATTTGTCTACATGGGCTAATGGGCAACAGGGTATATTTGGGCATCTTGTTTTTAGACTATTGAATTAATAAGTGCATCATCTGTATGAAAAAAAAAGTACTGCATCTCGTTCTGCTGTTCACTGTCTTGATCTCTTGTAAACAAAATGGTGAATACGCTTCGATTCCAGTGAAAAAAATTCCGGATGTGGTCGATTATAATTTTGATGTCCGCCCCATACTATCCGATAAATGTTTTGCCTGTCACGGGCCGGATGTCAACAAAAGGGCCGAAGACCTTCGATTGGATACCCCCGAAGGGGCCTATAAGGCTCTGAAAGATACGGAGAACGAATTCGCTATCGTTCCCAAAAGTCTGGAAAAGTCGGTGCTCTATCAAAAAATAACGGCAAAGGACAGTTCCGAATTGATGCCCCCGTTGGATTCCAATTTGAAATTATCCTCCTATGAAATCCAAATTTTAAAGAAGTGGATTGAACAAGGGGCGACCTACAAGCCTCATTGGGCTTTTGTTGCCGTAGATAAACCTGAGCTGCCCAAGTTGAAAAGTTCAGATTGGGCAAGCAATGAAATCGATCACTTTATATTGCGAAAACTGGAAGATGTCGAATTGCCCCCCAATCCGATGGCTGACAAAGAACGGCTGTTGAAAAGGGTTTCTTTGGATATAACGGGGCTTCCCCCGACACCGGAAATGCAGAAAAAGTTTTTGAACAATAATGCGACAGATGCCTATGAAAAAATTGTCGATGAGCTATTGGCCAGCGAGCAATATGGTGAAAAGATGGCAAGCCATTGGTTAGACGTGGCGCGTTATGCCGATTCCCACGGGTTTCAAAATGATCAGTTACGAACGATGTGGCCCTGGCGCGATTGGGTGATACATGCGTTCAACGAGAATTACAGCTATGAAAAATTCGTAACCTACCAATTAGCGGGCGATTTGGTTCCACAAAAAAACCTGGAAACAATTTTGGCAACAGGCTTCAATAGAAACCATAAAATAAATCAGGAAGCGGGCATTATCGAAGAAGAATTCAGGGTCGAAAATGTGACCGATAGAACCAATACCTTCGGAAAAGCCTTTTTAGGATTGACCTTGGAATGCGCCAAATGTCATGATCATAAATATGACCCTATTTCCCAAAAGGACTATTTCAGCACCTTTGCGTTTTTTGATAGAATGCCACCTAGGCAAAACAAAGGCGAAATATTGGCTGAGGCACCTTTGATAACAATTACCGATGAGGTGGTCGAGAATGAACTTCCTTTTATAAATAAAAAGGAAGTTGAAGATGTAGATGTCATGGTAATTGAAGAAAAGCCCGATGTTAGAACCACACACGTGCTTAATCGCGGTGTATATGATGATGTAGGTGAAGAAGTAACGGCCCAAACACCGAAATCGGTTTTGGCATTTGATGAGAATATGTATGAGCGAAACCGTTTGGGGCTCTCCAAATGGTTGTTCGATACTAAAAATCCATTGACAAGTCGAGTATTTGTTAATCGAATGTGGCAAGAAATTTTTGGGGCAGGCATTGTGAGATCGTCTGGTGATTTTGGAATGCAGGGCGACTTGCCCACACATGTGAACTTATTAAATTGGTTGTCGGCTGACTTTATGGAGAATGGTTGGGACATGAAACGATTGATCAAAAAAATTGTTATGTCGGCGACGTACAGGCAATCATCGGTTGTAAGCGAAGCGAAACTGGCCCTGGATCCTGACAATAAATACTTGTCAAGAATGCCGCGATTGCGTTTTAATGCGGAAATGGTACGTGATCATGCCTTGGCAACCAGTGGATTGTTAAACCCGGAAATTGGCGGACGAAGTGTACGGGTTTACCAGCCCGACGGATTGTGGGAAGCTGCCAGCTCTGGAAGAGGGGTTTTGGCCAATTATGTACAAGATCATGGCAAAGACCTGTACCGAAGAGGGATCTATATTTTTATAAAGCGTACAACTTTACCTCCGGTACAATTGACCTTTGATGCCGCCACACGTGACCAGTGTGAAGTACAACGGCAATCCACAATGACGCCGTTACAGGCTTTGATAACGCTTAACGACCCTACTATTTTAGAGTCGGCGCGGGTGTTTTCCGAAAATTTAATGCAGGAAGAAAGTACGGTGGCCACAAAAATCGAAAAGGCATTTGGTACCATCGTATGTCGAACCATCAAGCCCGAAGAACGGGAAGTGTTGTTGGGTTACTATGGGGAGCAAGAAGCAGCCTTTCGAAAAGATGCGGAACAAGCTGCGGAATTTATCGATGTGGGCGAGTTTCCGGCAACCGCCAATAGGGATGTCGTAAAAGTGGCCGCTTTGATGCAGATTATTCACACGATATATAACTTGGAGGAAACTATAGTTAAAAGTTGACCAGGTTATTAAATAACAAAACTTATGGAAAAAGAAGTTTTTGAACATCATTTAAACGCTAACCGCAGGCATTTTTTGGGTAAAATGGCATTGGGTGTCGGAGGTGTCGCCTTGGGGTCATTGTTGATGCCAGATCTTTTATCCGGAAAAAGAGTAGCAGAAGATCAATTGCCTTTGGGTTTAAAACATTTTGCTGCCAAAGCCAAGCGAATTATTCTATTGGTTCAAAATGGAGCACCTTCCCAACTGGAAAGCTTTGACTATAAACCCAAGCTAAATGATATGTTCGGGCAAGATTTGCCCCCTTCGGTAAGAGGTGATCAAAAGTTGACGGGCATGACTGCTGGGCAAAAATCATTTCCTCTGGTTGGATCAAAGTTCGGCTTTAAACAATACGGTAAATCAGGAACTTGGGTAAGTGAGCTGTTTCCGAACATTGCCAAAATCACCGATGATATTTGTGTTATAAAAAGTATGCATACCGATGCGATCAACCACGATCCCGCACTTACGTTCATGCAAACGGGCGCACAGGTTGGAAACCGCCCCAGTATTGGGTCTTGGTTTAGTTATGGGTTGGGTAGTGAAAATAAAAATCTACCGGCGTATTGCGTTTTGCTTTCAAAAGGAAAAGGCAACGGACAAGGCGTATATTCTAAACTATGGTCGAACGGCTTTTTAGACAGTTCGCATCAAGGGGTGCAATTAAGTGCCAGTGAAGACCCGATTTTGTACTTGAACAATCCTGATGGAATGGATAGAAAAACACGCCGAACTATGTTGGATCATTTGGCTTCTTTAAACCAATTGGGGTACGATGAGTTCGGTGATCCTGAAATTCCTGCAAAAATAAAACAGTACGAAATGGCATTTCGAATGCAGACCGCTGTTCCTGAAATTACAGATGTATCTAAAGAGCCGGATCATATCAAGAAAATGTATGGTCCAGATTGCATGGTTCCAGGTACCTATGCCGCCAACTGTTTGCTGGCTAGAAAAATGTCTGAGTCGGGCGTTCGTTTTGTACAATTGTACCATCAAGGTTGGGACCAGCACTCGAATTTAGTAGGAGAAATGAAAGGTCAGGCAAAAGATGTAGACATGGCTTCCGCGGCATTGATTACCGATTTAAAGCAACGGGGGTTATTAGATGAGACACTGGTTATTTGGAGTGGGGAGTTTGGAAGAACAAATTACTGTCAAGGAAAGTTGACCAAAGAAAATTATGGGCGGGACCATCACCCAAGATGCTTTAGTATTTTTGTTGCCGGAGGCGGAGTGAAATCGGGAATTTCTTATGGTCAGACCGACGAATTGGGGTATAATATTATTGAAAGTCCGGTGCATATTCACGATTTGCATGCGACCATTATGCACTTGATGGGCTTAGACCATGAAAAATTGACCTATAAACATTTGGGTAGAAGGTTTCGGTTGACCGATGTTCATGGTCATGTAGTAAAAGATCTTTTGGCATAAAATATGAAAAGACCGATTCCTGTTTTTTTAAACCTACTGTTTTTTCTACATATTTTCTTGGCCTTTTTAGTGGTTTTTGAAAGTTATTTGGAAATCCCTTTTTGGCTTCAACCGGTGGGACGAATGCATCCATTGTTGCTACATTTTCCGGTAGCCTTTATTGCACTTCTGGTATTGTTAAACCTGTTCAAAAAACAAATAGAACCAACTTCCTTTGAAAAAATAAACTACTTTCTATTGCTATTGACCTCACTTACAACGGTGCTGGCAACGATTATGGGGCTGTTGCTATCCTTGGAAGGGTATGAGTCAGAGCTTATGTCATTACATAAATGGATTGGAATAGCGATTAGTTTTATCATATATACATTGGTGTTGGTATATCAATCTAAGAAAGTGTATCAGATATTACTGTATACTGGTTTTATTGGCGTTATTTTTGGAGGACATTTCGGAGCAGGACTTACGCACGGGAGCCATTTTTTGATGGAGCCGATAACCGCCGCTACCAAAAAACAAGTAGACGAAAACACACCTGTTTATACTGCCTACGTTCAACCTATTTTAGAGGCAAAGTGTACCAGTTGCCATAATCCGCAAAAGCACAAAGGAGATTTAGACTTGACAAGTATTGAAACGATTGCAAAGGGAGGTGAAAATGGCGAGGTTTGGTTGGCACACAATCCTAAGGAAAGTCTGTTGTTACAACGTATAGCATTGCCTCTCGAAGATGAAGAGCATATGCCACCAGAAGGAAAGACACAGTTGACCGAACAGGAAATTGAATTGTTAGATAGCTGGATTGGACACGGAGCAGATACTAAAATTTCGTATGCGTTACTAAAGCAAGAAGATAGTTTGAAACAACTGCTTACCGAAAAATGGCTTAAAGATGATAGTGGAAAAGAAACATATACATTTGATTTTGCACGAGCCGCGCTTATAGAAGAGCTAAATAATCCTTACCGTACCGTGGTTCAAAAATCTCCAAGTTCACCGGCCATTGAGGTAGCAATATATGGCAGAAGTGCCTATAAAACGGAATTCTTGACCGATTTGGTTAAAATCAAGGAACAAGTGGTGTATTTGAATCTAGCCAATTTGCCTATTGACAATAAAGCCTTGGAATTCATAGGGGAGCTTAAGAATTTGGAGCACTTGGTATTGAACTTTACCGAAATAGGCAATGATGCTTTGGCCGCTCTTGTGGCCAATACCAAGTTGCAATCACTTTCTTTGGCGGGCACCACAATCGATATTGCTGCTTTAAGGTACTTTAAGAATATGAAAAGCCTAAAGGAGTTGTTTGTATGGAATACCGAAGTGACCAACGACGATATAGCAGCACTGAACAAGGCTTTGCCGAGGGTTGCGATAAATGAAGGGTATATACCAAATCCTGAGGAAAAATTGAGTTTAACACCACCAACTTTAGTAGGTGAGAAGAATATCATCAGTTCAGGTGACCGTATTTTGCTGGGCCATAAAATGAATGGTGTGCTCATTCGATATACTGTAGATGGAACCGATCCGACACAAGAATCTTCACTTTACGAGTCAGGGATTGTATTGGACTTGGAAGGAAAAAGAGCCAAAACAATTAAGGCAATCGCCTATAAAGACGAGTGGTCGCCAAGTGAGGTGTCTTCGTTTGTGTTTTATGACAAAGGACTTGTGCCAGATGCCCTTGAAGTAGTTCATCCCGGAATTCTAAGTTCCTATACGGGTGAGGCTGCAAAAATATTGAGTGATGATGTTAAAAACAATGCCAATACGTATTATTACTCGAAATTTTGGGCATCCTTCAACATTAAACCATTAATAGCTATTGCTGACTTTAGCGCTTCGAACGAAAAAATTAAAGAGGTTGTCTTGAGTTGTGGTATTCGGGGAAATCAAAAGAAGTCTCCATTAGATTTTGTGGCAGTTTGGGGTTCCGATGATAAAGAGAATTGGAAATTGTTAAAAAGGACAAATTTTTCGAATGAGAAAGATTTGGACAAAATTCGTGAGGTCTCCTTGAAATTTCCGGAAGTTTCGTATAAGTATTTCAAAATCATGGGGCAACCCAAGAAAGACAATACAATTCGCTCCAATCAATTGTTTTTCTTTTAATACATAATTAAGCGTAAAGCTTCATAGGTATTATGTAGCTTGTGATTGTGGCAAGCAACCCGCATTTTTCAAATAAAATCTGATACTCGATAGCTTTAATGTAAAGCCTTTTCGGAATTTCATGCGGTCAACTACGGCCAGCGTCACACAGTATGCTGGAGGTTGTGGGACAAGGTTATACAAAAAAACCTATGTTTATCAGTCAAATGAACGATGCTGCGACTGTGCAGCGCACCTGCCAAAAGGTTTGGATATCATTTTACCATTCGGGGGCTTTTGAAAATTTTAGTCAGGAAATGGTAAACCCTTATGAAATGTTCTAGATTTTGAATGATATTACATATGCTTGTGATACTTGTCTCGATATCATAACCCTCGTTGGGCTTTTACATAGGCTGAAATTTCGCCTAAAGGGGCTGTCCATATTTTATTGGCCGGATCTTTAAGATAGGGCAACAGTTTCTTCAACATGGCTACTTCTGTTGTCTGTCGGTTTTTCACCCCGATGTCATGACCGGCCAGTACAAGCCATAGGCCGGCACCTCTAGCACTCTCGATAAGTTCTAAAATTTGGTCGAAGTTTTTACCATCCATCTCAACACCTGTCAATTGTGCCATGTCGCAATAAGTAGGGTCGTTGGGTGATTCGTCTAACCAGGTTCTTCCCGAAGAAAATTGATTATGGATAACGGGCACATAACTTTTAGTATTTGCACCGCGTCCAACAAAAGTTTGTCCGCAAGGATAGGCAAATTCGGTAGGGGTAACGCCCAACAGTTTTTGAATACTATCGTTTGCCTGCGCCAATTCTGACTGCATTTTTTCCAGGGTGTATTCCTCGAGTGCAATATCACGGGCCCATAAGAAATTTCCTGAACAGGGATGTCTTAAGGAGTGATTTCCAATTTCATGGCCGCTGGCCACCGCTTTGCGCCAACCTTTCAGTTCTTCGTTGATCGCAGCAGGAACTACATAAAAGGTCGCTTTGACCCCATGGGCATCTAAAATGGGCGTTCCCACGGTTACCTGACTGCTCCGGCCATCGTCCCAAGTGAGACTAACCGCCATGGTGTTTCCATCTGGCCATTGAAAAGACGGTGTCTTTTGTGCACATAAAAAAGGGCAGTAAAGAAGTGCCAAAATGAAAGATATTAATAACGGTTTTACTATGTTTTTCATGAATATCAGTTTTGTGGGGTAGCTTAAAATTACTCCAATAAAAAGTGGTTGGACGTCACTAATATAATGGATAATCTTGATGAATCATAATACTTTTTTTTAGTGAACGATGGCGTTTTATTGTGAATGAATAGTTCTGGGAAACCATTTAAAGAAGTTTCTTGACTAAGCGCTAATTTTTTATTCAATCTCTTAAAATGAATGAGCCGAATAGTACATCTATTCGGCTCAAAACCATCTTAGCTTTTCTTATTTTAAGAATTGCTTGTATGCGCTAAGTGACGCTCAAAGGGTGGACTTCAGAATCAATGTGTAATCTTAAAAATAGAACCGCCCAAATCGTCACAGACATAAAGCTCTCCGTCGGGGCCTTGGGCCAAACCACACGGGCGATGTTGCACTGGCCCGGTCGGGTTGGCCAAATCAATGCCAGCAAAATTGTCGGCAAAAATTTCCCAGTCACCGCTAGGTTTTCCGTTCTTAAAAGGAACAAAGGCTACAAAATATCCTTTTTTAAGTTCTGGTGATTGGCCGTGAAAAGCGACGAAGGCACCGTTCTTGTATTTTTCAGGAAACATATTCCCAGTATAGAATAATAGGTCGTTGGGGGCTAAATGTGCAGGAAATGCCATTACGGGATCGATGGCATCTTCCCGCCCGGTTTTTTGTCCGTCACCGCCAAATTCAGGTGCAAGTATCTTTGCTTTCTTGAAATGATCGTAATAAACTTGTGGCCAGCCAGCATCATCGTTTTCGTGTATTTCGTACAAAGTTTCGGCAGGTAATTCTGCACTATTTTTTGCCGTATAGTATTGCGGGAATAAGTCATGGAAACCACCACGCCCATGAACAGCGGCAAACAAAGAATTGGTGTTAAAATTCCAAGCTGTGGCAACAGCATTCTTTATACCAGTGGCATAACGGTTTCCGTCTGAAAAGGTTTGGTTTAGCTTATTGGCTTCGAATGTCCAGATGCCTCCGGCAGAATCTAAAATAGTAGAAGGCACTATAGCTTTTCCCGAGCCTTCTTCGCGGCCTGAATCGTTCCAAGACCCGATGGTGACATAAATATTGGAATCGTCATCCATCACGAACGATTTTGCATTGTCGCGACCATGGTCTGCCAATCCATCAACAATTTTTTCGGGCTTGTCGGTATCAATAACTTCGCCATCCCCATCTAGTTTATAGCGAAAGATTCCTGAATTGGAAGAAGCGTACAAAAATCCTTTATGAAACAAGATACCGGTGCCGGGCAAATCGCCAAAAGTTTGGGTTTCACCTACTTTTCCTTCTTGGCTAATGTCTTTTAACGCTATAATTGCCTTTCCATCTTTTAATTTTGAACGATTCACATAAATATCCCCATTATTTGAAACGGTCATATGTCTTAGGTTACCCAGCTCTTGGGCGACCATTTGCACGGAAAAACCGTCGGGGACCTGAATGTTTGTATCATTTTGTATGGCTTGTGTTTTTTCCGGTGCTGTTTTTTTGGTCTCGGACTTACATTGACTCAGAAATAGGCCCAATAAAGCGACCGCCACCAATGTTGGTAAACTGTGGTTCGAAGAGAAGCGTTTCATATAATAATTTAAAGGTTTGATTAGCGGCTAAAGTTACTACATCGAACTTAGTTGACCGAGAAAAAATATAAAACAAGACCGTGGTCCCTATAAACTGATATGTTTTATGCTTTTTTCGCTTAGAATTTTTGATATCATATGTCATTGGTCTGCCCATGACGGTCGCAGTGTGTAAATATCATAACTACAAGTATTTTATTGTTTTAACTATAGGGTGGTGGCATTGTAGCTGTTTAGGTTTCATAAATAGTATTATTTTAGCTGCGATAGACTGATACGTATGAAAAAAACAAAGGAAGATTTAAAATCAACATATAATGTTCCCAATTTGGAAAGGGGGTTGTCCATTATTGAGTTATTAGCTACAAAAACTAAGGGTTTGACCTTGGCCGAGATAACAGAAAGTCTATCCATTACCAAATCAAGTGCGTTTCGTATTGTGAGTACATTGATATTTAAAAATTATTTGCAGAAAAATGAGACCACTAAAAAAATAACACTTTCTAGAAAAATGCTGACGCTGGGCATTTCATCAATGAACGAGCAGAGTTTGGTCGAAATTTCCATTGATGTGATGAGGGCGCTTCGTGATGAATTGAAGGAATCGGTTATGCTAGGGGTTATTCTAGGGTCGACGGGTACTATTCTTGAACAGGTACCGTCTTCTTATCCGGTAAAATTGTTTGTCGAACCTGGTACACAGTTTTTCTTGCACAGTTCGGTCGGGGGTAAATGCATTTTAGCAAATCTTCCAGAAGGGGAGACCTATGAAATATTAAAAGGAAAGACATTGGCACGATTTACCGAGAATACCATCGTTTCAAAAAGGGAGTTTAAGAACGTGCTGGGAGAGGTTAAGAAAAAGGGGTATGCGGTCGACAATAGCGAAGATATAGAAGGGATAAATTGCGTTGGGGCGCCTATTTTTAATGAATACGGTTATCCCGTTGCAGCACTTTGGATTACAGCGCCCTATGGTAGACTACCAATTTCCGAATTCGATCGCAAAGGAAAGATTGTGGCCAAATATGCGAGGGAAATCTCGGCTAAATTGGGATTTTTGACACAATAGAAAACTTCTTTTTCCCTTTAAATTAAATCACACAAAACAAATCTTTTTTGTAGAGGCAAATATAAAAATCAAGGTCACGGCAATGCGTTTTTTAATGCCGATCTTCCGCTGGCCTTGTTTCGCTTCCGGAACAAAATCCATAAAAATTACATTTCATCCTTAACGATAAATCCGGTTGCTCGGCAACGAGACTGCAATTGATTTAGGTAGCTAAAAATGCAGTTATACCTTCATTCTCCCCTTTGTTTGCGGCATTCTTCCTAATAACGACAAAAATCGCCGAAGTGTCATATTAATTAATTCAAAGCATTGATTTAAAGAATTTTATAAAAAATATAGGTTCATAATGCCGATATGTGAATATTTTTTTTACTTTTGGTTCAAATATGAAACTAGTTTCATATTTGAACCATTTATTTTTGATGATGCATTGCTTTTGTTTTTTACGAAGTAGGTTAATTAAGATTTAGAGATGCCTTTACCGTAGGTTTTTAATACCGTCAAAATGGTTCTATGTTTTTTAAAATAAGAATAGCTATAGCAACTCACTTAACTTAAAACCAATGAAAATGAAATTTTTAGAATTTTTAAAAATGGGAGTTTTTCTTGCCATTTTCATCTTGTTTTCGAGCCATGCCCGGTCTCAAGACGTAATAACAGGAACCGTTTCTGACGAACAAGGCCCTATTCCTGGGGCGAATATTGTGGTTCAGGGAACGACTAACGGTGTAACAACCGATTTTGACGGAAACTTTAGTATCGAAGCATACCCAACAGATATACTTATAGTTTCTTATCTCGGGTATGCCACCCAAAACATCAAAGTAGGCGACCGAACCACGATTAATGTCAGTCTACTGACCGATCAGCAGCAACTAGATGAAGTTGTAGTAATCGGTTATGGTACGCGAAGTAAAGGTACTTTGACCAGTGCGGTTGCCACGGTTGATGAGAACTATCTTGAACAGCAGCCGGTATCTAACGTGAGTAAGGCTCTTCAGGGGAGTGCTTCCGGGGTGACTACCATAAGTGCGTCTACTCCTGGCGGCGATGCCGAGGTGCGTATACGGGGTATGGGCACGATCAACAATAACGGTCCGCTTTGGGTAGTCGATGGGGTGCAAGGGGCACAAGCACCTCCGCCGGGACAAATTGAATCCATACAAATCTTAAAAGATGCATCTTCTACGGCAATTTATGGGGCTAGGGGTGCTAATGGGGTTATTTTGGTTACGACTAAAACTGGTAAAAAGAATCAGGCCGTAAAGTTGGATGTTAGCCTAAAGTCCGGTATGAGTTTTTCTGATGCCAAGTATGATATAATGACAGATCCCCAATTGATAGGGGAGATGCTGTGGTTAGAATTAGCGAACGATGGACTACCACAAAGTAATACGCATTATGGAAGTGGTACAACACCCGTACTTAATGAATATTTGTTTCCGAACGGGGGGGCTTCCGGCAATGCCAATGTTCACCCGTCACTATATGATCAACAAGATTACCCCATAACTAAATCAAACCCTCAAGGAACTAATTGGTTAGATGAAATATATCAGCACGGTTTAATCCAAAATTATGACTTGTCATTGACGGGAGGCTCTGACAAAACCTCCTATTCTTTTCAGGCAGGCTTTCTGGAAGAAAATGGTATACTTAAGAATACGTCATTTAATAGAATTTCTTTTCGGTCTAACGTCGATTCCAATCCTTTTGAATGGTTGAATATTGGTCAGCGTTTGGGTGTTACATACGGAGAAACCAAAGGTTGGGGCGGAAACAATTCGCACAACAACTTATTTAACCAACTCTATTTAGCTAGTCCATTGATTCCTGTTAGGGATGTTGCCGGAAACTGGGCTGGAAATGTTGTTGGTGGTGGTAATATTAATGATGGCCCTAATCCTGTAGGTTTTTTGGATAGACTTAAAAATAATAGTAATAAAAAATACAATATTACCGGAAATATTTATGCCGCGATTGATCCCGTTAAAAATATAACAATCAAAACTTTGCTAGGTTATGATGTGGATTTGTTCAATAATTTTTCACCTTCCTTTGCTGTTTGGGAACAAGCAACCGGTGCCAAATCCACAACGCTTAATGAAAGTAGTGCGAATCAAACACGTTGGAACTGGACAAATACATTTAACTATAAAAATACATTTGGAGAAGACCATAGCGTAGATTTTCTTTTTGGTATGGAATCTTCAAGAATAGCATATAGAACTATTTCTGCTTCTAGACAGGATTACCTTTCCAATAATATTAATTTTTTAGTGTTGGACGCAGGTGCTAGTAACCAATTGAATAATGGTAGTGGATTTGCCTCCACATTGTTTTCTTATTTTTCTAGAATCAATTACGACTATGCGAAGAAATACATTTTAGACCTTACGGTAAGACGTGATGGGTCATCTCGTTTTGGTGCAGAAGATCGATATGGAATTTTTCCAGCTGCATCTTTAGGTTGGGTGGTGTCAAGAGAAAATTTCTTAAATGGTGCTGAAGATTGGCTTAGCTATCTAAAATTTAGGGCAAGTTGGGGGCAATCCGGTAATGATCAAATCGGGAATTATAACAGTTATACGACGTATGAGTCTAACCCTGGATCATCGTATTATGCAATTGGTGGATCAGATAATACGATTACTCAAGGATATCAATCTAAAGCATTTGGTAATCCGAACGCTAAATGGGAAACTACTACTTCTACAAATATTGCTTTTGATGCAACTTTGTTTAGAAAGTTGGATTTATCTGTAGATTTTTGGAAAAAGGACACTAAAGATATGTTGTTTCCCGTAGCTATCCCTCAGGTTGTGGGTGACGTAGAGGAGCCTTCAGTGAATATAGGGTCGATGTCTAATAAAGGGGTAGATATATCACTTTCGTACCGTACTTCTGCTTTGGATGATTGGTTTACACTTGATATGTCAACCACATTTACAGCTTATAAAAATGAGGTGACCAGTCTCTCTTCAAATGAGAATGAATTTTTGCAAGGGTTTCCTACACGTCAGCAGATTTATACAAGAACAGAAGCAGGTCGCTCATTTCCTGAGTATTTCGGTTACGTTGTGGATGGCATTTTTCAAACCCAAGCAGAAGCGGATGCACATGCTACTAATGGCGCTTATAATGAACCGGGTCATTTGAAAATTAGAGATGTTAATGGCGATGGGGAAATTACACCGGAAGATCGTACTTATATTGGTAATCCACATCCAGATTTTACAGCAGGTTTTCGTTTGGGTATGGGGTTTGGCAATGTTGATGTTTCGGCAACACTTTATGCAAGTGTGGGAAATGATTTGGCAAATTACACCAGTAGATTTACAAGGTACGGCTTGTTTAATGGTCCGAATTCACCAGATAGATTGTACAATTCTTGGGGAAGCCCATATTTATTAGTTGATAATAATAACGCTATTTTACCTAAAGCGTCTACCTCCACCTCTTTTGAGCAAAACGCTTCTACAGATTATATAGAGGATGGTTCTTTTTTAAGAGTTCAAAATTTACAGATAGGTTATACTTTTCCTAATGGTTTAGTAGAAGATTTGCACCTTAAACATTTACAATTGTACGTGATTGGTTCTAATCTATTCACATTTACCAAATACTCAGGTTTAGATCCTGAAATTAGTGCTAAGAGAGAAAATGGAGTACCTCAAGAAATCGATAGGGGAGTTGATGTGGGCACATGGCCAATATCCAAACAAATCATGTTGGGGTTAAACATTGCTTTATAATTTTAAAAAATAGAAAAGATGAAAAATAAATTTTTCGCAAATAGTTTTGCCATCTCAATTTTAATTTTAATTACCTCTTGTAGTGAAGATTTTCTAGAGGAGAGTCCCGTGGGAACAGTTAACGAGTTAACATTGGTTAGTGAGGAAGGGGTAAATGGGTTACTTATAGGGGCATACTCGTTGATTGATGGGTACTCTAGTAATGGTAGTCCTAATGGTGGTACGGGAGAAGCCTCTGGAACCAATTGGATTTGGGGAGACGTTCCTTCTGATGATATGCATAGAGGTGACACCAATGGTGGTTGGTCACAAATCAATGATATTGAAAGGTATGAAGTAAGGTCTGATAATGAATGGTTAAGTGGTGCTTGGGGTATTAATTTCGATGGAGTAGCGCGCGCTAATGATGTTCTACGTGTTTTAGGAACGGCTGGAGAAGTAATATCGGCTGAAAAGTCTGACCAAATTGAAGCCGAAGCTAAATTTTTACGGGCATGGTTTCATTTTCAACTAAGAATTAAATTTGAAAAAGTTCCGTATATAACCGAAGATGTCGATCCGGTTTTGGTTAAAAATGATCGGGAAATTTGGGACGATATTGAAAATGATCTTCAATTTGGGATTGATCATCTGAATCCCGCACCATCTGAAGTCGGTAGGGCATCTCAGTGGGCAGCAATGGCGTTAAAAGCACGAGTTCATTTGTTTCAGAGCGAATTTTCTAAAGCGAAACCGCTTTTAGATAATATTATAGAAAATGGTCCTTTTCAGCTAGAACCTCATTTTTATAATAATTTTGATGAAGAGCACCAAAATAATGGAGAAAGTATTTTTGAAATTCAATATTCCGTAAATGACGGAGCAGGTGTAGCGAATTCGGGTGTTGATCACCAGACTTTGTATCCAAATGTTGAAGGGCTTGGGTATTCCTATAGTGCCCCTACTTTTGACCTGTTCAATGCATACAAGGTAGAAGACAATGGTCTTCCGTTGTTAGATGATTTTCAGAATGACCTTCTTTTAGAGGATTACCAAATTTCAGATACGGAAGAATTTACTCCAACCAGCCATTTATTAGACCCTAGGGTTGATTGGACTATTGGAAGAAGAGGTATCCCATTTTTAGATTGGGGACCAATGAGTGGAAGCGATTGGATGTCAGATCAATTGAACATGGGGCCTTTCATGAATAAGAAGAACATGTTTTATAAGCGTAATAGAGGTATAATCTCTACGGAGTCTGGTTATTGGGCACCAGGTGTAAACGGAAACAATTTCAGGTTGCTTAGACTTGGTCATGTTTTATTATGGAGAGCAGAGGTGGCGGTAGAGGAAAATGATTTGCCTACAGCTCTGGCATTGGTAAATCAAATAAGACAGCGAGCAGCTGATGATATTGTTATGGGCAAAGTAGCCAATACTTCTTTTAAAGAAGGTGATCCTATCGTAGTAGACGAGTCACAACCCGCTGCAAATTATAAATTAGGCCTCTACGATTCTTTTCCTAGTGTAGCATATGCACGAATGGCTGTAAGACACGAAATGAGATTGGAATTCGCACTTGAAGGAATGCGTTTTTATGACTTGGTAAGATGGGGAATTGCTGAAACAACCTTGAATACTTATCTGGCGAGTGAATTAAGCGATAATAAATTGCCGTGGTTGTCGGGTAGTTCTTTTACCCCGGGTAAAAACAATTATTGGCCAATTCCACAGGTACAATTGGATCTTCAGCCAGAAATCTTGACACAAAACTCATCATTTTGATGAAATTGAGTAAAACGAGTACAGAAATAAGAAAGGTCTCTTGGGTATTTAAGCTGAAGACAGAGGAGATTAAAATTTCCCTCGATAAAATAGTATTTATAGAAAGAAGTGATAAATATGAAGAATTGGCAATACTGTAGTTGTTCTAAGTGACTTTATATGTGCAATGACTGAGTGTTGTGTGGTCAAGTTCAACAATCCGTAGCATTATTTCTTATTTTGTATGTGGAAATAAAGTTTAGAATATTTGAAAATGTTTATCGATGTATATGTTTAAAATAAATAAAACAACAAATGAAAAACCATGTCTTATGGATTACATTGTGCGCAATAGCACTGATGGCCTCCTGTAATTCCTCAACCCAGCTGAAAGAAGAAGCAACCGGTACACATGGGGAAAAAATAGAAATTACTCCTGAACAAATCGATCATTTAGGTATAACCGATGTAAATCATTTGAGCACGGCCTCGAAGAGAGCCTTGAAATGGCCTATGGATTTAGGTAACGAATGGTTTATACAATTTGGCCCACTTCAACCTCTAAAAGGAGATTTGGCTTATGAAGAAGGAGTGGTTCGCCGTGATCCTAGTGCTATAATTAAAGAGAATGGCAAATATTATGTATGGTATACCAAAAGTACCGGGCCGACACAGGGTTTTGGCGGTGATATTGAAACAGAAAAGGTGTTTCCCTGGGATCGCTGCGATATCTGGTATGCAACATCTGAAGACGGATGGACATGGAAAGAAGAAGGGCCGGCCGTAAAAAGAGGTGAAAAAGGCGCCTACGATGATCGTTCTGTATTTACAGTAGAAATCATGAAATGGGAAGACAAGTATTACCTCTGCTACCAAACGGTGAAATCGCCATATAATGTCCGGGTAAAGAATCAAGTGGGCCTCGCTTGGGCCAACTCCCCTGATGGACCATGGACAAAAAGTGAAGAGCCAATTTTAAGTCCTGCCGACAATGGTGTTTGGAAGGGCGAAGAACAGAATAGGTTTCTAGTGGAAAAAAAGGGCGACTTTGATAGTCATAAAGTGCATGACCCTTGCATCTTGCCGTATAAAGGAAAATTTTATCTGTATTACAAAGGGGAGCAAATGGGCGAGCAAATTACTTTTGGGGGAAGGCAAATCCGACATGGTGTCGCTATTGCCGATAATCCTCAAGGACCCTATATCAAATCTCCTTATAATCCGATCAGCAATAGTGGCCATGAAATTTGTGTTTGGCCATACGACGGTGGTGTCGCCTCTTTGATTACAACGGATGGGCCCGAGAAAAACACCATTCAATGGGCACCAGATGGTATCAATTTTGAAATTATGTCGGTTATTCCGGGAGTCAATGCGCACGCTATTGGTTTGAACCGTTCGGCCGATGTTGAAAAAGAGCCCACAGAGATTTTAAGATGGGGATTGACACATATCTACAATAATGGCGATTACCAGAGCATTATGCGTTTTTCTTCCGAAAGAAAAACACGACATGTCGCTAAAGGAGAAAAAAAATAACAGGAAAATTAATTCAATGAAAGCAACTGTTTATCAAGGGGATAAAACCTTTTCGGTCATCGAAAAGGAAATTGAGGCACCTGAAAAAGGTGATGTAAGAATCAAGGTGGCCTATACAGGCGTCTGTGGTACCGATGTGCATATTTATCATGGTATGATGGACAAACGGGTAAAAATGCCTTTGACCATCGGTCATGAAATGTCAGGGGTTATTGATGCCGTCGGTGAAGGTGTTACTAACTATAAGATAGGGGACAAGGTAGTTGTTCGGCCGCTCGATGATCGTTTGGTAAAGCCTTCTGACAAAGGGTTTAATCACATTTGTGAAAATCTGAAATTTATTGGCATTGATAGCCCAGGTTCCATGCAGCAATATTGGAACGTACCCGCATTTGTACTCCATAAACTAAAGGATGAAACCGATTTAAAATTGGCCGCTTTGATCGAACCGCTATCCGTAGCCACGCACGATGTTCGCAGAAGTGGGTTGGTAGCCGGAGAAACCGCCGTGGTTCTTGGGGGAGGCCCAATAGGTCTTTTAGTCGCAATGGTCGCTAAAGAAGTTGGTGCGCATGTTATCGTATCGGAAGTAAATGAAAAGCGAATAGCAAAGGCAAAATCATTGGGGCTGCACGCGGTAAACCCTGTGAAGGTAGATTTGGTCGAGTATGTAAAAGAGCAGACCGATAATCGTCGGGCAGATGTTGTTTTCGAAGTTGCGGGAGTTCAAGCTGCCTTAGACGTAATGTGCGAGGTAGCTGGAATTCGTGGTAGAATTGTAATGGTGGCCATCCACGGCCAAAAGAAAGAAGTCGATTTGTTTAAGTTCTTTTGGAAAGAACTTAGTTTAATAGGGGCACGGGTCTATGAAAAGGAAGATTATGAGAAATCTATTGCACTCATAACGGCCAATGAATTGCCGTTTGAAGAGATGATTACCGATGTACAGCCTTTAAGCAACATTCAGCAGGTCTTCGAAAATATTGATAACAATCCCGATGGAATGAAAGTGCTTATGGACTGCCAATTGTAATAATGATCCATATGAAAAATCTAGTTTTAACGGCTGTTTTTATAGCCGTATCGCTAACAGCATGTAAAAAAGTTCCGTCCGAAAATCACGAAGTAGAAGCAAAGAACGGCGTAAATGCTACTTCCGCGAATGTCGAGATCGTGAAAAAACTCGGTATCACCAATATAGATAGTCTAAGTGCGGCGTCAAAAAGAGCCTTGGCAATGGGGTATGATGCTGGACCGGAATGGTGGACGAGCTTCCGGCAGTCCGATTTGAAAGGAGTTTTCGCATTTGAGAAAGGGGTTGTTCGACGCGATCCAAGTGCTGTAATTAAAGTGGCCGATGTCTACTATGTGTACTATACTAAAAGTGTTGGCGATTCTTACGGTTTTCATACTGGAGACCCTGAAAAAAAGGTTTTCCCTTGGGATAAATCAGAAATTTGGTGCGCCAGTTCTGCCGATGGCGAAACATGGAAAGATGAAGGATTGGCCGTAGGTCGCGGGGATGAAGGTTCGTATGACGATCGGGCAGTATTCACGCCCGAAGTATTGGCGCATGAAGGAAAGTATTATTTGGTATATCAAACCGTTAAAGCACCCTATGTTAATCGAGTGAAAAACGAAGTAGGAATGTCCATTGCGGATACTCCTTTGGGCCCTTGGAAAAAATTGGACACCCCTATATTGAAACCCGCGGATAATGGAAAATGGTCGGGAGACGAAGACAACCGGTTTAAGGTATCCGAAAAAGGAGACTTCGATAGCCAAAAAGTGCACGATCCATGTTTGATGTTCTTCAACAACAAATTTTACCTCTATTACAAAGGGGAACGTATGGGTGAAGAACATTTTTTAGGGGGTCGTGAAATTAAATGGGGTGTGGCCATTGCAGAAAAACCGGAAGGTCCGTATAAAAAGTCACCTTTTAATCCAGTTACCAATAGCGGTCATGAAGTTTGCGTTTGGCCTTATAATGGCGGAATGGCTGCAATGTTGACTTCTGATGGCCCAGAGAACAATACCATACAATGGTCATCTGACGGAATTAATTTTGAAATAAAATCACACATTGGGGGCAGAGCCAAACCCCCACATGCGGCAGGTGTCGTGCGTTCGTTGAATCATGAAAAAAGTCCTCTTGCAGCCTTGAAATGGGGCTTGTGTTTTGATCACAAAGAGGGCTGGGACTATATTAAAAAGTTCACAACGTATGTGAAAAACGCAGACTGAAACTTGAATAAAATAGAAATTTATAAATCAAATACAATGAGCGTATTAAACAAATTCAATCTGAAGGGAAAAACGGCCCTTGTCACTGGTTGTAAACGTGGTATTGGTAAAGCCATGGCTGTTGGGCTTGCCGAAGCTGGTGCTGACATCATAGGCGTCAGTGCTACTTTAGAAAAGCATGGTAGCATGGTAGAACAGGAAGTAACTGCTCTCGGCAGAAAGTTTAAGGCGTATGCTTGTGATTTTAGCAATCGCGAATCGCTGTACGAATTCATCAATATAGTTAAAGATGACTTCCCGACTATTGATATTTTGTTAAACAATGCAGGTACTATTCTTCGTGCCCCTGCGGTCGAACATTCCGATGAATATTGGGACAAGGTTATTGAAGTAAATCAAACGGCGCAATTTGTTTTGACCCGGGAAATTGGTAAAGAGATGGTTAATCGTGGAGAGGGAAAAATCGTTTTTACGGCATCACTGCTTACTTTTCAAGGTGGCATTACCGTGCCGGGTTACGCAGCGAGCAAGGGCGCTATTGGCCAAATGACCATGGCATTTGCCAATGAATGGGCATCCAAAGGTGTCAACGTAAACGCAATCGCACCAGGTTATATCAGTACCGATAATACCGAAGCTTTGCGTAACGACCCAGAGCGATCCGCTTCGATTCTTTCAAGAATCCCCGCTGGTCGCTGGGGCAAACCGGAAGATTTTGCAGGCCCGGTGGTTTTCCTGTGTTCCGATGCAGCGGCATATATGAACGGAACGACCATGCTGGTAGACGGCGGATGGATGGGAAGATAATTATCCCAAAAGAATAAAATTCCAAAAGACAATCAAAAAGAAAATGAAAAAGCCAAGACTGGTGCTCTTACTCTTTGCCTTGTTCGCTATACTATTCCATAGCTCGGCGCAAGACCGACCGAACATTGTTTTTATCCTTTCGGATGATGCAGGTTATGCAGATTTCGGATTTCAAGGAAGTAAAGAGTTCAAGACTCCAGAATTGGACAAATTGGCAAAAAACAGTGTTCGTTTTACCCAAGCCTATGTTTCGGCAGCCGTATGCGGGCCGTCAAGGGCAGGGCTTCTTACTGGAAAATATCAACAAAAGTTCGGTTTTGAAGAGAATAATGTACCTGGTCTGATGAGCAAAAGTGGGCTGGCCGGTGACGACATGGGGCTTCCTCTTGATCAAAAAACCGTGGCCGATTACTTAAAAGAACAGGGGTATAAGACTGCGCTTTTTGGAAAGTGGCATCAAGGTAATGCCGACCGTTTTCATCCTACCAAAAGAGGTTTTGACGAATTTTATGGTTTTAGGGGAGGTGCCAGAAGTTATATGTCTTACGATTCAGAAAACAAACTTACACGACAAGAGGATAAACTAGAACGAGGTTTCGGAAACTTTCAAGAACATGAGGGGTATCTGACCGACGAGCTGGCAGATGAGGCCATCGCGTTCATGGAGCGAAATAAGAACAATCCGTTTTTTATCTATTTGGCTTTTAACGCGGTTCACACTCCTATGGAGGCCACTCCGGAAGATTTAGAGAAGGTAGAAGGACTTACCGGTAAAAGAAAGACGCTGGCGGCGATGGCAATTGCGATGGATAGGGCTTGTGGCAAAGTTTTGGATCGGATAGAAGAGTTGGGGATCGACAGGAATACACTTATTGTCTTTACTAACGATAATGGTGGTCCGTCAGATTCGAACGAATCATTAAATGACCCATTGAGTGGCACCAAAGCCAATCATTTGGAAGGAGGTATTCGCGTTCCGTTTTTGATGTCTTGGCCCGGAAAAATCACACCGAATATAGTTTACGACCATCCCATTAGCACACTCGACCTTTTGCCCACGTTCGTTACCGCTGCTGGCGGAAATGTTAATACTGTGGAAGGTTTGGATGGAGTTGACCTTATGCCATTTTTACAAGGAAAAAATAACGGGAAACCTCATGAAATTTTATACTGGAAGAAGGAGAATAGGGGAGCCATACGATTTAATGATTGGAAACTCGTGCGTTTTCCAGATCGCCCGGCCGAACTCTATAATATTAAGGATGACATTTCTGAGGTGAACGATTTGGCTTCGGAACATCCTGATAAAGTACGTGAATTATACCAAAAGCTTTTCGATTGGGAACTCACGTTAGAACGGCCCCTTTGGCAATTGGAAAGAAGATTTGAGGGCCTCGCGGCCAAAAGAATGGATACATATAGAAAACACAAATAATCAAAAGTATGTCAGCAATTAAGGAATACCAATTATTTATTGGGGGTAAATGGGTGACTTCGAACTCGGGCGAGACCATTGATATTGTAAACCCGACTACCGAAGAAATAGTGGCACGAGTACAGAACGGCACAGCGGCGGAGGCAAACCAAGCTTTGGAAGCTGCCGAAAGGGCACAAAAAGAATGGAAAAAATTACCACCGCGTACGCGCGCCGAGATGTTATATAAACTAGCCAATGAAATAAAGGCGAACACAGATTATCTGGCCGAATTGTTGGTGAAAGAACAAGGTAAATTATTAAAGGTGGCCAAAGGGGAAGTTGCAGTAACGGCTTCTTTTATTGAATACGCCTGTGAAGGTGCTAGAAGAATTGAAGGCGATATCGTCCCTTCCGATAATTCGAACGAGCAAATATGGATTCAAAAAATTCCGCGGGGTGTTGTTGTCGCAATTACCGCTTGGAATTTTCCCTTGGCTTTGGCAGGGCGAAAATTAGGTCCGGCATTAGTTGCGGGTAACACCATTGTTATAAAACCAACTTCCGAAACACCATTGGCTACTTTAGAGTTGGGTAATTTGGCTCAAAAAGTGGGTATCCCTGATGGCGTCATCAATATTATAACAGGTCCAGGAAGGGCGATGGGCAATGCTTTGGTCGAGAATACTATTACCAAAATGGTAACCATGACAGGGTCGACGCCCGTTGGTCAACAAATAGCTAGAAATGCGGCTCAGAACCTTACCCATGTGCAGCTCGAGCTTGGCGGAAAGGCTCCTTTTATTGTTTTTGCCGATGCAGATATTGATGCGGCCGTTGACGCAGCCTTGCATTCCCGCTTTGATAATTGCGGGCAAGTGTGTACCTGTAACGAGCGCATGTACGTTCATGAGACCATTTATGATGCTTTTATGGAGCGTTTTATTGCAAAAACAAAGGCTTTGAAAGTGGGTGACCCGATGCTGGAAGATACCGATATGGGCCCCAAAGTAAATGCTTCTGAATTAAAGCATATGGAGCATTTGGTTGCGGTTAGTCTTGAAGAAGGGGCGACCTTGGCTACAGGTGGTAAACGCCCTGAAGGTAACGGTTTTGAAAAAGGATATTGGTTCGAGCCAACGGTATTGACTAACGTGACCCAAAATATGACCATCGTTCACGAAGAGTCTTTCGGTCCTATTTTACCCGTATTGAAATTTAAGACTTTTGAAGAAGTTATCGGTTACGCCAATGATTGCGAATACGGACTAGCAGCCATGGTCTTTACAAACGACATGAACACCATAATGAAATGCAATGACGAGCTCGAATACGGGGAGATTTATGTAAATCGTGGTCACGGTGAACAACATCAAGGCTTCCACAATGGTTATAAACTGAGTGGTTCGGGCGGTGAAGATGGCAAGTACGGCTTTGAGCAGTACATGGAGAAAAAGACTTTTTACATCAGACATAAAGCATAGATGGATACTCGTATTAAATCGGTTGATTGCAAACTGTTCAGGGTGCCACTTCCTGAGGTGATGAACGATGCCAAACACGGCGACCATACCCATTTTGAACTAGTGACTACGACCATTACCCTGGGTGATGGTAGTGAGGGAACCGGTTACACCTATACCGGCGGAAAAGGCGGCCATGCCATAAAGGCCATGATAGATTTTGATATTTCACCGGCATTGATAGGGAAAGAGGGTTCCGATATAGATGCCATCTATGATTTTATGGAATGGCACATGCACTATGTGGGGCGTGGCGGAATAGTTTCCTTTGCCGTATCTACGATAGATATTGCCCTGTGGGACATCAAATGTAAGAAAGCCGAAAAACCACTTTGGCAAATGGTCGGAGGAGCAGGAAATACGTGTAAGGCGTACTGTGGCGGTATCGATTTGCAGTTTCCTATCCCCAAACTTTTAAAGAATATGGAGGACTATTTGTCCGCTGGATTCAATGCGGTCAAAATAAAAATAGGACGCGAAAATCTGGCCGAAGATATCGAACGCATTAAAGCCGTTCGTGAATTTATTGGTCCTGATGTGACTTTTATGGTCGATGCCAATTATTCAATGACTGTGGAGAAGGCTATTGAGGCCATTGAAAAATTTAGGCAATACGATATCACATGGTTCGAAGAGCCCATTATTCCTGATAATTACAAAGGCTTTGCCCAGATTTCGGATGCTACGAATTTTCCGTTGGCAATGGGAGAAAACCTGCATACCATCCATGAATTCGAATATGCCATGAATCAAGCAAAACTATCTTTTGTTCAGCCCGATGCTTCCAATTGTGGTGGCATTACAGGATGGTTGGCCGCCGCAAGATTGGCCAATAACCATCATATTCCGGCCTGTTCGCATGGTATGCAAGAGTTGCATGTAAGTTTGGTGTCGGCGCAGTCCAATTCGGGTTGGTTGGAAGTGCATAGTTTTCCGATCGACCAATACACCAAGCGACCTTTGGTAGTTGAAGACCATAGGGCAGTTGCGCCCGATATTCCGGGAGTAGGTGTAGAATTTGATTGGGAGAAACTATCGCCATTTCAGTCCAAATAAAAGTTCAGGTAAAACATACGATACAAAACAATGAAAACGACACAGACCGATTTTGGTGAGCTCAACGGTACGATGGTACACCTTTTTGTACTAGAGAACGATAACGGGCTTTCCGTAAAAATCTCCGATTATGGTGCCACAATTACTTCTATTCTATTACCGAAAAAGGAGGGGAAAGCGGAAGAAATTGTTTGTGGTTTTGATACGTTCGAGAGCTATTTTTCAGAGGCATATAAATCCAACGCACCCTATTTCGGAGGAACGGTAGGGCGGTATTGTTCACAGATAAAGGACGCCAAATTTTCTATGAACGGAAAGAATTATGAATTGGCCAAAATAGTGGGGAACAATAATCTGCATGGGGGCAAGGTAGGCTTTGATAAGAAGATTTGGACTGTAAAAGCTTTTTCTTTGGAATCGGCAAAGCTCCAGATGGAACTTCAAAGTAAACATTTGGAAGAAGGTTTTCCCGGAAACGTTACGGTACTGGTAACCTTTACATTGACGAATGAGAACGAACTTAAAATAGAGTATCAGGCGATTAGCGACCAAGACACGCCTTTTACGATTACAAATCACACCTATTTTAATTTATCCGGATTTAAGAATAGTATTGAAGATCATACGATAACGGTTAGGGCCAAGACCAAACAAATTTGGGACGAAACCGGCGCTGCAACAGGTGAGAATACTTCTGTTGTCGGTCAAGTCGATGATTTACGTTCCCCTAAATCCATAAAAGAAGTACATGAGGCCATGGGCGATGGATTCGAACATTTTTATCTTTTTGAGGATAAAGGATTCAAGCTGGATAAAGTGGCAGAGATCAATGAAAAGTTAAGCGGACGTTCAATGGAGGTTTTTACTACAGAGCCCGGGATGCTTTTTTATACCGGGAAATATACTTCTGATGAACTAAAACGTGAATCGGGACTCCAATACGGAAAATACCGTGGGTTTTGTTGCGAGACACATCGCTATCCGAACGGACCTAATATTCCCGAAGCACCTAAAAGCATACTGAAAGTCGGGGAATCTTACGACAGTACGACGATTTTTAAATTCAATTGGTAATCAAACGGGTTTTGCATTCTTAAAAAATGCGAGCCCAAATTAAATATTCAAATTATGACCGAAGGAGTATTATGGGCGATTTTCGCCGGATTGATGTTGGGCCTTTATGCCCTTCCCGAAAAATTCACAAAAGGGTTTAAATATGAAAATACATGGAGTCTCTTTTTTCTATTGACCATGTTCGTTGTGCCAATTATTGCTTCGGTAAGCTTGATTCAGGGCTTTGGTGAAATTTTCGGCAATATGCCAATGGATATTTGGATAAAAATGGGACTCACAAGCTTTCTCTGGGGAATAGGGGTTATGATGTGGAGTAAAGCCATTAACCATATCGGGCTGTCTTTGGGTTTTTCCATATTTATAGGCACGATTATTCTAGTGGGTTCCCTGTTGCCATTTATTGAAGATGGGGTGCCGCCTTCCAACGCATTGACTTTTATTCTCGTAGGTATTTTGGTGGTACTTTTAGGTGTCATCTTAAATGGTAAGGCCGGACTCCTCCGTGAAAAAGATGAGGCAAAACAGGGGAAGGTCGAAGGAAGTTCGACCAAAGGTTCGATGACCACAGGTATTGTAATTGCCATCGTTGGGGGATTGTTGGCTACAGGATTTAGCTATGCCAATGCCGCGGGTAGACCTTATTTGCACGAGGCCAGTATTGCTCAGGGCAATGCCGATTGGATTACGGCCATTGCCGTAATGTTTCCTATTTTTATTAGCGGGGGTATTGTGATGACAGCCTATTTTATATGGCAATTGAACACCAAAAAGGCTTGGGGCGACTTCAAAACGCCAGCTTTTGGCAAAAATTTATCTCTTATTTTGATTATGGCCGTTTTCCACTACGCAGCATCGGCACTTTTTGCGTATGCCGCCTTTAAACTAGGTGCATCGGGTAATACTGTTGGCTATGCCATTTTTAACACGGCTTCAGTGGCAACGGCAATCGTGAGTGGCATCATCACCCAAGAGTGGGTGAGTGCATCGCCTAAAGCCAGAAATATGTTATATAGCGGGCTTGGTTGCATGATTGCAGGTATTATAATCGTCGCCTATGCCAATGGTTTGGGCTAACCATACCTTTATTCAAAAAATAATGTTTTTTATAGCAAACCAATAGCTTAACGATTTCAATATTTAAAAACATATAATGACTAACTTGAAGGCGATTGGGAATTCAACTTCCAAAAAGAGATACGCTATCTTGGCCATGGTTTTTATTACCGTGGTCATCAATTATTTGGATCGTAGTAATATTTCGGTGGCGGCCTTCGCCATGAAGGAAGACCTTGCACTTAGCAATATACAAATGGGGTATATTTTTTCTGCCTTCGCTTGGACCTACGCTTGTTTGCAGATTCCAGGCGGCATTGTTGCCGATAAGTTCCCCACCCGAATATTATATACAATTATTATGGCGCTTTGGTCGATAGCCACGCTGATTCAAGGTTTTGTAAATTCGTTTGCAGCATTGATCGGCCTTCGTGCAAGTATTGGTGTTTTCGAAGCACCTTCGTATCCCATTAACAATCTTGTCGTTACCCGTTGGTTTCCCGAAAACGAAAGAGCATCGGCTATTGCCATTTATACCTCGGGACAATTTTTAGGGCTGGCTTTTCTGACTCCCACTTTGGTAGCAATACAAAACTATATGGGCTGGAGAGGTCTTTTTATTATTTCAGGAATAATAGGCTTGGTTTGGGCGGGTATTTGGTATTTGTTCTATCGCGACCCCAATGACCACAAAAAGGTAAGTGCTAGCGAACTGGAATATATTGAAAAGGGAGGAGGCCTTTTTGATAAGAAAAGCACATCTGAAAAAAATCAAAAGTTTAAATGGCAAGATTTTAAACAAGCCTTTATGTATCGAAAACTTTGGGGCTTGTACATCGGTCAGTTTTGTTTGGGAGCAACCACTATTTTTTTTCTCACTTGGTTCCCTACCTATTTGGTCGAATTTAGGGGACTGGATTTTCTTAAATCGGGATTTTTAGCATCCATTCCGTTTTTGGCGGCTTTTGTTGGGGTATTATTGTCGGGTTTCACCTCTGATTTTCTGATTAAAAAGAAATATTCTGTTGAAATAGCAAGAAAGGCTCCCATAATTATTGGCATGTTACTCTCTACCTGTATTATCGGGGCCAACTATACCGATAGTACATTCTTTATAATTCTATTTTTAGCGGTCGCTTTTTTCGGGAATGGCCTGGCAAGCATTGCGTGGGTCTTTATTTCGTTAATGGCACCGAAAAAGATGATCGGACTTACGGGAGGTGCATTTAATTTTATTGGAGGACTTGCCGGTGTTGTTGTTCCGGTGGCTATTGGTTATTTGGTTGAGGACGGCGATTTCAGTCCCGCCCTCTTCTTTATTGGCGGTATTGCCCTCTTAGGTTTTATTTCCTATACGTTCATTGTCGGAAAAGTAGAGCGCATTGTGCCTAAGTTTTGATAATTTACGGAACTAATAAGACGTGTAATTTTTTGTAAAATTATAATCAATGAAAATTTCAGACATAAAAACGTATCCTATCAATGTAGGGTCTGGCAGTCAATTGGTCGTCAAGGTCGAAACGGAATCCGGTATTTACGGTTGGGGCGCATCAGGGCTTTCTGGAAGGGAACTGGCCGTGGTTGGTGCAATCGAACATTTTAAAGGTTTTTTGATTGGAAAGGATGCCCGCCAGATTGGGGCTATTTGGCAAGAACTCTATAGAGGACAATATTTTGAAGGAGGACGCGTATTGACCGCTGCCATTTCCGCAATCGATATTGCCCTTTACGATATCAAAGGGAAAGCCTTGGGTGTTCCCGTTTATGAATTATTGGGCGGAAGGCAACGCGATTTTGTGGAATGCTTTGCTTCCGTAAGGTTTAGAACCAAAGAAGAATTGCTGGCTTACTCAAAAACGTGTGTCAAAGAAGGGTGGAAGATGTTGCGTCTTGCCCCCGCTGAATTTGAAGCCACGGAGAATAAGGAACTTTTTAATGCCAGGGAATCTATTTCAGTTATTGCCGAATGGCTTACAGAACTTAGAAGAGAAGTAGGTTCGACAATAACTATCGGAATCGATTATCATACTAGGCTTAGCGCAGCAGAAACGTACTCGTTTGTAAAACGAATGCCTCCCGGCACAATTGATTATATCGAAGAGCCCATAAGGGACGAAAATCCCGATGCGTATGAAAGCCTGCGTAAAATGGTCGATGTGCCGTTTGCCATAGGGGAAGAATTTTCCAGTAAGTGGCAATTTTTGCCCTTTTTAGAACGAAACCTGACCCAATATGCCCGTATAGACATCTGTAATGTTGGAGGTTTTACCGAGGCCATGAAAGTGGCCGGGTTGGCCGAGGCACATTATATCGATTTAATGCCGCATAATCCATTGGGTCCTATATGTACGGCGGCAACTATCCATTTGGCTGCGGCATGTCCTAATTTTAGCTGGTTGGAGGAAATGAATACCCCGGCTCAATACATGGGTACCGACGCACCCAATTTTTATCCTTTACGCCCAAAATTGGAAGGTCCCAGATATCGGGTTTTAGACACCCCTGGACTTGGCGTTGAATTTGATGAAGATTATGCCTCGAAACAGAAATTCAAACCTGTGGAAATTCCCCGATTATGGAGAAATGATGGATCCTTTACCAATTGGTAACGTTTCTAAGACGTGATTCGGCCGATGAAGTTACAAAGGCAGTAAAATCTGCTTCAACCAAAAATAAAAATGGTACATGAAACTCATTTACCATTTTTATCTATTTCATATTGCAAATGCCTGTCTAGGTTTAGCTATATGTCTAGACGATCAAGGCAATGGCTTTACCATAATGTCTTTATAAAAGATAACACTACCTGGATCATGACCTTGCAAGGCAAACGTGCCACTTGACAGCAAACGGTTTTTTTGACCGTCATCACGTTTTGCATTTTCAGGCTCTGTATAATCTACTACGACAATATCGTTGATTTTGATAATGATGCGTTTGCCTTCCACTTTAACATATTCTGTATACCATTCATTATCGGGAACGTACTGTTCCTTTACGTCAACGATGTTGTACAAGCTTCCAGTACGTCTCCAATCGCCTTGCGAATTATTGACCTGCACCTCATAGCCTTGGTCTGGCCAACCTCCATCTTTATACGTTGTATGTATGTAAATGCCCGAGTTTGCACTCGGTTTCGTCATCACCTGGGCCTTAAACTCGAAGTTGTTAAAGTTATGGTTTTCTACCGTACCCATATAATAGAGATGTGCCCTTGGTCCCGCAACTTTAATGTATCCGTTTTCGACAGAGAACGTATCGGCATTTTCACCTACTTTCCAACCGTCAAGGTTTTCTCCATTGAATAAAGAAACCCAACCTTCATCATTTGCATTGCTAGATTCTTGACCTGAAACTAAAGTCATAAAACCTAGACCTACGGCAAGAACCATTACATATTTTAAGTACTGTTTTGACATCATGCTTACTTTTAAAATTAGCGCTTACAAAGTACAAAAATTAATCAGAGTCGCTAAACAATTAATTAAGGCATAAACACTCACTTTCCAACTTCTCATTATCAATTGGATAGGAGTTGAACCGTGACGTTGGGCGATAAGTATTCGTAGTATGCTCAGAGGGCGGACTCTCAAATAATAATTCACTTTTTCCTAATGTTTTTATATTCCGACAGGCTTTCCGTACTATTTAGGGTTAGGTGATGATCTTCTCAGTAATCTTTACGGCGCGATATCATGGCATAGGTTCGCCTCTTAAACGCTCAAACTGTCTATAGGCGTTCTGAATTTTTTCTTCGGATGCCTTTTCGAATTCTTTGGAGCCTACCTTGTACTTTTTTTGAACACTGTCGAGTTTTTGATGCATTTGGCCAATCACCTCTTTATAGGAAGTATCGTCGATGGCATTGTTCAATTCCTTGGGATCTTTTTTTAGATTATAAAATTCCCAAGTATCGATGTCGTCGTAGAAGTGCATTAATTTATACCGTTCTGTGCGTATACCATAATGTTTTTTCACCATGTGAAAAGCAGGGTAATCGTAATAATGATAGTATACCACATCCCTAAAATCATCTTCGCTAACGGTCTTGTCCAACAATCCTTTAAAAGACTCACCCTGCATTTCGGCGCCCAATTCGGGTACGCCTGCAAAATCTAGAAAAGTTGGAGCAAAATCAAGATTTTGTACCATGGCCTTGATTTTACTTTCGGGTTCTATGACGCCCGGTAACTGCATCAATAGAGGAGTGCCAAACGATTCATCGTACATAAATCGTTTATCGAACCAGCCCTTTTCCCCTAAATAGAAACCTTGGTCTGAGGTATAGACCACCAAGGTATTTTCAGCAAGACCTTTTTCTTCCAAATAATCGAGTATTCGGCCAACGCCTTCGTCGATGGCAGCAATAGTGGCCATATAATCTTGAAGGTACCGCTGCCCTTTCCATTCCGCCAACTCCTTGTCATGTAGATCGGCTTTATGAAAGGCATTGTTTTTCTGCAAATAAGCCTCATCCCATTGTTGGCGTTGGCTCGGTGTCATCCGTTCGAAATCAGTTTTCCAAGGATTATGAGCCAGTTCCGTGCTTCCGAATTCGGTAGTCATTTTCAGGTCATGGCCCTCATACATGTCTTTGTAAATAGTTTGTAACTGTTCTTCAGCTGCTTTTTGGTTCTCGAAATTGGGAAAATAGCTTTCCGGTAACGGAAATTGAATAGAATCGTAGCGATTGAGGTGTCGCAAAGCAGACATCCAGTTTCGATGAGGCGCCTTGTGGTGTACCATCATAAAAAAAGGAAGTGTGTCATTTCTTTGGGTTTGCAGCCAGCTGAGCGCATCATTGGTAATAATATCCGTGGCATAGCCTTCAATCCTGGTCGTATCTCCATTTTCTATAAAATCAGGATTGTAATAATTGCCTTGATCTACGATTATTTTCCAGTAGTCAAAACCTTCCGGGTATCCGTGAAGATGCCATTTGCCGACTACGGCCGTCTGGTAACCGGCTTGTTGTAACATCTTAGGTAGTGTCGGTTGGCTTCCGTTAAAGCGATCGCCATTTTGACGAAAACCATTGATATGACTGTGTTTTCCTGTTAGTATCACGGCCCTGCTAGGGCCACAAATCGAATTGGTGACAAAACTGTTGGAAAACAAAGCCCCGTTTCGGGCCAATCGGTCAATGTTGGGCGTTGGAGCCAATTGGCTTATGGGGTGCCCAAAGGCGCTGATAGCCTGAATCGCATGGTCATCGGCCATTATAAAAAGAATATTGGGCTTAGCTGTTTTGCTTTCTTCCGTTTGGTATTGCTTTTTACAGCTTATACAAAGAGCAAGTAAAAAGAGGATTACGAGCCTATTGAACCTTTTATAATCTTTTTTTAAGTGAATCTTAATCATCGTAATCTTTTATGGTCCTTCGAAATACGAGAGATAGCGCATCGCTGGAAAGTACTATCGTAATTTAAAAGATACCTTTTTATCGGCATTTGAATTTGTCCCCACGAATACCTCAAATTCTCCCGGTTCGGCTACAAAATCGAGCGTGCTGTTATAGAATTTCAGGTCTTCAGGTGTCAATGTCAGGGTTATGGTCTTTGACTCACCCTTTTTAAGAAACACTTTCTTAAAGCCTTTGAGTTGGCGCATAGGGGGTGTAATGCTTCTGACGATATCCCTAAGATACAACTGCACCACTTCTTCCCCATCATAGTTTCCCTTGTTTTCCAGAGTAACCGAAACGGCTATGGCTTCACCTTGTCCGACCTCCGTTCTATCCGTACGAAGATTTGAGTATTCGAACTCGGTATAGCTCAGTCCATAGCCAAAAGGTAACAATGGAGAATTGGGAGCATCGAGATAATTGGACTTGAACTTTTCGAAATTTTCGGAAGCCGCAGGTCTTCCGGTGTTTTTTGTACTATGGTAAATGGGAATTTGTCCCAAATTTCTGGGCCACGTAGCGGTTAATTTCCCCGAGGGGTTGTAATTTCCAAAAACCACATCGGCGACGGCATTACCAGCTTCGACCCCGGGATGCCAGACTTGAAGTATGCTCACAGGAAGTTCGAATTCTTCCTCTATAGTGAGGGGGCGTCCGCTCATTAGAACCAAGACTAAGGGCTTTCCGGTTTTTACCAAAGCTCGAATTAATTTCTTTTGACTTTTTGGGATTGAAAGTTCCGTTCTGCTTGCGGCTTCTCCACTCATTTCCGTGGCTTCGCCCACCACCGCTACTACCACATCGGCACCGTTAGCGATGGTCAAGGCCTCTTTTAAAAGCACTTCAGGCTGACGCTCGTCGATTTCTACACGGGTTCCAAAGACATTTACATTCTTCGCCATAACAGGGTCATTGGTAATATTGGCTCCTTTGGCATAGGCAATAGTAGCATTGGGCGCTATGTTTTTAAATCCCTCTAAAATCGGAATAGCTAGTTGGGGGTTTCCAGTCGGTGCCCAAGTGCCCAACATATTGTTTTTGTTATTCGCCAATGGACCTATGAGTGCTATTTTGGATGTTTTTTTAAGGGGAAGCACGTTGTTCTCATTTTTAAAAAGCACGAAGGAACGTGTCGCGGCTTCGCGGGCTGTCTTTCTGTTTTCGGCAGATAGAATGTCCTTCGCTGGCCTATCGGTATCGGAATAGCGATAAGGGTCTTCGAAAAGTCCCAATTGGTGCTTTGCAGTTAGAATTCTTCTGCAGGCACTGGTTATGTCCTCTTCACTGACCTTACCCTCATCAACCGATTTTTTAAGCGTGGTCAAAAAACCCTCGCCGACCATATCCATATCGAGCCCTGCTTTTAAGGCGAGTGCCGAAACGGTCTGGAGGTCTCCCAGCCCATGGGCGATCATTTCATTTACCGAGGTATAATCGGAAACTACAAATCCCTCAAAACCCCATTGATTTCGGAGTAAATCTGTAATCATCCATTTGTTGGCGGAGGCCGGTACACCATCAATATCGTTGAAAGAGGTCATGGCGCTTGCCACTCCTGCTTCTATGGCGGCCTTATAGGGAGGAAGGTATTGGTTGTACATTTTTACTCGGCTCATATCAACGGAGTTGTAATCTCGCCCTCCTTCTGCTGCACCGTATAGTACCAGATGTTTTACGCACGCCAACAGGGTATTGGGTTTGGTAAGGTCAGTGCCTTGATACCCTTTTACCATGGCTGTCGCGATGGCCGAACCCAGATAAGGGTCTTCACCGGCACCTTCGGCGATTCGCCCCCAACGTGGATCACGTGCGATGTCGACCATGGGCGAAAAATTCCAATTGATGCCGTCGGCGGTGGCTTCGGTAGCTGCAATCCGGGCCAATTTTTCGATAAGCTGCATATCCCAACTTGAAGCAGTGCCCAAAGGGATAGGAAAAGTGGTTTTATAACCGTGTATTACGTCGGAACCTATAAGCAATGGAATTTTCAGTCGTGAATGTTTTATAGCGATTTCTTGAGCCTGTCGTACTTTATCCGGACCCGAAACCCCGAAAAGCCCGCCAACTTCACCAGCCTTGATTTTGGTTTCGACATTTTCGCTGACTACGGATCCTGTGGCAATGCCCCCACCAGGGGTCAATAGGTTCAATTGACCGATTTTTTCATTTAAGGTCATTTTGCTTAACAGCGTTTCGACTTCAGGTATCGTTTGCTGTGCAATTAAAGAGGCCGTACCTATCCAAATACTGATAATCACATAATAAATTCGGTAATGTTTCATTGGACCAAGATTTGATTATTCGATATGTATCGTTTTCGACTTTTCGGAAACTCCATTTTCATTGAATGCTTCCACAGCGAAATAATAAGACTGATCTGTGTTCAATGATTTTAGGTTTAATGAATCTTTTCCATACACTAACCACGAACTGTATAATTTGTCAGGAGCAATTCCCCATGAGACATTATAGCCTTGTGCATTTTTGACTGCCTTCCAACTTACTAAGGCGTCTCGTCTATCACTTTGGCGATCTATTGATACCCCGGTTGGTGTTTTGGGTATTTTACCTTTTCCGAGGCCGAAAACACGAATGCCAGAGATTGATAGGTATGGAGTTGGAACATGAATATTTTTAAAACGGATAAATCTTGCCTTTTTAGGATTGGTCAATTCGACATAATCATTGGGTACGTCTTTTTTATTCGTACTTCTATCGACCAGAATAGTCCAATTTTGACCATCCAATGAACCTTCAATAATGTACTGATGGTACAACCCTGGAATTTTTCCGTACATGTCGGAATTGTAGTCGTTGTAATTTATCTGAATGGCATTTATAGTACATGAGTCGACCAAATCGATTTTCACCCACTGTTCTGAATTATTATCATCGGCAACCCAGAAGGTCTTTATATTCTCGTCGACCATATTTTCGGAGCTATGGCCGTTTAGCTGGGAAGATGTCTCAATGGGTTTGTTGTAAGAAAGTAGCATCCATCCTGTAAAGGCTCCCTCTTTTTCAGGTTTTGAGGGGGCATAATGGGGGTAATCACCAAATCGCGTATTGCTGTGCATAAGTCCATCACCATCGAAAAACGTGGGGAAAGCACCGATTCTACGTTCCCATCCGATATTGACATTGACGGCCATGGAAGCGAAATGCCAATACAGGTTTCCAGGACCTAAGACCGTACTGCCGTGTCCTGCACCGTTAATGAATCCACCAGGCTTATAGGAAAACGGATTGTTAGGGGCGTATTCGAAAGGGCCAAGGGGTGAGTCTGACATATATGCACCATCACCGTAAACATTGAATTCGGTACCGGGGGCGGCATACTGCAAATAGTACTTGCCTTTGTGTTTATTCATCCAAGGTCCTTCGATATAGCCGCCTAAAATGGTGTCGGAGTGATTCTCGCCGAAACGTTCCCAGCCATGTTTTTCGGGGTCAAGGTTGAACAATTCGTAGGTTTCATCTGATGGTTTAAACCGTTTAGATCTGTCCAAGGTTTTGGCGCGTATTGGAAATTTATTCGAAGAGCCCCAATAGACGTAACTCTGCCCGTCATCGTCGATAAAAAGCGCGGGGTCTTGTAACCCGCCTAGAATGGAAGGGGTGGCCTGCCAATCACCTTTTTTTGGGTTGTCTGTAAATAGAACGCTCATGGCCCCCGAAGGGTTTCCGGCAACGTAAAGAACAGAATCCCTATAATTAAAAGCTGCAGGGGCGTTGGATCCTTCGAAGTACCATTTTTGAGGAGCAATAAAGTTCCAATTAGTGAGGTCGGGCGAATGCCAATACCCCATAGATCGTGTGACGAACATATAATATTCATCTTTAAACCGTACTACGGCCGGATCGGCACCCGAACGATAAGAAAGATCTTTATGAGCATTGTAGATCATATAGGTGTAGTCTATATTGACAGGGTTGCAGTAGGTGTCGGTCTGGGCAAAAAGTGAACCTATTGAGCAACCGCATAAAACGAGATAGACTCTGGTCATGTTTAAGAATGAAATACAATGCTGGTTCATCTGTTAGTTTTTAATTGTTATAATTAAAACCAAGCTTATCGAGGCCTGAACGTACCTCTGCGTTTTGCATAAATAGATTCCAGAGCAGTCCGGATCGATAATTTTCAATCATAATCAAGATCGGACCTTGGTCTATGGCCAAATAAGCTTTGGCTACCCAGAAATTATATTCAGGACTAAACGCATCATAGAAACCGGCGGGCCCCAAAAGTTTGTCTTTGTTTTTGTAAAAAAACCGCAGCGCTTTCATAGATTCCTCGGGGGTGTAAGGTATGGAACTCAGCGCTGCGGTTGGGGAAACTACCCCCGAATCATTGGAGGGACTGTGGGCATTATACCCAATACTCCCGTCATTGTTTCGTGAATAACTAGCTGTAAGCCCCCAGCAATCGGGACCATAATCTTTAAAGCTTTTCGGATTTTCAATACAGTAGCTGTTGTTGATTTTTGAATGATTGACATTGACATCCCAATAATTGACGTATTCATCGGACAGATTTCTAGGGTCTAGACCCAAATAAGAGTAATGGGCCCAAAATAGGGGTCCACCTGCCGGGGTGTTGCCAGCATGGTCTACCACTAAGGGAATACCATATTCAGTACTTGAGTTTTTGATAGTACCGTTGGAGGCCCAGCCGTTAGCATAGACTTCTTTTTCAATGGAATAATCCAGTGATGCCGCCGCTAGGATATAAGTGATCAAAACTTCATTGTATCCTTTGAGTTCGAGATTAATTGTAAAATCATTATTGGGGCTCCAATGCCAATACAAGGCATTTTTATCTTGGGTATACCAATTCCATTCTACACCTTTCCATAACTCATTTGCTTTACTGGAAAGTGCCTTTTCGTCATCGGTGCCATCCTTAAAGTACTCTTTGACACAGATAAGACCTTGAACGAGAAAGCCCGTTTCCACGAGGTCACCGCCATCATCCAAGGAGCTAAATGGCCGTACTTTCCCAGATCGGCCATCCAACCAATGTGGCCAAGCACCGTGAAAGCGGTCGGCGTTTTCTAGAAAGTCCGTAATCTGTTGTAGTCTTTCGACCCCTTCTTGGCGAGATATAAATCCGCGTTCGATTCCTACGAGAATACCCATAAGACCAAAACCTGTTCCGCCAATTGTGACCGTATTCGGGTCATTTGCAGGGTTGTCGGGATGATATCTTTCGCGAGCAGCGCCAGAGTTCGCTTCTGCAAAATCCCAGAAATATTTAAAAGTTTCTTCTTGCGTGAGGTCAAGCAATTCTTCATCGCTTATGGCGGGCCCTTCTTCATCTTCCGTCGGTGTTTGTTCCGATGGTTCCGGTAATTGGGAAAGTCCTACAGGACCTTGACCATCATCCCCGGAAGAGCATGACCATAGTATTAAGTTGATAAGAAATATGTTCCAAACTTTACTCATCTACCGTCACATTTGAACTGGTGAAACCAAGTTTTTGCAGTCCCTTTTGAACGTCTTCATTCTTCATAAAGAGTTCCCAGAGGAGCCCACTCCTATAGTTCTCGATCATCACGGGAATCGGTCCTTGGTCGATGGCAAGGTATCGGGGTAGAACCCATTTGTGCTCCAGACTAAAAGCATCGTACGGCCCATATTTTCCGATCAAAGAGTCTTGTTCGGTATACATATACCTTAAAAAATCAAGGCTTTCCTTTGGGGTATAGGGCATGGAGGATAATGCGGCCGTGGGGGAAATGACGCCCAAATCCCTATCGGGCCTGTGGCCTGCATACCCTTTCATAGAGTAGCTCGAGGTCAATCCCCAAAGATTTTTTCCATAGCCCTTATAGTTGTTCGGGTTTTCAAGGCTGTGCCTGTATTGGATTAAGGCATGATTGACATTCAATTTCCAGTAGTCGCCATACTGGTCTTTTAATCCTTTTGGGTTGAGGCCCAAATAGGAATAATGGGCCCAAAACATGGGGCCTACCGGAGATTTGTCATGCTCGTAGTGGTCCAGTTCTGTTTCGAGTCCGTAGTAGACAGTATCATTGGCAATGGCGCCGTTTCTTGCCCATCCCTTTTCATAAACCGATTTTTTTATGGGATGTGTGGGAGAGGCAGCCGCTAAAATATACATGATGAGTGCTTCGTTATATCCGCCCACTGGGAAGTTCATATCCCACCCATAGTTTGGCGACCAATGCCAGTATAGTACATCTTCTCCTCCTTTGGTGTACCAATCCCATTCTACTTCCTCCCAAAGTTTTTGTATGTTCTCAGCCAGTAGTTTTTCGCGTTCATTACCGTTTTTGAAATATTCACGAACGGTCAGAAGTCCCTGTATTAAAAAGGCCGATTCGACTAAATCGCCACCGTTGTCTTTTTCACTAAATGGCGCAGTTTTTCCTGTTGGCATGAGCCAATGTGGCCATGCGCCATGGAAACGGTCGGCTTTTGATAAAAATTGGACGGCCCTTTCGTAACGTTCAAGGGCCTGTTTTTGCGTTATGAAGCCCCGTTCAATACCAACGAGAATAGCCATAAGCCCGAAGCCGGATCCTCCAATGGTAATGATGTCTTTGTCATGGCTAGGATAAATATTATCCATATGTAACCGTTCCCGAGCTAGTCCGGAGACCGGTTCGGCCCCGTCCCAGAAATAGTCAAAAGTTTCGCGCTGTATTTTGTCCAATAGTTGCGTATCTGTCATCAATGTTTTTGACGGATTTTCGGCGGAATCGGCAACTTTTTTATCTGAGGTTTTGCGATTTTTGCACCCTGTTATGGAGGAAGCAACGATCAACAAAACCAAACTCAAAGCTATCTTAACTGTTTTCTTCATTTTGTGATTTTTAGCGATGATGTAGGGCCATGGGCAATGAGCACAAATTCTGTAATCTATTAGTACTCTGGTCATGCCGATTATATCTGAATCATACACTTAGTTCGTGTTCATAATGGCCTGAACTTCGGCCTGCGATAATTCTTTGTTGTACAACCTTAACTCGTCTATAAAACTTAAATCGGATAGATGTCCCCATTGGCTAAACCTGGGTGCACCAGAGCCAATGGAAAGTAAGTCGGCGCCAGTCCAGTCGATTCCCGAAAAAGTTCCTTCCGATACGACATCGCCGTTAATGTAGACTGCAGCTTTGGTATCAGAGATCGTAAAGGCCAAGTGTACCCAATCAGTGACCGTTGTGGGGTCAAGGGCGGCTGAATCACCACCATCGAACCAAGATTCCCCATCTCCGGTTCCTACATTTAATTTAAACACTTGTCGTGTGGCATTGCCTTCCCTAAAGAATCTGAAGCCGCTGGTACGTAGGTTTTGAACATCAGGATAGTTTTCATTTTCAGTGTCCTCTGGCCCCAGCACTAAAATACCTGCACGATCGGGATCGGCACTCATTTTATACCATAAGGTAGCACTAAACGCATCGGTCGTAATTGAGCCGACTTCATTAGCGGGAAAAGTCAGATAAGAATCTGCTGCTCCGGCAAAGGCATTAGTGCCGGATGCACTTTCCCCTGCAAAACCGAGGCTGCCAACGGTCGTTAGTTCGGTGTCTCTAAAGCGTTCTGTATAATCACCGTCAAAAGGCATATAAAACATTTCCCCATCAAAGGTGGGTGGATAGGAGGAAACAAATAAACCCGAATCATCTGACATGATTTGTTGTACCTCTTGTTGCGTAATCGCCCGATTGAAAATACGCAGTTCATCCATAAAACTGCTATCAGACCAATGGTTCCATTGGGTGAAATTCGGGGCGCCCGACATAATGGAGAGCACATTGCAATCGGCCCAGTCAATACCAGAAAAAGCTCCTTGGCTGACTACTTGTCCATCGATATAAACGACAACCTCGGCTCCGGATATGGAGAAAGCCATATTTACCCATTCGTCTGTGGCGGGGTCAACATCGGCAGCCTCCCCGCCATCAAACCAATTACCTTCGGTGCCGGATCCAGCATTGAGCTTGAAACGTTGTTTTCCTCCCGCATTTTCCCTGAAAAATCGAAATCCTTTAGAAAGATCGTTATTCGTGCCGTCGATTAAGGGCGGACTCATGACCAAAATTCCGGCACGGTCGGGTACGGCGTTGATCTTGACCCAAAAAATGGCACTGAATTCAGGAGATTGCAATCCGTTGGTCGGAAAAGTCAAATACGAATCTGTAGCCCCGGCATAGGCACTTGAGCCATTTAAGGCATCGTCGGTGAAACTCGGGGCGCCGGTTACCGCAGCGGTCTGGAAACTGATAAGGTCTGTATAATTTCCGTCAAAGGGAAGGTAAAAGATTTCTCCGTCATACTTTTTAATGTAAGGTGGTTCCTTGGCGAAATTTACGGTTGAGGTAGTTACTTTGCCATCTAGGTCAGTAGCTGTGACCGTAAGTTCATGCGCGCCATCGGCAAGTTTGTCATATACTAAATCGTCTACTAAAACACGACGGTAATCTTTAAATCCTCCATCGTAGCTGCCGATATTCTTGCCATCTAAAGTAACATTTATAGAGCCTACCTCAATGTCATCGGTTACTTCGAAATCAACGGTAAGAGAGGTTATTGTTTCGAGTACTTTTATTGTGCTGCCTTCGGTTGGGGCGTTTATTTTTACCTGTGGCGCCGAGGCATCCGCACCCGGAGTAACTTCCGTTATAGGGTCAATGCCCTGATCACAACTATAGTAAAGTAGGGCTGCCATCAAAACAAACAGGATATTCTTAAAGTTTTTCATCTTTTGAGTATTAGTTAGTTAATTGCCAAGTATGGGGAATTGATCTATTTGAGGCTGCGGATAGGGGAGAAAGGCTTTACTTTCCGAGAATGTTCTGCCGTCATAGCTCAATTCTCCCAACCTTCCCAAACGCAGCATGTCGTAGTAGCGTTTTCCCCACTCCATACCAAGTTCAGCAAATTTTTCGTCCACTATATCGTCTAGTGTCACGCTTGTCAAAGCGGGCATATTTGCCCTTGACCTCACCAGGTTAACGGCTTGAACTGCGGTCATAGCAGAGCCTGAAGCACCCTGTGTCAAGGCCTCTGCATACATTAATAAGATTTCCCCATACCTGATAAGATTGTAGTTTTTGTTGCTGCCATAGTCCGTTCTGCCAGATATCAATTGATTTGAGGGTAAATAGTGCTTGCCACTTGCAAAAAATGCTCGGGCATAGTCGTTTATAACATCACCATCACGTGTTGTATTGGAGACGAAACTTGGTACGGTCGCATAGGCGGGGTCGGTCTGAAGTTCTGCGATACCCCTGTCGGTAAACAATACGGAAGTCTCTAAACGTACTGTTTCTCCGCGATCCAACATAAATTTGATAAACTTTAAACTAGGTTCGTAAAACCCCCACCCACTAGCCGATCCATCGATGGCCGGTGTCCAATTTTGTGGGCCATAAGGAGCGTATAAATGGGCAAAGCGATCGCCTTCTCCTTGGTTGAAATCAGAATATTGCAAGTCTAGAATACTTTCATCGCTTAGTTTTCCGGGTGTCTTAAAGAGCTCATAAAAATCGGGGAAAAGGCTAAACCTGCCCGAATTGATAATTTGTCCCGAAGCGTCGGCTACTTCTTGATAATTGCCCAGTTCTTGGTTGGCCAATGCTTTAATGGCCAAAGCGGTATACCGCGTAACGCCTCCAGGAAGATCTGCACGTTCGTTGGGGCGCATATCAGGGAGTAAAGGAATAGCTTCGTCCATTTGGGTGGAAATGTGCTGCATTACCTCACTTTTGGTGGGCAACGTTTCCACTTCTAAAAGCAGCTCGGTATTGGAAGATTCCGAAATAAAAACATTACCGTAGACCTGTGAAATTTGAAGGAGCATCATAGCCCTGAGTACTTTGATCTCGGCGATATATTGATTGCCTAAAGCAACATTGGCTTCATTGGCGAACTCTTGAAACCTACCAATCTGTTCCATGGCGGTATGCGCTGATATGATATCGGCATAGATGTTTTCCCAAAGTGAGTTGACCATCCAATGGTCTTTGCTGTAGTTGAATTTATCCATTTCGGTAAATTCCGGCTGGTCTCCGAGTCCGCCGGAATTGACATCATCACCGCGAACGGATATAATGAGGGGCTGCTCCCAACCTCTAGAATAAAAGGCTTCGTAGGCCCCAACTGCCGAAAGCTGCATTCCAGAGGCATCGGTAAAATCGGTTCCTCCGGCAAAATTATTGTTCAATTCAGGTTCGTCCAATTTATCGGTGCACCCTATAATGGCCAGTGTCGATATGATCAACACAAAACAGACCTTAGTTTTCTCAAAAAGTTTCATAGTTTTCTTTTTTATATTTTAATATTTACTCCGATGGTATATACCGCAGGTATAGGGTAAGTCTCATTATCAATACCATTGGGTACTTCGGGGCTAAAGCCATTGTAATTGAAAATAGTCAGTGGTTTTTCCGCTGTAATGTAGATGCGGGTTCTAGGGATTCCGTTTTGGTCTCCTTTTTTATTAAGGGTATACCCAAGGGTGATATTCTGTATTCTGAAAAAATCACCATCTTCAATAAAGAAATCGCTCAATCTTTGGTTCCAGCCTTTTCGTATTCCTGCCGAGGAAGGATAGCTGTTGCTCGTGCCTTCGCCATGCCATCGGTTAACGGCAAAGTCGCGGTCCCAGTTGGTGTCGTTGGTGAATATGACCTCACCGCGCTTCCGGTTCAGTATTTTATTTCCTCCTTGTCCCAATGCGGCAGCAGAAAAATCCCATCCTTTGTAATCGAATCCTAGATTAAACCCGAAGGAATAGGAAGGCAGGTATGAGCCCAACACCACTCTGTCATCATCGGTGATGCCATCGATACCATCTTGGTCCTTGAACTTAAGGTCACCCGGAACGATAGGTCTGTTTGCAGCAATTTCTATCTGGGCCGCGGGATCGGCGGCAATTTCTGCTTCATTTTGGTATACTCCCGCAACTTCGCGCCCGTAAAATGCGAAAATAGGTTGGCCTACTATTGACCGCTGTCTGAACTCTGCCGAACCTGCATCGATATGGGGTGCACCATTAAGGTCTAGAACTTCATTATGAAGCGTGGCAAGATTTCCTCCGACGTTGTAGCTAAAATCTTCGGAAACTTGTTTGGTCCAATTTAGGGCCAATTCAAAACCGGAATTCCGAATTTCACCCACATTTTGTCTTGTAGCATCGGGAATCAGCGGTACTTCAACGGGTATAACGGCATCTTTGGTATCCCTGACATAATAATCGGCTTCCAAAGATAAATTGTTATTAAAAAGACGCGCGGAAATACCTGCGTTCACCTCTTCGGTAACTTCCCATTTCAGAGCCGTAAAATTACTACTGGTATTGACTCCGCTGAACATGGTGTCACCAAAAGCGGTAGTTACTACACTCGAGGTAATCGACCCTTCACTTGAGGGAACTTTATCGTTCCCCAATTTACCCCAGCTTCCACGTAACTTTAAAAAATCGAAGACGCCATTGGCTTCCATGAAGTTCTCTTCCGATAGCACCCAACCTACACCTACCGTAGGGAAATAACCCCATTTTTCCTGGTATTTGTTGGTTCCGTCTGCCCGATACGTACCGTAGAGTAGATACCTGTTGTCATAGTTATAGGAGACTCTTCCGAAAAAGGATAGACCGTATTCCCTACGACCATCGTCGCCAACATCATCTTGTACAATGGTCTGTGCTTGATCCAGATAGTAAGCTTCTTCGCCGGATAATGGGAAATTCAATCCCTTGGCTTCCAATTGCTCATAGGACTCGTCTCGGAAGGATGTTCCTCCCAAAAGTGTAAGGTTGTGTTTTCCGAAGGCTTCGATATAAGTCAGGGTATTGTCCCAGATTTGATTTGAATACGTTTCGTTTCTTTTGATCAGCTCAGAATTTTCACGTTGAAACCCATTTCCTATGAAGTAGGGGAGCCGAACTTCCCTCCGCTCAACTGTTTCGAAATTGTGGTTGTACGCCGTTTTAAAATTTAATTTGTTGGGAATAATATGCACTTCGGCATAAAAATTAGCCAAGACATTTCTAATCTTCGATCGAAGTTCGCTGTTGTCCATTATAGGAAACGGATTTTGACCGCCGCGATACCCTAAATCTTGTGCATTGGCATAATTTGTTGGGAAGACATTAGGGTCTTGGGCAAGCTGTTCGTCAAAAACCGGAAGAATGGGAACGGCAAAATAAGCACGGCGCCAAGCAGAGTTTTCAGCATCGAACCGGGTAGCATTACTTATCACCACGTTTCCACCAATAGTCAAACCCTCATTTACCTTAAAATCTATTTTACTTCTCAGGTTGAATCGTTCATACTCGTTCTTCATTTTTAAAATACCTTCTTGGCCAAAATAATTGGCCCCAATGGCATAGGTTGCATTTTCGCTCCCTCCCGTGACCCCTATACTGTGATTTTGAATTAGGGCAGGTCTCGTTATTTCATTGTACCAATCTGTATTCACATTAGGTACATTAGGGTTGATGCGACTTCTACCATACCGTTGCATCGCATTTTGAATAAATTGATTGTCGGGTTCGGATCCCGATTCGAGGGCAAGGGTTGTGAATTGCTCCGAATTTGCCAGTTTCAACACATTTTGTGCCACTTGATAACCAGAGTAACCATCATAGGTTATTTCCGGTTTTTTATTGTAAGCCCCTGATTTTGTTTCAATAAGTACTACGCCATTCGCGGCACGTACGCCATATATTGCCGCTGCAGAGGCATCTTTCAATACCGAAATGGAAGTGATATCCGCGGTATTTAAGAAATCAATGTCATCGAAGAACATTCCGTCAACGACATACAAAGGTCCTGAGGCATCTGAATCATAGGATCCGATTCCGCGTACACGTATGGTGGGTGATTGACCGGGGCCACCACTGTTTACGACCTGCAAGCCTGCCACCTTACCTTGTAAGGCTTGCATTGCTTGTCCCGTTGGTGTGGCGGCCAATTCCTCTGCTTTTACGGTAGTGATTGAAGATGTCAAATCTTTTGACTTCATTTCGCCATAGCCAATAACAACCACTTCGTCGAGTGCTTGGGCATCGGCTACTAGCGTAATGGTTAAGGTCGTTTGCCCTTCGATCGGAATTTCTTGGGAAGTGTACCCAATATAGCTAATCGCAAGGGTACCTCCGGACGGTACATTGTCTAGGGTGAAATTACCGTCAAAATCGGTTTGGGTTCCTGTAGTAGTGCCTTTTACTATAACCGAAGCTCCTGGTAATGGACCTTGGTTATCCGATACGGTTCCAGAAACCGATATGCCGTCTTGAGCATAAATGGTTATTTGGAGCAGTAAGAAGCATATCGGTAAAAAAATGTTTCTTATTTTCATAATTGTTCAATAATTGAGTTATAATTTTATTGAGTTGTTAGATGTGATAGCAAGATATTAAATAGGGAGGGTGAAGTAGTTGCTGTAGCCTACATAAAAATTACATCAGCTTATTCATCTATTCAAACTGCCTATAGACGGGACTTTGCAGTAGTACATCTGCCCGTTCCTTTTAAATTTTTAACAAAGTGATGTAGTAATGATGTAGTCGTATAAAGCTATGGAAATGAGATAAGTGGGCTGCTTGTGAGAGTTGGGTCCGCCTATTTGAACTTAATTAGGAAGTTTGATAGGTTTTGCGAGCTGTCAATACCTAGTTTTTTCCTTAAGCGATAGCGATGTATTTCGACGCCTCTTATGGTGATGGCCATGAGTGGTGCAATTTCTTTACTAGACAGGTTCATCTTGAGATAGGCACAGAGCTTCAGGTCTTTTGGTGTTAAGTTTGGGAATTGGCTTAACAGATTTTCAAAAAAATCGTCATGGAGCTCTTTAAAATTCAATTCAAAATTCTTCCAATCCTTATCTTCATTAATAGAGCCTTCCAGCTTTTTCATAAAGGAACGATAGCGTTGTTGGCTACCAAATTTATCTTTGTTCATTAGCAATATGTTCTTTAGCTCGAGGATCAATTGGTTTTTTTTGGCCATGTTCATGGTAGTACTTGCCAACTCTTTTTGTTTTAACCTTATTTCCTTGGCTAGTTTTTCCTTTTCAAGATTGGCTATATGTTCGGCCCGTTCACGCTCTAGTTGTTGTTTTAGTTTGTTGTGCCGACGTTCCAACTTTCGTCGATTGTATAGCCTTACCAGTAAAATCAAACCAACAAATGCCAAGAAATAAACTACAAGACTCACTTTTGAGAGGTACCAGGGCGGAGTAATTTCAAATGAGACCAGCTTGGGAGACGACTTTTTGTTGTTCATGCCAACAGTGAAAATGCTTAAGAGATAGTCGCCATGAGGAAGATTCTGAAAGGTTATGGCTCCCTTGTCAAGGTAGGATGACTGTGTTTTTGCTCCTGATAGTTCATAGTAATATCGCGGCCGAATAAGGCTGGGAGCCGCTATCTGCAAAACGATGTCTTGCGAACGGCCAAAGGGTATTTCAATATGTTCGACATTAATGTCATACGAGTGTTCTTTATCTTTAAAATATTGGAGGGTTGGAGTAGGAAGGGAAAATCTATCAAGTGTTTCGTTAAGCTGTGAAAGGTTAATTCGGGCAAAACCGTCGCTCAATGTCAAATAATATATCGAATCGTTCAATGCAAATATATTCTTGGCATCAGGAACTAACCGCTCTTGTAAATTGGGTTCCGATATAAAAATGGTATTGTCTTTTAAATCAGTAAAACTTATTTCTTTGTCACCTTCATTATCATTAAACCAAAAGAAATCACCATTGTGGCTTATAAGCTCTTCAAAATTATAGGGTTCGAATTCTTTGAAAATCGCTATTTTTTTTAAAATAGGGTCATACTTGTACCAAGTACCCTCACTTTGAACCACAATTTGGTTTTTTATATTATAAAGTTTTATGTTGTAGTCATTTGGAATTACATCTGGCCCAAATTCTTGAGTTTCGATGATTTCATCATAAGTTTCGTTCAACTTGAATCTGAACAAACCTTTATACGGATGCGCACCCCATAAGACGTAATCATCTTCGAAACACAGTTGTTTTACAGGAAAGGAAATTTTTTTTATTCGGTCTACGCGCCAAGACGTGTTACTGTCCCTTGTGTATTTGGCTATTCCGGTATAGGTGCCTTGTAAAAAAGTATTCTGTTGTTCGGGTACCCTTACCCACTGATAACCCCCAGCTATTGGAGAAATTTTCTCCAAAACATCCCCACGTACTTTAAAGGTTCCCGTATTATGACCAGCGAGCAAATCACCATCCATAGTTTCCAAATCCCATACGTGGCCTTGCGAACCTTCGACAAAGCGCAAAGCATTGTTTTCAAAGAAATAAATTCCCGTATTACTGCCTAAATATAGCACGCTATCGTTTATGGCCATATCGTAAACTGTTCCTAAAGCGCCACTATGATCTGTGAAATAGCTCAAGGGTGTGTTTATTCTGATGCGGTCTAAACCGTTGTCAAGACCGACCCATAATTGCTCTTTAAATTGGGTCATTGATAATACTGTGTTGTTTTGCAGTCCGGTCTCGCGATTCAGATTTTTTGTTTTTTTGTTTTTTTGATGGTATAGATATATACCATTTTTGATAGTGCCAAAAGCAATTTCGCCAGAGTCAAGTGGGAGCATCTTATTGAGTTGGTATTGTCTAAGAACATTGTTTATTTCTTCGTCCCATACGGTAAATTTACCATCCTTTAACAGAAAACAACCATGCAGTTTTGTTCCAACGAGCAGCCCGTCTTGAAAGGGTATAACGTCGATCACGGCCTTATTGGTTAATAGGGCGTTGTCATTCACTGGCACAAGTTTTTCGTTTTGGAACCGAAAAAGTCCAATATTGCTTGCAGATACCAACACTTCATTATTGTGAATCGTGACATTTGTGATTACCTGATCTGTATCCCAAACTGTGATTCTGTTATTTTTATAGTGATAAATGGTGGAAAACGATCTGAATATAATGGCATCACCAAAGGGTACTATTTGCCAGAACTCCTCATTCGTAAATTCGTGATCTTCGATGAGGTGGGTAAGGGAAGTATACTCGAATAGTCCGACCTGGTTTTTTGTCCAATAACCAAATTCTTCATACGATCCTGTATATATTTTGTTTCCAATTGAGACTACTGATCTGACGATGGTATTGTTGGGTAGCCGATTCAAAATCCATTCTTCACCGTTGTAATACAGGAGGCCTTGGCTATTGGCTACAAAAAGCTCCCCGTTTTGATTAACAGTTACGCCCCAGTTTTGACTCGCGGCGTTGTATTCGAATATTTTATGGTTGTAAATGGGAGGCAATAAATCTTGACCCCATAATGAAGATGTGACGGAAACAAAGAAAAAAATACAACCCAGATAAAATTTCATCAAACAAAAATGGTGGATTTATGTAATACAATATCCAAAGAAGATACAAAAAACAATTTTGCTCCTTTTCAAAAATAAAAAACTGAAGATCCAAAAATTTCCGGTATATGGCCGACTTTCGTGAAAAGGTAGGTTAAACCGCTATTTTCCTCTGGCAGTTAACTTTCGCGATACTGTTTCCTCCATATACGTCACTTTGTCCAAGGCTTTCTTTGAGAAATCGAACAAGCTCAAACACCTGTCTAAATTCTGATTCTCATAGGCAACTTTGTAATATACGTTTCCCATAAGGTAGTCTGTGAGCGCTCTCAAGCCGTGAATAAATGGCATAAATACTGCTCCTAAGGGCAATGTATTTATTTCTTCTTGAGTTAAAAAGGGCTCAACACCGGCGATTCCATCAACGAAGGCCTCGAACAATGTATTTTCAAAAGTTATTTTTTCGAATTGCTGCTCATCTTCAGGAGCTGTATTGACAATGGTACGTACAGCATCCCCGAAATCATAATAGAAATATCCCTTCATAATGGTGTCCAAGTCAATCAGGCAAAGCGCTTGATTCCCTTCTTTTTTAAAGAGGATGTTGTTGAGTTTGGTGTCATTATGACATATGCGGACGGGAATCTTTCTTTTTGAAAATTCGAGCAACAAAGGCAACGTTTCTTGGGCGAAGATGATAGCTTTTTCAGCCGTATTTTTCCTTTCCTCAGCGGTAGTCAACAAGGCGGATTCGAATTGATTCTTTCGAAGGCTTAAATCATGAAATTTAGGAATTGTATCAACAAATTCATCATAAGGTGCTTTTTCCAACAGCTGATGAAATTTACCTACTATGGTTCCCGCTCCTGAAGCTATTTTGGCCTGTGTTGTCGTGTCATAGGCGGTTGTGCCGTCGATATAGGTCATCAGCCGCCAATAATTCTCATCAATTTTGGTAAAAGTGCTTCCTTCTGCGGTTTCGACCAAGGTAATACGCGTGTATACCTGATCTTGTAAAAAATCAAGTGCGGTACCAATGTTCTTCATTAGACCCGTGACGTTTTCAAAAACAATATGGTTGACCCGCTGTAGAATAAAAAGGGGAGTCTCCTCGGCCATGACCAAAAACGTATCGTTTATAAAACCTTGGTTTATAGGTCTAAATGAATAGTCTTTTTTCTCAATTATAAAATGACCGAGAATTATATGTAAGTCCTGAGTGGTTTTCAATAGATTCGAATATGCGCTACGTTAATTCCACAAAGGTGTCTTGTAGCCGTTATTTTGGGTCATTTCTTGCAATTGATCAACAGCAAATTGACGATCTTCGGAGTACGTGACCCCAAACCAGTTGCTGTTTGCAGGTACAACACGCACATTTGCTTTGTCTTCTGCATACATATCTTGAATGACGATTGGTAGATACAATTCGGAGTTTTTGATTCGATCTTCATCTTTTAAAAACACCTCAAATTCATTTTCTACGTAATCAAAGAACGATGGGCGGCATACCCAAAAATTCATACTTACCAATTCTTCACCGCTAAACTCGAGCCCGGTATCGGTGTCTTTAACGACATTGCCTTGCTTTTCTAGCTTTAGTCGCTCATCTACCGATATAAAATTGTTGTCTCCGTCCATTTTACAAACTCCTCTGGAAACAGATCCGTATTCTGAAAGGGTATCTTTTAAGGTGTAACCCATTAAAGCAAATTCGGTATCATCGGTACTATTTTTTATGAAATTTGAAGCTGCTTCGAAGGCGCTCTTTCCATAATAATCATCGGCGTTTATAACTGCAAAAGGACCTTTGATGACATTGCGCGCCGACCAAACTGCATGTGCGGTGCCCCATGGTTTTTCACGTTGGCCTTCAAAGGTGGAAGATGCCGGTAAATCTGTAAGTTCTTGCGATACTACATCGAACTTCACACCCTCTGGTAATCTGCCGGCCATGTGTTCTTTTAAAAAATCAATATTTGCCTTTTGTGTAATGACTACGATGTGGTCAAATCCGTTCTCAATGGCATCATACATACTGAATTCCATTAAAAACTCACCTTGAGGACCAAGATCATCAAATTGCTTTAACTTGCCATACCTGCTACCTCTTCCGGCAGCCATTAAAAGTAGTGTCATAATTTTGATTTTAAAGGGGCAAAAATAGGTTTTTGAAGTTAAAAAACCAGTTTCTAGTGTTTTACTTGTGTAAAGTTTTCCATTTACCGATGATATCAGTGCCGTAAAAGAGTGCTCAAGTATGGGTTAATGCTTGATGAAACTCATTAGTTTTCTGTAAGAGAAGAAATCTTTAGCGAAAAAAGCTATGGATTTAACATTGGAAACAATCTTTTGAGTTCTTCCTCCGAGGGTTGCTTTCCATATTCACAAATTTCAAATCCTTCCACATGTTGCACTTCCGCCCCTTTCTGACCATACCATTTTTCTAGGGTTTTCAGCGCCGCTTCATTGGGTGCATCTTTACGCCAATTAGCTAACATTTTTAATCTGGCATCAGTTGTTTTGGGAACTTTATCCAAGGCACCCGACGTCCAGGGCAACCATTCGAAAAATTGCGATTCGTGCGCTGCCATCGCATAAATCTTCTGGTCGAATACTTTGTCAATATTGATGACAATATCAGGTTCGAACGGATTAGGTTTTTGAAAATGATCGGCCGAATACATAAAAACCGGGTTCGCTTTTAATGGAGGTACATCTTTTGCTATGTTGGGCACGATGACCATATAGGCCGCATCTTGGATCAATACGCCAGTATATCTGTGGTCTGGGTGGTAGTCGTTGGGTCTAGGGGCAATGACGATATCAGCTTGCCACTTTCTTATTTCCCGAATTACTTTTAACCTGTTTTCCAAGGTGGGCATCAATTCCCCATCGTGATTGTCGAGTACAGTATAGGTCACCCCAAATCGTTTGCCGGCCTCTTGGGCCTCTGCCAAGCGTATTTTGGCAAGTTCGTCGCCTCCCTTTATATGGTGTCCGGCATCTCCGTTGGTGAGCGATACGAATTTTACGTTATGGCCCATTTGTGAAAACAATATCGCGGTGCCTCCCGCATCGATATCGCAATCATCAGGGTGGGCTCCAAAAACAATGATGTTTAGTTTGTCTTCTTGTGACAAACCAAAAGAGGCAAATAGTAGTAGACAGAATAACAAAGGAGTGCGTATCATTACGGCATTTGGTTTTATGACGATTTCGTTATCTCAGGAGTCCTAATCTCTTGTTGGTTTAGACTATCCTCGAAAAGGTCATTTTATTTCGTATGAATTTACATTTTTTTGCGCAAAATAATAGTCAGCTTTTCGCTTAATTCGGAACAAGGGTTCAATTGCTTTGTGAAGTCCAGAATTTGTCATTTTCAGGAATATTTTTTTGTTTTCCGAATTTAAGAGGGTTAAAGCCCATTTTGGCAAAGAGGTACCAAACCGTCGAGGATACGGCTGGCGCCGTGTCAGCGTGGTCCCATAAAAGATTGGCACCGTAAGTGCTGCCGTAATTTGTGGTGTATGGGATGCCTTTTGCATCTTCCGTTATTGAACTGTTGATAAACGTTTTCTCTAGTTCCCTTATCAGCGCATTGGCTTTCTCGTTATTGCCTATTTCACTGTAGGCGGCTGCCATTTGCCCTGTTCCTTCTAGCCAGACCACATCTTTGTCCTCGTCAAAACAGTATCCAGAAACAGATTGTCCCGTTAGGGTCGACCATTGCGTTGTGAAAAACAGCGCCTCCGTTCTTTCAAGATTTATTTTGGGAAAATCCTCAAAAATCATTTGAGCCAGTGCATGTAAGTCAAGGGCATGCAAGTAGGTCGGGTTTTCGGGCCAGGAGGTAAATATACTCTTGGTTTCATGCCATCGATTCTTGAATAAATAAGAAAGAATATTGCTATGAAAATTATCAAACCCCTTTACGGCGTTGAATGCGGTAATAATGCCTTCGGTAACTTTTGGTATTGGGCTACCATCCTCATTTTGACCTCCCCACAGGCCTCCATCATCGTCTTGCAATGTACGGATCCAGTCTTCAAGGTTTCTTGCCAACCCTTGATATTTCTTGTTTCCCGTTGTTTGATGATAGTTGTTAAGGGCAATAAGTAACCAAGCATTATCACCCATCCAAGGGCGACTTCCATTTTTGCCGTTTTTATCACGAAATTGATAAAATCCGCCAGTACCGTTGCGTAATTCGCTATCTACCTTATTTTGGAAGAAGTCAAAAATACGTTCGGCCTTTTCGGTTTCCCCATTTTCAATGAACAGTAGGGCGGCAAGTGCATTGTCGTACAAAGAGACAAAATCGGAATGTTCCGTACTTGCCAGCAGACCATTGGGTAGCTGCATTTTTGCCAACCAATGGTATGATTCATTTTGCATCAAAGGTGACGCTCTTTCAATTTCTTCGGGTTGGTCGTTAACGGGAGTAGCCATGGGTTCGATGGAATGATTTTCAACAATGGCTTCTTTGGAACATGAAACAGAAAAAAACGTTATGGTAATGGCTAAAAGCAGGGTGGGGCGCATAAGTAATTGTGGTTTGGGGGGTCACAGCAATTTTTTAAAGCTAAGTACAAACTTGCGACTGCAGCCTGTTTTTACGATGAAAGGGTGGCAAGTACGGTAAGTTTCCTCCCGAAGACAATTAATCGTTTTTCTATGTTTTTAATCTATTGTTGTCTCTTCTGAATTCTTCGATTAAAGTTGCCGAAAAAGGGTTGAGATTGATTAATTTTGATTAAAATTTCTTCATGAATGTTCCTCACACCGACAAAAAAAGAGTTGTAATTATTGGGGGTGGATTTGCCGGGATTTCCTTGGCTAAAAAGCTTGGAAATCTTGATGTCCAGGTAGTGGTCATCGACCGGCATAATTACCACACGTTTCAACCTTTATTGTACCAGGTTTCGACCGGGGGGTTGGAACCCGATTCTATTGGGTATCCCATTCGTAAAATATTAAAACGGCTTAAAAATTTTCATTTTAGATTGGCGACCGTTGAAAGTGTTGATCCCCAAACACGTGAAATAGTTACTGATATAGGAAGTTTAACTTTCGATTATTTGGTCATGGCTACCGGAACGCGTACAAACTTTTTCGGAAATCAATCGATTCAAGATTATGCCATGCCGATGAAGAGTGTTCCCCAGGCCTTAAATATTAGAAGTTTGATGCTTCAGAACTTTGAGGATGCCGACGATAGCGAAGATCTGAACGAGCGAAAGGCGCTTTTGAATTTTTGTATTGTTGGGGGTGGCCCTACAGGCGTAGAATTGGCTGGGGCGTTTGCCGAATTGAAGCGAAATGTATTTCCCAAGGATTACAGGCACCTCAATATCGATGAAATGGAGATACACCTGTTCGAGGGTAGTGATCGATTATTGCCTCCCATGAGCCATCATGCCTCGAAGAAAGCGGCGGAGTTTCTTGAAAATTTAGGGGTGAAAGTCCATTTGAAAAGCATGGTCAAAGATTTTGACGGGAAACTATTGGAGCTTAGCACCGGGGAAACAATTGAAACTAAAAATTTTATTTGGACAGCAGGTGTTACAGGAGCCGCTATACCTGGTTTTGATACCTCCATTTTAATAGATCGGCTGAACCGCTACAAGGTGAACGAGTACAATCAGGTTGAAGGCTATGAAGGCATTTTTGCCATAGGAGACATTGCTTATATGGTTACCGACGATTACCCTAACGGGCACCCGCAAGTGGCTCAGCCAGCGATACAACAAGGCGAGCTATTGGCTGATAATTTAGAAAGGCTTCTTGAAGACAAGCCGATGAAAGTTTTTAAATATAATGATAAGGGAACTATGGCGACCGTTGGAAGAAATAAGGCAGTGGTGGACTTGCCAAAGCTTAAGTTCGGTGGATTTTTTGCATGGTTTATTTGGATGTTCGTTCATCTGATGGCGCTGGTAGGTTTTCGTAATAAAGTAATCGTGTTTTTTAACTGGGTCTATAATTATATAAATTATGATAAGGCTGCTCGTTTGATTGTCAGACCTTTTAAGCCGAAAAAGTGAGTTTTAAAGAGCTAATTATAGTGCTGGTGCCTTGCTGACAGTTCGATATTAAAAACCCTTAAAATTTGACTTCTCGATAGTATTTGGCAGTCTTTGCCGTGAAAATATTTCGAATAGGTATTCTAAAATTCGTTTATTTGCAATCCAAATAATAAATAGCTCTTATCCAAATTTAACCTAACGATCCTAGTTTTAAGGGTAGTGGCATAAATTTGTTCGTAAATAACAATAGTAGTTCAATTATGATTAAAAGATTCGGATTTTTTTTAGTGCTCGCCCTGGTTTTTGTGAGCTGTAAAGATGAACAGGTAAAATGTGTACCAAGTACTGTGGTTGTTGAATACCCTACAGATTCTGTGATAAATGCATTGAACTGGCCCAAAGATTTGGTGGTCAAAGGTTTTTCAGGGCCAGAACTTACTCCGAGTCCGGCTTGTATGGCTGTCGCCCCTTCAGGCGAAGTTTTTGTCGGGGTCGATATGATGGGCTCTCTGGGAAAAGAGATGGGAAAGGGCTTCATTAAGCGATTGGTTGATTGTAACCACGACGGAATCATGGATTCGTATACCGAGTTTGCGCAGTTGGACAACCCGAGGGGAATCTTACCCGTGGGTGATCAGGTCTTTGTGCTTCATACCACCTTTTCCGAAGGTACTAAGAAAGCCGATAATATGGATCTTGTGGTTTTTGATGATGTGGATAAAGATGGTATTGCCGATGGCCCTGCCAAAGTCTTGATTAAGAATGTCAGTAATTCAAAGTATTTACAAGATCGAGGTACCGACCATGCTACGAATGGTATTCAGATGGGAATTGACGGATGGATCTATATTGCCGTTGGAGATTTTGGATTCCATAATGCCACGGCCAGCGATGGAACAAAACTGACCCAATTGGGCGGAGGCATTTTACGAATACGCCCCGATGGAACGGGAATGGAAGTATATACCCATGGTTTGCGTAATATTTATGACGTGGCCATCGATCCCTTTATGAATATATTTACACGAGGGAACACCAACGACGGAGGTGGTTGGAATGTTCGGTTTATTCATCAAATACAATCCGCGGAATATGGGTACCCAGTACTTTTTAAACATTTTACGGAAGAGACTTTGCCGGCGTTGATCGATGTTGGCGGTGGATCGGGAACCGGGGCCCTTTTTATGAACGATAGTCGGTGGCCCGAAAAATATAATAATGTACCTATGATGGCCGATTGGGGCAGAAACCAATTGTATATACACCGTGTTGCCGAAGATGGGCCAAGTTTTACCCAAAGCGAAGAACAATTTATTCAATTACCACAGATAACCGATGTCGATGTCGATGCTTCCGGTACGATGTATCTTTCTGCATGGGATGGTGCCGGTTATTCCGGAAATCCTGATAAGGGCTATGTGGTAAGGGTTACCCCAAAAGGATTTTCGTATGAACCCTTTATCGATATTGAGGATGCTTCGATCAACGAATTGGTCGGTTTATTGAAAGCCAAAAACGCAAAGTCCCGTTTGAGTGCCCAATATGAATTATTACAACGCTCTGAAAGTGGATCAGCTTCAAAAGTGCTGCAGTTGGCACAAGATAGCGAACAATCTTTGGAAGTGCGTGCTGCTGCAATTTTTACTTATGCGCAACTTGCCGGCGAGACCGGTATAGAAAGTTTGGTAAGCCTTACCGAAGACACGGCGGTTCAACGTTTTGCATTACGTTCATTGGCAGATTTTAAGACAATGGCGGCAAAAGCCCCGATTCAGCCCTTTCTAAAGGGCTTAAAGTCTAGCGCTCCCGAAGTGCAGGCGGCAGCCATAATCGGTTTAGGGCGTTTGGGCAATGCCTTCGCAGCCAAAGAATTGTTGCAATTCAAGGTGCCGGATTCATTTGTGGCTCCGAAAATCAATACGGAAGGTCCGCATGCAACGCCGAATGCTGAAATTGTACTGCCACATTTGGCTGTAAAGGCATTGGTTGAATTAAATGCAGTAGACGAGTGCATTGCTGCATTGGGAACAGACCAAGAAGCGATGGCACTTTGGGCCATGCGTTATATGCATAGCCCAAAAGTAGTGGGCGCCCTTATTGAAGCTTCAGACAAATCTAATGATGAAGCATTCAATAAAAAGGTGATCCATACATTGGCACGAATCTATCACAAAGAAGCGCCCTACGATACCTCATGGTGGTGGAGTACCAGGCCCGATACCCATGGTCCGTACTATAAGACCGTTGAATGGGAGCAGTCACCGGTGATTCGGTCTTTCTTGGTGGGTCAGTTCAAGAAGATGGTTAGAAGTGATAAGCAGTTTTTTGCTGAGCTGAATAGTAAATATCGGTTAGGTATCGATGCTTTTGGAGAAGTAAAAGTTGAAAAGCCGAAGGAAGATATGCCTGTAGTTGATTTTGAAAAAATTAAAAATAAAAAGGGACAGATTGGTGAGGCGTCAATAGAAGATGTGATGTTGGCGTTGGCCAAGATTAAGGGGGATCCATCAAAAGGAGCCGAGCTCTTTAATGGTCAAGGTTGTGTTGCCTGTCATAGTATTTCTAAAGACCAAGTGATGAAAGGCCCTTTTATGGGGCAAATCGGGTCTATTATGAATAGGGAACAGATTGCAGAATCTATTTTAAAACCGAATGCATCGATTTCCCAAGGATTTTCAACGGTGCAGATTAGCACTAAAGATGGTGATAATTATGTAGGCTTCGTAACCAGTGAATCGGCGAATGATTTGACCATTCGAAATATTGTGGGAACTGCCACGGACTTGAAAAAATCGGATATCGCTGAGCGAAAGGAACTGGAAACCTCGATGATGCCGGCAGGTTTGGCGAACTCGCTAAGCTATGAGGAAATGGCCTCATTGGTAGCCTTTTTAGCACAACAGAAATAGGTTTTCCTTAATTTTAAATTAATCCAAAAACCTTTAGTATATTTGTGCGTTGTGTTGTGTCCCCACACGGGGATTGTGTAGGACAATCAAAAATTGTCCACCAATGAAAGGCTTTCCTTATGGGAGGCTTTTTTTGTGCCCGCCTGTTCCATAGTTCGGTATGATAATACCATTTATCATCAAATACCTAATCTGATGTTTGTTTGAACTTTTATTAGTCCTTGAGCTATTCTTTTAAAATAGTTGTAAATTTAAGGGAGAACAAAAAGTAATTCATCACTATGCCTTTATATCATACCTTGGGCAAAATACCCCCTAAAAGACATACCATTTTCAAGAAAGAAGACGGTACGCTCCATTACGAGCAATTGTTCGGAACAATAGGCTTCGATGGCATGTCTTCTTTAATGTACCATTTATATCGACCTACGCAGGTAAGGGATGTTGGTATGACTTTGGATGTCTCTCCAAAACCAGCTGTGGCGCATAACATCAAATCGAGATTGTTGCAAGGTTTTAGAATCAAGCCTGAAGACGATTATCTCGAAAGTCGAAAAATTGTGTTGTTCAATAACGATGTCCATATTGCACTTGCCGCCCCAAGAACATCGATGGGCGATTACTTTTATAAAAATACCGATGCCGATGAACTTTTATTTGTTCACAAAGGTTCTGGAACCTTAAAAACACTATTTGGTGAAATACCTTTTGAATATGGCGATTATATCCTTATTCCCCGTGGGGTGATTTATCAGATAGAATTTGATGCCAAAGAGAATCGTTTGTTGGTGACCGAATCGTACCATCCGATTTATACGCCTAAACGCTATCGCAATTGGTTCGGGCAGCATTTGGAACATTCGCCCTATTGTGAGCGCGATTTTAAACTGCCACAAAATTTACGTACATACGACCAAAAGGGCAAATTTTTGATAAAAGTTAAAAAACAGGGGCAATTGCATCATCTCGTGTATGCTTCCCATCCTTTCGATGTGGTGGGCTGGGATGGTTATAACTATCCATATGCTTTCTCCATTCACGATTTTGAGCCTATAACCGGGCGTGTACATCAACCGCCACCAGTGCATCAGACCTTTGAGACCAGTGCCTTTGTCGTATGTTCGTTTTGTCCGAGGTTGTACGATTATCATCCGCAGTCAATTCCGGCACCCTACAATCATTCGAATATTGACTCCGATGAGGTTTTATACTATGTCGATGGTGATTTTATGAGTCGAAAGAATATAGATCAAGGTTATATTTCGTTGCACCCTGCGGGTATTCCACATGGGCCGCACCCGGGTACATATGAGGCGAGTATCGGTAAGGCCAAGACCGAAGAGTTGGCGGTCATGATCGATACCTTTAAACCGCTGCAACTGACACAGGCAGCTTTAGATATCGACGACGGTAAATACTATCAAAGCTGGTTGGAATAAAAACAGTGGACAGTAAGTAAAAAGTCAATATTGGTGAAGTGAATTATCTTTTATATAAAAAAACGGTTTACGGTGGCGGTATGTCGTCTTTAATAGTATTCCACTTCCCTTATTTTTTCTTCTAATCTACTTGTTTTAGTGGAACCGGTAAAATGACTAATTTTGGTTTTTGAACAAAAAAAATCTAGCGAAAAATGATTTTCGACCTTATAAAAAATAGACGTTCCGTTTTTCCGGTACAGTATAACAACAAACCTATCGCAAAATCGGATATTGAGAAGATTCTGGAGGCTGCGAATTGGGCCCCGAGTCATAAAAAAACAGAACCATGGCGGTTTAAAGTACTTCAGGGCGAAGCACAGGCCAAGTTGGGTATGTTTTTGTCATTAAAATATATGGAGAACGACGCTAGCCCCAAAGAATTCAAGGTTAAAAAACTGATGGAAAACCCAAAACGAGCAGGTGCCATTATTGCGGTTTGTATGCAGCGTGATCCTAATGAATCTGTACCCGAATGGGAGGAAATAGCAGCTACTGCCATGGCCGTACAGAATATGTGGCTTTGTTGTACCGAAATGGGAATCGGCAGTTATTGGAGTTCACCCGGACTCATTAAATTCATGAATGAATTTTTTGATCTAAATGATGGTGAAATGTGTCTGGGGTTCTTTTATATGGGCTATTCTGATGAAGAGATTACAGAGCAGACCCGTACTCCAATAGAAAACAAGGTTGTTTGGATGTAATACTTTTTTGCCCCTTCCCTTTTCGAAGGGTGGTATAGTAGGTCCATCTTATAAAAGTAATTGCAACGGAATTCTAAACCATGGCAATTCGATTTCTGATCCGTCTGTATTTCCTATCTGATGATTGGCCCATGAATGGCCGCATTCATATTCGTAGGAAGCAGGGCAATAAAAAAGAATATCTAGAACCATCCCGTTGCGATTGGATAGGGGGGGGCAATAGAAAAATCGAGGCCATAAACTCCAGAATTCCTGTGATGTAAACGATTGCCAGTTTATAGGGTGTAAATTGGTAACAGCAATGCCATTCTTCAGGAAAAAATAAAATGGTTCATGGCTGTAAACAATATCATGGTCGACATGGTTATTCGCGCTGCACTTTTGCGAGAATAGTGCTTTGGGCCGCATTTAAATACCTGAAAGGATATTGCAGAAAATACGATGAGAACGGGTAGCGGTTTCATGACGACCTGATTAAAGGCTTTAGTTGAAATATGGGAACAAGGCGTATTTATAATCCCATGCCTTCGAAATGAACAATCCTAAAAAAATAAGGGCAACCATAAATTTCAAAAACGTACCGGTAATAAAGCCTAAAAATGAGCCGAATGCAGCTTTTGCTGCCGTTTTTTTATCCGACTTGTTAAGAAGTTCTCCAACAAATGCACCGATAAAGGGCCAGATAATGATTCCGAAAGGTCCGAAAACAGGAAAGATCAAGGCGATTAACAGTCCGATAGTGGTACCTATTATGCCTGATTTGCTCCCTCCAAATTTTTTTGTTCCTACTGCTGGAATAATATAGTCGAGTGCAAATACCATCAGGGCAATGCCCCCCGTGATGCCTAAAAGCAGCCAATCGTCAGGCACCGCATTGGTAAAGTACAACATCAAAAGGCCGATCCAACTTATGGGCGGACCTGGTAGAATGGGGAGAAAGCTGCCTAGAATTCCTGCGAGCATTAGCAGAAAGCCAAAAATCAGTAAAACGATATCCATTCGATATTTTTTCTGTTAGACGGGGTTTGCATGAATATGTTACAGCCTTAAAAGGCTTTCATTGAAATTTTATAACTAAAAAATTAGTTTAAACTAAAAAATTAGTTATATTAGTAGTGTCAATTTATAATTTTAAGCTAAATTATCATGATACAAAAAACGAATAGCGCCTGGAAGGCATCTTATTTAATAGTGCTGATAACTGCAATAGGAAGCTTGGTGTTTATTTCCAATGAAGCTCAAGAAAGTAAATTGCATACGAAGGCCATTGAAGCTATGGCCTTAGATGAGGTGGTGGTCGTAAGTTATGTTGATGTTAAGGCACCAGCGGAGGTAGTGCCCTTGAATGAAGTGGTTATAGTTGGTTATTTAAAAAACCCTATTATTGATGTTAAAGAGAGGGAGAATGAATCTTCAATTATAAAACCTAATTTGGAATAAGCAGGGAGATTCGGGCTGGCAAAAAGAATTAAAAATCAACCTTTGTACCCGATAGTATTAGAGTGAGTATAAAAAAAGGTTTCCTGCCTTTTAAAAGTATAAGATATGAAACAACTAACAAAAGCAGAAGAAGAGGTTATGCAGGTCTTATGGCAATTGGAGAAATGTAATGTGGCCGCCATTATTAACGAATTGCCCGAGCCCAAACCGGCCTATAATACGGTTTCGACCATTGTCCGCATTTTAGAGGACAAGGGTTTTGTCGACCACCAACAAGAGGGGCGGGGATACTTGTACTTTCCGTTGGTCAAAAAATCAGATTATAGCAACCAGTCCATCAACAAATTGGTCGACGGCTATTTTCAAGGATCCTTTAAAAGTATGGTTTCCTTTTTTATGAAAAAGAACGATATGAGCCTTTCTGAATTGGAATCGATTTTAAAGGATATCAAAAAAGAAGACAAACCATGACACCATATATAATAGAAGCCATCGCCATTCAATTGGTGTTCCTTGTCATTTACGACCTGTTCTTAAAACGGGAGACCTTCTTTCAATGGAACCGTTTGTATCTAATTGGCACCTATACGTTGTCGCTAGTACTGCCGTGGGTAAAAATCGAGGCATTAAAAACTACCGTGCCCGAAGAATACGATGTGTACCCCAAGTTTCTTTGGAATTTGGATGAGGTTGTCGTAGGCCCTACTACCACCGAAGGTTTCTTGAGTAACCTATCATGGAGTGAAATACTTCTTTTTGTTGGGATGGCCATTGCAGCCCTATTGTTCACCCATAAATTGTATAAAATTCAACAATTGCGAAGCAAGGGCAAGATTCAATATTTTCCGAATTTTACGCGTATCGTAGTACAGAATAGCCATTTGGCCTTTTCGTTCTTCAGATCCATTTTTATGGGCGATAAGGTACTCGAAAAAGAGCACGAAAGCATTATTCGCCATGAGTTGGTGCATATCGAACAAAAACATTCATGGGACCTGATTTTTTTTGAACTGATGCGTATCGGTAGTTGGTTCAACCCGCTGGTCTATATCTATCAAAGTCGAATTTCAGAACTGCACGAGTTCATCGCCGATGCAGAAGTTGCAAAAACCGATAAAAAGGAGTCTTATCAGCTGCTTTTATCTGAAGTCTTTCAGACGGAACACATTTCGTTCGTCAATCAATTTTTTAAATCATCATTAATCAAAAAACGAATAGTCATGTTACAAAAATCAAAATCAAAAGGCATTTGGAAGTTAAAGTATTTGGTTTTGGTGCCTATGCTTATGGGTATCTTATTTTATACTTCTTGTGAGACGGAGGAAAAAGAGGTTCAAGAACTTATTGAGGTCGTCGAAGATATAGACGTACCCTTTGCCGTAATCGACGAGGTTCCGATTTTCCCTGGATGTGAGGACGCTGAAGATCCTCGGGACTGTTTTAATAAAATGATACAAAAGCATATCAGCAAGAATTTCCGATATCCTGAAGAAGCTGCAATAAATGGTGTTCAGGGGCGAGTAAGTACTATGTTCGTCATTCAGAAAGATGGCAGTATTGGAGGGGTAAGGATGCGAGGACCGGATGAGGAACTTGAAAATGAGGCGGCGAGAATTATCTCCAAATTACCTCAAATGACTCCGGGCAAGCAAAAAGGTAAAGCCGTTCGCGTTCCGTTTTCCATTCCGATAACCTTTAAATTGACCGGAGGGGAGGAAAGTGCGGCAAAGGCAAATGATGCTGGTTTTGAGGAAGGTGTAGACGTGCCTTTTTCAGTTATAGAAGAGGTGCCTATATTTCCGGGTTGTGAAAATGCAGTCGATAAAAGGGCTTGTTTTAATCAAAAGATTCAGCGGCATATCAGTAAGAATTTCCGATATCCTGTAGAAGCTCAAGAGCAGGGTATTCAAGGTCGGGTAAGCATTCTGTTCGTTATTGAAGAAGATGGTAGTATCGGAGGAGTAAGAATGCGTGGGCCAGACAAGTTACTTGAAGATGAGGCAGCAAGAATTATCGCCAAATTACCGCAAATGACCCCAGGTAAACAAAAGGGCAATGCTGTTCGGGTGCCATTTTCTATTCCTATGACATTTAAATTGCAGGGTCCCAATGAAAATGAGACTTCGGAGGCGAATATTCGCAAAATTAACTCCGGTAAGATGCAAATCTTGGGCTATAGAAACGAGAATGGGGAAAATGCGGTGTATGGAACAATTACCGACGGTTCACAAGGGTTGCCTGGGGTGAATGTTTCCATTCAAGGAAGCTCGAAAGGTGCTGTTTCCGATTTCGATGGCAATTTTGCCATTGAAGCCCAAAAAGGAGATGTCATCGCCTTTCAGTATGTCGGCCTTCCCACGGCCAAACTTACCGTAACGGATCAACATAAGTATCGTGTTGAGACGGTAAGATAGCTTTTGGACTTTATTGAGAATTGAATTGACATCCTCAGCGCAGTCAAAGGAAAAGTAATCAATGGTTCTAAAGGTAGTTGGATAACGGATTAATACGGTTATGTCGAATACTATAAAAATCTCTTTAAAATTGAAGGTAAAGATTTTGAGAAAATTCATGTTTTTTACGGCGATATTCCTAATTTTTAAAGTCGCGGCCCAAACTTCGGTTTTTGTCACTGCCGATAGTCTTTATGCCTTGGGAGATTATACTCGGGCTATAAATACCTATGCTAAAGTCGGTTCGCAACAATCTGCCTTACAGATAGCCCGTGCCTATAATGCCGTGGGTAATTTTGATAAGTCGGTAGCGCAGTATGAAGGTATTCTTAAAGAACACCCGACATTGCAGATTGCCAGTTTTGAATTGGCGAAACTGTATCTTAAAACCAAACAGGCAGCAAAAGGTAAGTCGCTTTTTGAAAAGTTGTCTGAAGAAAATAACGGTAATCCAGAGTATCTTTATTATTTGGGGGAAGCGTTACAATTGCTTAAAAAAACAGATGAAAGTATTCTCGCTTATCAAAAAGCCGTAAGATTAGATACCACACACCTTCGTAGCTTGTTCCAATTGGGTAAATATTATGTGGCCCAAAGAGAGAAAGATTCCGTTTTGACCTATGTCGACATGGGACTGGAATTTTATGAAAAAGATGTTGCTCTCATAAACCTGAAGGCCTTGGCGTATTATAATAACGATGAATTTGGTAAAGCAGCACCTTGGTTTGAGCGATTGCTGGAGCTAGGTGAAACAAAAGAATATATTTATGCCAAGCTTGCCAATTGCCAGTACCATATGTGGGAATTTGAAAAAGCAAAGACTAACTATCATGTGTTATTGGAAATCGACGATTCGAATCCCGATTACTACTTCAATTTGGGCCATGTATTTTTTAAAGATCGGATGTTGGATAGCGCCCAGTATTATATAAAACTTTCAAAGGAAGTACAAGAGGTCAACTTCGCAAGGGAATATGAAAGTCTGGCACAGATTGCCTCCGTACAGGAAAAACCAAAGAAGGCGCTCAATTACTACATGTTGGCATTCAAGGAAGATCCCGATAATATGAGGGTCTTTTATCAGGTGTGTTTTCTTTCCGATCAACATCTCAAAGACCCTAAGGTAAAACTGGAGTATTATGAACGTTTTATCACAAAATTCGGAACCCAACAACGCTACTTTTCTGAAACGGTTTTAAAACGTATCAAAGAACTGAAACAAGAAATCCACTTCGCGAGCAATTGAAATGGTTTTTTTTGGCCTGTTTCTCTTTTAAATCGGATTTAATCGTTTAATCCTGGGATTTTATTTTAAAAGCAACCCTCCGTCCTGATTTAGGGTCAGGGCACCTCCCTTCGAAAAAGGAAGGAGCTATGCTTTGATAAAAATTTCCGTAGCTGTCCTTTTACTACAGAATGTTTGATTTATGGGCTCCCTTCTTTTTAATCGAGGGGTAGGCTTTCCCCCCGACAAGATCGGGGAGTTAAATTCTTAAGTCTTTATTTAACGCAAATAATTTACCAATCGGGTAGAATGTTCGATTGCTAGCTACATATGTTCGTTGCTAACATATTGATTCATAAGATATACGATTTTGCATTGGTTCCGTAACAGTCAAAGTCCCACAAAAAAATCGTAATTTCCGTGCAATTTTAGCGGTTATGCGAAAGTTTTTGATTTTACTAATGTTATGTGGTTTCACGTCCTGCGATTTTTTCGAATCAAAGGATGCCAAGACCCAAAAACTGGTGAACCAAGAAATGCTGAATATTGATTGGAACGATGTTGATCAGTACCCTTTATTCAGCGAATGTGATGAAACGGTAACCAAAGTCTTGCAAAAAAAATGCTTTGAAGAGACCTTGTTTCTGCATATTTTAAGTACGCTTCAAAAATATGAGTTTACGGTCGATAATGAGGTTAAAGACACCGTGTATGTTGAATTTATTTCCGAAAGTAATGGGGGTATAACCGTTTTGAATATTTCAAACAGTGAGATTTTTGGTGCGAGAACCTCTGAATTCAATGAGAAAATAGAACAAAGCCTAAATAGTCTTCCTCAATTGGAGCCAGCTTTGAAAAGGGGCATCCCGATACGCTCAAAATTCAGGATACCGATTGTAATCAATCCGAAATAATCGATTCTCAGTAGAGTTAAGTGTAGTTGTCGTGATGGCGGCATCACTTGATTCAAGTTTGAATTCAAAAGCAGAATATTTAGTGTTTCTAACACTTAACAACTAACAGCTAAAAACTAACAATTGTCCACAGAAAAAATCATATTAGGTATTGATCCCGGTACAACTATAATGGGTTTCGGTCTTATCAAGGTAGTTAACAAAAAAATGCAATTTGTTCAGATGAATGAACTGTTGCTACAAAAGTACGACGATCCCTATACCAAACTTAAGCTTATATTCGAACGAACCTTAGAGCTGATAGACACGTATCACCCCGATGAAATTGCAATCGAGGCCCCATTCTTTGGGAAAAATGTGCAATCGATGTTAAAATTGGGCAGGGCTCAAGGCGTTGCCATGGCAGCTGGACTCTCACGACAGATTCCGATAACGGAGTACCTTCCAAAAAAAATAAAAATGGCCATCACCGGTAATGGAAATGCAAGTAAGGAACAGGTGGCGAAAATGCTTCAAAATATGTTGGGGTTGAAATCGCTTCCTAAAAATTTGGATAGTACCGATGGCCTTGCCGCCGCCGTATGTCATTTCTATAATGAAGGACGGGTCGAGGTTGGAAAAAGCTATTCCGGCTGGGACGCTTTTGTAAAGCAGAACGGGAAAAGGGTGAAGAAGTGATCAGGAAGCAGTGAACAGTAAAAAGTGAACAGTAAACAGTGAACAGTGAACAGTGAACAGTGGTCAGTTTGCTGTTATAGTGTTGACAAGAGAATGATAAACTAAAAGAGCAGTGGACAAGAAGTATACATTTCAGAACTTATTGGCTTATCAAAAATCGGTTGATTTGGCAATGCAAATATTTGATATTACATCTGTATTTCCAAAGGAAGAAAAATACGCTTTGACAGATCAAATACGCCGATCATCTCGAAGTGTGTCCGCCAATATTGCAGAATCGTATGCTAAACGACTTTATCCGAAACATTTCATCAACAAACTTACAGATAGTGACGGAGAAAATTTAGAAACCCAATCTTGGCTTGAATTTTCTTTTAAATGCAAGTATATTGATGAAGCAATATATGGGAAACTTCTCGCTCAGAGCAAAGAAGTAGGCAAATTGATATTTTACATGATTAATAACCCCGAGAAATTTGGCTCAAAATAAAACTGTTCACTAATAACTATTTACTGATGACTTTTCGATGAGCGGTATCTACATCCATATTCCTTTTTGCAAACAGGCCTGTCATTATTGTGACTTCCATTTTTCGACGACTATGGGGAAAAAAGAGGCCATGGTTTTGGCATTGCAAAACGAGTTGGAGTTGCGAAAAAACGAGTTTGAAAACGAAGTGGTGGAAACCATTTATTTTGGTGGGGGAACACCGTCAGTTCTTGATTTGCATGAAATCAAAGCCATAATTGCTGCGGTTTATGAAAATTATAGAGTCGCTGAAAACCCCGAAATTACCTTGGAGGCAAACCCCGACGATTTGATTTTTACGGATACCGGGCGTAGCCAAGCTTTCAATGTCTTTGGTGCGTATCGAAATTTGGGAATCAACCGTTTAAGTATCGGTATCCAGTCATTTTTTGAAGAAGACCTGAAATTCATGAACCGTGCGCATAATGCTATCGAAGCGGTAAATTGCCTGAAGGAAGCAACGAAATACTTTGATAACATTTCCATTGATTTGATTTATGGAGTTCCCGGTATGACCAACGACCGCTGGGAACAAAATATTGAAAAAGCCCTGTCTTTTGATCTTTCGCATATTTCGAGCTATGCATTGACCGTTGAGCCTAACACGGCACTGGCCAGTTTTATAAAAAAAGGGAACGTAGTTCCTCTAGACGATGAAAAGGCCCAATCGCACTACGATATTTTGACAAGCCGTCTGGCCAAGGCAGGCTACGTTTGTTATGAAATTTCAAACTTTGGTAAACCAAACTATTTTTCGAAGAATAATACGGCTTATTGGCAGGGAAAAAAATATATGGGAATCGGCCCTTCGGCCCATTCCTATGATGGGAAGAACCGTGGATGGAATGTTCGAAACAATATCAAATACATAAAAGAAATCACCGATGGACAACTTCCCATGGAAGTGGAAACCCTTTCCCGAACCGACCGTTATAACGAATACATCATGACCGGGCTTCGAACCATTTGGGGCGTTTCTTTACTACGCGTTGAAAATGACTTCGGTAAAAATAGCCTTGAATACCTACATCAACAGACAAGAAAATATATTGAGCAAGACTTATTATATATTCAAGATGGCACGCTGTTGGTGACTAAAAAGGGAAAGTTTTTGACAGACGGAATCGCAGCCGACCTTTTTATGGTAAATTTATACTGAAACAAGTTCAGCGTAAATGATAGCAACAATAAAATATCGCAGCAAAAACCATCGAATTGACCTGTCAAAACCGTTAGATATTTCAATGCCGATGCGGGGAGATGAGGCCAATGTCAATGCTTGGTATGTACCGTCGCCAAAAATAGAACCCCACAAAGAAGGTGATTTTGTCGGTAAGGTTTCAGAAGGTGCGGCCATTAATTTTAATGATATTTGGTTTAATCCCCATGCGCATGGTACGCATACCGAATGTGTGGGGCATATTACCGAAGACTTCCACTCCATCAACATAAATTTGAATCGTTTTTTCTTTTATGCAGAACTCATCACCATTGCGCCCGAACGCTACCAGGGCGATTTAATCATTTCCCCGAAACAGTTGCAGTATGCCTTGGGGAATAAAAAAAGGGAGGCCGTAGTTATACGAACCCTTCCGAACTTAAAAGATAAATTAACGAGGCAATACGGTCATACCAACCCTCCTTATTTGCTGGGAACTGCAGCTCAACTTTTAGTTGACAAGGGGGTCGAACACTTACTCGTTGATTTGCCCTCGGTTGATAAAGAGAAAGATGATGGGGCATTATGGGCGCATAAAGCTTTTTGGGATGTCGAAGGCACTATGCGTAAAAATGCTACGATTACAGAGTTTATTTTTGTTGCCAATTCAATACAAGACGGCACCTATTTTTTGAATCTTCAAGTGGCCCCCTTTGAGAACGACGCGAGCCCCAGTAGACCTGTTTTATATGCTTTGGAAGACCAATGAATACCATTTTTAATTGCTTAAAATTTTAATAAACAAATCATGGGTGCAATTTTGAAATTGGAGGAGTTTATGATGTTCATGTTGGGAATATACCTGTTCGGCTTGCTAGAATATGAATGGTGGTGGTTCTTAGTTTTAATACTTGCCCCAGATATCGGCATGGTGGGCTATTTTTTAGGCAATACTATCGGAGCTTCGGTCTACAATCTCTTTCATCACAAAGGGGTGGCCATTCTAATGTATCTTGTAGGGGTATATCTTTCCGTATCTTTGCTCCAGTTGATCGGGGTCATTCTTTTTGCCCATTCCGCCTTGGATAGGACTTTGGGGTACGGACTTAAATATGATAAAGGATTTAAATATACCCATTTGGGTGAAATAGGAAATTCGGATGGATAGCATACCATTACTTATTATTGGGCTTATTCTCGGGGCCGTTCTCATGTACTGGTTGTTCTCGAGATTTCGTATAAAACAAAGCAAAGAGCGTACAGATCAGCAATCGATTGTTTTGCTGGAAAAAATCAGGAGTGTCTGCAAGTTAATATCTGTCGAGGGCGATTTTGCCGAAATCTATACATACGAGAATACCAAAAACGATTTTACAAACCTTTTCAGAAGTAAAAAAAAGGCCTTGTTGGTAATCAATGCCAAGGTGCATATCGGTTATGATTTTAAAAAGGTAAAAGTGCATGCCGATAAAGAGAAACGAAAAATTATTTTGGCCTATATGCCGAAGCCCGAGGTAATTTCGATCGAACCGGAAATTCAGTATTATGATATAAAAAGCGGAATGTTCAATTTTTTTTCTTCGGAAGATATTACCACTTTGAATAAAGAAGGCAAACAGCATATACTTAATAAAATTCCCCAAAGCGGTTTGATGGAAACGGCACGAAAGGATGCCTGGCAGGCCGTAATGATGATAGAAAAAATAGTGGAGACTATTGGTTGGAAATTAGATTATACAGCGCTTGAGGTGAGCGAAGAGCGCGAGAAACTTTTGGAAGAGAATTCTTGATAAAAACTGAAAAGAGGCGTAGTATTTTTATATTTTTGAAAATGACCCTATTAAACCCTGGTCGAAATTAAATAGAGCATGAGAGAATTTGATCCAACATTTGCCCATACAGTATTCTTCTGGTTACATAATCCAGAGCGTCAAGAAGACAGAAAAACGTTCGAAACTTCGCTACAGAAGTTTTTGAACAGTTCGAAATATGCCAAAACAAATTTTATCGGTACACCGCCCCAGGCGAGTAGAGACGTTGTCGACGGCTCTTTTACCTATTCGTTGATGGTCACTTTTGAATCTGCGGAGGCACAGCAAAAATATCAAGAAGAAGACGTACACAATACCTTTATAGAAGAATCAAGCAAGCTTTGGAGCAAAGTCATTGTCTATGATTCCCAGACCATTTAAAGCCGCTGTTTATGGTTGTTTTTAGAACTGCGACTCCTTCCGATATTGAAGGTATAGCGGGCCTCCATGTTACGAGCTGGCAGCAAAACTATAGGGGAGCATTTAGTGATGCGTTTCTTGATGCCGAAGCTTTAATTGAGCGACGGCTTGTTTGGCAAGAGCGTCTTACTTCTATCGAGCCGCGGCAGTTTATCAGCGTGGCCGAACATGAAGGTGCTATCGTTGGTTTTGTCTGTGCGTATTTAAATCATAGTCGGGAATATGGCACGCTGTTAGATAATTTACATGTAGCTTCTGAGATGAAGGGTATGGGCATTGGCAAAAGTTTAATGGCGTTGGTAGCAAATGAAAGCGAAGAGCGGTATCCGAATTCAGGTTTGTATTTATGGGTTTTGGAGCAAAATAAAAAGGCCCACGAATTTTATACGCACTTGAACGGTGAAAAAATCGAAACGGTTTCAGGAAACGATATTGGTGATCGTACGATATTAAAATCACGCTATTTTTGGAGCGATATAAAAACATTGCTGAAGAGGGTGAAAAAAGAATATAAGGGTGAACATTGAAGATTTCAGGGAATATTGCATTGCGAAAAAAGGGGCGGCCGAGGACTTTCCTTTTGACTCCGGTACGCTGGTGTTCAAGGTCATGGGCAAAATGTTTGCCTTGGCACCTTTGGAACGTATGCCCTTAAAGGTCAATCTCAAATGCAATCCTGAGCGAGCTATTGAATTACGTGAGTTGTATGACGGAGATATCACTCCCGGTTATCATATGAGTAAAAATCATTGGAATACACTGATGTTGGAGAACCTTTCGCCCAAATTGGTCAAAGAATTAATAGATCATTCCTACGACTTGGTTGTTGCCGGGCTGACCAAAAAGCTCCGTGCCCAATTAGATGCGCTTTAGAACGATGTAAACAGTGCTAGTTTAGCGCAACAACAATGAATTCCTAAATGAATAATCTTCACTCCTTTTATAACGATAAAATAACTTTATACGAATCTCAATTGGCTGTACTAAAAAAGCAATTGTTTGCCTCTAGCATGATTCGTTTGATTGTTTTTTGTATTGCGGCTTTCGCTATATACTTTTTTTTTGGTAGTCCTAAGCTAGTTTTGGGTATCGTTATTTTGGCAATAATACTTTTTTTGGCATTGGTTTCCAGACATACCAATTTGCAGTATAAAAGAGACAAATTATTGGCGCTTATTAAAATCAATTCCACCGAAATTCAGGTTTTAGACCGTAATTATCACCATCTTGCCACCGGCACTGAATTTAAGGATCCTGAACATTATTTCAGTCAAGATATCGACCTGTTCGGCAAGGGTTCTTTTTTCCAGTATTGTAATCGTACGGCATTGCCACAGGGTAGCGAAACTTTGGCTGCCTTGCTAAAAGAAAATGCCCTAACAGCCATTGATCAAAAGCAGCAGGCCATAATGGAACTGGCTAAAATGCCCGACTGGCGCCAGAATTTTAGCGCCATTGCATCTTTGGTCAAGACTGAAACGCCTTATACTGTCATTATCAAATGGATGAAGCAATACGAGTCTTTTGTTCCGGCGATAATGAAATTTCTGCCCATGCTGTTTTCTATCGCATCTGTGATTATAATAACAGGATATTTTATGGGTTGGATGCCTGGGTTGGTCCTGATCGGATGGTTTTTTCTTGGATTGGTCATTAGTGGAAGATTTCTCAAGAAAATAAATAAGCTGTCGAACGATACGGCTAAAATTCAAACTACTTTTCAGCAATACAAACAATTGATCGAAAAGTTGGAGGATACTGATTTTCAATGTGATTTGCTTGCCCAAAGGAGACGAACGATAGTTCAGGAAAATGGCAAGGCTTCTAGCGTTCTACATCAATTTTCCCGCCATTTAAGCGCCTTGGATCAACGTAATAATATCTTGATCGCCTTTTTTGCAAATGCCTTTTTACTGCGTGATTTGCAGCTTAGTTTTGCTATCGAAAAATGGGTCGGACAACACGGGAATGATATTGAGGCATGGTTCGAAACGATTGCCTTTTTTGATGCTTACAACAGCCTTGGAAATTTTGGTTACAACCATCCTGATTATACATATCCTCGTTTGGTCGAGTCTGGGGTGGTGTTAAAGTCGGAGGCTGCCGGGCACCCCTTATTGGACCCCCAAAAGAGTATTCTGAATGATGTCGAGATTGATGACGAACAGTTCTTTATTATTACTGGGGCAAATATGGCCGGTAAGAGTACATTTTTAAGAACCGTTTCCCTGCAAATAGTAATGGCGAATATGGGGCTTCCGGTATGTGCTTCCCATACGGAGTATCATCCTATAAAATTGATTACTAGTATGCGAACCACAGATTCCCTGACCGATGATGAATCGTATTTCTTTTCAGAGTTGAAACGATTGAAGTACATCGTAGACGAAATTCAAAATGACCGCTATTTTATTGTGTTGGATGAAATTCTAAAAGGAACAAATAGTACCGATAAGGCAAAAGGTTCGCGAAAGTTTGTAGAGCGTTTGGTGGCCTCGAAATCAACGGGAATCATCGCGACCCACGATTTAAGTCTCTGTGAAGTCGTCGAAGAGTTGCCCCAGGTCAAAAACTATTATTTCGACGCCGAGATTATTGACCATGAATTGCATTTTGATTACAAATTCAAAAAAGGCATTTGCCAAAATATGAATGCTTCCTTTTTGCTAAAGAAGATGGGGATTGTTTGAAACCGTGGTTGATAAGACAGGCGGCTTCCTTCGTTCCACATAATGGCGTCATTCAGAATGTAGCGAAGGAATCCGTGAAAGGCGCGACATAAATTTAAAAATTAATGGATTCATTAACTCAAATAGTATTAGGTGCTGCGGTTGGCGAGGCTGTTTTAGGGAAAAAAGTGGGCAATAAGGCCATGCTTTATGGCGCAATTGCGGGTACTATCCCAGACCTAGATGTATTGTCCCGCTATTTTACCGATACGGTCACGGCCATTGAGTGGCATAGAGGTTTTAGCCATTCCATTTTCTTTGCTATACTTTTTGCCCCTCTTTTTGGATGGCTGATTTCAAAACTGGAACGTAAACAGGATGCTACATGGAAAGATTGGTCATGGTTGATGTTTTGGGGGCTTTTTACGCACCCACTTTTAGATGCCTTTACTACTTGGGGTACACAATTGTTCTGGCCCTTCGATTTGCGATTGGCGTTTCAGAGTATCTTCGTTATCGATCCCTTGTATACCCTCCCTTTTTTGACACTGCTGATAATGTCCATGGTAAAGAAGAGAACCAACCCGAAGCGCGAACGCTACAATCGGTTAGGGTTGTCGATCAGTACGGGATATTTAGCGGCAACGGTGGTTCTAAAGGGAATGGCCTACCAACGGTTTGAAATGGCTTTAGAGGCACAGGGTATTGCTTATTCCGATATTGATACACGGCCCACACCTTTCAATACAATGCTCTGGACGGCCAATGTTGATACCGAAAATGCTTACCTTATCGCAAATTTCTCCTTCTTCGATAAAGAACCTATTTCATTTCAGGTATATCCGAAAAATCACCAATTATTAGGAGAACTGGCTGCAAACGACAAAGTGAAACGTTTGAAGGTCATTACCGGTGGATGGTTTACGATAACCAAAAGCGACGGTACACTCTTTTTTAACGACCTCCGGTTCGGGCCGATCAGTTTAGATCCCAATGAGTCAAAGTTCGCCTTTAGTTATAAACTCGTTGAAAAGGGGGAAAAGGTGGAAGTAGAAGAAATGCCCAAAATGAGGGGTGATGCAAAAAAACTGTTGCGCGAACTATGGCAGCGTATGTGGGGCAATTGAGTGCACCTTGATTTCTAAAAGTCGGCTGTCTTGAGTAAAGGAATAAAGAAGTATCTTGTTGGTGTTTAGTCTTTTTGTAGCGAACCGGTCATAATGAAACCATAGAAAATCATGAAAGAATTCAGCATATATGTTCTGGTACTTTTGCTCGTTTCCTGTGAGGGGAAAGAAAAGGAAGTCGTGCTCGAAACCTATCAGCAATGGCATACGGTGACCTTGCCATTTAATGGGCCTGAAACCAAGGAGAATGCGGATGATAATCCGTTTTTAAACTATAAGTTATCCGTTGAGTTTAAACATAAGAACAGCCAATACACCATTCGTGGTTTTTATGCGGCCGATGGCGATGCTGCCGAAACGAGTTCAGATTCCGGGAGCGTATGGCAAGTGCGGTTTACTCCTGATAAAGTAGGTGAATGGTCTTATGCTGCGTCGCTATATCATGGTGATTCTATCGCTTTAAGTACCGATTATAGTTCAGCGCAAGCAATCCATTTAAAAAATGCTTCGGGTAAATTTCAGGTTGTTCCTTCCAATAAAGAGAAACCTGATTTTCGTGGTCAGGGACGTTTGGTGCATAAAAACGGCCATTTTCATTTTAAGGATGCCAGCACCTATTGGATCAAGGGAGGAGCGGACAGTCCCGAGAATTTTTTGGCTTATGAAGATTTTGACGGAACCTATCGAATGCAAAGTTCGAATGACGACGGTGAAGCCAAAACGGACAACAGCATTCATAAGTATATCCCCCACCTAAACGATTGGCAAGTGGGAGACCCTACGTGGCAGAACGGAAAGGGAAAAGCGATTATCGGCGCGGTGAACTACTTGGCTTCGAAAGGCATGAACGCCGTCTATTTTTTAACATTGAATATTCTGGGCGATGGAAAAGATGTTTGGCCGTATCGAACGCCCGATGATTTTACCCGATTCGATGTCAGTAAATTGGAACAGTGGGAGATCGTTTTTCAACACATGCAATCTAAGGGCATTTTATTACATCTCGTACTTCAGGAAACAGAGAACGAAACCATGCTGGATCGAGGCGATACAGGGGCGTTACGACAACTTTACATAAACGAATTGATAGCGCGTTTCGGGCATCACCTTGCTTTGAACTATAATTTGGGAGAGGAAAATGGTTTTGCCGATTTTACGCCGATTGCCCAAAATGATGCGCAGCGCAGGGCGATGACCACATTTATAAAGAAAAGCGACCCCTATAATCATCCTGTTTTGCTGCATACCCATTCCCATGATCCCGCACGGGGAAATATTTTAGATTCCATTGTCGGGTTCGAAGAATTGGACGGGTTGTCATTACAGGTCGATAAACGCGAAGGAGCGGCTGAAGTCGTTGAAACTTGGAAGCGAAAGGCACGTGATGCGGGGCACGAATGGATGATTACCATGGATGAAATCGGCATGTGGCATACCGGTGCGGTTTCCGATTCGTTAGATGCCAATCACGACACCTTACGACGTTATGTTCTTTGGGGAACGCTCCTATCTGGAGCAGCTGGTGTGGAATGGTATTTCGGGGCAAATAACCGTTATCACGATCTTAATACGGAAGACTGGCGTTCACGTGACCGACTATGGGAATTAACGGATTATGCACTTGCATTTTTCAGGGATAATCTCCCTTACTGGGAAATGGAACCCGAACATGGTCTAGTTAATTTAAAGGATGCGTATTGTTTCCGGAAGCAAAACGAAGTTTATACCGTTTACATGCCTGATATTGGGAAATATACGATTGATTTGACAGAAGCAAATGGTGAATTCGCACTGTTATGGTTCGATCCTTTACAAGGTGGGGAATTACAGGAAGGATCTATCAAGGCCTTAAATGGCGGAAGCGTCCAAGATTTGGGCAATCCCCCGAAAACGGAAGCGGATCAAGATTGGGTTGCGCTTCTTAAGAAAAAGTAATTTTCCTTTTTTAATAATGTATTTGGTCGGGTACCTTATTCAGACGCTAACTTTATGGTTTCCGGTCGGTGCAGATAGACTACAAGCCTTTGACCTGAATTTCATAGAATTTATCGGCCTGCTTTTTCAAGAGTTCTTCGGCCTTTTGTTTTTTATAGGCATATACCAAATCTTCTTTGGCGATTTCGTTATATATCTTTTCATTTAAAGCTGTATCCGTAGCCAGAAGTTGTTCACGTTGGAATACTTTTTGGGTAACCCACGTTTTAAGAACACTTTCGGCATCTTCTTCCTTAAGGTCATATTCTCCTTTTGGTGCCAACAATTTGACAATAATCGGGGAAGTCTCGATGGCTAAAAACAACAGAAAAATAAAGAAGGATGGAAACCAAGGTAATTCGCCTAACGCGGTAATTCGGGCCATGAGTCCGTCAAAACCGTCGATAACAGGTTGGGCGTTTTTGACTTCCTCGGTATAAGTGGAATTCAACAAAGCGATTTGACTTTCAATTCCGATAATTTTTTGGTTGTTGGTCTCCCTCAAGCCCTCCAACTGGGCTAAGGAAGCGTCGTGTTTCTCTCTTTTTTCGGCATAAACCGGACCTTTTCCTAATAAAAAGGTGCCTTCCCGCCCTTCGGCTTCGGCAATATAGGTGTCGTAAAGTGCATTCGTTTCTGCTTCTTTGACGGCAATTTCGTTTTTTAATGAAGTAATGTCTTGTTGTAGTTTTTCGACTTCAGGGGTGTACTGTAGTGCCAATTGCTGCTTGTTGGCCAGGGTCATTTCATTTTTCTGATCAAGTAATACCTGATTTATTTCCTTTTCGAATATTTTAAGTTCCAAAGGTTTCGAGATGACGACAGCGATAATCACCGCTAAAATGATTCGTGGTGTAGCTTGCAGCAGCTCATTACCAAAACTGTTGCGCTTTTTAATTGTGGAAACAATAAAACGATCGAGATTAAAGATCAAAAGTCCCCAAATCAATCCGAAGAAAATAGCGGGATAAATAGTATCAAAAATCGTAAATAGGGCATAGCTGCTGGCAATAAAGGCCATAACGGCCGTAAAGAAAACGGTGGCTCCGATACCTACGTATTTGTTTTGCTCTCCTTGCGAGCAGGTGTCAAGAATAGACGTGTCCGCCCCGGAACAGCGGATGAAAAAACGTTGTAACATGATGTTCTGATTTGATTGATGATGAACATATGTGACGTTTTTTAAGAAGATTTGTTACACTAAAATGGAGATAGTTAGTTGAAATATTTAGTTATTGCGAGACACGAAGCAATCTGTTTGTCGGAAACAAAATGTTTTAGATTGCTTCGTGCCTCGCAATGAAGTATGCCAAGACACTTTACGTACCGTATTTAATTGGTCGATTTTTCAATAGGCTTTGACATTAAACCAGCCTCCACTGCCAAGTCAACATAATTGTCATAGTCGACCATCGTTTCTTTGTACAGTTTTTGAAGATTGGTGATTGTTCCTTTCTTGTGCTGCGTATAGTTGTTTACAGCTTTGCTGTAGGTGTTGGCTTTTGTATCAAATTCTTTAAAAGCATTTAAGAGTTTTTTGGAATGTTTTTCCGGGTTGGGAGTTTTATATGGTGGCGGTGGCGGTGGAATGGCCTGGCTTTCTTTCCCATCGGGAACTGCAACTGGCGGGGGAGGTGGTGGAAGGGTTTGGCTTGACTTGTTTGGGGCAATTGGGGAAGCCGGTTTTTTGGGCGGCTCAGGGCATTCGGGAAATGGTTGTGCCTCCTTTTTTTGTGTCTGGGTCATTTGGCCATAAATATGCTCCAATGTTTTAAGATCATGTAGTGGAACCACCCTTTTTTCTTGGGGTTGAGCATTGTATTTTTTGGCAAGGGTGTTGAATTCCTTAATTTGATCTTTGGTAGCGCCATTTTGGGTCGGGGGAGGAGACGAATTTTCTGGTCCTCTAATGTCAATTTGTGCTACGCCATATTCGTTAAGTAAATTTTCAACGGTAGCTATGGTCGCTTTCGGAGCGGATTTATCTGCTACGATTATAGCACGAACGGACTTTTGTCGCTCTTCTTTTGAAAGATGCGTGTTGAATTTCATCAAGAACGAATCTAATTTTTCGATTGTGACAAGCTCAGATCCAACGAGTAGTTGGCCATTTTTGTTTATTAGAATTTTGATGAAATCAATAGCTCCTTGGAGATTTTCAAGAGGTGCATTGCATTCGGGAAACGGTTGGGCTTCCTTTTTTTGTATTTCGGTCATACGGCCGTAAATATGCTCCAATGTTTTAAGATCTTGTAATGGAACGACTCTTTTGTCTTGGGGTTGTGCATTGTATTTTTTGGCAAGGGTGTTGAATTTCTTAAGTTGATCTTGGGTGGCACCTTTTTGATTTGTTTCGTAAGTGTCAAATAGTTGACCTTTCGATCCCTTAACTTCAATAACAGTTGGATCTGGTAATTTCGCCCATTTCTGCACCTTATATTTTTGTATTTCTGAAGTGGATAATTTTTGATAAACAAGATTCAATCTAGCCTCTAAAATTCTCAATTCCGAATGATTGCCCCCTAAGCTTTGAATATAATCTTTTCTTGCTTTGTTATATTGGATAAGGAGTTGGTTATAGGTATTAACGTTTGCCTTAAGATAAGCTTCGTCAAATGCGCTTTTAGTGTATAAGTGTACTTGATAGTCTTGGGGAAATCTTAGGCTACGTGCATTTTTATGAACGAAACTTGAAAAATAATGGCTAAAGTCAGAAGGTTTTTTGTTGTTCAAAAAAGTATTGTCGGTTACCTTTCCGTCAATCCAGATAGCACAATATTCCTTGTTTTTCCATTGATCTAATAGATGTTGTGAAGGAGCTTGTGGTTTTGTATCTGTGAGATTAATCGGTGCCAGTTTAATTATATTGTAATTGGTGACCGAAGCCTTCTGTTCTTCCGTCATCAAATCGTAAATGGCTACAATACGTTCATAGCTATCGCCACGTATCATTTTTACTTCGGCCCTTTGATAATTCTCTATAAACGTAATGTATTCTTTCATCATCGCTTCCGTTGCTCCATTCGCTCGTTTTTGTTGGGACAAAATAGAAGTATTCACGTCTGATTTTTTGGTCTTGATTTTCGTATCGCTAAACCCATAGACCAATAGGGCAAGCAACGGTAATAGGAGGAAGCTTCTGAATAATACCGATTTTTTTGAGGTGTGTGTTTTCATGACTTTAAAACGTTTTTTGACCTGCCCCACGGGATTTCGCCCAAAAGTGAACGATTTCCCGAAAAGGCTAAGTCTGATTGATGAATTTGATGAATATATAATGGCGTTCGCCAATGATTGATGATGATGTTCGGTAAAGGACAATAGTAGCTTCTGGTAGTTATTTGTGTTGGTACTCGAGGCAAGTACGGCCTGGTCGGCCAGAAATTCATGATTAAGCTTGATATGGTATTTGGCCCAATAGACCAGCGGATTAAACCAAAGCAATACTTGTAGCAGTTCAATAACAAGTACATCGATACTGTGTAGTTGTTTCGCATGCGTTTCTTCGTGAACCATGACCTCTTCCGGAATTCGATCTGTCTCGAATTGCTGTTTGTTTAAAAAGATATATCGGAAAAAAGTATGGGGAATGACCGCTTTTTGAAGCAGTACATGTATGAACTCATTGATTTTTATTTTAGGATTGATACGTATGTTTTCTCCAATACTCCATAAATTCTTTATGAACTTGAAAGCGAATACGATAACCCCAAGGCCATAGATAGACCATAAAATAAATGGCCAATACTGGAATGAAATGTCTTGATTTACGGTAACCGGTGAGGCGACTTCGAAAGACATGGGTTGAAAAACTTCCAACGGAGCCGTTACATATTCGGTAAAAGTGATAAAGGGAATACCCAATGCCAGTAATACCGAACCCAACAGAAAGTAGCGTTTAAAGTGGTGCATGTGCTCCTTTTCCAGAAAAATCTGATAGAACAGTAAGAAGGCTGCCAGACAGAGACTCGATTTTAGAAGGTGAAGTATCATGTTATTTCTTTTTCAATTCGTTATCGATCAGTTTTTTTAATTCCTCCAATTCGGTTTTACTGAGGTCCGTTTCTTGTGTAAAAAAAGAAGCAAATTGCCCCGGACTGTCGTTAAAAAAGTTTTTGATGAGTCCGTTAACATGTTTTGAGAAGTAATCCTTTTTTTTGACCAAGGGGTAATATTCCCGCAACCGCCCTAAACTTTGGTAAGCCACAAAACCTTTGTCGGTCATGCGCTTTAAAAGGGTCGCCACTGTAGTGGTTGCAGGCTTGGGTTCGGGGTAGGCTTCAAGCAGGTCTTTCATAAAGGCCTTTTTCCGTTTCCATAGGATGTTCATAAGCTCTTCTTCTGATTTTGACAACTGCATTCCCTTTGAGTTTAGAAGTTTGTTCTACGAATGTAGAGTAAATATTTTAATTCTACAAATGTAGAGTGAAATAAATTATTTTATATTGCTTTTTCTTCGGATGCCGACCAAGGTGAATAGGGCGCGTTAGGGATAGCAGTGAAAAGCCCGCAATGGCTTTTCGGCCTGAGGACTTGTAACGGATAGCCCGACCCGACTTTTGAAGGGTAACGCCCTAGAAATTAGTTTTAGTGGTACTGTTTTTAGTATTGCGGTTTATTTTATGAGGGAAAGTCCTAAGTTTGCAACTCTTAAAATTATATGAGCAATGCAGGTACTTGAACAATTGACGAATAGAAGTGGTGGAAAATGTGAGCTTTGTGGTGCTACCGATAACTTAAGTGTTTATGAAGTGCCGCCAGTTTCTACAGGAGGTGTCGATGGCAGCCTTTTAGGATGTGCTACTTGCATCGGTCAAATTGAAGATCCCGATACTACAGATGCAAATCACTGGCGTTGTTTGAACGATAGTATGTGGAGCGAATATGCCCCGGTTCAGGCGGTTGCCTGGCGTATGTTATCGCGTTTAAAGGCTGAAGGGTGGCCCCAAGATTTGCTCGATATGCTGTACTTGAGCGATGAAACCCTGCAATGGGCAAAAGCTACTGGAGAGGGCGTTGCCGAAAGTGAAAAAATTATTCATCGTGATGTGAACGGCGTTATTTTGGAAAATGGCGATAATGTGGTGTTGATCAAAGACCTAAAAGTAAAAGGGTCTAGTATGGTCGCCAAACAAGGAACGGCCGTACGCCGAATATCTTTAGATCGCGAAAATGCCGAATACATTGAAGGAAAGGTCGACGGTCAGCAAATTGTGATTATCACCAAATACGTTAAGAAGACCTAAGGTTTTTTTGAATTCAAGGACTTAATCGAATCACTGTTGCTGTTTTTTATTTAATTATCGATGCGTAGTTGATAATGATAAAAAGTAGTAGAGCCACAGCAGCCATACACAAAATAAATATAAGGGTCGACTGCTTTGCGTTCAGATAATTGGCATAGCTTGTACCCATTTTAATCTTATTAAGGTCATCTGGTGAGGCTTGTGGAAAATTGTATTCGGTATGTGGGTTGTTTTCGTCAGAATGGATATTCTCCCTATGATTTACCCTGAATTTTTTTCTGCCCAACAATGCCTTGTTCTGCCTGACCCTATTGACCATGTCGTAACTATGGCTCATAACGTATCATTTTAGAGGATAACTTAAAGATACTGATTTTTGCTGGATTTTTAAGAAATGCTTTGTGCCGGATTACGAGCTGTTTTAGGATTATGGTTGTAGCGCAACAAAATTCTCATAAAAATAAGGGATGGTCTCGATGCCCTTTAAGTAGTTCCAAATACCAAAATGTTCGTTGGGGGAGTGTATGGCATCACTATCGAGGCCGAAGCCCATCAAAATGGTCTTGCTTTCCAATTCTTTTTCAAAAAGGGCAACAATAGGAATACTACCGCCGCCTCGTTGTGGTACGGGTGGTTTTCCAAAAGTTGTTTCATAGGCCTTAGCCGCAGCTTGGTAGCCAATATGATCGATAGGTGTAACATAGGCTTGTCCCCCATGGTGGGGGGTTACCTTGACGGTCACTCCTTCAGGAGCGATATTTTCAAAATGGGTCTTGAACAATTGGGTGATTTCCTTCCAGTCTTGATTTGGCACCAAGCGCATTGATATTTTGGCATACGCTTTTGCCCCGATCACGGTTTTTGCGCCTTCGCCGGTATAGCCGCCCCAAATTCCGTTGACATCAAGGGTAGGGCGAATGGAGTTACGCTCATTGGTGGTATAGCCCTTTTCGCCATACACGGCTTGAATGTTCAAGGCTCTTTTATATGCTTCTAAATGGAATGGAGCCTTTGCCATTTCGGTACGTTCTTCTTGTGAAAGCTCTTCGACCCGGTCATAAAACCCCGGAATTGTGATATGGTTGTTTTCGTCATGTAGCGAAGCGATCATTTTTGCCAAAATATTGATGGGGTTGGCAACGGCACCACCGTAGAGTCCCGAATGAAGATCGCGGTTCGGGCCGGTCACTTCGACCTCGACATAACTTAACCCGCGTAGACCCGTGGTTATCGAAGGCACGTCATTGGCAATCATGCCGGTATCGGAAATTAGAATGACGTCATTTTTTAGTTTTTCTCTATTTTCTGCTACAAACAAGCCCAAGTTTTCGCTACCGACCTCTTCTTCACCTTCTATCATGAATTTGACATTACAGGGCAACTGTTCTGTTTTGATCATAAATTCCAAGGCCTTTACGTGCATGTACATCTGGCCTTTATCATCACAGGCGCCACGGGCGAAAATGGCCCCACCAGGGTGAAGTTCTGTTTCCTTGATGACAGGTTCGAACGGCGGTGAGTTCCATAGGTCTAGGGGGTCTGGGGGCTGTACGTCGTAATGGCCGTATACGAGCACCGTTGGCAGATCGGGATTAATAATTTTTTCACCATATACGATAGGGTAGCCGTTGGTCTCATGAATTTCGACGGAATCACAACCCGCCTCTTCCAAAGCTAGTTTTACGGCATCGGCGGTGTTTAATACATCTTGGGTAAAGGCTGGGTCGGCACTTACGGAGGGTATTTTTAACAAGGTGATAAGTTCTGAAATAAATCGGTCTTTGTGTGTGTTGAGGTATTCGTTAATATGTTGCATAAAAATAGCTTTGTATCGTATCTAAAAATACAAATAACGGTACAAATCTTATTGAATTGTTGTGAAAATTAAAAATTCACTGTTGGCCTGCCTTCTTTAATTCCGACATCTAAAGAAGACTATTTGCCAAAGCGTTATTGATAGGCTGGTCGTGGAATGAAACGACAAAAAAATCAATAATTTTTTTAATGCCAGAGTATTTCAGAAATGATTTTTTGCCTTATATTTGCATCCCATTAAATAATGGGTGGTGGTAAATGGGGTTTAGCCCAAAATGCGACCGAGTACATATTGAGATGCAGGCGTGGTGGAATTGGTAGACACGCTAGACTTAGGACTTAGACAAGTAAAAGTCGAAAAAGATTCTAAAATGCAGGTGTGGTGGAATTGGTAGACACGCCAGACTTAGGATCTGGTGCCGCAAGGTGTGGGAGTTCGAGTCTCCCCACCTGTACAAAAGCCGAAGAGAAATCTTCGGCTTTTTTTTGTTTGAAATCGAACCGAAAAAAAGGACAGGTACAACATAGGTAAAACATTTTGGTATTTTCGCATTAATATTTAAGTTGATACCAAATAGCGCATTTTGATTTCAAATACTATTTTCACGAGTATTAAATAATTAATTTTATGAGGCGCATATGATTAGAACTGTTCAAAGACTTGAATTCGAAAATGTTTTTCCCGAGGAGGAACCAAAACCTATATTAGATTATTTAAGCCAGGTATCTTCTTCAACCCTACTTGGAATCATAGGATTTACGACCACCGTTCCACAACCTAATTTTGATAATTTTATTTCTGACCCCGACGTTAGTTGGGATATAATTCAAAGAGTCACTAAATATGGTAAGGAAAATCAGATTCCTGAAAAACCTGAAGTTATTTCAAGAGAAGCCAGTTTAAGGCTTTCCGAAACTATCTTGGCCAATCGCAAGAGTTTGTTGGACGACAATCCTAACGACGACAAAACGGCTGATGAGCTAAATATCTTAAAGGCATTCTTGGTAATTAATAAAGAGGTCAATACCAAGCAATACTTCGGCGATGCACAAGAGAATATTGATAGGATGGCAGATATGCTCATTACGATGGCATTTTCTTCTGCGGACATTGGCATCTATTCTAACACGGACTTGGAATTTGGAAAATTGGTATATGTTACTTTGATAAAGTTTGAACACCTCCTTCAGTTTTTGGGATCAAAAGCAGAATATAAATATTTACGGAATGCGCTCTGTGAAATATTTGGGGAAGACGATACCGAAGATTTGAAAAAACAAGTCAAACTGCTCTTTGCCACTCTTCTAAATTTAAAACTCAATAATAGCTACAAACTCCGATTAGAAGAAAAAGATAAATTACGTTTTCTTAAAACTTTGGCTTCAGCTGAAATAGAAGAGTCGACAGATTTTACAAATCTTAAAAATTATCCTATCTATGAAATTGATCATCAGACTTTTTCTATCATCGACTTTTTCTTTGTAGTAGATAAGTTTTTTAAGAGTGTTCGTTTCATACTTAAAGATGCATATAACAAGCACCATAATTTAAAACCAACGGACGGTAGGTTCTTTAGTTTTTACAACACTGAATTTTCTGAGGAAGTTCTAATGAAAATTGTTCTTGACGACATCTTTCACTGGAAATATCTGGTCAAGAAACAGATTGAAAATACAAAAGACAATGAACCCGATTATTACGTACGTCATAACAACAGGGTTTATCTCTTCGAAAATAAGGACATTCTTGTAGCCGCAGGAATTAAAAGTTCATCCGATATAGCGGAAATAAAAAAGTTATTAAAAAAAAAGTTTCTTAAGGATGATAGCCGTGCATTAGGAATCGGGCAGTTGGTAAAATCTATCGAACAAATTGTGGAGGATAAGTTCCCTTACGATGAATATGTCAACCATAAAAAGAATATAACAATTTACCCTATACTATTAGTTAGCGATAGAATTTTTGAGATTTTAGGGATGAACTATATCTTGAATAAATGGTATTTGGAGCTGGTCAAGGAAAAACTTGGGGATAAATACAATCGTAATTTTATTAGAGATTTGACTTTTGTAGATATGGATACTTTAATTTATTGGCTACCACATCTAAAGGAAAAAGATTCTAATTTTAGAAAAATAATAGAAAAGCATCACCGCGGCATGAATTTTCAAAAGAAAATTAATAACCCTAATTTAAAAAATGGGCGTGAACAAGCTAATGCCTATTTCTATCACAAACTTTCCCCTGTAAGCAATCGATTTTCGGAATATAAATTTCCGAGAGAATTAATGGTAGATAAGTTCCGTGATGTATTATCTGAAGAATAAGATACTTCCAAATAACGTTAAAAAGGATTGACTTTCTCCGTAGTCCATTCAGCCCATTCCCCTACATTCCGCAATAAAAGCTTCATTTCTGGAAATGCGCTTCATTAAAAAGTCTTGGACACAACTTTAAAGCTTCCGATTTCCATTACGCTAGTCCTATTATTAAAAAACACTTCATTATCAATCTTCAACTTTAAAGTTAAGTCCGCCTAAATTCTAATTAATGATAGAGATACGTATTCATAAACCGTTTAGCACATTCCCCTACATTTCGCGAAAAGCTACACTACGGGAAAAGAGCTGCGCTACAATTATCTTGAACACAATCCCCAATTTTAGCTTTCCATTCCATTAATCCTTCCCGATTCTCTGGGAAGGAACATCTCATTCCCTAGCCAAAATCGGGAATAGAGTTCGCCTGATAGGAATTCAATTTAATGATTTGGTATCACTTCCTATGTTTTTATACTTCATATAAGCCTTTAAATAAACTTCTATACCCTCACTGCTTAACCTCTTTTTGACAGCAAAACAACAACATTCATTTTTGGACAGCGGCATAAACCGTTGCGCAAAGCTTCACTTTTTATACGCCTTACCAAAACTGAATATTGAATCACACTAAGCAACAAAAAAAGGTAACAGCGAGGGCGCTATGGGAAGTAAATCTAAAATAAATCTTATGAAATCTTACAAAAACATCAAAAAGTAAGCGACACCAAAAAAAACAAAAAAGGAAAACGCTCAAGATATAATAAGTAAATCACTTCAAAAAAATATAACAATAAACTGTCTGAATGGTTCAGATAGCATTTTAATTAATCTTTAAATATTTTATTATGAGTACTTTAAAAAATCACGTACAGTTAATCGGAAACGTTGGACAAGAGCCAACCATTACAAACCTTGAAAGCGGTAAAAAAGTAGCACGTTTTTCATTGGCAACAAACGAGTATTTCAAGGATGCCAAAGGGGAAAAACAAACTGATACCAATTGGCATACTGTTGTTGCTTGGGGAAAGACCGCTGAAATTATCGAAAAATTTGTAAGCAAGGGCAAAGAACTAGGTGTTACCGGGAAACTTAAAACCCGAACCTATACAACCGATGATGGCAATGAACGCTATGTAACAGAGGTTGAAGCAAATGAAATCCTATTACTTGGAAGTAAAAACGAAAAGTAGGATTCAAAAATTAAAGAGAGCGTAACCGTCTAAAGATGCGCCCTCTTTTTTTCATTATTCACACATTAAATATATTCACAATGAAAGTACAAGTTAACGAAATTAAAGAAGGATTACAACATTTTCACGGTACGGAAATGTTCTATTCTATTCCATTATTACGAACCCGATTTACGGACGGACTAAAATATTTGTCCGAGGTCGCAGAATGTTTTTGGCTGATTACGGACACATCCGTAATTGCAAAAAGTCTGATTAATAGAAGCGAATTTGTAACCATAGACTTTAGAAGATTGTCCAAAGAAAAACAGGATTTTACAGGTTATGAAGCTGAAATTATTTATACCGATGGCAACGATAATATTCTCGAAAAACACGGATATAGAGTAACCGATTTTCCGCTTGATGAACTGCGGTTATTTTTTGTAAATAATACGCTGATGTTACCAAGCGAATACTAAAATCCAGAGCTATGGTATATCTCAATTTTACAGACCTGAGCGAAGAAGCTCAAAACCGACTTTTAGAGAATTCTAAAATAGACGTTGAACGAAAATTTGGCGATAGTATTCGCAAATACGTAACCAAGAATTACACTTGTTTTGAAACGATGATTGAAGAAGAAGCCCTTCGGAATTTGTATTCCTATAAATTCATTTTCAATATCTAATTTTTTTGAAATAAGAAACAAGCACCTCTAAATTCTGGAGGTGCTTTTGTATGCAATTTATATCATATCAATAAAAAAACGTATCTTTATTTCGCTGGAAATACAGCACACAAATTAAAGTAGGGTTATCCACTTTTCGACTTTCGCCGATAACCATACACATCGAAAAATAACATATCGGAAAATTATTTTCCTAAAATGGCAATCAGCTTTTTGAGCTGGATTGTATGGATTTTCGTTCGCCTGTGGCGAACGAAAAGGAATAGCAAGAGGGTAACACGCTACGCGATGTTTCGGATTCCTTTTTGTTTTCAAATAACTGATTATCAGCTATTTGAATATATTTTAATATCCTGACAATCAACGATTTGCGACAAACGGGCTGAAAATGCCCATTTTTAGGGAAGATTTTGCGACAAATCGGCGAAATATGGACACATTTATAGGAATTAGATTCAAAAAGGAAACAGCAAAACGTTTTCAAGAATTTTCAAGAACACACTTCAAATCACATACTGAGGCGATGGCAGCGATGCTCGATTTTTTCTTCTACAACGAGATATCACCAAAGGAAAAATTGGGTCCGACCGGCCGGACAATCGAAGCTTCTATTAAGAAACGTATTAATGCGGTAATCGCTATAATGCGAGATATGGAAAAGACCCAGACCAAGCCGACGGTCGCGATGATAGAATCACTTTTTCAGACCGAAGCACCAACAAAGAAACCTTTGATTTTAGAAAAGAAATTCGTGGAAGAAAAGAAGGAAGTACGATTCAGAGAAAAGAGAAATACAACGAATGAACTTTAAATTTCTGAGCTATGTATATCACGATCACACCTCAAAAATTAGGCGGCACATACTCACAAAGTTCAGTGGATTTTGTGGGTTATCTGGAGAAAGAAAACCAAGGTCTGGAGCAAGAGAATATGGAACACTTTTTCAACCAATATGGCGATGAGATTTCAGCCGAAGAAGTGGTAAAAGATATCGATGGAAATGGTACTAAATTGAAAAAGACTGAACCGAAGTTTTATTCCATAACAGTAAGTCCTTCAAAATACGAATTGAACAGATTGCAGAATAGCAGCGAAGATTTAAAAAAGTATACTCGTGAGCTGATGAAGGATTATGTAGCGTCTTTCAATCGGGAAATTAATGGTCGACCGATTACCATCGATGATATAAAATATTATGCTAAAATTGAGCACGAAAGAACCTTTAAGGGAACTGATAAACAGATTCAAGAAAACCAACCCTACGCCACAAAAATACTTCAGCTCAAAAATGACATCCGTAAAATTGAGAGCGGAACACTAGAAGGAAATAGTAAGCGCAAGGAAAAGGAAATGGCAAAATTGGAACGTGAAGCACCACACCAACAGAACGGAAAACGAATCGTACAGGGAATGCCAAAAGCAGGAAACCAAAGTCATATTCATATTATTGTGAGCCGTAAGGATGCTTCCAATACGTTTAGCCTTTCGCCAGGAAGTAAACACAAAGCTTCGGAAGTGGAGATGCACGGTAATAAAGTAAAACGTGGTTTTGACCGTGATAATTTTTTTCAGAGAGCCGAAAAAACTTTTGATAAAACTTTCGGCTACCAAAGGAACTTCGCCGAAACCTATAAAGCAAGAAAGGATTTTATCAAAAACCCGAAAATCTATTTTGCTTCACTAATGAAACTGCCCACCAACGAAAAAGCGTTAGCGTTTAAAATAATGGGCAAAGCGGGCATCCCGATGATGCCGAGTATTCCAGTCACTCAAGCACAGCTGGCAATGAAAATATTTAATAGGCTTCGACGTGGTGCAGAAGTCGCCATCAAATCAAGTTCCATCGGAATCTAAATTATGCAATTGGACAATCTCTTTACGGTACTTTTAATTATTGGTTTAACCAGTACGGTTTTCTATGGAATGTTTCGGAAAAGTAAATATGCATTCCTTATCAATTTTCTGATGCTTGGTGTCCTTGTGTTTTATCTAAACGAACAAGCACAGTTACTTTTAATAGCACTTTATTTGGTCTGCCCTCTCACATTAATTAATACAGGACTATATGTTTTTTTGCACAAGACCGAAAGCCTAAAAAATGGCAACAGCAAATATCAGGTGAACTTCGCCACAACCAAAGGAAATTTCAAATTAGACAATATTAAACGTGGTGCATCTATCATTGGATCTGCCGGAAGTGGCAAGACTGAAAGCGTGGTTTATGGATTCCTGAAACACTTTAGGAAAGAAAGCTTTTGTGGTATCATCCATGACTACAAAGATTTTGAACTAACTGAAATGGCATATCCACTTTTCAAGGATGGCGATATCCCGTTTAAGGTCATTTCCTTTGATAGAATTATACATCGAGTAAATCCTATTGCACCTCGCTATTTAGAGAACGAGGAAAGCGTAAACGAAGTTTCAAGGGTGCTGATTGAAAACCTTTTAGAGCAACGGGAATCTGGAACGACTGGAACAACCAAATTTTTTAATGATGCTGCTGAAGGTTTAATAGGAGGATTAATTTGGAAATTAAAAACCGACTATTCCCAATTGTGCACTTTGCCACATTTAATAGCTGTTTATCAATATCTGGACACAGACAGCCTTATCCAGTTCTTGGAAACCAACACCACATCAAGAGCAATGGCAGATGCATTTATAAGTGGTAAGGATTCTGAACGGCAGACCGCAGGTGTAAAAAGCACCTTGGCCAATGCTCTAAAGCGAATTAGTACACAACGCATTTTTATGGCGTTGTCAGCAGACGAAGTACCTTTAAATATTAACAGTACTGAGAATCCCTGCGTGATTTCGATAGTGAACAATCCTAAATTTGAAACATCGTATTCGCCAGTTATTGCAACCATTATCCACACGATTACCAAACAAATGAGTGTGCGAAATAGTGAACCTTCATTTCTTTTAATGGAGGAAGCACCGACCATCCGGTTATTGAATATGCACCGTATTCCTGCAACACTTCGAAGCTATAATATTTCTACGGTTTATGTGATGCAGGATAAGATTCAGAACGATATGATGTATGGAGATAAGGCAAGTAAGGCAATTTTAAGCAATCTTTCTTATCAGTTTTTTGGAAAGGTCAATGACCCGGACACCGCCAAATATTACGAACGTTTTTTTGAGATTATTAAAGACCCGACCAAAAGTGTAAGCCGAGGGCATAATCTTGATTTTGATACGCGTATTACTACAGGGGAGAAGGAAATTCCAAAAATTAGGGCTGATGTATTCTTCCGATTGAAACAGGGGGAGTTCATTACTTATGCAGATGGGAGGGATAAAAAGGTCCAGTTTAAACTCCAACTCATTGAACGGGGTCTTCCACTGGATGTAAAGGCGTTTTCCAATAAAGATTTACACGATAATTTTGAACGGGTTTATAAAGAGGCGAGGGGTATTTTTAAGAATTGACTGTTTTTAGGCCTTTGACAAAAACGGAGTATAATTATATGACCGTTTTATTATACTTTAGTTTACACCCTTGTTTATTGATTTTAAAAAGTTTAAATTAACGTACTAATTTATTAGTATGTATTTTGACGTTTATTTAAACTTTGTGTTATGGTTTTTGGATATGCTAGGGTAAGTACCGCAGAACAGAATCTTGATCTGCAATTGGATGCCTTTTTAAAAGAAGGTATTGATGAAAAGAATATTTATACGGATAAAGTATCCAGTTCCCAAGAAGAACGTAAAAGTCTAAGTAAACTTCTGGAGTATGCACGGGAAGGCGATACTATCGTGGTGTGGAAATTAGACCGCTTGGCCAGAAGCCTTATTCATTTCACCAATTTCATCAATCAACTTAACGAAAAAGGTGTAAAGTTCCGCAGTATTACTGAACCTTTTCTGGATACTACCGACAAGTCCTCACATTCACAATTCATTGTAAATTTGTTTGCCGCTTTGGCGCAGTTAGAGCGTGACATTATTATTGAAAGGACGAAGGCGGGTTTGGCTTCTGCAAGGGCAAGGGGGAAAATACTTGGTGCCCCTACGGGAATCAGTAAAAAGAACCAGCAAAAAGCTATAATATGCGAACAGTACTTTAAAGAAGGTAAGCTGACCGTTTCTGAAATCTGCGAACGTGTTGCTATTTCTAGGGCGACCTATTACAAGTATTTAAGACATCGCGGACTTAATGGAAAGCTAAGGCCATACAAATCTGATAAAGAATAAATTTGGTTGAATTAAAAATAAATAATTAAGATTTGAGCTTGATAGCTATTAATCTAAAAAGGTTTGTTTATTTTGCTAGTTCCAAGACAAAATTCCCCCAACAAATAAGAGTTAATACCCTATATGGCAAAAGCAGATATTGATTTTGAAAAAGAGTTATGGGACGCCGCCAACGAACTTCGTGGTGCAGTCTCAGAAAACAACTATAAAAACTACATTTTACCACTTGTCTTTTTAAAGCATTTAAGCGAACGTTTTGAAGTAGTTCAAGAAGAACTTTCCAATGAACTTAATGAGCCATCATCATCCTATTTCACGACAGATGAAGATGAAAAGAAATACGTGTTATCTGATCCAGATGAATTTCGATCGCGAAATACATTTATGATTCCAGAGACAGCCTCGTGGCAGTATTTTAAGGACAATGCGGAGCAGGATAATATTAAAGTTATTATTGATGATGCCTTTGATGTCATCCAAGAATTATTAACTGCTTATAACCCACAACTAAACAACCTATTACCTCGAATATTTGTCAAGAGCGAATTATCAGCAAAGCAGACGGGAGGCATTATTAACCTATTATCTCACCCAAAATTCTCTGAAAAAGAAAATCCTGAAAGTGACATACTTGGTCGTATCTATGAATACTACATTGGTCGTTTTGCTATGGCAGAGGGTTCTGGTGCCGGTCAATTCTTTACACCGGGTAGTATTGTTCGTTTACTAGTTGAGATTTTAGAGCCTTACAAAGGTAGAATTTTTGACCCTGCCTGTGGTAGTGGCGGTATGTTTGTACAGAGCCTAAAGTTTATTAAAGAACATGGTGGCAATAAAAGTGATATTTCTATTTATGGTCAAGAGATGACCTCACAAACGTTGCGTTTGTGTCTAATGAATCTTTTATTACGAGACTTATCTTTTGATATCAAATTAGGTAACTCATTGTTAGACGATAAATTCCCAAGTCTTAAGGCAGATTATGTCATTGCGAACCCACCCTTTAATGTGAGTAATTGGCACCCTGAGGATCTTTCTGAAAAAGACCCCAGACTTTTTGGACCACGAGAAGAATTTACCACAGATGGTAGTGCCAATTACATGTGGATGCAAACGTTCTGGAACCATTTAAGCGATACCGGCACCGCTGGTATTGTAATGGCAAACGGAGCCATGACCTCTAATACAAAAGGAGAAAAGAATGTGCGCCAGTATATGGTTGATAAAGGCATGGTCGATTGTATTGTTCGTATGCCAGACAAGCTATTTCTAACCACCGGTATACCTGCGTGTTTGTTTATTCTAAGCAAAAACCGAGATGGTAAAGATGGTGAGCACCGTGAACGAATGAAAGAGGTTCTATTTATTGATGCCGCTAAAATGGGCACGATGGCAAGCCGCAAACTAAGAGTTTTCGAAGATGCCGATATTGATAAAATTGCGGATACCTATCATGATTGGAGAACTGCTGGAAAAACCTATGAAGACGTTGATGGCTTTTGTAAAGCCGCCACTTTAGAGGAAGTACAAAAACAAGATTATAAACTTACTCCCGGCATTTATGTTGGTACTGAAGCTGAAGAAGATGATGGTATCCCGTTTGAAGAAAAAATGGAGACTTTGAAAGCTACGTTATTAGAGCAGTTTGAGAAAGGAGAAACTTTTAAAAAACAAATTCTGGAGAATTTTGATAAGTATTAAATGATTTTGTTCATAAAAATTAATTGTTCATGTTTCATGAACATAGTTAAAAAATGAACAAATCTATAAAATCATCAATTTTGTTCACTACATTTGACTGTTCATGTTACGTGAACAAGCTAAAAAAATGAACATGTTATTAGATTTTGCATATTTTATGGAATTTATAGATAGACTTGAGTTAGATATTGAGGCTATCTATGAAAAGGCACCCGACTCGAATGAATTACCTGTTTATACATTAAACGGTAAAGAAGTAAGTGTCTATTTCAAAAATGAAATAAGACCACACAATGTGCCTATCCTTTTAAATCAGCCAGCAAATCACCCTTTATTAGTTGCTTCCAAATACATAACACCTAAAGCTAAAAAGCAATTAAAGAAAAATAAAATCAATTATTTAGATAGTTATGGCAATGCTTATATAGAAATACCACAACTTAAAATTTTCACAGAGCATGGTAATAGTAAACCTGTTATACCAGATACTACCAAAGTTTTCACACAAGCTGGTGCCCAATTAATTTTTCAATTATTAAATCGTCCTGAGGAAGTAAACGAAACTGTTCGCAGGTTGGCACACCTAAGTAACATTTCTGTAGGAAGTGTAAGTAAAATAATGAATGGCTTATTTGATGAAGGTTTTTTAGTGGAATGGAATAATGATAAAAAATATCAACTCATTCGTAAAGAAGAATTATTAGATAGATGGATTCCTATTCTTAATGAAAAAGTACTACCTAACTATAAAATTGGCACCTATTCATTTACTGGAAATCTTGAAGATCATTGGAAAGATAGATTTTTAAGACCTAACGTATGGTGGGGCGGCGAACCAGGAGCGGCGCTTTTAACCGATTATTTATACCCTGAAAAATATTCACTTTTCACAACCTTGTCTGCCAAAGAAATTATGACTGATTTAAAACTGGTACCCGACCCTAATGGCAAAATAACGCTGTATCAACCTTTTTGGGGAAATACAAGTATGGCATCTATAATGAAAGGTAAGAATAATGTAGATGCATTGATAATATATGCCCAACTAATACATTCTGGTGATCCTAGAAATATAGAAACCGCACAAATTATTTATAATGAGCACATCGCACAAAAGCTTTAAGATTTATTCTTTTTCCCAGCATACTGAGGTGTACCAAATTTTGGAACGCGTTTTTGCTTCTCACGGTATTAGTTATTACCTCATTGGCGCCAATGCGAGAGATGTAGCATTATATAAAGCGGGAGCAAAACCTAGTAGGGCAACGGCAGATATTGATTTTGCAGTAATGGTACCAGACCACGCCAGTTTTGAAGCCCTAAAAAAAGAAATAAAGCAACATGGTTTTGAAGATACCAAAGGACAAATGCCCTACCGATTGTTTCATGCCAAATCAAATACTGTTATAGACCTTTTGCCTTATGGTCTAATTGCGCAAGACGATACCGTATCATTTACAGAGAAGCAAATAGCACTATCTACTGTTGGCATGACCGAAGTTGCCTCAGCTACCGAAGTGTTTGAACACCCTGAAGGTTATAGTATACCGGTTAGCCCATCGCATGGTTTGGTTATTTTAAAGCTGATTGCATGGTCTGAGAAACCGTCTCGTACAAAAGACCTTGGTGACATTGCTGCATTACTTGAGGCAGCATGGCCACTTTACGAACCGGAACTATTTGTAGAAGACTCTGCATATGCAGATTTGTTCGATGCTGAAAATTTTGACATCAGTAACGCAGCTGCACAAGTTATGGGCAGAAAAATGCAAGAAGTACTTCAATTAAATGCCGCATTAAGAATTAAAATTTTAAATATGTTCGAAACTGAATTGGCAACCGAAACTGGTCCTATTACCATAGCTATTGCTACCGCAATGGACCGAAATATTGATTTTGCACAAAGTATTTTGAATGCAATACATAAAGGAATCACACACAAACATACGCTGTAAATGCCCGAAAACTGGAAAACATATAAGCTTGGAGAGATTCTTCAGATAAAGAATGGCAAAACAAAGCCAAAGAACAAAGGGATATATCCAATTTACGGAGGAAACGGTATACTAGGTTATGGTGACAAAACTAATTTGAATGAAGAGGCAATTTTAATTGGACGGGTAGGTGCGTATTGCGGCGCAGTATATTATGAAAATAGAGAACTATGGGTCTCGGATAATTCATTATTTGGAATAGCTAAAAATAAAAATAATTCTAAGTTTATTTATTATTTACTCAAAAAAGCAAATTTAAATCAATTTTCAACTGGCTCTAGTCAACCACTTTTAACTCAAGGAACTTTAAACTCGCTAGAATTCGAAATACCTGAGAATGACAGCGAACAACGCGCCATCGCCAACATCCTCTCTGCCATAGACGATAAAATAGAGAACAACCTTGCCATGAACAAAACGTTAGAAGACATGGCAATGACACTTTACAAACATTGGTTTGTAGATTTTGGGCAAGAATTAGAAAATACGCTTGCAGACTATGTGAATCTGAATCCAAGACTTTCAATTAAAAAAGGTGAATTAGCAAGCTATGTCAATATGAAAGCATTACCAACAGAGGGTATGTCTGTTTCGGAAGTTGATAAAGTTGTTGTAAAAGGAGGTGCTAAATTTCAAAATGGAGATACATTATTAGCTAGAATAACTCCTTGTTTAGAAAACGGAAAAACAGCTTATGTTGATTTTCTTGAGGAAAATGAAATTGGTTTTGGATCAACTGAATTTCTTGTCCTCAGAGCAAAAGAGGGTATTTCAAAATATTGGGTGTATTGTTTAAGTAGAGATATAAATTTAGTAAATCATGCGGTATCATGTATGATAGGAACTTCCGGAAGGCAAAGAGTACAAAATGATCCATTTTTACAATATGAACTTCCTGAAATTAATGAAGAAACAATGGTCAGTTTTGAGAAGAAAGTTGAACCATGGTTTAAGAAAGTAAAAGCAAATACCAATGAAAACCAAACTCTAACTAAACTCCGAGACACTTTACTCCCCAAACTTATTTCAGGGGAAGTCCGCCTAAAGGAATTTGAGGAAGAAATAACTGCAGCCCTATGAGCCTAAACGAACATACCGCCCAAAATGCTGCCATAGTTTGGTTACAAGAACTAGGCTATAATCATATACCCGGCAATGCCCTAGACCGTGACCTTAAAAAAGTAGTGCTAGAAAATGAATTAAATACTTTTCTAAAAAACACCTACCCAGCCGTACCAGAAACGGCACGTAACGAAGCTTTTGCCCAATTTACCCAACATGAGGGTATGGAGGTCGCCTACCGTAACCAAGATTTTCACCGCAAACTTACCCAAGGGATAGACATTGCTTGGAAAGATGCACAGGGCAATGAAAAGGCAAAGCACCTCTACCCTATTGATTATGCTCATCCAGAAAAGAATAGTTTTATAGTTTCAGACGAAGTCAGTATCGTTGGCAAAAATAGCCGCCGTACTGATCTTCTTATTTTCATCAATGGGTTGCCGCTTATTGTCTTTGAATTTAAAAATCCGTTTGACTCTACCGTGGGGGTTGATAATGCCCATAGACAACTACATAACTATGTACTGGATATTCCACAGTTATTCGATTATAATGCTATATGTATAGCATCAGACGGTCTGGAGGCTTTACACGGTATGTATTCATCCGCCTTAGAATGGTTCGCTCCATGGAAAAGTTTAGATGGAGATGATACCGAGCAAAAAGCAGAGTTGCAATTAGAAACGTTATTGCATGGGCTATTCCCAAAAAAGACGCTATTAGATTATTTACAACATTTCATCTTTCATGAAGACCATAACGGTAAGATTATAAAGAAAGGCGCAAAGTACCACCAATATTGGGGTATAAGCCGTGCCGTAGAAAGTAGTCTAAAGAACATAAAACCAAACGGAGATGGACGATTAGGTGTTATTTGGCATACCCAGGGTTCTGGCAAGAGTATTAGTATGGCAATACTAACAGGTATTCTACGCCAGCGACCAGAATTGAAGAATCCAACAATTGTAATACAAGTAGATCGATCAGATCTTGATCAACAGCTCTATGAAAATTTTGTGCTCGCCAAAGATTTGGTAGGTGATGTTCAGCATGCCGAAAGTACCGACGACCTAAGAAGATTATTAAGCTCTGATGGTGGTGGCGTTATTTTTACGACTATTGAGAAATTTAGGTTGAAAGATTTAGAAAACGGCAAAGAAACTCAACACCCCATTTTGAGTGAACGCTATAATCTCATTGTTATGGCAGATGAGGCACACCGAACCCAATATGGTTTTGAAAGTGGTGGTTTTGCACAGAACATTCGCCGTGCATTACCGAATGCCTCATTCATAGGTTTTACAGGTACACCCGTAGATGGCAAAGATGCAGATACTGAGCAAGTTTTTGGTCCCACCATTCACACCTATGATATTAAACAAGCAGTAGAAGATGGTGCCACGGTACCAATCTACTACGAACCAAAAATGGTACCGCTTAACATAAAAGCAAAATACACCCAAGAACTAGAAGAAGTTGAAGAACAAGCAGAAGATACTACCGTTGGCGTTTGGGCAGCCGTTGAAGATGCTGCAGGCTCGGAAGACCGTGTTAAGACAGTTGCTAAAGATATTCTAACACATTTCAAAGCACGTACTAAAACTTTAGACGGCAAGGCAATGGTTGTTTGTATGAGTCGCCGTAATTGCGTTAAAATGTACGATGCCTTATCTGCTCTAAATGATTGCCCAGAAATTGCAGTAATCATGACGAGCAGTCCTGGAAAAGACCCCGTGAGTTGGAATACCCATATGCGGACCAAAGATGCCATGGAAGCGGTAAAGTCAAGATTCAAGAATCCTGAAGACCCTCTGAAAATGGTAATCGTGAGAGATATGTGGCTCACTGGTTTTGATGCACCCTGCGCACACACCATGTATGTGGATAAGATTATGAAAGGTCATAACCTGATGCAAGCCATTGCACGAGTCAACCGTGTTTTTGAAGGAAAACCAAATGGACTGGTAGTTGATTTCATTGGCATATCAGGCTTTTTAGCAGAAGCCACTAAAAAATACACAGGCAGCGGTGGGGCAGGAAAACCTACTCTAGATTTAGATGCTGCAGTAGAATTGTGTTTGGAACAACTGAGTATAGTTAAATCTTTAGTTGGCGGTTTTGAATTGGATGTTATTAATGAAATGCCGGCAACAGATAAAATGAAATGGACCACCACCGTCCTAAATGGGTTATTAAAAGATGATTCTACAACAGAAGGTTTTCTAAAAGAGGAACGTAAGTTGAGTGAGTTGATGGCTATGACCAATTCAGACGAACGGATTTGGGAGATTCAAGAAGATGTAGCTATTATTCAAAAATTCAGAGAACAGATACGTAAAATAAAATACCCTCCAGGAGCGCAGCGTACAAAAAATGACCGTATTAAAGATCTTATAAGCAAGTCATTGGAATCGCAAGCTATTGTAGACTTGGCTGCCATGTACAATTTAGATAAGATTGATATTTCTATCGTAGATGATTCTTTCCAAGCCATTGTAAAAGACAAGGGTGGAGAAAATATTAAAATAGAGTTGCTACGCCGTATCATTAATGATGAGTTAAAAGTACGGATGAGCAAAAACATTAAAAAAGGAAGAAAGCTCAAAGACGAACTTGAAAAAGTTTTGGGCAAATACCATAAGAACAGTTTAGACTCCATTGCAGCAATAAAGCACTTATTGGATATAGCCGATGAGTTCAAGAAAGATGATATACGTACCAAAGAGCTAGGGTTATCAAACGATGAATTGGCATTCTACGACTTACTTTCTGAAAACAGCGCCATACTCAATGAAAGCGGACCAATTCAAGACTTGGTACACACTGTAGTAGAATCCGTTAAAAAAAACCTTCAATTAGATTGGACCAAAAAAGAAAATGCCAAAGCAGCCATACGTTTAGCAGTTAAAAAAGAGTTGCGTGGCAAAGTACCCTTCTCTGAATTAGATAAGCTTTTAAAAGAAGTAATAGAACAAGCCGAAGGGCAATATAGCGAATGGCCGTTGTTAGGATAGATAAAACATTGATTAGGACACCATGTCGTAATTCGTAAAGTTCAAACAAAAGATAGAAAACAGCTGGGCTGGCCCAGAGCTATGTTGCTTAATCAGTTGGAGAAAGCGGGTTGTTCAATCTGACAAAGCTCAACAATCACAACCAGTATCGTGCGAAATCGAAAACTCATATTTTTGAGTGAATGTAGCCCAGCGGAAAGAAGGAAAATACATATGAACCGGAGTTTTGGAAACCTAATGGCGTTTATTCTGCTACTTTGTTCTTTACTAAGATTGCAATATGCTTATCGAGCAAAGTCTTGCTCATCGTTATAATCTTGACATTTTCAACCCAAAAATCTTTATCGTCAGTAACTAAAAAATAGTCTTTCTTTTTGCAAAGGTTGTAGTAATAATAATCGTTAAAATCTAGACTTGTAGGTGGATTACTTAAAACATGCTTAAATTTAAATGAGGATCCAAATTCATCATTAATCAGGTCTATTGAAGCATTATAACTTTTCAAATCATCACATATCAGATTATAAGCAACTCTATAGTCTAATGAGGGTCTGTAAACATTTTTATAATAGGATGCATCAGGTTTAAATAAGGGTTGAGTCTTTTGGATTTTGCCCACATGCTTTTGATAATGGACTTCTCTTATTATTCTGTTAATGACTTCCGAAACAACTAGCGCTGGTACAACAATACGCGTTTTTGTATTCTTAATTATTTCAGCAAAAAGTTCCAGATAGGCTCTGTCTTTAAAAGACGAATTATTCTTTGGAGACAATATTTTTAGCCAAATATTGGCATCTAAAAAATAACTTTCCTGATTTTGTACTTGATGGGAGTTTGCCTTAAAGTAGGTATAAGACATATTTACATTGAAAGAAGTGCGTTATCCACAAGGTTATCGTAATCATCGCCTAATAAGGCGTTTTCAATTATGTCATCTACTTTGTGAGCAAACATTTCTTTTCCTTCTGGATACTCAAATTGAAGCTCATGAATAGTTTTACTATTCATGGTTGCAAATCTACCTATGCTTTCATTTAAAAATAAAGTTGAAATAAGCCTAACACCCGCAAATGAAATAGTAATTTCAGAAGGTTTTTTTGTTTTAATAACCTCAAAAAGTGCAACACCATCCGTAAGGTTAGTTGCTAAATCTGATTTTATAATATCTAAAACGCTGATATTCATGGATTAAATAGAATTAACACCCCTTTATAAGGGATTGCAAATATACTTAACTAACGCTTGAAAAACAAGTTTAATATAGACCCTGTATAAGGATTTGGAAAATTGAACTTTTTCAACACTGCATTTTCCAAGTCTAAACTCCAAAAAGTATCACCAGATATAATTTGGATATTGCCATTAGTTCTGTTAAAATATGAATTTAAGTCAAATAAACCTAATCCGCCGGGGGCTCCTTCTCTTGTAGTGTTTCTTTTTTCTAGTGCCCATTTTATAGCATCATAACTATTATTTACTTCTCCTTTTGTCTTAACTTCAATAGCTGGAAGAAAACCAACGCCTAAATCTACCATTGAGAAAGCTAAAAACCCCTGCTTCGGATAATACTGCCCACATACATAAAAAGGTTCCGTTGATTTTGAGTGTTCTTGGATATTACAATAAACCTCAATTAAAGATTGCATTATACTGTCTTTTTCTTCAACCTCTAGACTTGGCATTCCCCGATGATCAAATAGTTCATTTTCAACGTAATCAACGAAACTAGCTTTATCATTTAGGTCAAAACTTCTAAATGAAACCGTGGATTCCTGTAAATCATGTATAGCATCTTCTGATCTAAGAAAACCATTTCTAAATAAAACATTAAAATGTTCTTCTAAAAACTTCAAGTCAGTTGAAAAATCTAAGTTATTCTCTTTTTTTAGTTTGGCTAAAATACTACCAAACAAAGCGCTTAAATTAGCATCAAACCAATCTAAATGGTAAAAATCTATGTAGATAGTTTCATTATAATACTGTGAAGCTTCTTTGTGAAAATCAAATAACTTTTTAATCCCTGAAAAGTTTGTACTCACGTTGTGCTTTATGCATAATACTATTTTACCTTCCATAAATTTTATCTAAGGACAATCCTTTTTTTATTTAACCATCAACCTCGTTTATAAAGGTTTTGAGAAATCCATGATTTTTATAGGAACCCGATTGCTAATAGACTCACACTACAAAACACTAAGTTATTTTTGTAACGTATCAAGATGTAGTTTATATCCATTATACTTTTTAGAAGTTTGTTAATAGTAAAATCGAAAGTTACGAAACCAACATTGAATTTTTGTTATTACCTCAAGAATTTGAAATTATAGATAGTATTAATTTTTTTTCAAAAACAAATATCCTACTCTAAGCGGCTCTTTAAAAGCAAAGGTCTCTTCTTCCTAGGTTTTTATTCAAAAAAGAGATTCCAATAGTTGATGTGTTAAAACCAACTTGGAGATGATAATAGTGATTGACTCTTTACAAATAGCACCTTTTGTAAAGAGTTTATTGTTTTAGGTGATTTTTAGTATATTACTTAAAGGTTTAGATAAAGGATAAGTTAGGACACCACGTCGTTAATCATAACCATCAAATTAAAGAATGGAAAACTTAAAGAAAGAACAAATTCGATTAAAGGAATACGGCGAATCAGTTTTCGAGGATAAAACTAACTTTGAAAAGTGGTTAAAGACAAAGTCAAAAGCCTTGGGCGGGATAACCCCTGAATCACTTTTAAAGAGTGCAAGAGGCGTACAGAAGGTTATGTATGCTTTAGGAAGAATTGAACACGGTATCTTGGCTTAAAGTTCAAATAAAGCAAGAGTTAGGACACCATGTCGTAATTCGTAAAGTTCAAATAAAGGATTATTTAATATCCTTGGTTACATACTTTTCTATTAATTCTTACCTTGAACTTTATAAAAGATATATATAACCTATATCTCATACTGGCAGGATAAATAACATATGTTATTTATTTAATTGTTGCCAGTAATATAAACCAACATCCGTAAATGCAGAAATTTTTTAATATAATAATTATAATCTTTTCAATAATCCTCTGTCTGTTGTCATTAATAGCATTTCTATTTATTCATTTAGATTTAGCCAAAAGAGAGTTTCAAATTGACCTTCAAGGAATAAATAATTATTTTGAATCACTAACTCAATTTAAAGAACTTTTTGCAGGAACAATAACACTAATACTTGCATATTATGGATTGCAAAGGTTAAAAATGGCTGAAAAAGCAAATAGAGATAAAGTTAAGTTTGACCGATTTGCTGATTGGAAAAGCATAACTGAATTGAGAATGAATGATTTAAGAGAAAAAAATAAACTTTTTGTTAGAGAATTTAGCAGATTGCGTTATAACCTTTATAATGACATATATGAAAACAATATGTCGATAAATAATAAAGCAGAACTGGACTCAATTTATGACAAACATTTTCAGGATATCACACGGACTTTTGAGGAAAGTAACGAAAATTACAGAAATATGGGTGGTGTCTATCGAAATGAAAATTCCACTTATTTTTTTGACGATTTTTACTTCGTTTTTATTGGATGTGTAGATAATTTTTATTTTCAAATTTATCAAGACATTCGGAATAAATATATGGCAAGTTTAGACCCAGAAAGATTGATAGGAGAAGAATTGCACGACAGAGCCTATACTCGACACACAGGAATAATATAAATACTACTGGCAACAATTTACTGAGAATCAAACTTAAGACGTGTATAATTCATTACTAGTTATAGCCTACTTACGAAAGTCCTCGCGGACTTTCTATCTCTAATTTATTTGCTAACTTTATTGTTTTAACACGCAACGAAATCATACACAAAACCGTTATCAAAGTTCAAATAAAGGATTGTTTAGAATAGGTAAATACGCGCTTTTCTAATATTTCTTAACTTGAGGATATAAAAGATGTATGCACTATGACCCTAATTTGCAAGTAATTTGAAAACCAGCCAATAATGTCAGTAAGTAGCTATCAAAATAAAGTAAACCAAACAAATTCTCATATTGCCGATTTAATGAAAAGGCAGGTTACTGAAAGGAAAAAAGAAGTTGATTTGAATTCTAAAATCAATGATTTATCTAAAAAAGCTTTTTCATTAAAAAACCTTGCTACATTTCAAAGCTATCAAAGACAAATAGATACTAAATCTAAAGAATTAATTCGTGTAAGTGCTAAAGTTGCCGACTTTGAAAAAAAGCTGGCCGATAAACGAAAAGAGTTGTCCCGAAATCAGGATTCTTTGACAAAAGCCATAGATACTGCAACTAAAAAGAGACAAAGTAAGGAACTGAATTTTTTAAAGGAAAAAGAGAAAATTAATCGTTCAGAATTGAGCAATATTCGGAATCTAAACTCTGAAATTCTACGCCAGCAAAATATATTTGAAAATTACCAAGTTCCAGAAAATCTATTAACGGATGACGATGTTGACTACTCTCTAAAGGAACTCACAGAACTTCACGACCGAATTAACTCTGTGTTGGAGAAACTTGAAAAACTTGGTTATGGACAAGAAATAATATTTGATGAAATTGAGGAACTAAAATCAAAAAGTAAAAAAATTAGTAAAAAAGATTTGAAAATGATGCTTATCGGGAAGATTGTAAGTTTTGGAATGGGAAAAATCGACACGGATTTAGCTGCTCAAATATTTGAAGAAATTACGAGTGTGGATTTAACTAAACTAGGGGCTTAATCACACAACTATTCGTACCGAGTTATGGTGAAGGTTCAAATTAAGGATAGCTAATTCCATTATTGTAAAATTTCCCCTCGTATAAAGCCTTTAAACTGCCCATCGGAAATTGTAAGTGTACTATCTTTTATTTCAGGATTAGCTAGCATAGTCGCTCTTAGGGGCATTTTAAAACCACCTTCAATATATCTGTTTCCTTCCTCATAAGTTGAGATGGTAAATATACCATTTGAGCCATCTTCAATGGCGTATTGACTTATCAAAACATCACCGCCCAAAGTATTGTAGTAAATACCATCGAGGTCATTCAAGATATAGGATCCGATCCCGTCAAATTTTATTTTGGCGACCAATACACCATTATCCAGACCGTTCCCGACCGCTAAAAAGATAAGTGTGTCACTAGCAGTCAAAACGATTTCGGTGGATCCTTGCCATGTAATATCGGCTCTTTGGGCAATGAAATAGTTATTCGGAAAAGAAGGTTCCCCATCATCGTTTTTGTTGCAGGCCAAGAATAAGACGAATATTAAAAGCAAGACGGATTTAGTTTGCATAAAAGGTATTTTAGAAGAGATGTCAATTATTGAAAACGTTGCGTTACCAATTTAAAAAATAGACTCAAAGGTCATTTGTAACAAAAAGCTTTAAATAAAAAACCGCCTTCCCATGCTTGACGAAATTTCGTAAATTTAGAAGGAAAAAGTTCAAATAAACGCTGAGTTGTAATAACCTGTCATAAACAGTGAAATATTATAAGACGATAACGAAATGGAAAACCAATGCCTTAGACTAATTTTTAGAATTGTATTATTCACCTTTGTCACCTTGAATTCTATAAGTTGCAAAAAGAAAACCGAAAAAAATATTATTAATGAAAGTTCACTGGTCATAGGGCAAGTGGATAGTATATATTCAAATGTTTTGGGCGAGTCTAGGGAAATATGGATTTATATTCCTGAAAGCGCAAAAGAGAAATCAAATGAAGCAGCTAAGTACCCAGTACTATATTTGTTAGATGGACCTTCTCATTTCAAGTCTTTAGCTGGCATGGTAGATCAATTAAGTCTCGCCAGTGGAAATATGGTTGTACCGGAAATGATAGTAGTAGGAATAGCCAATACTAATAGGACACTGGATTTAACACCATCACAGGTCGATATCGACTTTATTTCGGGTGATAGTATTCCATATATCTCGGGCGGAGGAAACAATTTTCTTGATTTTGTTGAAGAAGAATTAATACCACACATGGAAAAGGCATACCCGGCATCTGGCTATAGAACTTTTGTCGGTCATTCTTTTGGAGGCTTAAGCGTTATCAATGCCCTTGTGACCAGACCTGAGCTTTTTAGTAATTATGTAGCAATCGATCCAAGTTTATGGTGGGATAACAGAGGGTTTCTTAATTTTGCCGATTCGTTATTGACAAAGAATAGGTTTGAAAACAAGAGCCTTTTTATTGGTGTCGCAAATACATTGGAAGAAGGCATGGACATTGAAAGTGTCCAAAGTGATACCGTTCCCGACACATATTACACTATACAGATGAAGTCGATAATGAAATTTGTAAAATCCCTTGAGTCCAAGGAATACAATAATTTATTATTTAAATGGGAATACTATCCGGATGATGACCATGGTAGTGTTCCACTTATTACGGAGTACGATGCACTACGTTTTCTTTTTCCTTGGTACAGGCTTGATGGTGTTAATGATTTATATTCCCAAAATTCGACAATGTCCACCGACGATATTTTAAAAATGATCAATTCACATTATGAGAATATTTCAAATAAATTTGGTTACAAGATTATCCCATCTGAACAGTTTATTAATAATATGGGATATGGATTCATGAACAACGATATGAATGAAAAATCGTTTGCATTATTTAATTTGAACATACAGAATTATCCTAGAAGTTCTAATGTGTACGATTCAATGGGGGATTGCTTTTTAGCCAAACAAGACTCTACTCAAGCACTAAAATATTTTACCAAGGCATTACAGGTAGGCAAAAATGATTTTTCTCAAGAAAAAATAGATATGCTAAAAAGTAAATTAAAAGCCGAATAGTACTTTGAGTTAAAATCAATTACAGTAAAAGTTTAATTAAACGATTATTTAATGTCCTCGGGTACATACTTTTCTGTTAACTTCAACTTTATAAATAAATTAGACCTACAATTATTCACTAAGCAAGTAAATTAGGTTACCTATTGCGACTACTCCCGTTAGAAATCCTAGAATCAGATCCATTCTCGAAGCGATGAAACTTAATTTATACTCAATTTTCTGGGCCAAGATTGCATATAGTGTATATAAGGTAAAAGAGCCTATTGTAGAACCTATAGAAAAGTAAAGTGCGTTTGAAAAATTATATTCGAAATAATCGATCCCAATTAACAATGATATAAAGGAAAAGTAAAACGGAATCGCCATCATATTCAATGACGACATAAAAATTCCGTAAAAATAAGATTTAGATTTAGGAATTTCTTTATCCTCTACTTTTTCTTTTGAAGTAAAATGGACTCTAAAAAAATTAATGGATAAGAGAAACAGAATACCTGTTCCTATTTGTTGAATTAAGGTAATATACTCTGAATTCTTCATCAAAACATTAGCAAAATAGGCACCTAAGTTCGCTTGAAAAAACAAAACGGTAGCATACCCTGCAATTATGTAGAGTGTAGCTTTAACACCATTTCTTAAGCTATACTTCACCACTGTTAAATTTAGAAAACTAGGGGTAATACTACCCAAAGAGGCAATGCAAAAACCTAATAGCACGCAAATAAGGAAATTCATAATATCATATTAAATAACAAATAAATGCATAAACTACTTTATGCGTTAATACGTTTCCTCTTATTTGTAACTCTTAAAAAATACGGCCTTTTCTGGTCACTATCGACCACATAGACATTGTTGTTTTTCGGGATTTTCTTAGCGAACTTATTAGCCAACTTCGATAACGATTTTGTTTTGGCAATACCTACTCCCACGGGTATTCCCGTATTTTTGAACAGCCCATTATCCTTTAATGCGCATTCATAGCGCTGCTTCCCTATCTCCTTCAAAAGAGCTTTTATGGAAGTGATATCACAATTTCTAAAAACTGTTTTGGACATTGTCCAAATTTCAGGATATATTCCAAATAAAGTAACTCATTTTCGAAAATATTATTAACAATGGAGCAGAAAAATAAAAACCACCTCAAGGCGAGATGGTTAATAAAATTCAACTAGTAACCCTCCAAACTCGTTGAAAAAATTCAAAAACTTATTTGATAATGTAAAAGTACAGGTCGTAAATAATAATAGGAAGTAAATTTTTAACACTATCAAGAATTTCCTGACGCTTATTCAATCAGGCTAATTATAAACCAATTAGAGTCATCAAGCTTCAGGTGACTTTCATAAATTAATCCAAATCTAACTTTATGACTTTTCTATTCATGCAAACCAACACTACAACTATTTCTGAATCTATATCATCATTTTATAATGATCTTATAGCACAGTTGCCCGGTATAGGTATTGGAATATTAATCGTGATATTAGGATTAATGCTGGGAACTTGGATCGGTGGATTCGTAAAAAGAAAATTAGCCGCTAGAACGGGAGACCCTCTAATGAGCAAATTTTTAGGGCAAGCCATAAAGTATGTATCCGTAATTATTGCGGTAATGCTAGCTTTAGAAGCATCTGGTCTTGGTGCCATTGCTACAGGTATTCTCACCGCGGCCGGTGCAAGTGCCGTTGTATTAGGTTTTGCCTTTAAGGATATTGGTCAAAATTTCATTGCAGGTATTATAATGGCATTCAGCAGACCTTTTGATGTTGACGACACTGTACAGATCGATGAAAATTTCGGTAAGGTAAAAGCATTGGAATTTAGGTATACCAAATTAAAGACTTTTGATGGTAAAGATGTATACATCCCTAATAGTGATGTGCTTACCAAACCTGTTACCAATTTTACCGAAGACGGATTTTTCCGTTGGGATTTCATTATCGGTATAGCATACGAAGACAATATTGAAGGCGCTAAAGAAACAGTTTTAAAAGCATTACGAAAAGAACCCAATGTTATTGAAGATGAAGAGCATGAAAATTTTGTCATTGAAGATGAACTTGCAACCAGTACGGTAAACTTAAAAGTATTCTTTTGGGTAGATACCAAAGACTTTAGAAGAATGGCATTGATTACTAAAGGTAACGTGGTAAGGAATGTGAAAGAAGCTTTAGAGGAAGATGGTTATTACATGCCTGCGGATATTCAGGAAATAAAACTATATGGTGGTGAAACAGAGTTCCCGATCAAAATTAGTCCTAGGGAATAAAGCTGTTTTCTAAAACAATTAAAAATAAAATAAGATTATGATATCATTTTAGAACGGCTCTATAAGCTTCGGATTAGTAATAATACCTACTAAACCATTTTCAGGTTCTGAGGATAGAAAACTTGATTCAGATATGCTAGATAGTCATGATGGGGTTAGAATTCACTACAAATGTGTCGATGAAGAAACGGGCAAGGAAGTAGCATGGAAAGATATTTTAGAGGGATACAAAAACGATAATATTTTTCAGAGGGTAGATAGCGGTTGGTCCGCTGCCTAATATTGTAAGATTAGTCAGGTCCAGCATATTAAGTGTTTTTTAGAGAATAGACCATCGTTTCACAGTTTCCAATTATTTATATATATTCGTAAGATTATTACATTTATTATCAACGAACTAAGGGTGATTGAGAGCGAATTTTTCGTTGAAACGAGAAAATATTTTTGAAACTTATATTTTTAATACAGAACCCTGTAGTTTCCTTATTCAAATTATTTTCGACATATCGAGGGAGATCAGAACTGTTTGTTTCGGGACGCGATCTGTCAAATCTTAAATAGCAAAGAACTGTTTTATTTGTTTGATGGCAGCCACTATTAATGCCAGTCCCCCTTGGTGCGGTTTGGGTACGGTTCGCTCATATACTTTTCAACGCGTATTGAAAAAAGTTGGATTTGTAACCACCATATCCTTGGTAATGGTAGCACTTATCTTCGCACGACCGTCAACCCAGCATCCCGTTGCTAATATCGTTGGCGTAAATCTTTTGAGTTCCCTTGGGCTATTCATCAAAAAGTTGAAAAAAGTGAAGTCTTTGGACCTATCATTATTTCAGAGGTAAACTGATTCAACCGTCCTTTCTAATTTTTTAAGAATTTAAAATTTCGTCTCCATGCCAAATACTTTTTTTGTCATTTCTATATCGTTACGGTAGGTTCACCGCCATTATATCATAATCGAATTTCAGTGTTCAATTTTTCTATCAATTAGTTCTTAAATATATATCTTTATATATAGACTGTGCTCAAGTTTTGACCTTCATGGTTTTTAGTTGAATTAGCATAAAACATTTGAACGGCGCTATCTGATAAACGGAAAATTTTTTTCAAGTTTTTGTAAATAACGTAATACGCAATTTATGGATGATATCGATAAAAGAATCGCCGAATTTATCCGTGAGAACAACGCGCTGATCTGTGATATTTCCAAATCGTTGGTCGAAGACCGGCATTTGATCAGCGCTTATGTTGATAAACTCGGCAACTGTAGCGAAAGCGAAGGACAGGTTCTGAATATACTACTTGAACGCAACGAAGCCCTTATGGAAAAAATAAGCGTTGCAGAAGGAACAATTTCAGGCTATAAGGCAAGATTGGAGACCAGGGACAGATTATTTTCACTGATAGCCCATGACTTAAAGGGCCCTGCCAACAATATTGTAGGTATCACCGATATCATCTCTAAATCTATCGAAGAAAAAAATTATGGTGAGATGGGAGCTCCTGTGGCCCTATTATCCAAGACGGCCTATTCGATGAAGTATTTACTTGATAATCTATTGATATGGTCCGGACTCCAAGTTGAAAGAATCCGTTTTACACCGAAGGAAATGGATATAGTACCGATAATACGTGAAAGTATCGAAATCGTATCGGCGAGCGCATTCTTAAAGAATGTTGTTGTCCACTTTCATCAACTCGAAATGCCCATTATAAGAGTTGATGAGTCCATGCTCAGCGTGGTTCTGATAAACATTTTGGCCAACGGTATAAAATTCACCAAAAATGGAGGCCTTATAAATGTGCGTACATTCAAATCGGACAATTATTTGCAAATTGCGATAAGTGACAATGGCCTCGGTATGGATAAAAAGACATGTGCCGGACTTTTTACGGACGAAACGACCATCTCTTCCCCAGGTACCGAAGGGGAACAGGGAACCGGACTGGGCCTCTCCATCTGCAAAGATTTTATAGATGCCCATGGCGGGAAAATCAAAGTGGACAGTAGGTTAGGGAAGGGCAGCCGTTTTACTATATCATTGCCGCTGCAACAATGAAATCTGTTGCCGAATCGTTACTTGTTCAAGAAATAGGACACTATGGTTAACTGCCGATTATTTAATTTTTAATGAGATATAACTCCATTAAAATTTTATCTGTGTTGGTAATAATCTGCAGATTTCCACCTTGTAGTAGAGGAATCAAACCATGATAACCGTGAGATTATTGGATGAACAGCTATCTGTGAAATTCTAAAATAGACAGCCAACGGTAAAGCATAAAAAAGGCCGGACCAGATGTCCGACCAGGTTAGCGTAGGATAACCAACTATTAACTATTTAAATTTACGAAATTATTTATAAAAGTTTTTATTGAAGTGTAATTGATCAGTTTAGATATCAATGGTTTTATATTTGGAAGTTGCGGTAACCACACATGCATTGCTCCATCAATAAAGGTATATGACAAAGAAATAACAATAAAGCGCTATCTATTATATGTTTTATAGTTTTCAACATCTCCTTTCGCAAGTTACTTGGGTCGATTATGTATTATATTTACAATAATTTCTCGAAGTAGGTCATTTAACCATATTTTAGTACGAATAGCGTTAAATGATAAAAGTAGCACGGTCCTGAGGTGTAATAATATTGAGTTCTAGATAACGCGACCTTATATAGTTTTTTAATACGAAAATCATAGTGCTCAGCAGGCATTTAACGTTAATGATATCTGAAAACGAACACATAACGAATTTTGTAAAACCGTTCCATGACCAGATATGATACTTCCCCATGATGCGTGAGATCAAGAGTGGTTCGTTGTAGGTGAGATAGGGGTTCCTCTTATTGAATTATGGAAAATGAGCGAGGACAAGACAAGAAATATTTAAAAGGGACCAATTGTAAAACTGGTCCCAACTGCATTATCAATTACACTATTCATTGGATTAATGAACTTAAAGATATAAAATTTTCGTACTTTAAAAAATTGTTTCCGTTAAATTATTTAATATTAGAGGTAAACAACTAGAGGATAAAGTTAAGATATCCACAGTCTTAAGCGGAATACAGTGATGAACATCAGAAATACCTTCTATTATAAATATAGAAAGGTAGCTGCTCAGGAGATTGATACACGCCCAGGTAATAAAAAAGCCAAACAGATTCCTTTAGTTGGATCATAGGAATATTTTAATCAATTTCAGTCTAAGGAATACGTTCTATAATCAACTCATGAATGTAGTCTCATTTATAGTTTTAGTATTTCTGCGGGCGACCTACAATATTATTTTAGATACATCTGAACATCCATACGTGTTTTGTCTTGATGATAATGGTCCGCTTGATATCATGAGAAGATGTAACTTAAACTTTTGATTAGATTATAGTACATGCTCAGTTATGTTAATATTAAATTTAGGTCCCTCATTTTATTTTAATAAAGAACGTATCTTTCGAATGGAAGATGTTTTAGATGGTCCTCAACATTTACGATTGCGAAATCTACTAAGTACTGTTTAAATAAACGGGTATAAGAAGAATTTATGGAAGTGGACGTAATTAGATAGTACTTCAAAATTACTTCATGCGGGTGAATTGAAAAAAAAAGGGACTTACTTTTCGGTAAGTCCCTCTATTATGTTCACCAAATTACACTAACCATTAATACATTATGGTGAACTATGGACGCATTATAAAGTTAATGAAAATTATCTTAGTCCCTTCATTTTTTTAACGGATGAGACCTCAAGATAGTACTCTGTTTAAATGTTTAAATCAGGTCATTACTTTGAATATCTTACTGAAAGAACGATTATCTAGCAGAATTAGAATTTATATCGATTTAATTAATGTTATGAACTATATCTCTTTGACCTATGTTCTCGGTATGAACCGTTACTGTCTTTAATAAGTGTAAGGTCCATCTTGGCTTTAACGGTCTACTTGAACAGAAAATTATTGATTCGCATCCTACAGGGGGTAAGCTAAATAACTTCGAGATATAGTTCGTTATTTCAATCTTGATCGATTTTATCAGGGGATTTTTTTGGTTCTATATTGAATCTAGTTCCAACACAAAATAGTCCATTGGTCTGACATAGACTATGACGGCTATCAACAGATTCATGGATGCATATGAAATAGTATATGTACAGGGAAATTAATTATTGCAAAAATATGGACGGATCACCGTTCGATTGCACTACCTGAAAGGAACAACTATATTGGGCAGTGTAGAATTTCCCGAAAATGGTATAAAAAAAAAGAACCTAAATGGTTCTTTTGTTAATTTAATCCTCTTTAAAAGATTTACGGGGGGGTGGGCAATTTGTGAACAAAATAAGGAAATTCTTTTATAGTAGGAGGAAAATATTTATGTTAATCCTTGTTATGCGTTACACGCTTGTATGAATGATGGTCAAATAATATTGCCAAGGTTTATTTTACTTGAAGGGACATTTTAATATTTACTAATTTTGTTTTATTAGTGGTCGGTAATGGTTAATACCTAGATGGTATAGATTTACTTGAGTACGTCTTGTTCAACAATCAGATAAAAATGGGCTAAATATGAAACCATTAATTATGTTATGTAGATTGCAGCTTGCGGACATGCAATGTTGACAGGTGGCCATAGTGAGTATAAAGAAAAAGATTTAATTTTCGAAAGGTAAAATCTGTAGTATATGAAATTCAGGGCATATCGGTACATCCACAGATTAACTTGGCGATCTTGAGTTTCTAAATAGATATTCCATAAAATATAGATTTATGGAAATTAGTTTGCGATAGAAGCTCTGGAATGATATTAAGAGGAATGATTATCGAAATTATTACTGGTGGAACGGAACCCACATCAAAAGACATCTTTTTCTCGGTAAATAAAAAGTACGATCTAAAACTTAACAGTTTATCTATTTCCAGAGAGAATTGGTCAATGGAAATGCTCTCATAAGCTCAAATAATTCAAAAGTTAGGACACCATTTCGTAATTCGTAAAGTATAAATAAAGGATAAGTTAGGACACCACGTCGTTAATCATAACCATCAAATTATAGAATGGAAAACTTAAAGAAAGAACAAATTCGATTAAAGGTATACGGCGAATCAGTTTTCGAAGATAAAACTAACTTTGAAAAGTGGTTAAAGACAAAGTCAAAAGCCTTGGGCGGGATAACCCCTGAATCACTTTTAAAGAGTGCAAGAGGCGTACAGAAGGTTATGTATGCTTTAGGAAGAATTGAACACGGTATCTTGGCTTAAAGTTCAAATAAAGCAAGAGTTAGGACACCATGTCGTAATTCGTAAAGTTCAAATAAAGGATAATTTAGGACACCATGTCGTAATTCGAAAAGCTAATTAAAGGATTGTTTAAAATCTGTAAATGAATTCTTCCTATCTATTTTCCTAACTTGGGCAAATAATAGTTGAACGCTTAAATTAAGTGCGAAATTTTCTCTAGCATATGGATGATGGAATTATATATTGGAATCTTGACCCTGAAATTTTTTCCATATTAGGTATTTTTCCGATACGATATTATAGCTTACTTTTTATAACAGGCCTTTTTGTTTCATTGCAAGTAGAAAAACGAATTTACAGAAAGGAAAATATCCCACTTGAAAATTTAGACAAGCTATTTATTTATGTTATTGTAGGAATAGTTTTAGGGGCGAGGCTTGGGCATTGTTTCTTTTACGAGCCCTCATATTATTTAGACAATCCATTGGAAATTTTACTACCAATTAGAAAAGTTGCCGATTCCTATCAATTTACCGGTTTTCAAGGGCTAGCAAGTCACGGCGGAACAATAGGAGTAATCTTAACAATTGTTATTTATTGTAGAAAATATAAAACCAAATTTTTATGGGTTTTGGACCGAATTGCCATTGTTGGACCAATTGTAGGTGCTTTCATTAGGTTTGGAAATTTTATGAACTCTGAAGTTTACGGAAAACCCACCAATGGCAATTGGGGCGTTGTTTTCCAAAGGGATGATTTGATACCCAGACATCCAACGCAATTGTATGAAGCATTTTCATATCTTTTAATTTTTGGAATATTAATGTTTATTTACCATAAAACAAAAGGGCAGGTGAATGGTTTGATATTAGGAGTCCTTTTAACACTGGTGTTTTCAGCAAGGATTGTAATCGAATTTTTTAAAGAGAACCAAGTAGGTTTCGAAGACGGTATGGCATTAAATATGGGACAAATCCTTAGTATCCCACTTGTAATGATTGGACTAATACTGATATTTACTCGAAAGATTCCGTCGCATAATAAAACCTCTATTGAAAAGCCATAGACCAGTTATTAAAAGTTCAATTAAACGATGAAGAAAGAAGATATTGATATTTGGAAAAAATCTCTTTCCATACTTACCCAGATATTTGTTCCAGCAATTGCCTCAACCTTAATATCTGACCCAAACTATGCGCAAGGAGCTTCAACGTTTGTTCTCCAAATGTTAAGTCTAGCACAATCCGAGGTTAAACAAAAAAGAGTTGAGTCACTAGTATTTGGTTTGGAAGAGTTGCTTAAGAAGCACGACCCAAATTTCAAATTCGATGAAGCAAATGTCCAAGAAGTTAGGGACTTATTGGAAACCGCAATTATAAATGCTAGCAGGGCTACTTCAGAAGGTAAAATAGAACGCTTACGAAGAGTCCTTATAGGTCATATAATGGAACCACAGCCTTTCGACTACACATCAAGATATCTAGATTTGGCTGTTAGACTTAACGATGACCAAATACAAATTCTTGATGTGTATTATCATACAGAAAATGAATTGAAACCTTTAAGGGAAGAATTGAGCACTATTCATAAAATTTTAAAAGACTCAGAAAAAATCGAACCCAAAATTTTTGGTTCTGAATCCAAGGCATCAGAGAAGGTCAAAAAAATATATAAGGAGAAAAAAAGCCTCACAGAAAAAACATTGGAAGACCTTCAATTTGATTTTGAAAAAAAGATTAATATTCGAAGACATAAAAATAAGGAATTTGAACCTGAGGTCTTTCAATTTCTTTTCAATGACCTTAGAGTTTTGGGATTGGTATATAATCCTTCGGAGGGTAGGATGAGTGACACAGGTGACCCTGCCTATTACCACTGTACGGCCCTAGGAATTGGATTTATTAAATATTTAGTAGGTTAAGTTGTTGTATGTTTTGTATCAAAAAAAACTCTCTAATTTTATCTCAAAACAAAGTTCAAATAAAGGATGATTTAAGACACCATCTCGTAATTCGTTAAGTATAAATAAAGGATGGGTTAGGACACCATGTTGTTATTCGTAAATTATAAATAAAGGATTCATCCAATAATTGGTAGTTAAATTATTGGTATTCCAATTCTCAAAATTGTTAAATTTATAGTCAAATGTGTTATTATTAACTTTAGATGATGTATATCTTCGTAACTTAAAGGAAAACTTCGCCTTTAAAGTTATTTATGGAAAATTCCCTACCTATAGGTCCTCTGGTATATGTTGATGACGATGAAGATGATAGGCTCTTCTTTCTTGAAGCAATTAATGAAATTTTCCCTGACATTAAATTAAGTCTTTTTGAAAATGGAGAAAATTTCATGGCTCAAATGTTAAATGAAATTTCTAATGCTATCATTCCAAAATTAATTTTTTTGGATCTGAATATGCCTGTGATGGATGGTTATGAATGTCTATCCGAAATAAAGAAACATTCAATTTTATCAAAAGTGCCTGTTATTATTTATTCTATTGCGTCATCAGAGAATGATAAAAATCGAGTAAGGAATTTAGGTGCAAGCAAGTTTTTAACCAAAGAACTGTCATTTAAGAAAATGATAGTTCAGCTTAGAAGCACACTTAATGAATTTGTCGCAGAAAAAGATTGTTGTTCAATCAATTAATTTTCGAAATATATTGAAGTAAAGTTTTGTTAATATTTTTAAATACACATTCAAAAATGATTGAATAGTGTTCTATTTATTTAGTACGTAACATTTGGTTCCTATGACGCATATTGAAAAAAACTTCTTTAAAAGACAGGTAAACTAGAAAACATTGATGGTTTTTTTATCAATAATATAGATTAAGTATTAGTTGTAATCTAAAACGTATAGATTGTCCGAACTTTGAGTAACAAAAAAATCTAGTTCGAAAACTATATTTGAGAACTTATCACTTACTGAAAGCCATGTATCAAAACAAGTTTACATTCACTATTTTTTTTCATATCATAAAATACATAGGAATAAAAGTCATTTTACAAGATTGTTTGCTTAACTTAAAACAAACTAATAAAATCAAACTTTTTTATATTCCAATACGGTAATTAACTCAGTTTTTTAATTAAAAATTATTGGTCGTATCTTCCATTCCATAAAAATAAGTATGTTAGCAATAGAAGTTAATTCCCTACCAATTAGGGAAGTCATGTCCGATATTTCCAAGGCCTTTAACACCACATTTAGTGTGAGTTGTGGCGAATACTTTTTAAATATTCCTCCTGAAATTGGAGAAGGTAATATTAAAGGAGTGAATTTCGATGGAGGAATGGGAATTTTACAATATGATTGCCTATTCAACCAAGATGTTGAGTTGCAATTCACCGTGAAAGAAGTTCATCCGGTCAAATTTCTATATTGTCTGGAGGGTCAATTGAGACATCGTTTTGAAGGCTCGGAAGAAGTACATGAAATTGACCAATATCAAGAAGCTATCGTTTCAAGTGATTTTCATAGTGGTCATATTTTAACGTTTCAAGCCCACATGAAGACTGTTATCAATAGTTTGGAAATCACCCGCAATGTTTTTCAGAAAAAGATAAAATGCGAATTGATTACCATGAATATTGATTTGCAAAATCTTTTCAATGATATAAAAGCAGAAAAATTATTTTATCATGAAGGATATTATAGTTTAAAATTAGCCGATCTTTTTAGGGAAATGCAATCGTTTGAAGGTAAGGATTTTATTAAAAAACTTTTCTTGGAAGGGAAAGCCTTTCAGATGTTAACCGAGCAAATTCTGCAATATGAGGATGATTCGTTCGATTCGTCCAAAAGAAGTATTCTTCGAAGAACCGAAATAAAACAAGTCGAGATGGCTGTGCATTTGATAAAAAAACAAATTTCAGAGCTAAATAATATTTCTGATATTGCTGGGGATGTAGGTCTGAGCCCAAATAAATTACAAGAAGGGTTTCAAAATCTATATGGGACTACTGTCAACAAATACATACAAAAAATTCGCTTAGATTTAATTAAGGACTTTGTTTTAAATACAGAATATTCCATGTCTGAAATTGCACATATGTCCGGTTTGTCCAGTAAAAGTTATCTCTCAAAAATTTTTAAGGAAGAGTATGGTAAATCGCCCTCTGACTATAGGAAAAATTTTCTTGAATTTTTACAGACGAGAAAATCAAAATAAATTGCTAAACGTAATATTTCAAGATTCTTTAAGTATATTTCAGAATATACAATTACGCAATTTCAAAAATCATTTTACGTTTGTCGGCAAATTGAAGAATACATATAACTTTTACGAGTATCTAGCTCTAAAATGTTATTTGATTAAGGGAAGTTGTTAAATAGCATAGATATTTTTAGAATTCAAATAAAGGATAAATATTGCAAGTGAATTATAAAAAATGGATCATTCGAGTTTTCGTAATCTGGCTGGGATTATATTCAATTTTCTGGTCGACTATTGCCTACGGATATATAGGTTTTCTAATTTCAACTGTAATTTTAGGATTAATAACAATATTTATAAATAGAATCCGAAAGTATAAAATGAATTCAAAGTTCAAGTAAAAGATAGGTTGGGACACTAAGTCATAATATGTAAAATTCAACTAAAGGATTTTTTCAATAGCAGAGGAAGCCATCAATCATCGGAGCCTCATTACTGCAATAGTTCTTTAAATGTAGAATTATATATCAGGCAACTTATGCCCAAGGGGAAAAGTTACCGTAATGTCGGTACCTTTATTTTCTTCACTGGCAACATGGATTTCACCTCCGTTTCTTTTAATGAACTCATAACTTAGTACAAGGCCAAGCCCACTTCCTTTTTCGCCCTCCGTTCCATTAATGCCTTTCGGTTTTTGAACTGAAAAAAGACTTTCACTGATTTCGTGCGACATTCCAACGCCCGTATCGGACACGGTTATTATAATGCGGTCTAAAGTTTGGACTACGGTTACCTTGACCGAGCCCTTTCTTGGGGTAAACTTAATGGCATTGTTGACCAGATTGCGGATAACGAATTCAACCTGATCCCTATCCCCGATAATATGGGGGTCGCCGGTAACCAAAGCTGTCAACTCTACCTCCTTGTTATTCGCAATTACCGAGAATATCTCGCAAATCTCATATACGGTCACTTTAAGAGATATCGCTTCTTTTTTATCCTTTATCACATTCATCTGACTTTGTGCCCATATGATAAGGTTGTCCGCCATTTTCAAGGTATTGTCCAAGGATTTGCCAAGTTCTTTGCCCATATCCTGTATTTCCTCCTTGCTTATGAAATCGATATGTTCAACCAGAACAGAGCTAAAGGATTTAAGGGAGGTCAATGGGCTTCTCAGATCATGTGCGACAATACTGAAGAACTTATTTTTAGTAGCATTAAGTTCCTTTAACTTGGCTTTCTGTTGATTTATGGTTGCGTTTCGAGATTTAAGTTTTCCATTGATGTTTTTCACCTTTCCAAGTACTATGACCAACGTAATCAGGAATAAAGAGCCGATCAGTAAACTTACATTCCGATTAAATATACTAGAGGCCTGTGCCAGATTTTCTTTAAGGAGCTTATCGGTGGTTTTGTTAAGATTATGAATGGAGGCCATACTTTTCGTGAGCCTGTTCCGATCTTCAAGTTGGACTCTTTGCAGGTCCTGGGAAAGTTCATCGTATTCATTGAGGTATAACCCTGTTTTCTCGATATTGTTCCGCTTTAAGTAGAACGTTTGCATTTCGCGATATACCCGAAGCAAGAATTTATTTAAATTGTATTTTCTGCAAAAAGCTTCTGCATTTGCCAGATATTCATATTCAAGGGCATTATTTTTTTCAGATCCGGCCATGGTGGCCAAGCGTATCAAAGCTTCTGCCGTAGCTACTTTTTGAGCGTTGTCCCCCAGTTCTTCCGAAATACTAATGACCTTGTTAAAATAATGGTCGGCCGAGTCAAGTTGGCCTTCATTTTCTTTTATCAGTCCCATTACCTTGTAACAACTTGACAGTACGGGGAGATTGGCAATTGAATCGTTGATGTTTATAGCCAATCTGGTAAGTTGTTCTGCCTTGGTAAATTCTTCGTTGTTATAATAACTCTCCCCGAGATTATGTGCACTGACCCCGATACGTTCCGTTATACCCTGCAGTGTAAAGGCTTCAAAGGATTTTTTATGATATTCTATTTCCTGTTCACGATTGTTCAGGCTGCGATATATATGTCCCAACGATATGTAGCAATTAGCCAATCCTTTTTTATCCCCACGATCTTCAAAAATATCGATGGCCTTTTGTATATATTCCATGCCCATAAAATAATTATCGTTCAAAGCATAGATGCTGGATAATATCCTATAACTATAGGCTATACCATCGATATCGTTGATGTAGGTCGCCAGTGTAAGAGCCTCTTCGGCGTATTCCAGGGATTTGATATTGTCGACGTAGGTCAATTCCCGGCTCAGGGTATATAAGGTATTAATCCGCTCTTTCTCGGTAAGCTCCGGTCTAGAAATGGAATATTGTAGTTCCTGGACGGTTTGAGTTTGAGCAAATAATGCATTGAGTATAAATAAAAGCAAGAAACATGCCTTAATGCATAGGGGGGGGGATTTCATACTTGCGAGGGTGTTGTAAGATATTAATTATTGAACGTTATAGTTTTAAATTTATTATAGCGTTTAAAATCAGGTGATTATTTTAATTTTGAAAGGGATTATTGGATAATGAGCCAAATAATTAAATGGATACACTTCATTCAAATTTAATATGCAATAATTGAAATTTACCTATTTTAGATAAATCTTTTAACAAAATTTCTGCACATTGCAATTTAGAACTTTTAATATACTTATTTTTATAATGTACGAATTTTAGTGTATATTAATGTAAGGGGAATACTGCCAATTTCTTTAAAAATATCTGCAACCTAATTTATAAGATAGCAAAGGACACGATATTTCATAATTATAACTTGATTCTATTCTACAGAACCTGATGAGCGATAGTATAAAATATTACAGTCTTAAACATCCATTGAGAATATCCAAGATTAATGAATAAAAGCAAAGAATTATTCTAGCATATGCCCATATTAGTATGGAATTGGATGTGGGTATACATGGTGTCTGGCTATTTAGTCCAAGCTAATTATCCCATAGTGATTCTGTTTTCGAAGACATGTGGTTTTATAGGACCGTCATACGTGGAGTCGCTGGCAGGAAGTATCCTTGCCTTTGGGGACGCCAAATAAGGAAAGATATTTTGGGGCCGAATTTTAAAAAGAGAATATATGTCAAAATTATTGATAAGTATTATAGACGATGATGAGTTATATAAGTATGCGCTGAGGAGAATGCTAAGAAAGCTGGAAATAAATGACTTAGATATCATAGAATTTTCTAATGGTGTACAAGCCATCGATTTTTATAATAAGCGAATAATGGAAGGGGGAGAACTTCCAGATGTCATTTTCCTTGATATCAATATGCCCTTGATGGACGGGTTTCAATTCATGATAGAGTATAAAGGTTTAAAAGATAAACTTGATAAAATTGCGGAGATTTATATGTGTTCCTCGTCGATAAACACTAACGATGTGCAAAATGCCGAGGAAATCGAGGAAATTACCGAGTACATCACAAAGCCGTTCAAATTTGAAAAGATCCATGAAATATTAATTACGGTAAAATGATGTATTACCGAGATTGGTAAAATATGATTGCTACCAATCGCAGAATAATCGTGAAAAGTCTAATGATATAAAATTAGATTAAGAATAAATGAAGAATTAGGATTCCATGTTGTAATCCTTAAAGTTCAAATAAAGGATAAGTTAGGACACCACGTCGTTAATCATAACCATCAAATTAAAGAATGGAAAACTTAAAGAAAGAACAAATTCGATTAAAGGAATACGGCGAATCAGTTTTCGAGGATAAAACTAACTTTGAAAAGTGGTTAAAGACAAAGTCAAAAGCCTTGGGCGGGATAACCCCTGAATCACTTTTAAAGAGTGCAAGAGGCGTACAGAAGGTTATGTATGCTTTAGGAAGAATTGAACACGGTATCTTGGCTTAAAGTTCAAATAAAGCAAGAGTTAGGACACCATGTCGTAATTCGTAAAGTTTAATAAAAGGATGAGTCGTATAAAAACTAACATAAGAATAGAAAGTGAAGATGGTGGAAATTTCGGGTACTTCATGGAAAGAGAGGACTTATACTCAAAATTGAGCGGGATTAAAGATATTAATGATGACATGGAGTTCATAGAAATTGGAGATAAAATCCAACTAAATGAACATACTCTTATGGTTAAAAATATCCATTTAGAATTTGCACCCGTGGATCTTAATACTAGACATATTGAAAAAACAGAAGATACAATGCCATCGAATTTTAGGATTGAAGTTGTACTTACGGTAGACAATATTCCATTGGAAATATAAAGTATAGTTAAAGGATGAAGAAGATATTTATAATTTTTATTACTGTCTCCTTTTGTTCGTGTGCAGGAGGAAAATACAACTATCTGTTTGATACAGGTAAGGAGTTGGACTTCAGCCAGGGAAAATGGATTTTAAACAGGACAGAATCAAATTCCAAGGTCTTCGACCAAGAATTGAATACCACTGCTTACAATGAATTTAAAGAAATAATTGGCGATTCTTTATTTGAGTTAAATACCTTAAGGGCAAACAAATTAATTTCTCCAAAGATCGGATTTGAACTTAATGAGAATGAACTACAACAAATTGGAAAAGAATCCGAATGTGACTACCTAATAAATATTCGGGGCAGTATAGTTAGTAATGGGGCAGGAACATTATCATACAATTCTGGAGATGGGTTTTACAGTGCCAGTAATCAATCTTCCGTATTTATTTTAATTTATGATTTGAAAAGCGGCATAATTATTTCTTCATCCCAGGCATTTGGAAAAGCTACCGAGGAAAATTCTCATTTTGATAATGAAAATAGAGTTCCTTCTTTTCATAGTAGTGCTGAAACACTAATGGTGAAAGCTGCTAAAAATTTAATCAAGAAATATGGTCGGAACCGCTTGGATTAATAGTCAGGTTCAAATAAAGAATGAGTTAAGACATCATGTAGTAATTCGTAAAGTTCAAATAAAGGATGAGTTAGGACACCATGTCGTAATTTGAAGAGTGTAAATAAAAGTTATAAAAATTGAAGAAGTTATTCTTAGATGATGTAAGAACTATTGAAATGGTATATGATAAAACAGCGGAATCTGAGTTCGATATTGTTCGCACTTATCATGAATTTGTTGGATACATAGAAAAAAATGGACTTCCAAATTATATAAGTTTCGACAATGATCTTGGATTAGGTGAAGATGGCCAAGTTGCCCCAGACGGATTAGCCGCAGCGAAATGGCTTGTCTATAAATCTGGACTAGACTTAAGAAATCTAAATTTTAAAGTTCATTCTGCAAATCCAGTTGCAGCTGAACAAATAAAGGGGCTTTTGAATAACTATATAAAACATTTAAGGAAGGAAGATTAATACCAAAGTTCAAATAAAGGATTATTTAATATCCTTGGTTACATACTTTTCTATTAATTATTAACTTGAACTTTATAAAAGATATATTTAACATATGTTATATATATCTCGTATTGGAAGGATATATAACATATGTTATATATTTAATTGTTGTACTCAATTAATTTATGCCACTCAAACCTTAATGAATTACGATAAACTCAAAAGATTATTTATAAATAAAATTGAAAACGAAGAAGGGATTAAACTTAAGCCATCTGAAGTAAAATTCTTAATTGAACAAAATAGCAATGATCCTAATGAATACATTAAAATAAGAACTTTAGTTTTTAATCAAGAGTTTGGACTGGGCTATATTGATCAAAATTCCACAGAATCGGATTACATTAAAGATTGTTTTTCTAGATTACATGACTATGATACTGATTCTCCAAAATGGCATATTTGGGGTTTAAAAGTAGCTGAATTAGAAGATTTGTATTCCAATCAGCTGAAAGAATTAAAAGAGTTCATATCGTCATCGAAATTCACATTAAATAGTGAAAATATAATAATTGACATAAGTGATGTTCCATCCGAACTTGACTTTAATGGTTTAAGAAAATATGCTCTTTATGTAGTTCATAACTACGAGAATATTTTAGAAAAAGAAATTGACATCTATAATTATAATCGCGATTTGACAATAGAAGTAATTGAAGAACTTAAAAATAAAATTAACTAAGTACAACAACGTGTATAACTAATTGCGGTATGATGGCTAAGAGCAGGATCTTTTCTTACAATTTACTATATTGTTACTGCGGAAAATAAATCGTGTACTTTCCCGCAACTAAATCATACACAAACACGTTACCACACATTTTGAATGAAATTTATACTACCACTATTTATTATAACAATTAATTGCTACTCTCAGCATACGGAGAGATTCAATGAACTGGTAAAAACCATCAAAAAAGATAGTGTAAAACAGGACTCTTTATTTTTTAAAAATGGAGACATTGAATTTCTAGCTGAAAAATCATTTTATACCTTTAATGAAGAAGCAGTTATGACATATTCTGGAGAAACAAAAACCTATTATGCAAGCGGAATTGTAGCTCGTCACGATATGCAAGATGATTTTGGACATTGGATATGGTCCAAATATTATAATCGCAAAGGAATTTTAACTAAGGAATGGATAACTACCGAAATAGACACAAGAGCTAAAAACATAGAAGAGTTTTTTAAATCTCGATTTCATATCGATTTTAAAAGAACTATCAAACATTACAAGTATTCAAAAAAGACTGACGGACGTTATCCTTGTAAAATCGAATATTTGACATCAACCGATAATATTGATGGAGGGAAAATTGAATTTCTAAATGCAAATGGAGATGTTAAAAGGACAAAAATATTAAAAAACAAAGTGGTAAAAAACGTGTGGTAACAATACCTAAACGTAATGCGGACTTTAGGGCAAAACCGAAAGGTCTGCGTATATTTATGAAGTCGCTAAATCTTATGGTTTTAGCTTTAGACAAGAAAAGAAAAAACTAATCAATAAGCTTTAGCTTCGTGCTCAGACGGAAACGAAAAGTTTCCTTGCCTCCGCACTACGCTTAGCCGTGACGTTACCCACAAGCTGAAAACCAGCCGCATATTTTAGCACTTTCGGTTTTTCCCAACACATAAATCCAACGCTCTAAAAACCAAAAGAGCTAAAACTTTCCCAAAATTCGTAATTATGTATTTAAGTATTTGCTTAAATACATAATTAATTATATGTTTGTACAACAAAGCAAATAACTTTAATAAAAATATATACACAAATGAAATTAGAAATAACCTGTACAAGAGCGGAAGCCAACCATAAGCAGTTACAAAACTGTATGGAGGCATTGGATAATATGGAAGGGAGTTTTCAAAAAATGACAAAACTTTTATCAATTGCAGGAAGCGATGTAAGATTGAGAATTCTTTATTTATTGAATTTAGAAAATGAACTATGTCCTTGTGATTTAGCAGATATACTAAAAATGAGTGTTCCTGCGATCTCACAACATATACGTAAAATCAAAGATGCAGGAATAATCAATTCAAGACGAGATGGTCAAACACTTTATTATTCATTAAATAAAGATGAAACAGAGATATTTAGTAGCATTTTTAAATCTATCGAATTAATTAGAAAAACAGCATAATTTATAAAGAAATGAAAACAGAAAAAACATCAAAAAATGCAGCATACACAGGTTTATTTGCTGCTGTAGCAGCATCATCTTGTTGCATACCACCTGTTATAGCATTAATAGCTGGCGTTGGAGGAAGTGC
>NZ_CAXBGN010000013.1:0-144843 GCF_963975415.1 uncultured Kriegella sp.
CATCTTGTTGCATACCACCTGTTATAGCATTAATAGCTGGCGTTGGAGGAAGTGCGTCTGCCCTATCTTGGATGGAACCTTTTAGACCCTATTTAATTGGTTTGGCTATTGTAGCAATTGGATATGCTTGGTATAATTATTTAAAACCAAAAAACGCTGATGATTGTGGTTGTGAAGTTGATGCAAAACCAAAATGGTTTCAAACAAAAGGATTTTTAGTTGGTATTACTTTGTTTGCAACTGTTTCAATTGCTTTCCCTTATTATGCTCATATTTTTTATCCTGATAATAAGAAAGAAGTGGTTATAGTCAATCAATCCAATATTCAAACATTAAATTTTGATGTTAAAGGGATGACTTGTGCCTCTTGTGAAGAACACGTTAAACACGCAGTTAATGAGTTAGAAGGTATTGTAAATATCAATGCTTCCTATGAAAAGGCAAACGCAGAAGTGGAGTTTGATAATACAAAAACGACTAAAGAGGATATAGAAAAAGCAATAAACTCAACAGGATATAAAGTAATTAATAAAGAAAAAAATGAGTAATAAAACAATAAATTTAAACATCAACGGAATGACTTGTTCTGGGTGTTCATCACATATCGAAAAAGATTTAAACGTTAAAGACGGAATCGTAAATAGTACTGTAAATCACGAAACAGGAAAAGGGAAATTTGTATATGACACCAATAAGTTAAGCAATCAAGATGTTATTAATGCAGTAAACAATGTCGGTAATTATTCAGTTATTGAGGATATCGAAAAGGAAGATTGCTGTGTTACAAATGCCAAAGATTATGATGGAAAGAATAAATTCGATTTAATTGTTATTGGTGGTGGTTCAGCAGCATTTTCAGCAGCCATAAAAGCGGAAAGCATTGGCTTAACAACATTAATGGTAAATGATGGATTAGATTTTGGTGGCACTTGTGTCAATGTTGGCTGTGTTCCTTCTAAAAATTTGATTAGAGCTGCCGAAACAGCATATCACGCTACACATTCTAATTTTAAAGGAATTAAACCAAAAGGTGTTGAAATTGATTTTACTCAAATTATAAAAGACAAGAAAGCAATAGTTGCCACATTACAACAACATAAATATATGGATGTGGTAAGTGATTTCAAAAACTTAACAATGCTTAAAGGTTGGGCAGAATTTGTAGATAATAAAACCATTCTTGTAGATGGAAAAGACACATACACCGCAACTAACATCATTATAGCAACAGGAGCAACAACAAACATTCCAAACATTGAAGGACTAAATAAAGTAGGCTACTTAACAAATGTATCTTTATTCGATTTAGAGGAAAAACCAAAAAGCTTGACCATAATGGGAGCTGGATATATTGGATTGGAAATTGCAATGGCATATAACCGCTTGGGAGTAAAAGTTCGTATCATAGAATTTACAGATAGACCATTACGTAGTCAAACCAACGATATTACAGATGTTTTAGAAGCACAAATGATAAGTGAAGGGATTGAAATCCTTCCAAATTTCAGAGCCATTAAATTTGAAAAAGATGGCGACAACACTATTATTCATTGCAAATGTCCTGATGGCTCTACCACTCAAATAATTGAAGAAGGCCATATTATTGTAGCTACAGGAACAAAACCAAATACATCTAAATTAAGTCTTGAAAATATTGACTTAAACCTGACAGAAAAAGGACATATTTTAGTTAACGAAAAAATGGAAACTAATATTTCCAATATTTATGCAGCAGGTGACGTAACAAACACACCACCTTTTGTTTATACAGCAGCAAAAGAAGGAAGTACAGCAGTAAATAACGCCTTTTCATTATCAAAAAACAGTGTGGATTATACATCGTTACCTTGGGTAGTATTTACAGATCCACAAATTGCAGGAGCAGGTATGGACGAAGTAGAAGCCGAAAAATCAGGCATCCCTTTTGAAGTATCTAAATTAGATTTAATTCACGTTCCAAGAGCTTTAGCAGCTCAAGATACCAGAGGATTTATAAAGCTAATTCGCAATACGGAAACGGATAAATTAATAGGTGCAAGAGTAATAGCACCAGAAGGAGGTGAACTCATCCAACAATTAAGTATGGCTATAAAGTTTGGTATAACAGTAAAAGATTTGGCTGAAAGTTTTTATCCATACTTGACACTTGGAGAAGGAATCAAATTAGCAGCAATTACGTTTGGAAAAGATGTTTCTAAATTGAGTTGTTGTGCGAGTTAATCCCTACTAAAAGCCATACACATTTGCAATTCGCTCAAAGCCACCACGCCATCAAAAATTGCAAAAGAGTATGTCTTGCCAACGCTCAATCCGAACATTTAAGAAAATATCGGAATTGAAAAGCAGAACGGAATAAAGCCAGTGGGTAACAACGTATATAAAAAATAGCAGTTAAGAGCTAAACTAAAAGTTTGGTTCTTTTCTGCTATCTTTGTTTTCAACTGAAAAATGGCACATACAAATCTGCTACTTTTCATATACAAGACCGTTAGCAAACATATTGCCATAAAAATTAAATCGTTCAGCAATTAGCCTGAATATTTAAAAAGAAGAGTTTGGTTCGGGTAAACCAGCATTTTTAAAATGGTTTCTTTGGGCTTGTTACTTTCTCAAACTTCAGATATTTAATTAAAAATAACCTTGCCAAAGTTCTCGCTCGGGCGGACTTTACTCAGACGCAACTGTTGCGCGAACGGACTTGCTACTTATTTGCTATTTTCTGTTCGAAAACGAAAAACTTAAATCGGTTACTATTTAGGTTCGACGGACTTAAAAAAAGAAACCATTTTAAAAGGGTTTGGGGAAAAAATCAGTGTTCTGCGACCAGGCAAAGGTTTGCGCTGCAACACGTTTGCTAACAATATGTATAATCTATACTGTCCGATTTTCCGTCGGAAAATCTACGTATATTTAGATTCTTATCGTACGGCGGGAAATCCTGCGGATTTCTAACCCGTACAGATCATACATTAGACGTTACCAAACATTTAAACAATATTGAAATTCATTGAACGTTTGGAGATTACGTCTAATAACTCCAACCATCAACCAATGAAAACTTCATCCCAGCTTATTTACTTTGGTTTATTTGTAATCCTATTAGGTTTTGGAGATAATACAGGAAAATTAATTCCATCTTGGGTCTCGTTCTTGACTGGTGGATTTGCTTTAATTTATGGTGCTTTCCTACACTATAAAATGGACAACAAAATCTTATCTATTTCCAAAGATTGGAATTTCGATTGGAAGACCTTATCATCTAAGGTTTTCATAATAATCGGAATACTATTAATGCGAATGAATAGATTTGTGGACTATCTGGACGAACATTTTGAGGTGGATGTATTCTTTTCGATAATTGGTGGAATATTTGCCATTTACGGCTTAAAACTACATTTTAAAGAAAAGAGGGAAAAAAGGGAGAGCGGTAATATTGAATGAAACTTCAAAAATGAATACAGACGGACACCACTCAAATGGGACTGTTAAGCTAATTGACTTCTTAGCAAGTTTGCGAAAATTAAGTTGGTATTAGAAAGTAAAACTGGAGTATAAAATCTCCACGCGAAAAAAAACGTTTGGTAACAATACCTAAACGTAATGCGGACTTTAATGCAAAACCGAAAGGTCTGTGTATATTTATAAGGTCGCTAAATCTTATGGATTTAGCTTTGGACAAGAAAAAATAAAACTAAACCAAAAGCTTTAGCTTCGTGCGCAGACGGAAACGAAAAGTTTCCTTGCTTCCGCACTACGCTTAGCCGAGACGTTGTAAACAATTATGAAAAACGCACTTCTGACTTTAATATTGACATTCGGAATTTTGAGTTGTAATGCTCAAAGTCAACGTGAGAAAGAAGAAAAAATACGTTCTGAAATCAACGCAGAATTTGACAAAAACTCATCGAATTGCACAAATGGAATTGATGCTGTTTCAGACTTTAATGACAAAACGGAATTTTGGAATATTTGCGAACTGAAAAACGGAAACCGAATTATTAGGATTGATTCGCATAAAAAAGATACATATTATCAAGAAATCTATTTTGAGAAAAATGGCGACTTGATTTACGCAAAAGAAACGGAAAATTATATGCCGAAAAACCATTTCACGCAAATGAGTTGGAATTGCGAATTCTATGCGGAAAATGGAAAGTTGATTGCGCTAATGTCACTTGGACACGGAAAAACGGAAGACGAAGAATGGAATCCTGATGTGATATTTGAAATGTATAAAAACCGATTAACTGAATTAAAACGAATAAAAAAATAACTGTTTACAACAACGGCTATAGTTCATTGCGGCGGAATTTCCTCTCGGAAATTCCTGCGTGTTTGCTAACTTTGGTTTACGGCGGAATAGTTCTGTCGAACCATTCCGCAACGAAACCATAGCCAAGACCGTTAGCTGCAATTTTAAAATATGAATTTGCTTACAAATGAAATACCCTATCTTATTTGAATACATAAAGCAAAAGGCGAATATCGATCAGGAAGAGTTTAACCGGTTTTCTCATTACTTTATAGTTAAAAATTTACAGAAATACGAAACGGTATCAAGAGAAGGAGAAATTTGTTCAAAAGTGTATTTTGTAAATAAAGGATGCTTGAGATTTTTTCATCTTAATGAAGAAGGCAAAGAATTAACTAGATACTTCGCTTTTGAAGGTAAATTTGGAACTGACCTTACAAGCTTAATAACAAACGAACCATCCAAAGAAAATATACAATCAATCGAACAGTCTGAAATACTATATATAAATAAGTCGGATTTTTATGAGTTGGTTAAAACAGAGCCTTCCATAAACTTGATTTATCTAGATATCTTAGAGATGGCTTATGTAACCTCAGTGAAAAGGATTTATAACTTTCAAGGAGAAGAAACACTACAAAGACTAAAATGGCTGATGAATTATCAACCTATGATTTTGTCCAGATTATCTAATAAAATGATTGCTTCATACTTGGGAATCACTCCTTACACATTAAGCCGTTTGAAAGCGAAACTTTAATTGTTGCTCTAGAGCAATTTTTCTTCTTATTAAGGTTCATAATTTAGCCCCGAACTATAATCTTAAATATGAAATCATATAAAATTTACATTGCCTATTTAATTATTCTTTCATTTAGCATTTTAAAAATTTTTGGTCAAAACCCTGAACCACCGGTTCCTGTTGAGGTAATGACAGGCAATAAGGAAGTATATTCACAGCTTGTTATAAAAAAGTTTTTCAGCCCAACCAGTAATTTTGATTTTTTTGGTCTAGCAACTTATACTGCCAATTATAAGAATGATGTAGAAGAAAATAGAGCGATAATTATTTCTCAGGTTGGATATAATTTTAAAAAAGGTTTCGGAGTAATGGCTGGACTGGATTTTAATTCATTCGCGGGATTTTCTCCAATAATAGGTCCTAAACATAGTTTTGCTAATAAGAAATTTTTAGCCGTAACCAATTTATCCTTTTTTCTTAATGATGCGTTTGATGCCAAATTATTTGGTTTATATGAGTACCACCCAACAATTAACAATGATTGGAAATTTTATAGTAGGCTACAATTCATTCATAATTTTAGTATTAACTACAATGAACATAACATTAGTTATATTTATTTAAGAGCAGGAATGCAAAGAAAACAATTTATATTCGGACTAGGTGCAAATTTGGACTGGGCTGGACCGAACAAAGTTTTTAATAGCAATTTTGGTCCATTTGTAAGGTGGGAGTTTGACTAGAAAAACTGCAGCTAACAATGTATATAAAAAATAGGCGAAATAGTAGTAAAATCAAAGGTTTTGGCTCGTATCAAACTTTGTGCTTAGCCGAAAGTTCAGTGCTTCGAAATTGCCTACTTTTCATATACTAACCGTTATGTGCAACTTAAGACCACATGATAATTATAGCCTTTCTAGTTTGGCGAAACCTACTGTCCTTCTGTAATTATCTGGAGAAACACCTACTTTTCTCTTAAAAAATCGACTAAAATAAAATTCATCATAATAGCCAAGTCCAGCTGCAATCTGTTTCAAAGGTTTTGATGTTAAATATAGTTCTCGTTTAGCCGCTATAACAATTCTATTAGAAATTAAATCGCTAGGTGTTTGCTTTAAATACTTTTTTACAATCCCTGCCAATGTTTTTGTACTAACACACAAAACATCTGCATAATCTTTCGGAGAATGTAATTCACAATAATTTTTCTCAATAGAATCTACTAAATTTTGTAGGATTTCTGATTGACCATCAGAAAATTTTGGAACTATCTCTTTATCGAATTGTTTTTTCTGTCTTACTGCTTCTATCAAAAATACCTTTAAAAAAGCCACAAGAACTTCATGTTGAGCAATAGAATCTCTATCCATCTCTTTAGAAATTTGGTCTATGAGATTAAAAAACAGCCCTTCTTCAGAAATTTGAAAATGTGGTAATCCATAAAAGTTATTAAAAAGAACGCCTTCTGTTTCAATTTCATTTTGATGACGATATGTACAAAAAAAGTCAGGGTGAAAATTTAATAACCAGCCTTGACAAGGTTCTTCAGAAGAAAGCATAAATGGTTGATAAGGCGACAAGCAAATCATTTGATAACCTTGCAGTTCATAATTAGAAAGGTCTACACTTAACTTATAGTTGCTTGCGTTAAGTAAAATAATAGAATAATAATGTTTTCTTTGTAAATGATCAAATTGATTAAGATTTTCAAACCTTTCTAGTCTAAAGGCTAATTCACCATTTTGTTTATCTATAATAATTTGAGCCATAAGAATATATTTCTTTATTTAATATTACATATAAAAAGAAAGGAGTGCTTTACACTCTTTTCTAAAGATATAAATTATTTGGAAGCTATAATATCTATTTTTTGAATTGCTGATGCTTCAAAACCATCTAAAAGAACAGGCGCATTTTCCATAAGTGCAGCTGCAACTTTTCCTGTTAAATGTGCATCTCTACCAGAATCATCTGCAAAAGTATCAAAGATTGCATATGTAGTAGCATCTATTTTTATAGCATACCAAGATAAAGTTTTTGGTTCATCACCAACTAATTGCTTGCCGACATTAAGGAAGTTTTCTACATCTTTAGCCTTTGCTTCTTTAGATTTCATAATAACAAGTAAGCCCTTGTTTTGCAATCCGGATTTATGATTAGATGCTAATACATCTATTGCTTGAATATCTGTGCTAGGATCAAAGTTCTCTAATAAATCACCTGCATTTGCTAATAATGCCTTTGCAACTTCGCCTGTTAAATGAGCTTGCCTACCTTCTTCTACTTCAAAGGTATCATAGATACCAAAAGTTTTACTGTCTATCTGAAAGGCAAACCAAGATACTGTTTGAGGTTCTTGATTGACTAGTGCTAATCCACCAAGCAAAAAGTTTTTAACGTCTTGCTCTTTTCCTGGTTTTGCTTTCATAATTACTAATAATCCGATTGTTTCATTTTTTGTACTGTTCATAATGTTTGTGTTTTTAGTTTTTGAAAATGATTGAGTTGTAAATCCTAGTAAAAAAACTAGGAGTACTAATTTTAATGGAATTGTAGTTTTCATTTTTCTTGTTTTTTTGTTACAGTGCAAATTTGGGGTGAAACAAAGGACTGTGGAATGGATATTTATTACTATGGCATGGACGATTTTCAGAAAAGCATTACTATTGAATCCAGTATGCACATAACAAAGAACTGAGGTAAAAAACAAACAAATTCTTCTTTAATCTGAGACAATATTATTCTAGGCTCATGGATTCTAAAATCAGATTCTTGAGCTTTTTTTATTCAATTAATCCGCTATTTATCTAGGCAATACAGAAACGTAGGTTTCATCATATGGTCTGCCAGATTTTGCGATAGCAAAGGACTGTTTCAGTAGTTTGTTGGCAACTGCTATCAATGCCAATTTCTTGCTCTTCCCCTTGTTCACGATTCGCTCATATACCTCTCTGCATGCCTTGTTATGTTTACAGGCATTGAAAGAACATAGAAACAATAGATTACGAAGCTTTCTATTGCCGACCTTACTTATTCGCGCTCGACCTCTTACACTGCTCCCCGACTCACGTATCGTTGGGGTTATACCTACATAACTACAAAGCTGTGATGCCGTTTCGAACTTGTTAAAACCATCGGTGACCACTATTAGGAACAATGCAGTCTTTTGACCTATACCAGGTATTGACATCAATAAAGTCAATTGCTCCTGTTGATCCTCTTTCACCAATGATAGAATCTTTGATTCGATAGCGACTACCTCTTTATTGAGCTGTTTCTTGTTACGTATCAAGGAACGATAAACAAACTTTGAGGGTATACCTAAAACAGCTTCCCCATGTATCTTGTTCTTGGTTGCCGTACGTTGTTTTAAATAGGTATCCAATAACCGGAACAACTGTAAACATTCGCTCTAGGTATCCGTCAAGGCATTGTAAACAGGAACCTCGTTGATCAGGGCGTATTCACATATAGCCTTGGCATCGCTCTTGTCCGTTTTTACCTTTGCAAGTTTCATTTGAATGAATCGCTTTATCGATAATGGGTTTACTACTGAAACTACTACTCCATTCTTGTAAAGAAACTGTGCAAGTCTGTAATGATAATATCCGGTAGCTTCCATAACGACCAATGAACTTTTGGGTAATTCCTTAAGGAATTTCTTAAATCCAATTTCATCGTTCTTATACTGGTCGTGACCTTTGTTACTACCATGTACATCAAAAACATCTTTACTGATGTCAACTCCAAAAGTTTCTTTATATTTATTCATAAGAAATGATTTATGAAAGGACCGGCTACTTCTGCTCACAACAACTTGAAAACGAGATCTAAGGTCTCACAGAACTGAACGTGATTTAAGTAGTAAAAGAGAGAGGATTATCAATGTTGTCGAAGTCTAAAGCTTCACCGTGTATACTAACCTTAATTCTCTCTTTTGTTCTTTCTAGTTATAGCAACAATTTACTGAGAATCAAACTTAAGACGTATATAAAAAATGCTCAAGATTTGGCTATCTTTGAGTTCTCCCCTATTTTTAAAAAACAATCACGGCTGAAAGATTTGTGCATTCAATAATCGCACTTTTCATATACAAAACCGTTATGAAAAATTAATACAGCAATATGGACCTGTTTAAGGGATTATTTGACTTATCTAAATTACCAGCAAAATTCTTCGTCTTATTTGCCTTAGTTACAGGCTTCATACTTTTTGCAAATGAATTGTTATTAGAAAAAATTCAATTAGATTCAATTAAAAATACATATGGGCCCATTATTGGATTAGTGTTTGCAATTTCTGCTGGATTAACTCTTTTAAATGTTTTTATCTGGATTGGAAAAAAGATAAATTTCGAGTGGCATTTTTTCCAGGCAAAAGGAAAACTTAGAAAAAGAATTTCTGAATTAGACGATCATGAAAAAGCAATATTTCGCGAATTTATGATTTGTGGCCAAAGATCAATTGAAATGCCATATGATGATCCTGTTGTAGGTGGCCTAATGGATGCAGGGCTTCTTAGAATGAACAGACAATTTGGTGATAGCGCAATAGTTTCTGGAAGATTTGCAGCTCTTTCCATGGGTAAGTATACTGAGAAATATATTCGACCACATCATGTAGATTTACCAAAGAATCCAACTGATGAAGAAAAACAATACATAATTTCAATTAGGCCATCTTGGGCTAGAAAAGGGATTATTAGATAACTTTGCATAACAACGGCTCCTATGAAAAGCCCTAGTCCAGTTCATTAAAGTTCAAATAAAGGATAAGTTAGGACACCACGTCGTTAATCATAACCATCAAATTAAAGAATGGAAAACTTAAAGAAAGAACAAATTCGATTAAAGGAATACGGCGAATCAGTTTTCGAGGATAAAACTAACTTTGAAAAGTGGTTAAAGACAAAGTCAAAAGCCTTGGGCGGGATAACCCCTGAATCACTTTTAAAGAGTGCAAGAGGCGTACAGAAGGTTATGTATGCTTTAGGAAGAATTGAACACGGTATCATGGCTTAAAGTTCAAATAAAGATTGAGTTAGGACACCGTGTCGTAATTTGTAAAGTCTAATTAAACGATGTTATCGATTATTTTTTCTTAGAGATTTATATGTCTAGTATCGTTTATAACATTTATTTAATAGTTGCAAATCATTATGGGCACGCTCTAAAATGATTATGGGGCAGATGATGTGGTTTCATAATTAGGTTTCGAGTCAAATATAAATTCTTGAAAACGATAAAATCGCTAGGATTATTATAGGCATGGCAAAGGGCCCAACATTCTTTGCAGGAAAAATTTCTTGGCATTTGATAATGCCTCTGTAATTTTTAGTTTCATAAGCGACCACTAATAGCCAGGATAGGTCAAAAGCCCCTCTGTTATCTTTACAGTTCTGAAAACTGGTCGATTATACCGGCAATCCTATTGCTCGATTTTCTAAAACGTTAGAACAAATGTCAAAAGTGTTATCTACTCCTTCCGATCGTTAATACATTTGATACCTGAAGGAAAACTTCCCCTTTGGAATAAGTAATGGAAAAATCTATAGCAATTAGTCCCTTAGCATATATTGATGATGATGAAGATGATAGACTATTCTTTGTAGAAGCGATAAATCAAATTTTTCCCGGTGCTGATTTAAGACTTTTTGAGAACGGTGCAAATTTTATGGAACAAATGTTGAATGATGTTTCTGAAGATATTATTCCGAAACTAATTTTTTTAGATTTGAATATGCCGGTAATGAACGGTTATGAATGCCTGTCGGAGATAAGGAAACATTCGAGCTTATCTAAGATCCCTGTTATCGTTTATTCGACCTCTAGGTCAGGAAATGATAGGGATAGGGTAAATAGATTAGGTGCATCCCAGTTTTTGACCAAAGAGTTATCATTTAGAAAAATGGTAGTTCAGCTTAGGACCACGCTGAATGAGTTCGTTGTGTAAAACCTTGTTTTCAATTTAATAACTCTTTTTAATTTTAAGGATTTGCAATGGCATTCATATTTCGTGCTAACTCACAAATCCAATTAAACAATTAGTTAGGACATCATGTCGTAATTTCAAGAGTATAAATAAAAGTTATAAAAATTAAAGAAGTTATTCTTAGATGATGAAAGAACTATTGAAATTGTATATGATTAAACAGCGGAACGCGAGTTCGATATTGTTAGCACTTATCATGAGTTTGTTGGATACATAGTAGAAAATGAACTTCCAAGTTATATAAATTTCGACAATGAACTTGAATTAGGTGAAGATGGCCAAGTTGCCCCAAACGGATTAGCCGCAGCTAAATGGCTAGTCTATAAATCTGGACTAGACTTAAGAAATCTAAATTTTAAAGCTAATTCTGCAAATCCAGTTGCAGCTGAACAAATAAAGGGGCTTTCGAATAACTATATAAAACATTTAAGGAAGGAAGTTTAATACCAAAGTTCAAATAAAGGATAAGTAAGGACACCATGTCGTTAATCATGACGGTCAATATGAAGAAAGAACAAATTCGATTAAAAGACGTTTGGGCGAGTCCCTTTTTCGAGTATAAGACCAAACTAGTAGTTGGCTTAAAATTCAACTGTTGCAAATCAAAACGATTTTTTTTTAGATTTATCCGATGAGGCTTTTTAGCCTAAAATAATCAGCAATTAATAGTGCTATCTTTGTTGTTATTCTGTAATAAATTCCAATAATTACCATCCAAGTCACTGAAAGATGCTACTATACCAAAATCGCAAAATTGTGGTGATTTGACAAACTCAATTTCCGCTAATAACATTCTATTATAATCTTCCCAAAAGTCAAGTGTATCCAAACATAAACAAGTATTTTGCCCATTACCTGCATCATTCCGTTTTTCTAGGTATATCTTTTTTTTCTTGACTAAAACTATTCCAATCTGTACAGAATTTGGCGGTGAGATTATGACCCATCTATTTTCTGTATCAGCTTGGATAAAATCCTCCACCAAAATAAAATTCAATTTTTTTGTATAAAATTCTATTGCTTTACAAAAGTCTTCAACATTTATCTTAAGCAATATATTACGTCCAAGCATTGTCTAATCTATTTTGACACAATATATAAATTGTATTTCCGTGTTTTAACATTATAAAAAACAAGATTGACTATAAAGAATTCCGTATAAAACTTGGCTGACTACTTTCATCAGCTCGAAGTAGAATTACAAACTTATCATTAGTCGATAGATTTGACTGATATATTAATAATTATGGAAAATTTTATTCAATGCCCGATTATTAAACGTCTGGAGATGCATAGAAGATACATAAGATTCATTATAAGTTAATGTAGTTAAGCAAGATTTCATACTCAAAATAATCCATCCAATAATTTTTATTTGCAAGAGACAATAACGATTAATGCTTTGTTGAGCGACTATTATTTCATTTTACTTGACACGGGAATATTTTATTATTGTTACTAATAAATTTGAATTTGTTAGCATTCGCTTAACGATTAACTGAAATTTGTATTTCAAACTTTATTTATGTTATTTACCCTGACATATGAATCGGTCGCAGAAAGAATATTAAGCGCCAAAGAAATGGATGGACTTTTGGCAACTGCACGTTCTAACAATATGAAATTGGCTGTAACTGGGTGTCTCATTTATTATATGGGTGGTTTTGTTCAGGTATTGGAAGGGGAGGAAGATATTATCTGGAGACTTTATGAAATAATAAGAAAAGATTCTAGGCATAAAAATATCTATATGTTCTCCACCGAAAAAATCCAAAAAAGGGATTTTTCCAATTGGGGAATGGCCTATTATCCGATAGATGAAAATAACACCAATGACCAAGAATTCGAGCAATTTAAGAGAAACCTCCTATTATTAGGAGATTTGATTGAGCCTGCCAATGTTACCGCGAGGCTTTTTTGGACAAGAATTAAATTTTTGATCAGCTCGCCCCAGTTGTAAAATTTAAATTGGAGATAATTAATTTTAAGTTGACGAAAAAATTCTACGTTGGCCCATATTTTAATTATTAGATATTCGTATCGATTGATTTTTTTGACAGAATTGAGAATTTTGATTTGGCCTATTCTAAAATAGTTATTTTTGGTTGTTACTTCAAAATATAACATGATAGCAATAGAAGTTAATTCCCTCCCCATCGGGGAAGTTATGTCCGATATTTCCAAGGCCTTCAATACCACATTTAGTGTGAGTTGTGGCGAATACTTTTTAAATATTCCTTCTGAAATTGGAAAAGGTAATATTAAAGGAGTGAATTTCGATGGAGGAATGGGAATTTTACAATATGATTGCCTATTCAACCAAGATGTTGAGTTGCAATTCACCGTGAAAGAAGTTCATCCGGTCAAATTTCTATATTGTCTGGAGGGTCAATTGAGACATCGTTTTGAAGGCTCGGAAGAAGTACATGAAATTGACCAATATCAAGAAGCTATCGTTTCAAGTGATTTTCATAGTGGTCATATTTTAACGTTTCAAGCCCACATGAAGACTGTTATCAATAGTTTGGAAATCACCCGCAATGTTTTTCAGAAAAAGATAAAATGCGAATTGATTACCATGAATATTGATTTGCAAAATCTTTTCAATGATATAAAAGCAGAAAAATTATTTTATCATGAAGGATATTATAGTTTAAAATTAGCCGATCTTTTTAGGGAAATGCAATCGTTTGAAGGTAAGGATTTTATTAAAAAACTTTTCTTGGAAGGGAAAGCCTTTCAGATGTTAACCGAGCAAATTCTGCAATATGAAGATGATTCTTTTGATTCTTCCAAAAGAAGTATTCTTCGAAGAACCGAAATAAAACAAGTCGAGATGGCAGCGTATTTGATAAAAATACATATTTCAGAACTCAACAATATTTCCGATATTGCCGGTGATGTAGGTCTGAGTCAGAATAAATTACAAGAAGGATTTCAAAATTTATATGGGACCACGGTCAACAAATACATACAGAAAGTTCGTTTAGATTTAATCAAGGACTTTGTGTTAAATACAGAATACTCCATGTCTGAAATTGCAGATATGTCCGGTTTGTCCAGTAAAAGTTATCTCTCAAAAATTTTCAAGGAAGAGTATGGTAAATCGCCCTCTGACTATAGGAAAAATTTTCTTGAATTTTTACAGACGAGAAAATCAAAATAAATTGCTAAACGTAATATTTCAAGATTCTTTAAGTATATTTCAGAATATACAATTACGCAATTTCAAAAATCATTTTACGTTTGTCGGCAAATTGAAGAATACATATAACTTTTACGAGTATCTAGCTCTAAAATGTTATTTGATTAAGGGAAGTTGTTAAATAGCATAGATATTTTTAGAATTCAAATAAAGGATACATTTCAAATACTCGAATCACACTTTTGCCTTGATAAAAGTCTAAGTTTATTGAAGTACCTTTCCCAAAGCTCAGTTTAATTTTTTAGATGGTTTGATGGATTCGTGGCATCATCATATAAAAATACTTTTGTGATGATATTGTTTTCATCCATCTGAATAGCGGTAGGGTCATCAGCTAAATCCATTGAAAATCTATCGGAAAGTTTCCCATAATTGATATGGATAAATTCTTCCTGGCCAATATGTTCAAAAGGGTCGTTATTTCCTAAAGGTTTATATTCTCTATTAAATGCGGCCCAATGCCCGTTACGGTTTCTTTTAATGCCATAGGGCAGATTTATTCTGTAAAAATTGTTCAGTGCCATTATTTAAAAGTTTAAGGTTTTTATGTTCTTGTTGTATTCCTGTCATTTAAGGTTCCCATTAATCAGGATTATTGATAAACCGATGTGGTATCTTCAGTTCAACGGATCGCTCCCCGTTTTCTTCGTACAGTTCCATAACCACCCTTCGGTCGTTTGAAAGCGAGAATTTGGGCAGGACATAAACAAAACGCACCGTTTCGTTTTTTGGAATTTTTGAAGGCAGGTTGTAGGTGTAAAGCGGTTTTTGAAACAGCCGTTGTGCCGATTTCTTTTTTCCTTTCTGTCGGGTTTCGATAAAAAGTTCCAAGAAATTCATATCATAATCCAAGGTGGAATTGTTCTTGATCTCTAGAACAAAGTAAAGGGCCGCCCTATCAAAGACGATACGTTCCACGCTTAATACAATCCCCTCGTTCCGTCTTTTAAGGATACTGTTTTGTGGCTTTCGTTTTAAAAGGGCGCTGCAGAATTTTCGGTAGTCGTATTTTGTCTTAACGATATCAAGGGATTGGGAACGAACCGAATCTTGTACTATAGGTCTTTCGTTACCGATGCTGTTGGTCAAGGGAATAAAGTAATTGAGTTTTGACAGCTGTTTTTTATAGCGGAGGATATAGGAAAAAACAAATCCGTCTCCATTGATGACCAATAGATTGCTTTCTACCCCAGGTGTGGCCTGTAGCAGTCCGAAATACTGTTCTTTTTCACGATTGTAGGTAAAGACAAAATTATCTGCGCCAGTAACCCCTTGCCGTATGGGTTCTGGGAAGAATAGTGCCACATTCTTGGTGTCATTGGCATAAATGGTGTCAAGGAGTTGATTTGTGGTCTGTGCCGAGCAATGTGGAGGTGCAAAGGCGAAAATAATAAGCGTCGAAATAAGAATATACTTTTTCATAAGAGTGAATAATTAGTGCCGATTATCGGCTTTTAGAATTAATTTGTAATTGTTCAATACCGTTACTTTTACGTTCCGATTGCCGCGTCTAAGCACTTGCGTAATTCCGCCTACCTGCGGAACAGACGGTATATTAATGTCTCCTATAATGTCGTCCAGTAGTTCTGTGGTGGCTTCTGCTCTAAAATTGTTCTCTATATAAATACCTTCGCTGCCATCTTGTAAATCGAATGCTTTGAGCTTTGTAGGATGATGATTGATATTTTCGATTTCAATGAGTGCTCGATTTGGTTTAAAACTAATAAACCCAAAAACTGTTGCATTCTTTGGTATTAGCTTGCCATTGATAGTTTCCGATTTAGTAAGGCGCATTCTTAATCTAGTATTTGCCGTTACGATTTGGTCGCCATCGACTACTGCATAGATACTTTCATCTGTGTTACCAATACTAGAAAATGTATTAGGTTTAGGCGAAGCTGCAAAGAATAGTTGATGTTCCAGACCCAATTCTTTGGTTTCAATTTTTTGTTCTCGCCTTATTTCAGCAGAATCAATTTGCTCGATATTATTTTGAGTAACTTTCTTTTGTCCAAGGTTTCTGTACTTCTTTTCAGAGTATTTGATTTTTCCAGCATCATAAATACTATCTACAATACGTTCTTTTTCCCGTTCCGGAAGGTCTGGGTCATAAAAGCCCAAGGAATCAATCAGTTTTTCATCATAAATGCTAGGTGCGTTATTCTCACGCACTTCTTTCAAATCATTTATGGCATCCAATCTAGAATCATATTCCTTTTGATTTTCCTCTAAATCGGGTATGAGTGTCTGTTCAAGGTTTTCATTTTCACTTTCATCATCGCCCATTACCATCACGGAATATGAAATCAGGAATATGAAAATCACAGCCAATACTGCTGCAAATACTATTTTGTTCTTTTCAATCTTCATAATAGTGGTTTTTAAATGCCCATTATGGGCTTTCAACTTTCATCATTTAGTTTTTTCAAAGTGTTCTCGAAGTAATCGGTAATCAATAATCCGTGCGGATTGTTTGGGAAGTTTCGGTCAACCATAATTAGGTTTCCGGTTGAAACTAGTTCATAGGTATCGACAATAGAGCCTCTATTTATTTCAAATATGGTTGTAGTTGTAAAACTGTAAGAGTTCTTATTCTCTATAACTTTTGAATTGATACTCAAGACTTTTTGAACCAATGAATATTGTAATAGCCGATTATAAACACCATCCGCTTTTTTCTGTCGGTATAGATTATCAATTGTACTATTGCCCAGCCAAAGTGCTTTTTCCAAATTGCGTTCGTAATTGCTGGCATCAATGTTATAGAAGTAGTTGTGGAACAGATCTAAATGCGCCAGCGCTTCGACCTTAAAATTCTCTTTTTGAGTAACAAGTTTTAGCGGAATAATGCTGCCATCCGTATTAATGGCAAACGCACTATTGAGTGCATTTTTATTGGTAGTGAATGCCATCCAAACCGAAAAGGTACTGGATACTAAACCACAAACAACAACCGCCAAAACGATGAATCGATTTAATTTTAGGACATTATAAATATTTTTATAGGGTGTTTTCATAGTTGCATTTTTAATCTGCCTTAGGCAGTAAATAATCTGAGGGTGAAAGATGTGGCACGTCTATATAGCTTGAATTTTAGGAAGACAATAAAACCTACCGAACCTAATTGTACAACTGGTGCGAAAAAGCTTTGCCCCACATCTGTTCCAAACAGATTCGTCCAGAAATTTGTGTTTATTTCTGTGTATAGTGCGTTTACAAATACATTGACTAAAAAGAATGCAGGTACAAGCATATAAACAGCTGCGTACAATTTGAAAAACGTGTAGGCGAGTGAACGGAATTTTTCAAAAACTGCTAGACTTATGACCAATGGAAAAAAGGCTTGCATTATTCCTAATAAAAAATAACGTTCTGCAAGAAATAGTGGATAGATAAATAAATCCAAAATCCAAAGAAAGAGACTAATAATGAAAGCAAATATTTTAAAACCATAAAGTGGTGTTATTAAGGCTTCATATAAGAGTGTCATTGCTGCTTGTGCAACTTCAATTATACTTACGTCTTCTTCAATGGGAATGTCCTGCATCTGCAATGGCAACAATGCTGGTGCTGTACCACGATATTGTGCTTCTATGGAAACAAGTATGCTATCAAAGAAGCCTAGTACTTGCGTCGAAAAAATGACAAGAATTACTATTGCAAAATTCTTGGCTAGGTCTCCAGGGCTTAGTCCCCAAGTGTAACCATCTTTATCAGCGATACCTTCATTATACTTTTTAAGAATATTGACCAAAAAAAATAGGACAGCAAGCGTTTTCATTCCTGCAATGGTGTATTGCGAGAAACTGCTGTTCTGTATGGTCTGGAAAACCGTATCGATATATTCCAGTCCTATTCCTAAAAGAATGGTCGCTGTCATTTTTTAATAATTTATTTCACGGTTATTGATTTTATCCTGCATTTTTCTAAAGGAAATGATGTCCTTGTAACGTCTAGTTTTAGTTTTGATATTGGAAACCATTTCTTTCGATTCCAATTCTTTTTCTTTCAAAATTTCTGCGCGTTCGGCATCGCTCATTTTTAGGTAATCGCTTGATAGAATTTCATCTATAAAATCCATTGTGTCCAAGGAATTCTCAACAATAGCAGTGAAGGATTCCGAAACTCTTGAAACTTCATCTGGTTTGATATATGGGCTATCAAGGATATCTCTTAAATCATTTTGCATCATTTGGATAAGGCGTTGATTGTTGCGTCCAATTTCACGGACAGCTTTTAATTGTCTAACCACATTATTGACTTTTTCAATGTTCTCTTTTTGTGTTTTTAAGAACTGTACGGTCTTTATGATGTTAGCGGTTTGCTTTCCTGATTCTATCAGTTGTTTTACCAAACTGATAAAATTGGTATTGTCATAAGTAGGCATTCCCTGGGCGGTAGCACCGCCAGGCAATAAGATGGTAACCGTTAAGATTAGCCCGAACATGATTGTTTTAATTTTTGTCTTCATACTATTATGTTTTAGATGTGAATTGAATTATTGCTTTTTCCATATCCTGATGCTCATCGTAGAGCTTCATTATTTCTTCGTTTTCCGTTCCGTCCGTTAGATAAGCTGCATAGACTTTTTTAGGAACTTCGAGTCGGAAGATGTTGCTTTCCTTTCCTATTTTGATAAACATTTCAGTGTACTTCCGTGGTCCGGAAAGATTGTTCTTGATAGACTTTAATTGGTTTAGGTCGTGGGTCGAAAGGTTAAGACGTTTGACCAATTCATCATATCCCTTTTCGTTGTTAAGGCTATAGATGACCTGAGTGTTTTCCAATATGCTCGCTGACGTTGAATTATTCGGAAGCTGATTGATGGATTGCAGTATAATCCCAATTGCTCCGTTCTGTTTACGTATGGCTTGATAATAGAATTCTACGCTTTCCAATACATTTTCAAACTTCAATTGCTTAGCAAACTCATCAAAAAGTATAATACCTTTTTCAGCACGGTTCTTCCATATGGTTCTTTGGATAGCCGATTTTATCAGCTTCAGCATTACGGATAGAATTTCCTTGTTATCCTTAACTTCATCCAACTCAAAAACGATCAAACGTTTGTCCTCAATTTTATAAGTCTGGTCTTCGCTGACTTCAAATAGAAAACTATATAGACCATCGCCGACGTATTCTGACATTACGTGCAAAAAACTAGTGACATTGAAATAGTCGGGATGGATTTTTAGGTTATCAAGAAGATCCTCTTGATTCCTTTCTATAAAGCTGTAGAAGCCTTCCAAAGAATGATTGTTGGAAGTGCTATCGTAATAGTGCAGAAGTATTTTCTTGACGGAAACCGATTGTGCCTTAGTCACTTTTAAATCCGAAGCAAACAGTTCAAAGAGAAATACTGATAAATCTTCAAGACGTTCCGGTGTCAGGTCATTTACATCGCTGATGTAAAATGGATTAATACCTAAGTTCTTTCCGCTTTCGTATCGTAGTACGGTGTATTGTTCAGGATATAGCTTCGCAAATTTAGTATACGAGCCACCTAAATCAATAATGACCAAGCGAACGCCACTTTCAAAATATTGACGTAGAATATTATTGGCCAAAAATGATTTCCCTTCGCCTGTAGGAGCGAAAATGGCAAAATTCCGTGCTTTTATGCGTTTCTTCCGTTCGTCCCAAACATCTTTTAAAACTGGAATATTATGTTCACGGTCATTAAAGATGATTCCGGTAGCATCCGATTTGTAATTGGTGTTATTAATAAACAAGCAAAGTGCGTGTTTCAAATCAGTAACGTATAAATCGTTATTTGAAAAGTTGGAAGAAAAGCAGCAGTAACTATTCAGTATATAATTCTTGCGTTCTTCGCCTCGTGGATAGTAGGGGATTATGTCCAGTTCTTTAAATTCGGTTTTAATCTTTGAGGTTATTTTATCCAACTCTTTAGCATCTTTTGACCAATAGATAATATTGAGATGACCACGAACAATGCGAGCATTATCGTCTGCATTGATTTGGTCAAGGATGTGTTGAATTTTTCCAAGTACCACTTTATTCTGTGAACCGAAATTGGAACTCTTGTTAAGTTCCTCTATTTTTTTGTCAAGCAGCTTTCGCCACTTTTGTTTGTCGTCTAGATATAGAATCTGATTAACAATATGATTTTCATTAAGCGTAAGCCCTAGACCATCAATAAACCCTTGATGAAACACAAAATCGTCAGATGTGAATTTCTCATTGGTCTTGCTACTCTGTACACTTTCGCCAAAGCACAGTTCGCTATTGATGGCCAGGGCATCAAAATGATTTTCGCCAATATTGACGCTTTTTTTGTCTAGTATAATGTCGGTGTCAAAGCCTTCGTTGAAGCCATTAAAATAGGCACTTGTCAGCGTCTGAATCTCTTCAGTGGTCAGGGGAAGGAATGCCATTTTTCGACTATTGTTTATAAAAGAAACCGAGTCGTTTACCGAGTTGGCGAAGCTCTTTATGTTATCATCCAGATCCTGAACAATTCCCTTGGAAACCTTACGGAAGGGATTGACATATTTTGGATTGTTGAGCGCCTTATTTTTAGTCAAAATGAAGAACAAATAGCACTTGTGCTCAATATGTCCGCGACCTTTGAAATGCTCGTGTGTGGCTTTTTCTAAAAAGGTTTTATTCGGAAGCTGTTCTGAAGAATAAGACTTCTTCAAGTAGATATCCTGTTTGTGAACCACAGTTCCGAAAGGCAAGGATTTCAAAGCTTGAAACCAGGCACCGTGCATATCCTCAAAATCGGATGCCGAAAGGGAATAGATTTCAGGTAGGTTACCTTCATAGCACAAGACCACATTGCCATTATTGGCAAACACGATATTGTCCTGAATATCTGCAATTGGTTGATATGCCGAAAGGTTAATCTTGTTCATAATCAAATCCTGAATTTCTTTTGTTACTTATGATTTTTGGGAAGGCCTTGGTCATCTGAAAAAGTTGTGGGTTTTGGTTTATTCCTGTTAATGCGATATATAATCCAGCATTTAAAATCAGTATGGCGATAATCAGTACAAAGCTGAAAGAGAATATGATGAGCAACAGCGAGGCAAGAATGGAAACCATCATTAAAGAAAATAGAGAAATGGGCAGGCCAAATATGACTGCCCGCTTCCTAATATTTTTATAGACCTCGAATTTTTTCATAGTGCTTGGAAATTAAACCCCTCTTTGAGGGCTAGACTACGATTCCGATCAGGTAAGTAAAGATTCCAACGACAGCACCGGCAATTAAAACGAACACCAGTACCCTTGTAATTCCTTTTTTAAGGTCAGCGTTTTCCCCAAAGAAGTGTCCTGCGTTAAATAGGAAACCTATAAGGAATATGACCCCTAAAATGATGGGGAAAATTGTTCTAATGGTATCAGAAACATCATTTACAGAATCTTCAATGCCACCAATTTGAGCAAAAAGCGAAGTGGATAGAAGCGAAAGAAATGTTGCCAAATAGATTGATTTTTTCATAACAGAAAAGTTTTGATTTTTGATTCGTTTTCGTGATTGGAAATTTACATATATTTGGTTATAATATATTGATAATCAAATATTTGTGAATAAAATATTATTTGTATTCAATTGAATTCAGTTGCTATTATTTTGCATCAAATTCTATGAAATTTTAAGACCAAGTTGTTAATAATCTGAAAAATAGAAATGAAAAAAGTGCTCAAAAACGTCAGTTTTGTCTTTTTGCTCTTGAAAATGTGTGTCATTTTAGGACAGCATGCGAGTGTTCAAAAACGAATTGTAATTGATGTTGGACATGGAGGAAAAGATTCCGGTGCCATCGGAATAAATGGCATGCAGGAAAAGGATGTTGTATTGGACATTGCTTTGGAAATTTTGAGCTCAAACAAACAATCTAAAACGCCATTTGACATTTACTTGACGAGATATAGTGACACACTTATTTCGTTATCGGATAGAACCAAGTTGGCCAAGGCTCTAAAAGCAGATATATTTATTTCCTTGCATTGTAATCATTCGGAAAATCCGAATGCTAGAGGCATTGAAATGTATGTGGCAAATACTATATCACAACATTCAAAAGAAACCACTTGGTTGGCTTTTGAGTTGCAAGCTTCGTTCAAAAGGCAGTTAGGATTTGAAAGTAGAGGTGTGAAATTTGGAAATTTTCAGGTATTACGAGAAACTTTAGATTATTTTCCAGCTGTGCTTTTGGAATTGGGTTTTTTGAGTAATCGAGATGAAAACAATTATTTTTCAAATCTCTCTAACATACGATTGTCGGCATTATCAATTTTATTAATTATTCAAAAATATTGAAACTATGAAAGCTATGTTTTTAGTACTAACCAAAAGTCTTAAGGCAATTATTGAACATTTTATTTCAGAAGTGATTTTGTTATATAAATCTTTCAGAAGTTGAACTACTACCGCTTATCCCCAGCTCCCTTATCAAAGGCAATCAGATTGAACAATTTGCGCATTCTGCTGCGCACACGGTTCCCATAACGCTCTTCTAGTTCTTCAGCATTGAGATTTGTAGTAGCGTGCGTTTTAATTTTATATTTGGTCTGAAGATACAGTTCGTATCGAGATAAGAGGACTTCACCCATTACGTTCAAATCCTTACCATAGAATCTACCCGTAGGTTCAATGCCCAGATCATCGAAACAGAAAAATTTAGTGTTCCCATAGTCTTCAATGGTTTTAAAACCGAGGTGGTTAAAACTGAAGGCAACGTTCCTGCAAGGGATCATTTCGTAAGGTCTTTGCTGTGGGACGATATGTCGTAGTAGTTTCATCAAAGTGGTTTTTCCGCAGCCTACTGGTCCAGAAAGTAGAATGCCCTTTTCAGGGTCAATATCGTTCTTTTGACAATTCTCTTTATCCTTGATGTAATAGTGGCATAGTTTGCGGATGATTATTGTGTCTTCATCATAGATTCTGAATTCCTTACCAAAGAGCGATTTTCCTTTGGCATTCAGATAAATCAGTATTTGGTCAAAATCGTACAGGACGCTTTTGCCATCAAATTTTCCGAGTGAATATTCTACGCCACCTTCGGTGATTTTAGAGGGGTTGTCCATAGTCTTTATTTTTAGTGGTTCGCAAGTTGTCCTTGATTTGGGATGCTTGTTTTTTATTTGGTTTGTTTTCTTCATCGAAAAGCACGGTTCTATCCATCCAGTTGAGGGCTAAGGCACGCCAATCACGAATTTCTTTCCCATCGCTAGTTTGCCAATTACGGGTTTCATAATGCTCAAAGAATTTTTTTCCTTCAGCAGCATTAAAACCTTTTTCAAAAAAAAAATTAAAAACGGCCTGCCTGCCCTTTGGCTGTTTTATATTGTTTACTTGTTTGGTATTGTTTATAGTAGATACCAATGCTTGTCCACTGGTGGGACGGTGCGGGTCCACTACTTGTCCATTTATGGGACGGTGCTGTCCCGTTACCGGTTCACGTTTGGGATGATACCGTTCCGCAAGATGTTCTAATATGGGATTGTACCGTCCCGTAACCGTCTCATCACTTGTCTCGATAATGGCCATCTTTATTTTGCTGCCTTTATAGGGATTTTTGGAGGGAAAGTAAAAGAGATAGTTCCAAGAATCAAGTTCTGTAACACATCTATGGTAGGTAGATTTAGAGCCTATCTTCGAAGCAAGCATTAAATCCCTGCGGTTCACGTAGAATTCTTCTGCAAAACGGCTACTGTTCCATTCCTGGAACAGGGCCATATACAAACTGATATGGGTTGGATTCAAACGGTCATCGAAATAGAACTTTTCAAAAGCCGCATTGAGTAGCTTTATATAGTTCATCGCTTAAGAATTTAGACCGTGTTGTACACGGTTTGCAGTCATAATATCTTGAATTTCCTCGGCATCATAATAGATTATTCCGCCAACCTTGGTGTAGGGTAGGGTCCCGTTGATACGAAGATTTTGTAATGTGCCTGGACTTACTTGCAGCAAGTCCATAACCTCAGAAGATTTTAGGTACTTCTTTAGTTTTCCTGTTGCTTGCTTCGCAAGAAGATTTTTAATATCATCGAGTAATTCCATTTTGAATTCTCGAAGGTCGTCGGTAGTAATAATACTTGTCGGCATAATAGAACGGTTTTAAAGAAAGGGACTATCGCATCGCTGTCAAATAATTTGATAGCCCCTGACCTGATTTGACTTTCGTTCTACAAATTTGATTGGTATTATTGGATTTTATTCCCCAGTTCGACCGTAGTACGGTCAAAATTTAACATCTTGAAATTTGATACATTTTGATGTGTTTTGTGGATACAATTTTGAAAAATAGCAACCAAACATCCCTAAATTGAATAGGAAATACAACTTGAAACGGATTACCGGAGGTGAACCGGAGTACGGTCTTTATTTAACATTTTATAAACGGGAATACAAGAAAGGAATTTAAGGTTCATTCTTCGCTCTTGTCGATTTCTATAAGAAGTGTTTTGGCAAGTTCGTCCAAGAATAATGTCCTGCTATTCTTTCGGCCTTTGATATCCTGAAAGGTTTTGTAAATATCCTTTGGCTTGAAGTCGATTATTTGCTGTAGACTTTGGGATACTTTCATAATGCTTTGTTTGTCCTGTTTGCCCAAACCTCTCAAACATAATGCATATAGCAATTCAACATAATCCGTATTGCTGAATGGCCAATGAAGTTTATTTTTTGGATCAACTATCGTTTTGCCATTTTGAGAATGTTCAAGCTTAAATAATCTAGCATCCAAGTAAACAATAAACTCGTGATATGCCTTAAATTTCCCCAAGAGCATATCCCGAGGTGTGAAAAAATCAGGGTCTTGAAAGTAAAATTTTGAAGTGGTAATTTGGTAGCTCTCCAAAAAATCTCTGGTGTAATATTCTTTGTCAAAATGGGCTGCACCAGAATCAACATATTGCCCAAAATCCATGTTGTAAAGAAAGAATCGATTGAGCTTGTTGATTTTCCTCTTGATGAATTTACATTGGGCTTCTTTATTCGCTTTCGGAAATTGAATTTCAAAGGAACGAATTTCAGAAAAGTAAATCAGTTCCCTCAAGGGTATTTGCTTTATATGTTTGAAAAAGTCTATTTCTTCTTCTTCGGACTGAAATCCATCAATAAAAATATCCTTTTTAAATTTTCTGAGTAGATTACGACATAGTGTGATTGAACGGTTTGCGCGTTCAAGAATGTTAGTAGTAGTATCTTTAATTTCAGTTAATTCCCTATGTAATTCTTGCGCCAAAAGTAATTTTTCCTTCATTCCTTCCCATGTTTGCAGATTTATATTCTTCAACTGCATATAGGAGGGTCACAATTATAACTATGATTTTAAGAATTTGAGGGGGAATGACAATCTTTAGACAGCTTTTTCTTACAAACACATCAATAAGTATGCCTTTTTTAAAAGTTTAAAACACTGTCCAAGGCCAAGTCTGCATCTCGATGAATAAAGTTTGATTGATAATTTAAAGTTGTTTTAAGGTCGCTATGTCTATATAGTTTTTGAAGCATTAAGGGGTGAATAGTATCACCAGCGATATTTCCAAAACTATGTCTAGCAATGTGCATGGTGATTTTCTTAGTAATACCGGCTTTCTTAGCTATCGATTTGAGGCAGTCATTAAATTTTTTATTGGCCGTTTTCAATTTATTGAAAACATCTTTTGCATTATTTAAATCTGCTTTTTTTAGCTCTGGAAAGATGAAGTCGTCTTCATTTTTTTTGTCTACAATATACTGTTCTAGAATTGGTATTATTTTTTCTGGAATTTTTAAGGATAATATTTTTGAGTTTTTGCCCATTCTATAATGAAAGCGATTATCATAAATATCTGACCAACGAGTTTTTAAAACGTCGGAAACCCGCATTCCCGCAAAATTGAAGCTGAAAAGCCATACATTTCTCGTGTGTATTTCTCGAAAAGTTAAATCTTGGACCGATTCAATATTCTGTACTTCTAAAGTTGTAAGTCCAACTTTAGTAGTTTCCGGAAACTTGATTTTTATTTTATCAGAACCAAATGGATAAAGTTCTTTGTTTACTATTTTTTGCTTAACAGCCCTATTGTACAATAATCGAATTAATACAAGAATGTTCATAATTGATGTTTCCGACAGGCAATGTTTTGATTTGAGATTGACCGTTAGTTTTTTCAGAAAGCGTTCATCAATTTCTTGAAAGGTAAGTTGTTTTGATTTGTGAAATTTAAAGATAAATCCAATCCAAGCTTTATCGCAAGAAAGCCGATTCAGTTTTTCAGATTGTTTCAAATCGTCTAAATGTTCTTGGGAAATCTCAAAAAAGGTGAACTGGTTATTTGAACTAAAAATTTCCCTTTTTATTTGATTAGCGGAGGCATCCCTTTTTTCGGATTGCAGATGAATAAGTGCTTTGTTAGCTTCTGAAAGTTTTTGTGATAGCAGACTATTTAAACTATCAGAATTGTGGTGTGATTTTTTTACACGAATATTCTTTTCATCCCAATCTTCTAACTCAATATAATGGCCAATATATTGATATGTGGATCGACGATTTTTTGTAATACGTATTGTTAGAGGGAATAAGCCTTCTTTATTGGTCTTTTTACGAAGAACGATTTTAGCATTTGATGACATAATTGACCTGTTTTGGTTGCGAAAGTCAAATCAGGTACAACATTTGGACTAAAAGACGATATAAAGATACGTTTTTATTACCTTCTCTAGGTACAACATAGGTACAACAAATGTTGAAATCAATTGATATTAGATGATATCAAAGAAAATGAGAAATCACGTAAACAATTGGAAATGAATGACTTTAGTATTGATTGGTTAAATATACGCTAGACTTAGGATCTAGTGCCGCAAGGTGTGAGAGTTCGAGTCTCTCCGCCTGTACAAAGGGAAAGCCGACTTTTAGGAGTCGGCTTTTTTTGTTTGGGTAAAATATGTATGTGTTAGCTTCTCAAGAATAAAGACTCAAAGCTAAATTAATTTTATTGCCTAGGAGTCCACTTCGAGCAACTTGTGTGATTCCTGTTATGTCTACCTTTCTGATATATGTGGCCCGTTTTAAGCCATTACCTGCTCTACTGCTGAAAATAAATAAGTTTTGCAATTTTGGGATGCCACTTCTTGGGGTTGCGGTACATCACATCATATGTGAAGGCTACAAAGGAATTTGATCTGCTACGGAAACCCTGTCTTATTGAATTTTCAAAGCGCTTTTTTTAGTATTTTCGGGTGCAGTCACCAATATTTTACACTTTAAAGCCTAACTTTTGCAATTCAAATAATTAATTCAGAAGAAACAAGAACTATAAATTGTTCCGTCAAAAAAAGTATGCAGATCAAAAATAAATGTAATTCCTTGTGTAAGCACTTGGCTATTCATGTACCCTTCCTGATAGTGCTAATGGGCATCTTGGCTTCTTGTGAAACAGAATCGTTGTACGAGGGTCCGCTTAGTCCCGAAGAGTCCATGAAAACTTTTCAGTTCGCCGAAAATGTTAAGACGGAAATTTTTGCATCGGAACCCTTGGTCATAGATCCGGTGGCAATGCAGTTTGATGGAGATGGAAATGCTTATGTCGTCGGCATGTTAGATGCTTACAAGCCTGATGCTGTAAAAGGAAAAGGGAAAATCATTATGTTGAAAGATAATGATGGTGACGGAAGGGCCGACACATCCACAGTATTTGCAGACAGTCTTAGGGAGGCGACCAGTGTGTTGCCTTGGAAGGGCGGGCTTCTTGTATGTGCCGCCCCTAATATTATGTATTTTAAAGATACTGATGGAGATGGCCGTTCAGATCTAAAAGAGGTTCTTTTTACTGGTTTTTTCAGCAAGAATGAAGAAGCACAAATCACCAATCTTCGTTTTGGTGTTGACAACTGGATTTATGCCAATAATGCGGGGCAGGCAGGTGAAATAGGTTTTAGCCGGAAACCCGATGCTCCTCGGTTAAACATTCAGGGTGCTGATTTTCGTTTTCGGCTTGACCGCAATGCATTTGAACGTAGCACGGGGCCAGGGCAATTTGGTCTGGCTATAGATGATTGGGGGCACCGGTTTTTTACCGCGAATTCCCTGCACATTAGAGAGGTCGTAGTGCCTTTAAGATACCTCGAAAGAAATCCTTATCTGCCCGCTTCGGCTAAAAATGCAATACAGAATATTTCCGACCACGATCCGCTTATGTATCAATTAAGCGAAACACCTAATTGGAGACAGGTTCGTACGGACCGGCGTAATAAGAATTTTCAGGAAAATAACCTTAAGAGGGTAGAATACGCAAGAGATCACTTTACGGGCGCTTCAGGTGGAACGTATTATGATGGGGATAAGTTGCCGACAGCATTTTATGGTAGTATTTTTACAGGAGATGTTGCGGGTAACTTGGTGCACCGTGATGTTCTTTCTGTTGTTGATAGTATGCCTTTTATGGTGGCTAAACGTGGAGGAAAGGAAAAAGATAAAGAATTCATGGCCACTACCGATTCATGGTTTCGTCCTGCCAATTTTTCAGTAGGCCCTGATGGTTATCTGTATATGATGGATATGTATCGGCAACATATTGAAACCCCGATGTCTATTCCTGAAGATTTGCAAGAAACTATGGACTTTGACGCCGGAGATAAATATGGGCGTATTTATAGAATAGTACCTAAAAATGAGGATTCCTATAAAGCGGTAAACCCTAATCTTACTAAGGCAACTTCTTCCGAGCTGGTTAAGGCTTTGGTGCATGAAAATGGCTGGTGGAATCTTACTGCGCAAAGGCTTCTTTTAGAGCGTCAGGATAAAAATATATTGCCTGAAGTAATCGCTTTGTTTGCCGAAAATGAAAATCCAAGATTCAGATTACATGCGCTTTATGTTTTAGAAGGAATGGATGCCTTGGACGCCGCTACTGTCAAAACTGCAATGAAAGATCCTTCACCCGGGGTAAGGGAAAATGCCGCAATACTTTCCGAACGTTTTCCAAGTTGTTTGCCCCAGTTGACGGAAATGATCAATGACGCTTCGGTAAGGGTAGCTTTTCAGGCTGCTTTGAGTTTGGGGCAATTTGAAGATGATACTGCGGTAATCGCACTGGCACAGGCATTGGAGCTACATGGGCAAAGTTCTTGGTTTAGAACTGCAGTATTGAGCTCAGAAGCTGGATCTAGTATTGACCTCATAAAAATTTTAGTAAAAAATTCTTTTTTTAAAGACCCCGTGCCTTGGAAACTGAAATTTTTTGAGACTTGTGCCCATATAATCGGAGCTCGAAATGATAATAGCGAGGTTTTTGATTTAGTGAGCATCCTTGCTCGACCTTCGTTATCAAATGCAACGAAATTTCAGTCGGCGGGTATAGAAGGGTTGGTCAAAGGACTAGAAAAATCGCAGGGATTGGGAGATGGGTTAGGGCAAAAGTTAAAAACTATTGAATCAGGAGCAGATAGTAATTTAACCAAAATAATACAAAGATTAAATGCTGAATGAATGATTCTTTTGGTTGGAAGGGATACCGCTTTATAGCAGGAACAAATATTCATAACAAGAAAAAATGAGCTCCTTGAGAGAGGATGTAAGCAATTGCCAATAGTATCCAATCAGTGGCGTAAAAAACAATTTTTAAAAATGGGGGGTAAAGATTATTCCAGAAGAAAATTTATAAATAAATGTTTTAGTAGTGGCAGTGTGCTTTTAGGAAGTGTACTCTTTCTTAACTGTCGTGGTACAAATGAATCATCATCAGGAAATGAAAGTGGGCACAAGAAACCAAGTATTTCTGATGACCCCTGTAATGATCTGACCAGTTTAAGTGACGGAGAACTTAAAAAGCGCCAAAGTTTAGGTTATGTAAAGCAATCCACCGTTCCTGATAATTCTTGTGGAAACTGCGCACTCTATATTCCTGCAAAGTCAGAAAAAAAATGCGGGGGATGTATCCTATTTAAAGGTCCTGTTTATATCGAGGGCCATTGTGTTCAATGGGCAGCGGTAACTGCGTAATTAAGAAGGTCAAAAAAGGAAGTAGAAAATGTGCTAATAACTCCCCGTTAAATTCGTTCTTATGTCACCATCAAAAAAAGGTTTCTCTCGTCGTCAATTTATTGCAGGTACAGGTTTGCTTGCATTGGGCACTTCTCTAAAACTAAACGCCTTTACTGAAAGTGCAGGTGTCAAAAAAGAACCGATAATTGATATCCATCAGCACACGCACTATCTTCAACGCACCGATGAACAGCTACTCGCACATCAAAGGGCACTGGGGGTTACTACTACTATTCTTCTGCCGTCTGGTCGACCCGTGAATTCACCTTCCACACATCAGGGCCTTGCCAATGGATTGCAGGCAGAAGCTGGGGGGAATGCAGAATGCTACTTGTTTGCAAGCCAACACAAGAAGGAGTTCCGCTTTGGGGCTTGCGCCGTTCCAGATATGAAAGATGGCCTTTATGAGATTGAGAAATATTTAAAACTGGGTGCAGTGGTTATTGGGGAATTAAAATTTGGAGTTGCATGTGATTCGTCGGAGATGCAAAAGATTTACCAACTGGCTCAAAACTACAGTGTACCAGTACTTATTCACTGGCAGCACGAAATGTATAATTATGGCTTCGAACGCTTTTATAAAATGTTGGAAAAATATCCGAAGGTAAATTTCATCGGCCATGCACAAACGTGGTGGGCAAATATTGATAAAAATCATTTAGATCAGTCCATTCTTTATCCTAAAAACCCTGTCACACCGGGAGGAATTACAGACAGGTATCTCAGCGATTATCCCAATATGTACGGGGATCTTTCAGCTGGCTCAGGTCTCAATGCGCTTAAACGGGATGAAAATCATGCCAAAGTTTTCCTCGAAAAACACCAAGACAAATTATTATACGGTAGTGATTGTGCAGATCCGACAGGATCGGATCCCGAAAGTTGTTCCGGGATACTTGATATTGCCGAGATACGTAAGTTGGTGTCTAAACCAACTGAACGTAAATTGTTATATGAAAATGCAAAGAGATTATTCCGTCTTTAATCGATTGACATGCTGTCTGGTGCTTATTTGAAGTCGAAAAACGTATAATTTACAGATAACGAAATAGTATCCTACTTCCGTTTTTATTTGCCATAAGGGAAAATCTTGTGAAAAGGGCAATCATAAACATTATTTTTTCTTGGTTTGCTCATTCAGTTTGTTTCAACTTTCTATTCTTTACATAAATCGTGGCCCACAACCTTAAGAATTTATTGTAATTTGTTCCAAAGTTGAGTATTTGATATTGGTTTGTAGTTTCAATGATTTACTGCTGTTGAATAGCGTGCACGACTTTCTTTTTGTTAAACCCTAAGTGCGTAACGGGTTCAATATATATGAAATTAAGACATAAAATTTTTACTTTAGGTGTCATTGTTCTTTGTGGGGTATTGGGCTGTACCGATGACACCGAAAAGATGAATGCCAAACGACCGATAGATGTTTGGGCCTTTCGCTCAGTGTTGGACAAAAAGCCAAGAATGTTGACTATCGCATTGGATTCCCAATTGTACGTGGCCTACGACCTTGCCCGATGTTCACTTTATAAAGCATGGAAAGGTGGTGTTATTATGGAAGGAGCACCATACACGGCGAAAAAGAACATCCAACCGACTTCATGGGGTGCAGCCTATGTTTCCGATAGTTTACGGCAACAGTGGGTAGTGGAGCGAAACGGAAAAAAAGACAACTCAAAAATTAGCAACAAGGGGTATTCGTTTAAAGATAATCAGGTGTACCTCGAATATCAGTTAATCTTAGCAACGGGAGACTCCGTTCTAGTAATAGAACGCCCCGAATTTGTTATGGACAGCGCAGGAAGACCTGGAATGGAAAGATGGTTTAAAACGGTTGGTCTGCCCCAAGGAACTTCTATTTCTTTGCAACAAGACACTAGTGTTTTTAGGCTGGCCTCGAACGATATTAGTGTCAAAACAGATTACTTTGATATCCTTCCTGAACAGTTTCCGCCAGATCCCAAGGCATCTTATGACCATTTGGGCAAGTTGTGGATGGAAGAAAGCGATTGTTTTACCTGTCATGATGTTGATGAACCGAATATAGGTCCGGCCTTTACCCAGATCGCACAGCGCTATCCCAACACTGAGAAAACGGTTCTGCAACTGACCGAAAAAATAGGGCGAGGCGGGTCGGGAGTTTGGGGGCAAAGTGTGATGAATCCGCACCCGAATTTGAAAGAAAGGGAGCTAAAAACAATGTTGGAATATATCTTCAGTCTGAAGAATAGCTCCGACACCGTTTCCTCCAAACCATTTGTAAGGGATTATTCGGTAGCGGCCGAAAAATACCTGGCCACGCCAGGGCATGGGCAACCTTTGGAAGCGGTGCATCCGAGTTATGATTTGACCACCCTGCATGGCGGGGACTTTAAACCAAAAGTAGGCGGATTGGCTTTTTTGCCTGATGGTAGACTACTTTTTACCACATGGGATACTGAGGGCGGAGTTTATGTGCTCGATGGGTTTCAAGGGGGCGATAGCACAAAAATCAAGGCAAAACGTATTGCTGCCGGCTTGCACGAGCCGCTTGGTATCGAAGTCGTTGACGGAAATATCTTTGTACTTCAGAAGCATGAACTTACACAACTGATCGATCTCGATGGTGACGAGGTCATCGATGAATATAGAGCGATTTGCAATACGTGGCAGGTTACCGAAGATTTCCATGAATTCGCCTTCGGCCTGGAATATGATCAAGGCTATTTTTATATTACCTTATCGATGGCCATGCGTCTATTGGCCAATGAAAAACAGAAAATGGATCGGGGCAGAACTATAAAAATAGCGCTTGACGGAAGTTATGAGCGGATCAATTACGGGCTGCGTACACCCAATGGAATCGGCCGAGGGGTCGACGGGGAACTTTTTGTCACTGATAATCAAGGTCAATGGCTACCGGCCAACAAACTCATTCATGTTAAAAAAGGCGAGTACCACGGGATGGCTTGGGGTCTTTTAGAGGCATCGCAAGAAGCGCCAAAAATGGTGCCACCCACCCTATGGCTGCCTGATACTGAAATAGGTAATTCCCCTTCAGAGCCCATAATGATGAGAGATGGTCCGTACAAGGGGCAAATGCTTCATGGCGATGTGAGTCATGGTGGTATAAAGCGAGATTTTATCGAAAAAGTAAACGGCAGCTATCAAGGGGCAGTTTTCCGATTTACCCAAGGCCTTGCGGCGGGGGTTAACCGGCTCAGTTGGGGCTCTGATGGTGCACTTTATATTGGAGAAGTAGGCATGGTCGGTGGCTGGACTTGGAAGGAAAAAAAATATGGCTTGCAGCGTATAAAATATAATGGCAAACCTACTTTTGAAATGTTAGCCGTACGGGCAAGACCCAACGGTTTCGAGATAGAATTTACGGAGCCTTTGGAGGCTACCTCGAAAATCTTTCCAGACGAATTCTTTACGACCCAATGGTGGTATAAACCTACGGAAGGTTACGGTGGTCCGAAAATGGATTTCGAGCAATTGACGGTAAAGAAAGCAATTTTATCACAAGACCGTAAGAAGCTGCATTTAGAGATACCTGGGCTGAAAAGGGAACATGTTGTATATTTAAGGATTCCCGGCCATCTTCGGAGCACCGATGGACAGAACCTGTGGTCTTCCGAGGCGTGGTATACCTTAAATGCTATTCCTAAACAATGAACACAAAAATGAATGATTATCAAAAGAAAACCATAGGCTTATGAAGCGTAGAGCGTTTGTCAATAAAACCGTCGCAGCTACTGCCATGGGCGCCATAGGGCTACCATTCAACATTAATGCACTCGGAAAAGAGAAAAAAATGCAAAAAAAAATCAAGATCAAGAACACAAACTCGAATTTTGAGAGAGAATCGCTTTTTCCTTACCGCTTTAAGGGGAGTGCCGTTACCCAACTTTGGCAGACGGCAGCTTGGTTGCAAAGTGATTCGGGTGTTTCGAAAATCGGACTGGGTACGCAGAGTCCTTTATGGTCCGATTCAAGCGTTGCCGGTGACCATTCTGAAAATGGTGCCAATGCATTGATGTTCGCCATGAGCGAAAAGGCTTTGCAATTGGCAAAGGGCCGCACGTTTACCAATCCCGTGCAGCTACTCGATGATATATTGCCCGAGGTGCATGCATATGGTAAAAAAATAACGGGGGAATCCGACCTGAGAATGACTTTTGCACTGAATTCCCTGGTCTGTGTCGATAACGCAGCATGGCTGCTCTATGCCCATGAGAACAATATAAAAACGTTCGACGAAATGGTTCCGGAAGCATACAGGCCCGGTTTATCATATAGGCATAAAAAGGTGGCAAGTATTCCATCCTTTCCCGTTGGTACAGCAATTGAAAAGATAAAGTCGGCAGCCGATGAGGGCTACTTTATCATGAAACTGAAAACGGGCTCCAAGGGTACCCAAAAAGAGATGTTGGCCCATGATATGGAGTTTCTGTCCAATGTGCACAAGGCCATAGGGCATTATGAAACGCCGCATACCAAAGACGGGAAAATTCCCTATTACATCGATCCCAATGCAAGATATGAATCCAAAGACACCTTGTTGCGCTTTTTAGACCATGCCAAAAAAATAGGTGCATTCGACCAGATTGCTGTAATTGAGGAGCCATTACGGGAAGAAGATGAATCTTATGTAGGCGATGTAGGGGTCACGATTGCGGCTGATGAAAGTGCGCATACCGTACAAGATGCCATAAATCGAATGGAACAGGGTTACGGCACCATTGTCGTAAAGGCCATAGCCAAGACCTTGAGTATGACCATGAAGATTGTACAGGCCTGTCATGAGCGAAAGGTGCCTTGTTTCAGTGCTGACCTTACCGTAAATCCGATTTTGGTGGATTGGAACAAATCGATCGCCGCCCGTTTGGCACCGCTTCCTATGATGGATATCGGGCTATTGGAAACCAACGGCCATCAATATTATAAGAACTGGGACAAGCTCGAAACTTATCACCCACGAGCGGGAGCGGAATGGACCCAAACCGAAAATGGCGTATATCAAACAAGCAAATCATTTTATGACCAAAGCGGGGGGATATTTCTTCCTTCGTCGCATTATGAACAATTGTTCGAGGAAATCTAGTTTTAGTTATGCTAGATTGAAGTACTCTTTCTCCCAGTGGCATGGGAGGTGCGTTCCTATAGCGACAACGAAACCATAAATGTTTCGTGGATATGCTTGATTTAAAAAGTGTTTTATGAGTTCTAGAAACACAGGGAAGACGATTTTCAAGTCTACAGTACGGCATTTCCAGAAAGGGATTGCGTTGCTATTCGTACTGGCGTTTGCTCTTTATGGCTGTCGGAAGGCTATAGATAAGGAACAGGGAAGAAGCTTGAAAGAGATAGCCGATAACGAAGAAGTTGCAGATCATTTAACTGCCTTCGAAGGGCGCGGCGCCTTGACCGATGGGTCAGAGCCAACACCTGCCGAAGAGGCTATAAAGCAATTTGAAGTATCGCCGGATTTAGAGCTCGACCTTGTTTTGAGTGAACCCTCGGTCTATCAACCGGTCGAAATCAGTTTTGACACCAAAGGTAGATTGTGGGTAGTGCAATACAATCAATACCCCTATCCTGCCGGTCTTAAAATAAAAGGGATTGACAATCATCTTCGGGTGCAGTTCGATAAAATGCCAGAAGCACCACCAAAGGGCAATAAAGGAGCCGATAAGATCACGGTTTTTGAAGACACCGACGGAAACGGTTCTTTCGATAAGTCTACCGATGTCATTACGGGATTGAACATAGCTACTAGTGTAACTTTAGGTAGAAAGAAAATTTGGGTTCTGAACCCTCCTTATCTATTGGCGTATCCAGATGTTGATGGGGATGGTATTCCTGATGGTGATCCCGAAGTACATTTAGAAGGTTTTGGCATTCAAGATACGCATGCGGCGGCCAATAGTCTTCGATGGGGGCCAGATGGTTGGTTATATGGTGCTCAAGGTAGTACGACAACTTCCAACATCAGTTCGACTACAACCAAAAATGTTTTCTTTCGAGGACAGGCCATATGGCGATATCATCCTGAAACTAAAGTGTTTGAAATATTTTCAGAAGGAGGCGGAAACACCTTTAACGTAGAATTCGATTCCAAAGGAAATCTGTTTTCAGGGCATAATGGTGTAGGAAGGGGGCCTTATTTCAAGCAAGGAGCCTATTACCGTAAAAGTTGGGGCAAACACGGTTCATTGACAAACCCGTATGCGTTCGGTTATTTAGGCGATATGGGTTTTGAAGGTGACAATGTGCGTTTTACCCATGCCATATTACGTTATGAATCGGGAGAATTACCCAGTCGTTTTGAAGGGAATTTCATTGCCCTGAATCCACTTCAGGGCGATATCGTCATGTCTAATACCATAGAAAACGGTTCAAGTTTACGTACGATCGACCAAGAGAAAATAGTAGATACGAAAGACTTGTGGTTTCGGCCGATCGATATGCAGGCAGGCCCTGACGGTAATTTATATATATCTGATTGGTATGATAGCCGTTTGTCACATGTCGACCCCAATGATACCTGGTACAAAAAAAGCGGACGAGTTTATCGTTTAAGAAAAGAAGGTGGTGAAATGGGGTATGAATCTTTTGATATCAGTCGGTATTCCAATAATGAATTGATAGCATTGTTACATCATAAAAATCGGTGGTTTAGACAAAAGGCATTACAGGTTATAGGCGAAAAAAAAGATATATCGATATTGCCTGATTTGATAGAACTCTTCCGAACCGGAAAAAATCAAGTCGCCTTGGAAGCGTTATGGGCCATACATCTCATCGGTGAATTTAATGACGAAATAGCGATAGAAGGGTTGCGTCACAAAAATCCTTTTGTACGATTGTGGAGCGTGCGTTTGTTGGGTGATAGAGAGCAATTATCCGCTAATGAAGCCAAGGCATTGGTAGCAGTGAGTTTGGCCGAAAATCATGTCGAAGTGCGAAGTCAACTTGCCGCGACTGCAAAGCGGGTGAAAGGTTCGGTAGCCCTGGAAATTATTAAGGGTCTTTTATTGCATCATGATGATTCTAAAGATCCGGACATTCCACTACAAATCTGGTGGGCTTTGGAATCAAAGGCGGAATCGAATAGTGCTGAGGTTATCGAAATGTTCCGTAACAAACAAATATGGGAAGTGCCTTTGGTAAGGCAGGTTTTGCTGAACCGATTGGTACAACGCTATATGATGTCGCCCGAAACGGAGAATTATGTAACCGCGACCGAACTTTTTAAATTGGCAGTTGATGAAGAAACCGGGTCAAGTTTGATGAAAGGCCTGGAAGAAGGCCTGAGGGGCAACAGTTATAGCGATTTGCCTGCGGAGCTTCTAAAAGCGATAGGTCCGTATAAACTTCAGGGAGAAGGCAAGTGGGCCATGGCTTTGCGACAAAAGGATGAACAGGTGAAAGGCGAAGTTTTGCGGGCAATAGCGGATAGCAAAACCGATATAGCCGAGCGACAAAGCTATATTCGAATCTTGGGGCAGGGCGATTACCCTGAATTTGTGCCGATTTTATTAAAAATAATCGGACGATCGGAAACTGAGGAATCAAAAACAATCAAGATCGCCGTGCTCAATACGCTTCAAAATTATAATGTGGATAGTATTGGACAAACGGTATTGCGGTTATATCCAAATGTACTTCGCGAAAATCCCGATGTCAGATCGACAGCACTTAATCTTTTGGTTTCAAGATCCCAATGGGCTGCCAGTTTATTGGATGAAATCGACGAAAAATTGACAATCGATAAAAGTGATGTGTTGATCGATCTTGTTCATCGAATAAAGCTGCTAGGTGATAAAAGGTTAGTGGAACGATCGGAGAAAATATGGCCTGAATCCATCCGGTCGACAGCTACTGAAAAAATGACGGAGATCAAACGTTATATTAATCTTGTCGCATCAGGAAAAGGGAATGCGGACAATGGAAAATCTGTTTACCAAAATGCCTGTAGTGCTTGTCATCGACTTTTCGAACAAGGTGGGTCGGTCGGACCGGAACTTACAGGTTACGAACGGCGTAATTATAGCAATATGATTTCGCAAATCGTCGACCCGAGCGCCGATATTCGAGAAGGGTATACCAGTTATATTTTGAAAACTAAAGACGGGAGAACGATAGTAGGTTTTCTCACTTCAAGAAGCGAAAAGAATCTGAGTGTAAAGCCATACGGAGGTGAAAGAATGCAATTTTCCATGGATCAGATTCTTAGTATGGAACCTGAAGAGCACTCGATGATGCCTGAGGGTATTCTCGATAAATTGACCAATGAAGAAGTAAAAGATTTGTTTGCCTATATCATGAAGAAAGAATAATACAATGTGTAATATCCCTTTTTTTCGAATGGCCTTAACCCGAATTGCAAAAATGTCTTTTAAACCAAGAATTTATGTACCGAATATTCTGCAAAAGAATAAAAATAACAAACTATGAAATCTTCCAGACGTAATTTTATTAAAAGAGCTTCGGCAGTGTCTGCCGGCGTGGTAGTTGCCCCCACACTTTTGGCTGGTGAAAAGAAAATGCATGCGGCCAAATCTTATCCAATTTGTGTTTTTAGTAAATGCTTACAATTTCTTGATTATCCACAACTTGGAGAAGCATTAGCGAAAATTGGCTTTAGCGCAGTAGAATTATCGGTAAGGAATAAAGGCCACGTTCTTCCCGAAAATGTAAATACAGATCTTCCAAAGGCGATAAAAACGCTAAAACAATTGGAAATTACAGTACCCATGATGGTCACCGGAATAATTAATCCGGAAGATCCACTTACCGAGAGCGTACTTGGTACGGCTTCGGAACAAGGCATAGGCCATTACAGGATGGGATATTTACGGTACGACCGAAAAAAATCCGTTATGGAGAATCTTGATTCACATAAAAAGATATTTGACAAACTTGAAAAACTAAACAGAAAATTCGGTATTCAAGGCTGTTATCAAAATCATGCAGGCGCCGGTGTAGGTGGTCCAGTTTGGGACCTTTATTGGCTTTTAAAAGATTTTGATCCCGAATATATAGGGGTTCAATACGATATACGTCATGCAATTGTTGAAGGGGCGAAATCTTGGTCGTTGGGGTTAGACCTTCTCTCTCCATGGATTAAAACTTCGGCAATTAAAGACTTTGATTGGAAAAAGGAAAATGGAAAGGCAATAATAGAAAATGTTCCATTAGGTGCTGGTATCGTAGATTTTGACGCTTACCTTGTGGAAGCTATCAAACATGAAATTATTGGACCGACGACCATTCATTACGAGTATGATTTCGGGGGCGCCGAACATGGTAGGAAAGACCCGAGCATGGGAATAGCTGAAATTTCAGATTATATGAAAACTGATTTGGTGTGGTTGAAAAATAAATTTAAAATGCATGACATCTTGAAGCATTTCTGATATGACAAGGGCTGTAACCTTTGTATTTGGTAATAAGACCTCTGGTAAGACAAAAGCAAGTCTTTCTCGAGACGGTGAGCGTTTTTATGCTATTCCTCTTTAAATATTAAAATTCTTAGTCTAAATCGAGGTTCGAGAATTTAACTTTGTCGTTAAGAGTATATTAACATGAAGTTGACATTATTTTAGTAAGTTTGCAAAAATATGCTCAAAGGTCCCTTAAAACATAGCATTTCGTATTTCTTGCTTGTCTTTTTCCTTTCTGTGAAAATGGCAGGCTTGCATGTAATGTCGCATTCCGATGATAAAGACGATGCGTTACACTGTGCTATTTGCGACCACACTACGGCACATAACTTGGTTCCGGCTATTGCGCCTGATTTACCGGATTTCACGATAAATAAGTTTGAGGATGTTTGTCTTCAGGAACCTAACACGCTTTATACCTTTGTTGGTAGTGGAACCTTAGATTCCGATCAACTATTTTCCAGGCCTCCTCCTTTTTTACTATAGGCACCCCTATACATTCTTATTATTTATGATGGTTGATGAACATAAAAAATATGTCGGCTTTTCGATATATGGTTATGGATTCATATAATTGGATAATAGAACATCAAATTTTCTACTTCATTAATGATAAAAAAAGGAAGCTCTAATCCGTAAGAACGGCAAGGTTTTTATTACTTCCTCACATGTATTTGTATAGGTTGGCATAGCCCATTTTTTGGGTAATTATTCTAATCTTATAGTTCTCTCATTATGTTTCATAAAATACTGAGTGTAGTGCTATTCTTTAGCCTAATCTCAATTGCGATAGCACAGGATTCTTTTCAGATAGAAGGATTTGTGATACATGCGGGCACCTTACAACCTGCAGAAGGTGCAAATATTGTTGGGAAAAATCATTTTGCAGTTACATCGGCAACAGGTGCTTTCACCATTAATAACGTAGTCGAGGGTACGTACAGTTTTACCATATCCCATATTGGTTGCGAATCTAGGACCATTAATGTTGACGTGGGACCAAATATGGACGAACTCAAGATTTTCTTAAGCGAGTCTACGACAGAGCTTGATGAAGTACGGGTTAAAGGGAAAACTAAGAAAAGGGAAGCCATGGAGGTCCCTGTTGTTACTCATACCGTTTCTAAAGAATTTTTAGACAACAATAGGGAAAACAGTCTTATGCAGACACTTAAGAAGATTCCTGGGGTAAGTACTATAGGCATTGGATCAGGCCAGTCTAAACCGGTTATTAGAGGATTAGGATTCAATAGAATTGCCGTTGTTCAGAACGGAATTAAACACGAAGCCCAACAATGGGGCAACGACCATGGGCTTGAAATAGATCAATATGGTATCGAGAATATACAGATTATAAAAGGTCCTGCATCTCTAGTTTATGGCTCAGACGCAATTGCCGGTGTGGTTGATATTCAACCTAACGCAATTCCTTTTCAAAACTCCTTTGCAGGGGAGGTAAACGTTTTGGGAGAAAGCAACAACGATTTGTTGGGTGTTTCGGCGGGTGTTCAGGGAAGAAAGGAAAAATGGTTTTATCGTGCACGCGTAACCTATAGGGATTATGGAGATTACAAAGTACCAACGGATCAAATCAATTACGAAAATTACATTTTCACCTTACACGATAATAATTTAAGAAACACAGCTGGAAAAGAGGCCAATGCCAGCTTTAGTGTTGGCTATGTTTCAGATAAGATAAAATCAGAAACTTTCTTGAGTAGTGTAAATGCCAAAAACGGCTACTTTGCTAATGCCCATGGTCTAGAGGCCAGAGCCTCCAGTATAGATTTTGATAGCTCCAATAGAGATATTGACCTTCCATATCAAACGGTCAATCATTTTAAAGTGATGAATAACACCACTTTAGCATTTGAAAATCATACGCTTATGTTCGATCTAGGTTATCAATCTAATTATAGGGAAGAACATACAGAACCCACACCTCATGGGTATATGCCAAAACCTTCAAACACGAAAGAGCGAGTGTTTCATAAAAACACATTTTCATTGAATGCTAAAGACTCCTTTAAACCTAGTGATAGACATGATTTGGTTGCAGGAATAAATACAGAATTTCAAGACAACAAAATAGACGGGTGGGGATTTTTAATTCCAGAATATAACCGTTTTTCTATCGGAGCATTTGCTTATGATCAATATGAAATTCGTTCAAATTTTCATCTTTTAGCTGGCATTCGTTATGATTTTGGGCGAATACAGAGTAAATCGTATTACGATTGGTTTCCGTCTACCATTGATAATGCCAACGGTTCTACTTCATATGTGTATTTACAAAGAGCTCAAGACAAAACCTTGGATTTTGGTAACGTCAGTGGTTCTGTTGGGCTTAGTTATATAAATAAAAACACCACGTATAAAATAAATGTGGGCAAGAGTTTTCGAATGCCTTTGGCCAATGAATTGGCTTCTGACGGTGTTTTTTATAGCATGTACCGTTATGAAAGAGGAAATTTAGATTTAGACCCCGAAGAATCGTATCAATTGGATATTGATATTGACCATACTACCGAGTTGTTTAGCGTTGGTGTTAGTCCTTTCCTTAATTTTTTCGAAAACTATATCTATTTAAACCCAACATCGGAATACAACGAAACACAACAGATTTACGAGTACACACAAGCCAAGGTTTTTAGGTTTGGAGGAGAACTAAGGGCAAGTACTACAGTACTTAAAAAATTAAAATTAGATGCTTCTGCCGAATACGTTTTTGCCAGACAGACCAGTGGCCCAAAGAAAGATTTTACCCTTCCTTTTTCACCCCCACTGTCAGGGTTATTCTCGGCCAATTATCAATTTAAAGATTTTCTTTTCTTTAATAAACCACAACTTATTGCCGATTATCGAATTACGGCAGCGCAAAATGAAATTGTACCTCCAGAAAAAATAACGGAAGGCTATCAGGTTGTAAACATGTCGTTTATGACAGAAATGAACATGTTTAAAAATAGTTTACCTGTTCAAATGCGCATCAAACTCAATAATGTATTCAATACCAAATACTTTGATCATACCAGTTTCTATAGGTTGATAGAGGTGCCTGAGCCTGGCAGAAATATATCAATATCGGTAACCGTACCCTTTAATAAATAATAACCCGTAATCATTAAAATTAAGAACATGAAAACAAACACTTTTAATTTAAACCCCTTTAAAAAAAAATTTATGAAAAAAAAATTTAAATCTTTAGCAATCATTGCACTTCTTGGTATTTTTTTACACTCCTGTAGTAGTGATGATGATGCTACCCCGGCTTTAAGCGCACCCGAAATTTCTGATTTTGAATATGGCGAGGGTCATCATGACGAGGACGGAGATGAAGATCATGACCATGATTCGGTAGAAGCATATGCTTATAGAGGTTCAGACATTCATTTAGAAGCGGAAATTACAGCCGAAGCTACGGTAAGTAGTATTACAGTTTCCATTCATTCAGATGAAGTAACAGCTTCAGGGGATGAAGTAGATTGGGAATTTGAACAAGTATATACGGATGCCAATTACTTAGTTATTAACCCAACTTTTCATGAACATATAGATATTCCTGCAAATATCCCAGTGGGAGAATATCATATTGAACTTTTGGTAACTGATGAATTGGGGAATAGTACTGAAGTAGAAGGTCATGTTGAAATCATAGACACCATTACCATTAGCGGTTTTGAAATGGATGAATCCGTGGATAGAGGGGAAGATTTTCATATTGAATTTATGATTGACGCAAGAAATGGAATTCACGAAGTTTTAGTTGATGTGCATGGTCATGACCTACCTGTTGGTGAAGGCGAGGAAGAGTGGGATTTTGAAGGTGATTTTTCTGAAAAATACCACGAGTTGACCGAAGGGGAGTTTCATGAGCATATAGATGTTCCGGCAACCGCACCGGTAGGTGAGTACCATATTGAATTTACCATTGTCGATGAAGATGGCAATACCAAAGAATATGAAACACATATAGATGTTACGGCATAATTAAAATAACAACGCCGTATAGCGTTTCAATGCGATACGGCTTTTAATATTGTTAAATGAAATTTAAAGCAAAATATTTTTACTTTTTGTTCATCGTGCTATTGGCTTCTTGTTCGAGTGATGATGGTATTGATAAAGATGAAGAAAAACCCACTATTAGCATTAATTATAACGAAGGGTTTCCGCATGGCTGTGAAGAACTCGTAAGAGGAGAAACCTATGAATTTAGGGCTATGGTAACAGACAATCAGGCTTTGGCATCCTATGGTATAGATATCCATCACAATTTTGATCATCACACCCACGATGATCAAGTGGGAGAGTGCGATTTAGAGCCTAAGAGGGATGCTGTAAATCCGTTAATATTCATGGAAAATTATGCCATAGAAGATGGGTTGACCAGTTATGAGATAAACATTAGGATTGTCATTCCTATTGATGCTGATACCGGTGATTACCACTGTTCGTATTCTATAACAGATGCGACAGGATGGCAAAGTAGAACTTCGGTCGACATTAAAATTGTGGAATAAGCGGTTTTGAGCGCATGTCGTGCTGAAACGCTATGATAGCCGAAATTATTTTTGAAACAAAGAAGCCGACTTTTTGAAATCGGCTTCTTTTATTTTTACAGTAGCTATTGGTTTTAAACTATAGTTTTTTGATTTTTATATTTCTGAACCAAATGGGGCTTGAATGATCCTGAAGTCCGATATAGCCTGTCTTATATTTTCCGTAGTCTTCACTATTTTTCCATTTGTCGGAATTTTTCTTTTCATACCATTCTTCCGACCATGGCTTGAATGAAAGCAACTTTTTGCCATTGAGCCAATGCTCGACCTTTTCGGGAGTGAATACGATTTTAGAGGAATTCCACTCGCCTACAGGGTGCAAAACTTTTTGTGACGCATCGGGCGGGTGCATCGCATAATCGGCCCCGGTTTGTTGCAAGGGTTTTAACTCTTCTGGATGCTCTGTATATCCTAGACTTGTATTGTAAGCGGTAAGGTCATGGATTTTTGCATAGCCCTCGTCATCGATAAGTTGGTATTCGGGCGATACTTCGGGAGGGCCATCATAGCCTTCTTTTAAATGGTAGAATATACCGCTATTGCCGCCTTCCGGGAGCTTCCACTCAAGGTATAGTTCGAAATTCTCAAACTCTTCCGCACCATAAATAATATCTATTCCGCCTTTGTAATCTTGTTCCAGTCCCAATTCGGTGTCAAAGGTCAATACGCCATCTTTGACCACCCACCCTGGGGGAAGGGCATCTCCATTATAGGCGCGCCATCCGGTGGTCGTCTTGCCATCGAAAAGATAGATCCAGTCATCCGTCTTTGAAATCTCCTCATTTAGGGGTTCGGCGGCTTTACTATCTTTTTTTGTTTCGGTTTTACAGCTGGCCAAGACCAGTGCAAATAACAATAAGACAATTGTCTTTTTCATGATTTTCGATTTTACTGATTATTGGATTTTTTGATGTACTCCGATACTTCAAATTTACAACAGACTTTTACATCTGTTGTAAATTTTTAGTTCATCCAAATTTAAGGAAGTGTTGGGTCAAAAGTGCCTCCCCAGTTGATATTCTGTTCCAATTCAGGATTTCTATCTAAAACATCTTTTTGAATAGGAAAGAAATAATAGGTTTCGGGAAGGGTGCTTTCTTGCACTCCCGATCGTGGAACCTGTAGTACGGAATATTTGAAATTCGACGGTTCTAGTTCGTACCGGTCAGCTATCTCTCGAGCTTTTCCTATTGGCATTTCACTTTCATCTGCCTCGATTGCAATGGCTTCTACCCCTTCTTTTGTGGTTCCGTCAAGGCGGTCTAGCAACCGGAGTCTTCTCAGGTCCCAGAAGCGGTGTCCTTCAAAGCAAAACTCGATGTTTTTTTCTGCTAGTATGGCCTCTCTTACTTCTTCTTTACTGCTTGCGGTAATTCCGTAATTTCCGTCAATGCCTGGCTCAATGCCGGCTCTTTCCCTAATCTCTCTGAGTATACGCAATGCTGTTGCCGAATCGCCTGTTTCATTGGCCGTTTCAGCATAGTTGAACATTACTTCTGCAAAACGCATCACGACATAATCTAAATCGTACTGTTGCACTTCGGCTTGGGTTAAGTTCAGTAGACTGTTCTTTAAAATGAAGAAGCCGGTATATCGGTCTAAATTGGTAGAATTTGTATTGGCATTGGGGTTGATTCCGAAATCATCCAATTCGTGTGCAATCCCCAAGGCAGTGTACTGCCTTTTACCAGCTTTACCGGAAACCTCATATATCTTTCCATTCCAAACGACTGATTTATCAAATCTCGGATCCCGGTTTTCCCAATAATTCTGTAAAAACTCATCATCAGACATGCTATAGGCACTAAGAGGGTCGTTATAGAGCCTTCCATCTTTCATAGGAAATTGCTTTACAAACTCCCAAGTGGGGCAAGCACTTGCGGGGCCTCTACTTTCAGAACCGGGGCGAACACCACTGTCCCATGCACTAGTTTTGTTGGGGTATGTGTTGATGACCGAGAAAACAACTTCTTTATTTCGTTCTTCCAATGCGATATTTGAATAATCATCGACGAGACCGTAGCCTTGACCAAGCAAAGATTCGTAAGCCGTTTTATTAACAGCATTGGCCTCTTCCCAATAGGCGTTGTCCCAAGGCTGGGTAGGATTGAATTGTGGGGAAGCCTTATAAAGAAGTACTTTTGCCTTAAAGGCCAGCGCAAAATTCCCATCTATTTTTCCATAGTCACTTGAAGCCGGTACAATATGATCAGGAAGAAGTTCCATAGCATTATCAAGGTCTTCTTGAATAAAATCGAAACATTCCTTAGTTGAATTTCTAGGCACATAAAGCTCGTCTTCGTACCTGTCTTGAGGTATGGTGATATAAGGTACCCCGCCATGGTACATGACCATGTTGAAATAAGTATAAGCACGCATAAAAAGTGCCTGACCGGTGATATTGTCTTTAACCGGCTGTGGTAATGTTCCGTTCTCAACATCAAAAATAGCCTGGTTTATAAGACGAATTCTTGAATAATCCCAGCTTTTAAAATTTCCATTCGAGATGGTTATTCTATCAGCATACCATTCAATACCTGCCAATTGTTGGCTCAATCTGTCGGCCCCGGTATTCCAATTGCCGAACATGGGGTATAAGTTGACCATGTAGGCATTGGCGAGGTTTTCGTCATTCCAAACAGCTTCTGGGCTGTAATTGTTAATATCTTCTATGTCGAGAACATCTGAGCAGCTCGCCAAAAAAATAAAAAGTCCAAATATGTATATTAGTTTTTTCATTTCGATCGATTAAAATTTAAAGTTCATTCCAAGGGAATATGATTTCATGACGGGGTAAGAATCGTAATTTTTCTGTTCCGGATCATGAAACTCGGTAATATCTGAAATAGCGAACAAATTTGTTCCATTCAGAAAGATTTGTACACTTGATACCCCTATGTTTTCAAGCACGGCTTTTGGTAGACTATAGCCTAGATTTAGGTTTTTCAGTCTTACGTAGGCTCCATTATGTATCCAAAAGGAGGTCGCTCCCGTTCCTGATTCATACCAATTTCGTCCTATAACCCGTGGGTATTCAGCATCCGGATTTTCGGGAGTCCATACATCGCTTGCCCAGATGGGATAGTAGGGGCGAACTGTTCCTCCATGTTGGCGCATTCCTGCTCCTTCTTGATTGCTTATGATACGATCGTAGTTGCTTACCCCTTGGAAATGGGCGTCTAGTGTGAAATTTCCCCAACCGAAGTTAAAACCAAGACCATAGTTGATTCTCGGTGCGGCATTTTCAGAAAGGAGCTGAAAGTCATTTCCATCAATTTTACCGTCAGGGCCCGGAGAATAGCCGTCTCCTCTGATATCTTCAAAATAAAGACCACCTAAATAAGGTGTTCTGCCATACTGGGTAAACCCTTGTGCTATTAAGTCATCTAACTGTTCTTGGGTACGTATAATACCCAACGATTTTAGACCGAAAATTCGGTTTATGGGCTGTCCGATTTTTGACTCCGATTCCCTAAGACCACCTTCTTCAAAAATGGGGTCTTGGTCTATTTTATCCCACTGATCTTTTGCATAACCTATATTTCCGTACACAGAATATTTAAACTTTCCATCTTCTGAGAAATCACGCCACATTACCGATAGTTCACCACCGCGCCAAGATCTTTCGGCATAATTTTCCGGAGCTAATGATTGACCATAATTGTCAGGAAGTGTGACCAATCTCGAACCGAGAATATCAACTTCCTTTTTATTGAAAACATCGATAGAACCTACCAGTTTTCTGTCTAAGGTTTCAAAATCGATACCTGCATTGTAGGTGGTAGAAGTTGCCCAAGTCAGATTTGGGTTAGGGGTTGCGCCAGGACCGATACCCCGGTAAAGATCATTACCAAAAATATAGCTGCCATTATTTTGATAAGTGTTGATGAAAGAAAATGGAGATATACTATTGTTGTTTACATCTAAGTCATTACCAGTGGTTCCGTAGGAAACCCTTAGTTTAAGTTCGTTCAGCCAATCGGTATTAGACATAAAAGACTCTTCTGAAATTCTCCAAGCACCCGAAAAAGAAGGGAAGAAGCCCCATCTGCCCTCTTTGGGAAATAAAGTATTGCCATCGTACCTGAAGGAAAATTCGGCAATATATCGTTCTTTAAAATCGTAGTTGGCGCGCCCTATTATCGATTGTCTGGCCCCTACTTCTTCGTATCCGTTGCCATATCTTCGTTCAGCATCGGTGGAATACACAAAGTCTTGGTCATAATTGGTCACTGGGTCTTCGGCTTTGGCATAAGCGCCATAAAGACCATTTTCAGCCTGTTCGAATACGACCATGGCATTTACTCCGTGATCGCCAAAGGTGTTCTTGTAGTTTATGAACCAATCTGCCTGATATTCCCAAGAGGTATTTATATTATAACTTAAAAACTCTTGGTTTTGGCTAAAGGTAAAGGTGTTCGTTTTGTTTGGGTCGGGTGCTCCAGGAATAAATCTGTTTCCATCAGGATCGGCTTGGTTAAAAACATAGTTTTTCTGAAAGGTCAAAAAATGCTTGCGCATATAATCTTCCGCCAAATAGCTGCCGACAAATTTAGTAGATAGTCCGGGTATAATGTTGCCCAAGTCAATATCTAAAGAGATTATAGAACTAAGTTGCCTCTTTCTGGTCTTAATATATCTATCGCCGACTATTTGATCGATAACGCTCCACGCTAGCCAACTGCCCATAGGGGTCTGCACGGGATAATCTGTAATTTGACTGCTTGGTGTGCCATTGGCATCTGTATAAAACGGATAGGTTTTTGGCCAGTTGAAAGTGACCCGGTAAAGATCCGAGACATCATAATCATCATCAGGGGAAAATGGCCAGTAGAACCGATCGTGGTTTTGTTGGCTTGCCCCGATATTTACATCTAAGGTGATACTTTTTGAAAGTTTGGCCGAGACGTTAGATCTAAGGTTGAACTTGTTGTAGTCGAGTCCTTTGAACGACCCCTCTTCGCTGCGATAGCTGGCAAGGGTGTAGTAGGTTACTGCTTTGCCACCTCCGGCAACGCTCATTGAATAATCTAAACTTGATGGGTTTCGCCAAATAAAATCATTCACATTATAACTCTTGTTCGCGAAATAGTCGAATTCTACGGGACCGTTCGGTGGAGTGGTGCCATTAAATTCGGCAACACGGTTCTGGTAAATCAGTTCATCAGTGGCGGTGGTTAAATCGGAAAGAAGGGTCTGCGTAGGAAGCGAGGACGTATAAGAAGTCTGAAAATTAAAAACAGGCTTTTGTTCGATTCCCTTTTTTGTCGTGACCAGTACAACACCATTGCCTGCCCTAGAACCGTAAATAGACGCGGTAGCTGCATCTTTTAAGAAACTCAATTGGTCTACTTCGTTGGCATTCAGTGCATCAAATGCCTCTTTACTTCTTACGATACCATCAATTACATAGAGGGGTTCTCCAAAGCTTCCCCGTATTCTAATGCTCGATGAAGCACCCGATAAACCAGAAGTGTTCGTTATGTTTACTCCAGGAGCACGACCAGCAAGGGTATTTGATAAATTATTAGTGGGTATTTCGTTGAGTTCTTCTGTTTTTATCGAAGTTATCGCCCCTGTTAGGTTCACCCTTTTTTGAGTACCATAACCGACAACGACCACTTCGTCTAACCCTGAAGCGCTTTCCTTCATGATAACGTCGATTTGGGTTTGCCCATTTACCGCTACATCTTGAGTTGCAAAACCGATATAATAAAATTCGAGGGTAACGTTTTCATCGCTCAAGTCAAGGGTGAAGTTGCCATCAAAGTCACTCTGAGTGCCGTTCGTGGTGCCCTTTTCTACAATACTGGTGCCCGGTAGGGGAACGCCCTTCTCGTCTACGACTGTTCCGTTGACTTGAAACTGCTGCTGTTGTTCGACAGCATCTTCTTCTATATTTATATTATAGGACTGCAGTAGTGATTTTTGACGAAGTACTATTTGTTTTCCATCTATCTTAAAGCCGATATTGGTTTCAGATAGTAGGTCTTCCAATACGGTTAGCAACGGTTTTTTAGCAACGCTGATGGTTACTATTTTTTTATAGTTTACTTCATTATCCTTATAAATGAATTTATAATCAGTTAGTGTTTCGATTTGATTCAAGACCTTTTCGAGACTAACGTTTTCGAAGTTTAAGGTGATCTTTGTATTTTGACCAAAGGAGGAATTCGCGTGAATCTGGAACAGGGAAAATACCAAAAGGATTATGCTAAGTTTCATTTTTAAATCGTAGCGTAGCTGAATAGGAATAGATTTCCTATTAATAATTCGTTTTTTCATTACTTTTAGAGTTCTTTATGTGGTTAGGTAATTTGCCTACACCGCGAATCGGGGAATGTTCCAGCATTTTCCGATTTTTTTATTTGCAATCAGCAGTAATAAGGTGTAGGGATAAAAATTTCAGGGGTTTTTCAATTCATATGCATTGCTGTTTTTAATGGTTAATAGTTACTGTATCATTATGTATGGTATAATCGATGCCGTAATTATCTTTGAAGGTTTTTAGCACACGCTCGAGTGGTTGATTATCAAAACTGGCCGTGAACAATTCTTCATTCAATTCGCCGTTGCCGTTTATTATCGAAACATCGTAATGCCTTTCAAGTTTCTTTATGATGTTTTTAAAAGGAACGTGCCTAAAAATAATACCACCGGTCATCCATGCGGTGTATATAGCAGTTTCGGCACTTTCGACCGAGATGCCTTTATTTTTTTTATTCAACGAAGCCAAGTGACCGGGAGTTAAGAAAGTAGTTTTTGCCGAGTCATAAGATTCCTCTTGATAAAGGCCTACCGAACCTTCGACCAAAACTGTATTTGTTGCATTGTCTTCCGGATAGGCAGAAACATTGAACTTCGTTCCAAAAACCCGGATGTTGAGCTCGTTTGTATTTACAATGAATGGCTGTTCGGTATTTTTTGCCACATCGAAAAAGGCCTCGCCGGTTAGATATACTTCACGATTTTTGCCTTTAATGAATTTTACGGGGTATTTAAGTGAAGTGCCTGAATTTAAAACAACATGACTACTGTCTGAGAGAATGATGTCGAAACGTTTGCCATAGGGAACGGTAAGGGTGTTATACGTTAATTTATCTGGGATAATGCGGTTGTTGTACTGAAGGCTATTCCCTTGTTGGGTTCCTATCTCGTTTCCTTCCGAATCGACCACTTGTGAGCTGCCATCTTCTTTGATAACTTGTATGTTCCCATTTTCGAGTTTTAGGGTAATGGCATCTTCGTTTTGGGGACGCTTTTTAACCGGTACAATGGCAGTTGCATCGTCATAGAAAGGGGCATCATAAAACAGGTACGAAATTCCAATGATTATGATTATTGTAGCTGCGTATTTTAGCGGTGCGGTCCACAATGTCGTTTTGTTACTTTGCGATTTTTGACCGATATTTTTTTTATACCGTAAATAGCCATCTTCAACGTTCGTAGTTTTGGCCGTATCATCAAAAGTTGCCGCAATATATGTTGCCTTTAAGCGGTTGAATTCTTTGCTGTTCTTTGGAGAGGTATTGATCCAGGTTTCGACTTCTTTTATCTCTGTTGGGGAAGCCGAATGGTCGAGGTATTTTAAAATTTTATTACGCTCCATAGCATGGGTTATGCTATATAGACGATTCAAAAGGCGACTATACCTAAAAGAAATAAAAAAATTACAGAAATAAAGTTAAGAATTCTTTCAAATGAAGCCTCATGTGCTTCAGGGCGTTCGATATGTGATTGTCTACAGTTCTTTTAGAAACGTCTAAGACTTTGGCTATCTCAGAATGATTCATTCCCTCGACCCGACTTTTGATAAAGACATTTTTGCATTTTTCGGGTAGCGCCTCAATGGCTATGTTAATTCTTTTCTCCAATTCTTTTTCTAAAATGGATGACGCCGTTTCGTCCATCATAAACTGATATTGAATCGCCTTTTTTTCCTGATAATATTTTTTTGAGAATGAATTTTTCACCTTTTCGTGCTTGAGCCGATCAAAGCAAGCATTTTTGGTCATGGTGTAGAGGTAGTTGTTAAGATTAACTATTTTGTTAAAATTTTCTCTACGTTCCCAAACTTTTAAGAAGACATTCTGAACTACTTCTTCGGCATCTTCGATTGTACCGAGGTACCCTTTTGCAATATGTAAAAGCTTGTCATAATATACTCTAAACAGGGTCTCATAGGCAATTTTATCACCTTTTTTCAATAGATGAATTAAGGAATCAAGATTCTTATTTTGTCTATGGGATTTCAGTATACTGGAGTATTGGAATGACTAAAGTATAAATAAATTGTTAATTTTAATTCATCGCCACTTAAAACAATTGTATTCGACTACATAAATTACTGGTCTTTTGATCAGCAGGTGGGGTCTTTGGGATATTCTTCGTCTTTTTGCAATTTTATACTGTGACCCAGTATATTCAAAGACCCAATACCAAGTATTATTAATGACCGAGGTTTCCCTTCTTACAGAGATGGCCGGTGAATACAACAGTCATTCTTTTGACCTTATTACGGACAGATAGTGGCGTAGATAACAAGCATTAAGCGAAGAAAGTTTTTTAGCTATAGCGCAGTTGTTACGAGAAGGGTAAAAGTGCTGTTTGAGAACGGACTGGAACTTGAAGCTGCCAAAAGTAACAAAACGGCATAGAAAAGGTTGGCTCTTTGAAGTCGATTTAAAGATTAAATATGGTTTTCCCAGCCCGTATCTCTTTCTGCTTTATTTTTTTCATAGTTAATCATTACAGCTAATTATGATTCAAAATGTTTTAGAGAGAATGGCGTTTGTCGATTCTTCTGCTGTTGACCCATACCCGTTCAACTAACCTGATCACTATGTCGAAATTTTCTGAATGTCATAACTGGAAGCTATTGGAGGTGTAAAATAGCCATATGACGGAAGCCGATATACTTTTTCGTGTGTTTGTCTTCCGGTTAGCATGAAATCTCCAATGTAATCAAGATTATTCGAATTGTTTTCAAGTAGCCTATAAAAATCAGAGGAGAAGAGAATACCTTCTTTAATTTCTTTACATAATTGGCATAATCTCGCACCTGTATTTAAAACGGTACCATGAAAAGCAATATCCCGTTTATAATCGCCAACCTCCGCTATGGCCACTGTGCCAAAACTAACCCCGACCTTAAATTTAGGCGCTACTCCAAATTCTTTTTGGAATTCTGGTGCTGCTTTTAATAAATTATCCCTAAAATCTACATATAATTCTATGCATTTTCGTGCAGCTTTGGTATCGGAATTACGCCATGTCAATACCGCTTCATCACCAACATATTGGTATACCTCAGCATCATAATTATCAATATGATGGGTTAGTTTTGTAAAGCATTTTTGAATGAGCCTACTGTACTTTAAATGCCCTATTTCTTCAGCAATTGTAGTAGACTGGTTGAGGTCTAGAAACATGAAAATTCGTTTATCTTCCTTTGGTCTAAAGTAGGTTCCCTTTATAATATCAAACAAGTTTGTTGAACCGAACTTTCTGGAAACTTGCGCATAAAGACTAAAATGAAAACTAACTATGAAAAAATATACAACATAAAAGATATTGAGAGATGCTCCTAAATAGGCATAATGGGCATTAACGTTACTGTTAGGGCTTAGCGGTATCAATTCGGTTATGACATAAGTTCCGGCAAAATGGATGACATAAATAACCGCAAATTGCAAAATGGTTTTTACGATAACCACTATTGCAAATGGATAATCGCGTAGCATCATTCGCGTAAAAAAGACCTCACTAATACTTATAGTAATACAATATACGATGATAATAGGCAATACTATGGTAAGGGTGTATTGAAAATACGGAAGCCAATCTCCCCTTTCAAACACCTTTATATTTTGTACAATATCAAACGCCAAGATGGCAATGAACCACATTAAGGCCAATGTCAATATTCTAATGATCTGTTTTTTCTTCATACGACACGGCGAGACCTAACCAATGTGGTGTTTTAATAAATATTGGATTATAAAAATGTTTCTATAGAATGCTTTTATTCTTTTAAACTATCTAAACTTGGTGCCGTTAACTGGTCTGTTCTATACAAGTATGTAATTTCTTTGTTCTCGAAATTTGTATAGGCATTTATAAGATTAGACTGTGCATTTTGCGCCATTGCCTGCGCATCTAGCAAATCTGTAAGTCCGCTTAACCCGTTATCATAATTATCGCGGTTCACCTTTAAGTTTTCTTCTGCCAGTTGCTTGTTTTCTAATGCATAGGTTATCTGCTCATGTGCATTAACCAAATCATACCAGCTTTGGGTAATAGCTACTTTTAATTGGTCAATACCGTCTTCTCTATTGTTTTTGGTAATCTCTTCCTGTATTTTCTCTTGCTTTACTCTTTGCTTGCCGCTACCCCACCAATTGGAGATAGGAATACTTAAGCTACCAAAAGCAAACCCCGTAAATTGACTATCTATAGCACTATCAATGGCACCAAATTCTTGTGCGCTTACACCAACGGCAAAAGAGGGTAATAAATCTGCCTTCGCCATTTTGGTTTGTAAGCTACTTGCAGTAATCGATTTTTCAAGAAGCCGGTAATTGCTGTTGCCGCTTAGGTCTAAATCTGGGGACTCATACTTTAATTCTGGTGGAGTTATATTTTCGAAATCGGCATTGGCCACCATATCAGGTGTGTAGGCAACACCTACATACAGCGCAAAATCTAACAATGCCAATTTCCGCATATGCTCTACTCGGCTTTTGTTCAGAAGCAATTCGCTGCGGTTTACCTTTACCTGCAACAATTGATTTTTAGCAATTAAACCTGCCTCCAATAAATCTTGTTGTTGTTTTAAAAGTTCGTCTAAATAAGTTTCATTGGTCTCAATTACTTTTTGCTGCTCTTGCAATTGTACGAGCTGCCAAAACTTATTTTCTGTTACTAGTAAAACGGAATCTACTGCCTGTTCTGCCCTAATTTGAGAAGTTTCTAATTGAATATCTGCCAATGCGTTTGAATTTCTGATGCTTCCGCCTGCATAAATCACTTCTGTAGCCGTGGCACTGGCACTATATAAATTATCTATTCCGTTGGGTAGAAAACCTTCAATAGGTCCGATAAGATCGTTCGGGGCATAAAGTCCTAATGCGCTTGCCTCAACATTAGGAAAATAGTTGGCTGCCATTTCGCGCTTAAACGCTTCTGACTTCTCAATGGTCAATAAGCCGTTTTTTATCGCATTGCTATGTTTAAGGGCAGCCTTTTGACTTTCCTCCAAAGTTATTTGCTGAGCAAAAGTGTTATGAATCCCGAAAAGTAGCCATCCTATTAGGGAAAGCAACTGGACTTTTTTTATAACTGTATTGTGTGTTTTTATATACATCATTACTACTATTCTACTATTAAACTTCAGCCTTAATGATCTCGTCATTAATGGTCTCATCATCTTCTTTTCTAAAGAACAACCAATACAACACTGGCAGTACAAAAAGGGTAAGTACCATAGAAAACATGAGTCCGAATGCAATTACGGTACCTAAAGGCCCCCAAAGACTAGAGCGACTAACGATCATCGGTATTACCCCGACCGCTGCCGCAGAAGATGTCAAGAAAATAGGTCGCATACGTCTTTCCGCTGCAAGAATAGCCGCTTTCTTTACACTGTAATTATGTTCGTGTCTAAGCTCATCTGCATAATCGATTAAGATGATGCCGTTTCTTACTACTATTCCGCAAAGCGCCAATAGGCCAAGGAAAGAAGTGAATCCGAAAGGATACTGCATTAATAACAGACCGACAGCCGCACCGAAAATACTTAACGGCATGGTAATGAAACTTAAAATAGCATGCATAAAGCTCTTAAAGTGCCACAATAGAATCAAGAAAATTAAAACAACACTTAGCATCAGGGAAAGCCCCATAGGTTTGTTGTTTTCAATTTGAAGTTCGTATTCGCCTCCATATTCTATTCGTAAATCTTCTGGAAACTCAATAGCATCGATATTAGGAATCATTTCTGCCAGCACCTCGTTGGCAACGGCATCTTTGGTAATATCTACACGAACCGTTAAACAGCGCATACCATTTCTGTTCACGATGGTTTCTTGATTCCATTCTGAAGATATATCCGCTACTTGACGTAACGGAACGGCAGCTCCCCTCTGTGGAGAAATAATTGACAATTGCTCTAGATTCGTTACATTTTGATGGTGCTGATTTTCACTTTTGATCTTCACATCAATGGGGTAATCCTTGTCCCAAACTTCGGTGGCTTTTAAACCCGTAGTATTTATCGCAACGGCGTTGGCAATGTCTCTATTGCTTAAGCCCAGTCTAGCGGCTTCATTATATTTAACGTCGATTTGTACCGCCTCTTTCATATCACCGTAGTCGGTTCTGCTCCAGATAGTTTTTGGCGTTGCCCGCGCTATATTGATGATAGTATCGCTATATTTTTTCAACTGATCAATATCCTCGCCATACATACGCACCTCTATTGGTGCATTTACCCCGGCCATATCTAACTGTTTCATCCGTAAATATGCCTGCGGATACATGTCTGCATATTTTTCATCATAGTCGTTCAAGACTTCAACGGTGGCATCATCAGAGATGGTAGTTACTAGAATCTGCGCATAATTTTTTGCGGGAAGATTGGGTGCATAAAGCGTATGAAAACGGGGAGAACTCTGCCCAATAAAACTGATGTAATCGGCAACGCGTTCATCTGCACTTAAGATCTCTTCAAAACTGTTAACGACCTTTGCCGTTTCTTCCAAACTATTTCCCGGAGCTAAACTAATTTCTATTGAAAACTGGTTGCGCTCGACCTTTGGAAACAACTGCTGACTAATGCCGCCAAAAAGCAGGACTCCGATAACTATGGCCGCAATACCAGAAAAGACAGTAATTTTATAATGTGCCATGGCTTTATTTACTGCGGAGTCAAAGAACGTCTGTAAGCGATCAAGCATCGATTTTTTACCACCCTTGTTTTTATTTTCCGGGTCATCATGAAGTCCCTTTTTAATGAAAATGGAATTGATCATCGGAACGATTAAAATCGATATCAATAATGATAAAGTCAATGCTATGATGATAACATATGGGAAGGCACTAATGAAATCTGATGCTACACCATCCATAAAGAACAACAACGGATAGAACGTAGCCGAAATAGCCAATGTTGCCGTAAATACAGATGGGAATAATTCTTTTGCACTGCTTACCGCAGCTTCGGGAATCGACATGCCTTCATCTAATTTCTCCACATAATTATCAATAATTACGATAGGATCATCTACAACGATACCCAATACTACGATTAATGCCGCCAAGGTTACCGTATTCAATTCAATGCCTGTAAAGTACATGATGCACAAAGTAGCCGCAATGGTAATCGGTATTGTAGCCGCTGCTACTGATGCCACTCTAACCGGAAGTAACAATAAGGTTACCAAGATTACACCGATCAATGCAAAGCCGAATTCTTTCATAAAGTGACTGATTGAATGGTCTACCACTTCAGGCTGATTGGCAATTTTGGTAATCTTAATATCCTCTGGCATTTCGCTGATGATCTTGTCAAGTCGTTCATCGATCTCATCACCAAACTGAACAATATTTCCTTTTTTAGCCATTTCTAAGGTAATGATCATACCCTTGGTACCGTTCATGGTCAAATATGAATCTGCATTATCATATTCGCGTACCACACGGGCAACATCACGAACCCTAATAACATTACCGTTCTCTTCGGTTTTAATTACCTGTCGTGCAATATCCGATTCGTTTTTAATGGTAGTCTCAAGATATATGGGTCTTTCTTTAGTATCACTTTCCAATGTTCCGGAACCTAATACAGCACCCTGGTTTTGCAGGCTTGAGGTAATCGTTTGTGGCGTTATACCATAACTCGCCAATTTATCTTGATTGACGTATACTGCTATTTGCTCCGTTAGTCCGCCAGAATGCGAAATTTTTGCCAAATTATCAATCTGTCTAAACTCATCTTCTATATTTTCTACATGCTGCTGAAGGTCTTTGTAAGGCCTTGTCTTCGACTCTACGCCTAGTACCAAAGCAGCGGTACTACCAAAATCACTGTTCACCATAACACCTTGTACCTCACGAGGTAATTCTAACTGCTGAAAAATTAAAATTTCAGCTTTTAGCTTATTCCAGAATTGCTCTGTGGCGTTATGGTCAATCTTATCCGATACTTCGGCATAGATGTACATGAGTCCATCTTTTGAATACGAATACGTTTTTGTTTTGTCAATTTCGTTATAGCCGAATAAGAACTCTTCGACCTTAGAGGTCAGTTCTTCTGCAACCTTATCGGAAGAAGCTCCCGGATAAGACCCAATAATCAATCCTTGACGTATGGTAAAGTCAGGAAATTCGTTTCTGGGCATATTTAAAAGTCCATAAATTCCCATCAGTACAAAAGACATTACGAGTACAAAAGGAAATGTAGCATGTTTAAATGCCCAATCTATGGCTCCGCTTTTTTTCTTCATCTTCAACTGTCTTATTTGGAGTCATTAATGATTTCAACTTGGGTACTCTGTGTAAGCTTGTGGTAACCTGAAACAATGAGTTGGTCACCTTTGTTCAACCCTTTTTTAATAACTATGCCCTCATCATATAGTTTACCGGTTTCTACATAGCGCCTATCTGCACTATTACCGTTAACAACATACACAAAGCGTCTATCATCTTCAGTAACCGCAATGCTTTCTGAAGGAATTATAATGGTTTGTTTTTCGTTAGTATTACCGTCATTTGTATTTTTAAAGCTTACGGTACAGGTCATACCTGGCTTTATTTTGTTATCGGAATTGTTCAATTTTACGAAAGCGGTATATACAGGAGAGCCAAGGTCGGATTGTATAGAGATCTCATCAACTGTACCGGAAATATCCATATTGTCTAATGCAGGAATTACGACCGATGCAGTGTCTCCTTTAGCTATGTTATTGATTTCATTATCGGGAATAGGAAGTGCCGCTTTTACCGTCTTAATATTTACCAATTCAATTACTGGCTGCCCAGGTTGCGCCAAATCACCCGCTTCCATCATTTTTTCGCTTACATAGCCGTCCATAGGTGCATATAATTTAGCATGGCGTACATTCTGATAGGTCATTTTTACCGCTGCTTGCGCTTGTTCATATTGCGAACGTGCCTCTAACATTCGAATTTCTGCAATACTCCCTTTCTGGAAAACACTATTTATACGCTCATAATTTTCTTTTGCCAATCGCTCTTGAGCTCGTTGTTGATCATACTGACTTGTATAGATTGTTGGGTCTATTTGTGCAATAAGTTGATTTTTCTTTACGAAATCACCAATACGCACAGGAACACTTAAAACCGTACCAGACACTTGAAAACTTGAATTTATCGCTACGTTAGATTTTATTGTACCATTGTATTCTATATGGGCTTTTGTAGAAGTTGGATCAACACCGACATTCACAACGTTTACCTTGATTACTTTGTTGGTTGCCTTCTTTTCTTCAGCACCACAACTAACAGCAATAAGAAGCATTAAAGCACTTGAAACATATTTTAGTCCAAACCACAGGTGTTTATCTCTCATGTTAAATTTCGATTTAAGTGTCATTTTGGGATTTTCAATTTTAAGTGTGCAAAATTAAGTGAGAGCGCGCGCTGTAAAATGGTAATAATAAACCCATTTATGGTATTATTAGAACATAATGAGATAGAATTATGGTTTTTTTGTTGTAAAATGGTAGATTTCGATAGATTTATACCATAATTATGGAAGATATACCACAAATGGGTTTGCCGGAACTTCATAAAGAAACCGGAATAAAGGAAAATAAGAATCACCCTGGTTTTTTAATTTTTAAAGCAGAAAATGTTTCCGATTACATGATAAGTGGGAATCCGTTTAGAAATGTAATGTATGGACTCAATTTTTTTATAGAAGGCGACGGTGAAATAAATATAGATTTTAACTCATATAAACCATGTAAAAACTCAGTCCATTTCTGCTGTCCCGGGCAAGTGGTTACGGCAAAAGGTAGTTTTACAAATGGCATTGGAGTCATCTTTCAAAAAGATTTTTTGTTAAAACCAGGTGCACAACAATGGGTACAGTCATTACCTATTTTTAGCAGGTTTTTAAGTAGTCCAGTGGTTGAACTGCAAGAAGAGGATAAACCACTATTTCATGCTTTATTACGTGAAATGGAGAAAGAGTACTATAGCGATGCTATTTTAAAGTACGATGCCTTAGAGGCATTATTAACGCTGATGTTGGTAAAGCTTTCTAGATTTTACGAAAAATCTAATGAAGAAAAAATTAGTGTAGACGCACAGCATATTCAAAACTTGGAAGCACTGATCAATAAACAGTATAAAAATAATAGAAGTGTTGTTGAGTATGCAGCACAGCTATATATGACACCACAAAACCTAAACCGTATTACAAAAAAGGCAATTGGTAAAAGTGTTAGTGAGCTTATTAACGAAAGGCTTATCATTGAAATAAAGCGATATCTGGTATATACTGATATGAGTAGTGAAGAAATAGCTCATTTCTTCAATTTTTATGATAATTCCTATTTTATCAAAACCTTTAAAAAAGCCGTTGGCCAAACCCCTAAGGCATTCAGAAAGGCGCAAAAACATTTGCTTCGATTGGCTTTATAATATCATTATTTAGATGTACTTTATGACAAGATCGGGAGCCCGTTAAGGTTCATATTTACCTAACTATTTTGGGTTTCGTGGCAAAATGAATGAAGTTGTACCCATGTAGTATAGATTTGAATTTTTGGCTATTCCATTTTATGTCCGCCTGCTATTTCAATCGCGATTTTTTGTTTCTTAGTAAAAATACGATAAGTAGGCTAACGTAATCGCTATTGTCCAATAGCGTTCCATGTTTTTTACAGTTAGCGCAACCACCTAAAGAGTGCCGAAAACATATCCCATGGCCATAAGGCCGATCCAAGGTAGCAGGGGATATATGATCGACATCGATAACAGAACCTTTAGTTGATACAGTAAATACCAAAGAATAGATTGAAAATTTTGGCCTGAATCACAATTCCATCCGATAGGTTGTGTAATGTGACCAATAGGATTCCAACGACGAGAATTTATTTTTTGGACAAATAAGTAAAAAAAGATAAGCACACCATAATGAAGCCAATGGCCCGGATTACCTGAAAAATTTAAAGACTAATGGTGAAATCGAAGGTCTTAATCAAGTTGTTGGTAATAATTTCAAGAAAGATCAATACCACGGGAGAATAGCGATCGGAATAACTCCCGTTTTTTTTGCCATATAAGAATGCAGAAGTGCCCGCCAAGAAAATAAATGTGGGTGTGTAATAGCGAGTAATAAAGCGGATGAAAAACAAAAATGGTGTTGTGGTATCAAAATCGGTGGGGTCATTAAAGAAAGAACCAAAATGAAAAAGGTCGATGGTCAAGCGCCATGGTACCCTTGACAACACCGCATAAAAGGTCAATGGACTCAATCTTTGTGTATTTTGAAATTTTAGTATTGCATATAGGAGGTTTACACGAGTTAGGACTTTGAAACAATAAAACCCGGAAATTTCCGGGTTTTATACATGACTCAGTTTGGTTATTATTTAATAGCTAATTCAAATAATGTAACTGACATGGTATTGTACTTCTATTTTAAGTTCCTTATCCAATTTGTTGCTTGCTGACAATTTTCTATACCATCTGGCTACACTTTTTTGATATTTACGTATATTTCGTAGTATTTTCTTTCTAAGACGTAAGGTATAAATTACAACAGTGTTTTTGTCTTTACAATTTGATCCAAAGCAGTTAGAAAGAAAGCAAAAGTCTTGTAAAGGTGCGATAATATTCACTCTAGAAGCACCATTATATAGGCAAAAACTAAAAGAATATTACCCCACTTATCGTTTCAGAAGGTAATTGCCTATCAAGTTTGGCAATATTATTGGCTGATACTTACTTTTGCTTCTTTAACCAAAAGGGTGCTGAAAGTAAGAGCGCTGGTATTTATGATTTTTAAAGAGTATGGTGGTGTTTTAAACCGTTCTGGTTGTTCGTTAACCCTGAGATGATTGTAATTATGGGATAAGTGGGCAATCATGGGTGTATTCGTAACAGGGTAGTCGACTTTGGGTGCAACTTCAGCTTTAATGTGTTTGTTGAGTCGGCGAGCACCTTGTTTTTTAAGGGGTCGATGATCTGCGCTTTGAAAGGGAAACGTAAGGTGCGCTCCCCGCCTTTTATGGTATGAATGCCCAGCCAATTGTTTCCAATGTAAAATACATCGCTGGTATCATTGTAAATATGCACCTCTGATTTTCTCCATAGTTCACGCAGGTCGGCAGCTGACCATTTTAGTTTTCCATCAAGAAACACTGGTTTATTGTCATTACTATAGATTTCTGTTCCGTTTGCATCGGTCTTTACGACCGTGATGCCCTGGTTTTGCCATGCTGCAATCTGCGCTTCTTCTGCAGCATTCAAGTGCAATAGTCCCATAAGCCAGACGACCTTGTACTTTTTCATTGAAATGGCACCCAAATCGCTGCGGAGAAAAAGATCGTACGAGGTTCCGGTCTTTGCCAGGGGGTAGCGGTTCGAAAGGATGTTTTCGGTAAGGCTACCGTAGCTCGCATCCCAAAAGGAGAGTTCCTCATCTACTACAACCAATACTTCCGATGTCATTCTTTCGATATTTTTTGGAAGGTAGTCGGAATGCAGCCGTTGCGTATTTTTCAGAACGCTTAATAATTCAGGGTCGCTGAACCAACCGCCCCACATGTCGAACCACCAACCACCGTAACCAAAGGCAAGCATTCGAGCCGTGTTTTTCCATAAAAATGACTTCGATGTTTCCATATCTTCTGGACCCAACCACACACCGTCCTCATATTGCCCAGGGGGTGCAATACCATGGGATCGGTCTCTTAAAAGCGTGGTTATTGAAGTGCGCGTATCGTTTTCGGTAAGCCATAATTTACCGTGTAAACGTACCGAATTGATAGCTGCCATCGCTGGCCAATCTTCCCCTAGAACTCGGTTATAGGCATTCGGACTCGATAGGTAATCGAGGTCGGGACAGTCTAGCAATTTAGCTAAGGCGCCATGGCCCCTTCTGGGGTCGGTCACAAAATAGTGATACCCATAAAAGGCACCTGTTAACAGTTTGCCTTTACTTTTTTCTTTGACAATCTTGCAAAAATAGGCGATGTTGTCGGTCATTACTTCGGTATGGAAACGAAAAGTGTCGATGTAGTGCTGCTCTGTTTTCGGATCTCGCCATTCTTTACGTTTTTCCGCTTCATCAATGTTCGCCAATTGTGCCGTTTCAAAGGTAACGGCAGTATCGTTCCATGTCTTTTGAAAGACGGTTACCTTTTTGTATTTGTTGCGGAGCCATTGGCGAAATGCATCCCTACGTACCGGATTTTGATCGTGGTATTGTTTGGGATGGTAGAACCATTCTTCAGTAAACCCGCTTGCAACATGTATTCCTGCAAGAATAGTTGCGTAAGGGGATTCTTGAATCCATTCAAGAAAATCTTCTATCACTTTCCCCGTTTGAGCTTTCCATATTTCTGAAGAAAAGCATTGTCGGTAGGTACTTCCATCCGGTAATTGGGCAGAAGCTTCAGGATGCAATCGTTCCCACCACAAGGGCGGATCTAAATAGAGGCGAACGATTACCTTGGCATAGGGATCTGATGTTACGATTTTGTCAAAATCTTCGATTACGCTTGAAAAATCATATTGGTTCTCGGCAATCCAAATGGGTTTTCGAAAAGGGCCGATGCCCGAAGTAGAATTGATTCCCCTGTCGGCAAGATATGCTGGAATGTTGTATAGATGAATGCCGGCATCGGCGACTTCGTTATAATATTTCTCTTCCCCCAAGTACGACATATAGGCAAACGGTGGATGTGCTTCTCCGTCGATGATCAATGTTGGTCTCCCCTCGGTCAATTTAATTTTAGCACTGGTCTGGGCCGTCGCCTGTGAAGAAATTTGAAAAGCACATATTATTCCTATTAGAAATATACCTGAAAAATTCTTAGCCATTTTAATTTTTTTAATCACTTCATGGACCCCGATATTTTGCATTTGGGTGTTGCAAGGGGTCTAAAATACTGCCTTTTTATATGGTTTGTGCTATTTCAACTATAAGAGGCTATTTGGGTGTCTGAGTTTGTTCTTTTGGGGCACCTTGTCTTATAGGGTAGGGGCTTCCTTTTGAAATTTTATACGTGTACCAAAAAGGTGTTTGAATGTAGGATGTTTTATTAAAATGGGATCAATTACGGATTTCCGTAAGGAGTTATGTTTTAATGGTCTTAGGTTTGGCATGTTCGATATGAAATGCAACAAATTTTCAGGTTGGAGAGAATCAAAGCACATATACTCTTAAAATGGAATACAAGGTTTTACCTTTCATTACTTCGATTAACCCTAACAAGGGAACAACCAATCATGTGGCGGAGCAGTTGGGCGAAATCCTTGCAGAGCATTCCCGTATGGGTTGGGAGTATGTTCGCCTAGAAAACGTTTCGTCTTTTGTGCAACCCACAAACGGCTGTTTTGGTATGGGGTCGACGCCTGGGTACTATACAACCCGCCAGATTATAATATTTAGCAAAAAATAGATGCGATTTTTTCTCATAATGGTAATAAAAATGTATTGGAGCATAAGCCCGAAATCAAAACGGAGGTTATGTGTTTTTCGCAAGTCATGCTCCGCTTATGTATTTGAGAAAACGTTGCAGAAAGGTTTTTTGGCAGGGATAAAGGCTTTTGTTTTCCGTTTCGGAAATTGCAGAAATGGCTGTGCCGTTTTTGTAAATCCTATAGATGGCAGGTTGCATATGATATTGCCGAATAACCAATTACTTGACGAGGAATTTATCGCCCGTCATGTTATAACATTTTATCGGGAAACAAATTCAAATAAACGGAAAGACCGTGTTTAAATGCGAAAGCAATCATTTGGTTGATTCTAACACATCTTTCTGTATAACGATTGATTTTATTATTCAGTTCTGAGGCTTATTTTGGCCGGCTTGCTAGAGAGGAAATTGGGGAATTCACCGATTTGGCAAGTACGGCCCTTACTCAGATTAATACCCGTTAAAGCAATGTACAGATAACGTAAAAAAACTGGAGAGTGCTTATACCATCTTACCTTATTTGAACGACGACATTTCCTTTTTTACGCCCCGTGTCAACATACCGATGTGCATCGGGCACTTGTTCCAAAGAAAAGCGCTTGTCGATAAGCATCTTCAACTGTCGACTTTCAAGAAGTTCATTCAGTTCATCAAACAGCTTGCGAAGCTCTTTTTCAGTTTTAAGACCGGTAGCAGAGAATAGCGCCTTTTTTGTGCCGAATATGGAGGTCCATAGTACCTGAAAGAGAAGGGGTGTCCCGAGTACAGGGGAAAGATAACTTCCCTTGTTGACCAATACTTTTTTAGACTTTGAAAAAGAAGTTTTTCCCACTGTATCAAAAATAACATCATATCTTTTTTCGGTCTTGGTAAAGTCAGTTTGGGTATAATCGATGATGTATGCTGCACCAAGCGATTGAACCATTTCCATATTTGATGTGCCGCATACACCAGTAACTTCGGCTCCTAAATGGTTGGCCAATTGCACTGCCGCGGTTCCTAAACTTCCGGAAGCCCCGTATACCAATACTTTTTGACCCTTTTTTACTTTTGCTATCTCCTTTAAAAAATTCCACGAAGTGAGTGGACCGTCACAGACCGAAGCAACTTCTTCATGGGTCAAATATTCTGGTTTTGGCGCAAGCATGCCGTCTTCGGGCACACATAGGTACTCGGCGTTTGTACCGGCCCCGAAAATTGATTCCCCATACACTTCGTCCCCCACTTTAAAAGAGGTGACAGCAGGTCCGATTTTTTCAATAACTCCTGAAAAACCGGTTCCGATAATGGGATACTTTGGTTTTTTTAAACCGATAAATAGTCTACCATATAAAGGCTTTCCTTTACGCATCATGGTATCGGCAGCGGTGACACTTGCTGATTTTACCTTTAGCAATACCTCATTGTCTTTAGCTGTTGGTTTTTCTATTTCCGTAAGTTTAAGAACATCGGGCGATCCATATCTCGTGATGATGATTGCTTTCATTTTTTTAATTTCAGAAGTTTAACTGTAATCCTTTTCTTTTTGCTTGTCTATCGCGGTTATTGCCTGCCAAACACCCAAATAGTAATCCCATTGATATCGCTAAGCCCAATGAATTCCAAGAGGCTTCCAATGCTATTATTTTGAAAAAAACAGAGTGAATAATACCCGACATGGCACCATAGGTTGCCCAAAGGTTTTGAAAATGATGTTTAGTGACCATTTGTAACTCTGAACGAACTAGATTCAATATGGTGTTTTTTGCTTTTCGTAATTGCTTTTTTAGATCAATGTCAGCATCTGAAAGCAAGTTTAATTTTTCAATTTCACGGTTAATTTTGTTGCTAATACTAGCGGGAAGCCCTTTTTTCTGTAAAGCGCAGATTAGATTTTTAAATTCTTCGTATTTACGGATGCTTTTTGGATCTCGCAACAAATTAGGCCGTATGTTAGGACTTTTAATTTCCATAGTTTTAGATTTCCGGGTTGAAATTATTGTTGTTGACAAGGATATTGTTATGCTGATAAGGTGAAAAACAGTTCCAGCAGAAATAGGATTAATTTGATTACTACACTTGTGGACAAAAGAAATGTCATACTTGCATGAATTTATGGCGTTTTTATTTGCTTCAAAAGTAGCAGTCGGAAGAACGCCAATCGTTCGGGTTTGAGAATTGGAACGAATTGGTTGGAGTACAAAGGTTTAGTTGCCCATTTTTTTCCAATAGGTTCTAGGGGTAATGCCCATAGCTTTTTTGAAGTAAGTATTGAAAACGGTCTTTGAGTTAAAACCACTGTCGTAGGCCAAGGCCAAAATCGTTAAATGCCTTAAAGATGGGGTGGCCACTTTTTTCTTAAAGATTTCAAGACGGTACGAGTTCACAAATTCGGAAAAGTTTTTGTCAAAACCCTCGTTGAGCAATTGTGATAAGTAGTTCGGTGGAATTTGTAGCAGTTCGGCCAAATCGCGAAGGGTAAGGTCAGGGTTTAAGAAAGGGGCTTCCTTAGACATTAGGCTACTTAATTGGGCCTTGTATTTTTTCAGTTCTTCCTTGCCCAACAACGATTTTTTGTATTTCCTATCGGAATCTTTTGTTGCCGTAGTGTCTCCTAATACGCGTTGCATCAATTTTTGAAAGCGTATGGTAGAGCGCAGGGGTTTTAAGATGGGTTCTGTGTTCAGCAATAAAATTCTCGGTAATCGATATTCTATACCTTTTGCTATCAATTCAAAGGCCTCTTCATAGTTGCCCTTCATGGTATGGCATAGAATTAGAAAGAATAGTGCGCTTCCCATAGCATCGGTTTGCAGTGCCGCCCGTAGTTCCGTAATGCCTTCTTCTATTTTTGCCGTTTCGTTCAGACCAATGTAAGCCAAGGTAGTTCCTCCCAATTTTGTCAAATTTCCATGTCCTAGACTCGGAAGATTCTGGAAGTAGGATAATCCTTCCGAAGGCTTTCCCTGCAAAACTAAAATTGTTCCCAGGTATAAGGGTGGAAAAGGTAAATTGGGTTTTAGGCTTAGTGCTTTTTCAAAAAAGGGAACGGCTTTTTCATACTGCTCCATTAAATAGTACAAAAAACCTTTGTAGTGTAGGTTCATTGCCGAAAAAGGATCAAGCTCCAGTGCTTTGTCGATATAATTCAGGGCTGCCTTCAACTTTCCTTCAAGCGTAAGTGTGTTTGACATGGTCAGGTAAATTTCATCGGAAGAACCTTTTTCCATAGCATTGTTCAAATGGCGATAAGCCCCATTTAAATCCCAATTTTGCCAACAACTTATCCAAGCGAGATTCAATTGTGATTTTGGTGAATTTTCATCTAGTTCGAGTGCCTTCTCAAGAAAAGGCCTTGCCTTGGTAAAAGATTCTTGGGCGGGCAACAGTCCCATGGTACCTAAAAATGCATATCCTTGGTTAATATCTAAATAAGGCAGCGCAAAGTTTGGCTGTTCCTGAATAATTTCAGAGAATATGGAAATACTTTTTTCGGTATCGGGAAGGTTTAATTTCATCAAATAATAGCGCCCCCTTAAATACTTCTTATATATTTCGACGGGAACTTCTAGAGAATCGACCAGCTGATCGGCTATGTCAAAATGCCCTATATGTTCGCGTAATTTATCGGCAATTAACAGACTCACTTCGTCTTGAACGGAAAAAACATCATTGATAGCGCGATCAAAGGTTTCGGACCAAAAATGAAAATCGGCCTGAACATCGATCAATTGTGCCGTAATACGCATTTTATTTCCTGAAAGGCGAACGCTACCTTCTAAAATAGTAGAAACATTCAATGCCTGACCAATTTTAGAAATCGATAGATTCTGATTTTTAAAATGGAAGGAAGAGGTACGCGAGGTTACTTTGAGACCTTTGATCTTTGCTAAGGCATTGATAATTTCTTCGGTCATTCCATCACTAAAATATTCGTTCTCGACGTTAGAACTCATATTTACGAATGGCAATACGGCAATCGACTTATTTTGTTTCCGGGGTGTTCCCTGAAGTTCGAATGTCGTCGGCGTTTTGATGCCGTGATGAACAACGGCAAAGATTTCAACGGGCTTGGCTACATTTTTTAAGTTAAAATTTCCTAGGGATTTTGTTTTGAGCTGACCTTGGTTTTCGAGCTCGTCGTTCAATTTTCCAGATAGCAGAATCGCACCCGTACAACCTAAGTTTTCGATGCGCGATGCCCGGTTGACACTATCTCCGTAAACTTCGGTGCCATCAAAGACAATGTCGCCCATATCAATTCCAATACGCAACGGTACCGAAGGTTCTTTCCGTAGGGATTGTTGTAACGCAATGGCACATTCAACAGCCTGAACACCGCTCTTAAAAATACTTAAAGTACCATCACCAAAATATTGTAAAATTTCCCCTTGATAAATTTCATGATACTTTTTAAATGCTTTCCGATGTATGGCCCTGGTGGTGGCGGCCTTATTTTCGTCATGTTGCATCAAGGCGGTATATCCCACGATATCAGTAAACATGATGGCTGAAATACGACGGTTTTTTTGACTTTTCATGAACTGATTTTGAGCGACTACAACGAAGTTTGGGTTTGGTAGGATGTTTAAGAATTCAACTTTGCCTGGCTCTAAAATACAATTAGTTTGAATCGCTTTTGGGCATTTGTTAAAAAAAGAGCTTAATTTTAGAATTGGCTAATGGTATAGAATTATAACGTTAAATGGGAAGGCTTACCCCAAAAGGCAAAAGAAACATCTCGCGTATTATTCCCTTCGGAGTGATTTGGCTTTTTGTTGGTTGGATTCTTTTATTTGTGCAAGAGGCCGCCACCCTAAATCGAAATTTAAACCCGACTTCTGCGATTTCCGTGACCTTGGAAGTTTTTATTTTTGCCAGTATATCTGTGACTTGTGTTGGGCTGATCGTTGGGGCAATCGAGGTGTTATGGTTGGGCAATCTTTTTGGTAAGAATAGTTTTTCGCAGAAAATTTTATATAAAGTAGGCTTTTATACCCTCTTTCTGGTTGTGGTCATAATTGTAATCTACCCGCTTGCGGCGAGTATAGAATTGCATAAATCGCCTTTTGATGCCAGTGTTCTGAACAAGCTTTCAAGCTTTTTGATCAGTATCGATTTTTTAAGCACCTTGGTTTCCGTGGCGTTTAGTTTGTTTTTAAGTCTTTTTTATGCAGAAATAAGTGAAAATTTGGGCCATGGAGTATTGATGAATTTCTTTACCGGAAAATATCATACTCCCACCGAGGAAAAAAGAATATTTATGTTCCTGGACATGAAATCATCGACGACCATTGCCGAGCGATTGGGACACATCAAATATTTTGAATTGCTAAAGGAATATTATTCCGATTTCTCGGAAGCGATCATTCGATCTTCCGGGGAAGTCTACCAATATGTCGGGGATGAAATTGTTATTTCATGGAAATATGAGGATGGTATTTTGAACAACAATTGTGTTAACTGTTTTTTTGCCATGAAGGAGAGCCTAAGTAAACGGAAGGCATGGTATACCTCGACTTTTGGTGTCTCACCAACTTTTAAAGCGGGGCTACACTTTGGGAAAGTAACAACTGGTGAAATCGGTGTTCTTAAAAAGGAAATCATTTTTACCGGTGATGTTCTGAATACGACCGCCAGAATTCAGGAACTATGCAACGCCTATCAAGTAGAACTTTTAATTTCTGACAGTCTCGTACAAAATTTGCCACTTGAACCAGAGTTTCAACTGCGATCTCTGGGCAAGACCGAGTTAAGGGGTAAGTTGGCGAACTTCGAATTATTTACTATTCAGCACAAATAGAAGGGGGCTTAAGTATGGGAAGGCCGGCCCATAAACCGAGGTTCGATACACTATTATGCAAGCTCTTGTTCGATAATTGAATTTCCGTAAGGCAGTTTGTTCAATAGGTGATATGTGTACAATGATATTCCTACAATGCATATATCGTAAATTCTGTAGGAACTATTTATTATATCCAAAAAAACAGAGCACTTACTTTGTTTAAAATATATTTTTATAAATTTAAGCATGCTGTTCGGTGGCTATCCTTTTAAAGTGCTACACATGGTTTCTCAGTTGATTGTTGATATGCTATTGAAATGGTAACAATGAGGTAATAATGAAGTAACAGTAAATATGATGGTTTTAAGTTCCTTGCAGTAATTTTATGCCCAGAAAGAACAAGTTTCCTATAATGACCGACATCAACCCTAAAGCCCCCAATTTATTAGAAAAACTTATTGAGGGTGACGAAGAGGCGTATTTGCTGTTGGTAGATACCTATTATAGAAAGCTGCTGGTTTATGCCTATAGTCTGACAAACGATTATGCTGTTTCTCAAGACATAGTTCAGAATGTGTTTTTGCGCATATGGGAGCTGCGTAAAAATTTAAAGATCAAGAAATCGCTTAAGGGCTTTTTGTACCGGTCTGTTTACAATGAGTTTGTAGACGGTCTTAGAAAAGACCAGTCATCTTCGGCCTTGAACCAAGTGTATTGGGATGCCCTAAACGCTGCTGTCATGGATGATGGCAATACCAAATTAGTAGAACATAAGATTGCTTCGATAAAAAAGGAAGTCGAACGGTTGCCTACCAAGTGCAAGCAAGTCTTTTTATTGAGTAAGCAAGAAGGGCTGACCAATTCTGAAATTGCTGAACATTTGAATATTTCTATCAAGTCGGTAGAAGGTCATATTACAAATGCTTACACCATTATTAGGAAGAATACCCAGGCCAAAGTTAAAACTTCAAACTTGCTGCTGTTGTTTCATTCACTGATCCGTCGATAACACCCGGAGCTAAAGCAAAAAAATAGCATATTAATTTAACGTTGTTATTGTTTCAAAAGCGCTTGGTCTGCCACAAAACGTTAAAAAAAATCTCCAAACCCGGACATTTTTCGCGCCCAAGCTTGGAGATAAGTGTATCAACTTCAGAATACTAACTTATTGCAGTAGCCACATTTTAGACCACTGATCATTTTCAGCAGGCTGTAGTTTGCTAATGGCTTGCAACATATTATCTTCATTAAAAGGGTCGTCTATCCCAAATCTCAGTGGCGTTGCTTGCCCTTTGGACCCAGATATAATGTTGACGTTTAAATTTGGGAGTCCCGTTCTACGCCAATCGAACCAAGATTCTGGTGTAAACCATTGAGAAATCCATTTTTGGTGCATTATAGGCTCCATTTTATCTGTGGCATCATTAAAGATCTGTTGCGCCTGTGCCATATACACTCCTTGGTCAAAAGGTATAAGGGTGTTGTTCTCTTTATCATATACCGCAGATGGATCTCCGTCGGAAATTCCATACTGCCCCATTGACAATTGAATACCATTATTGTAATAGTCTAAGGCACTATTGGATACCCAACCACGGACACCTGCCTCAGCCAAAATAAATTGTACCTCGGCAGCATTCATTAGTACTGCCTTTACCATTGGATTGGCATCCTCTGCATACATATCTGCTAGATACGAAGTATGTGGGTTAGATGCCGCAGCAAGATAGACGCTTTCATCTAGTGACGCAATTACCTCATTGGCATTGATGCCATCTGACAATACCGGAAATTGGTTCGGATCCGTTAAGGCAATTGGCAAACCAACAAAAAGAGCTGTGTTTATATCATTCTCCTTATCTGCATCATTGTTCCTCGCATCTATATCTTCTGTAGTATAGCGTATTAATGCCCCATTTTCTTCTACAATTTCATTGGTTGCTCCCTCCATAAGTTGCACATCCACTGGCCTTACCCAAGACGTTAGTCTAGGGTCGCCTAAGGCGGTTAGATCATCAACAATGGTAGCTGAGGGTTTTCTACGATAAAACTCAGAACGGTTACTACTTCTTAAGGGGCCTCCGTACCAACTGTTGTCACTATTCGTGCCAACAAATGCAATGGACGCATTGTCGTCATTGTTTACTAAAATAGGATATTCCCCACTATTACCAACGATAGCGGCAATCTCTTGGGCCGGATTAATATCGATACCTTCCTTTTCTGATAAACGCATGTAATATCTAAGGCGCAACGAATTGGCAAATTTACGCCACTTTAAGGCATCACCATGATAAATAAGGTCTGCATCTACTGCTTCCTGTATAACCCCTGCACCATTTAAAAGGGTATTTGCTTGTTCAAGATCGTTTAATATTCCCTTAAAAATGGTCAGTTGATCATCATATACGGGTTTAAAAAAATCATCTCCCCCTTTTTCCGCTTGTAGGGCATTCGTATAAGGCAGATCCCCGAAAGCAGAGGTTAAATAGCCAAACCAAAAAGATTTCATGATTAAAGCAACCCCCTGATAGTAATCTTTTGTCTTTCCCGTCTTTTCCTCACCTGCCCGATCGAAGATATAACTGCTATCTTTTATAGGCTGATAGAAAGAAGCAAAACTCTTGGGTCCCCAATCATAATTATTCTCTTCAAAACTTGTAAAATCTCGTTGCAAGTATTGGGTTGCTCCAGATAACTCACCACCACTCATGGTAATATCTGAAGTAATTGTAGCAGATTGGGCGAAAATACCTGTCATCACAAATTTAATGTCTATCTCAGTATCTGGTAAACTATTGGGGCTTACATTTATCTCCTCCAAAGATTCAGAGCACGATGTTGCAAAAAGTACTACCATGGGCAGTAACAGTGCAATTATATTATTCTTTATTTTAGTCATCTTTATTTTTTTTAGAAACTTATATTTAATCGAAGGCCTATAGGAGCGGTCCATGGGGCCACATTCCATTCTTCAAACCCTTGGGCTCCTTGGTCATAAGCAAGCTCAGGGTCGATTCCGATCCCGGCTGCGGTCCAAAGCATGATGTTTTTAGCAAATACGGATATCGATACATTATCTGCCGAAATAAACTTGGCGGCTTCAGCGGGAAATGCGTAAGTCATGGTAATGTCCCTTAACTTAACAAAAGATGCGTCGTACAAGAATGCATAGCCAGTTCTCCAAAAACTACCGCTAGACTCTACTACTCTATAGGCGTCAAATAATATGGTGCCTTCATCCCCAAAATTTTCCGTATATGTACCATCACCATTGTCTATTACACCAGGGAAAAAAGCACCGTTGTAATTGCCGTTAAATTCAAATCCCCCTAATTCTTCATTTCTTCCTCCAACCCAAACATCGTTGTCTCTGTAAATAGGATTTGATTTGATTTCATTGGCCAACGCTGCGCCATCAGAATATGAATTAGCATCTAGGATACCGGAATAGGTACTTGAGCTGATTCCATTTTGCCAGTCCTCGATTTTTCCTGAACGTGCCATACGTTTCATAGATTCGGAGTAGAAATCTCCACCCTGTCTCCAATCGAAACTTGCGGATAGGGTAAAGTTTTTATATCGAATAGAGGTGTTCAAACCAACAGCGAAATCATTGTTAAAATTTCCCATCTTAATTTGGTTTTCCTGAGCTCTGTCAACTTCCCATCTGCCATTGGAATCCAATATATTCCATCCCGCATACTCACCTTCCTCTACCTTTTTTATATAAGGGGAATACATATCCCCAATGATTCCTCCAACCTTGGTAAAAGCACCACCATCGGTTCCTCCTCCAAAATTTACCCGGTCAATACCGTCAACCAATTCCACCAATTTACTTTCCTGTGTGGTAAAATTAAAGTTCATGTTCCATTCAAAATCTTCCGTTCTAATAGGAATCATATTCAACCCGAATTCTACCCCGTAATTTTCTACATTCCCTGCATTAATGGTGGTACTGGTATACCCGGTAAGTGGAGAGACATTCACATTTAAAATCTGGTTTTTGTTTTGGGTCTTGTAGTAAGTGCCCTCCAGTCCTAATCTACCTTGAAAAAATCCTAGATCCGCACCCACTTCATAGGAAGTAGCTATCTCTGGTTTTAGCTTGGTGTTTGGCATACTACTCGGAAGGGTATAGGTAAAATCATCGCCCCAAAATCCTTGGGATAAAGTTGGGTGGATCAAATAAGGATCAGTGTCTTTTCCTACCTGAGCCCATCCAGAGCGTAATTTAAGTAACGAAATCCAAGATGGCATTTGGAACATTTCGGAAACTAGAACACTTCCGGAAGCGGAAGGGTAAAAGTAGGAGCTGTTCTCTTTAGGAAGGGTGCTTGACCAATCGTTACGTGCGGTTAAGTCTAGAAAAAGCATGTTTTTATAGCTCATTGTGGCCATTCCATAAACGCTGTAAACTGCCTTTTTAAAAGAACCACTTCTATAATCGAGTCCCCCCCTGGTAACATTGGAAAGTGTAAACAGCCCTGGCAGTACCAAATTGTCTCCTCCGGAATTATATGTAGAAATATTGCTCTTCATTATATTTCCACCTACAGAAGGAGAAATACGGAAATCTCCAATTTTCTTATCATAAGAAAATAAAACATCGACGTTAGTCTCCCTAGAACTGCTATTATCAAGGTTATAGGCCCCAAAAGGTTTTGTGGTGCCCCCACCAAACCCCTGAAAAGACCATGGTTTTAAAGTTTCCTCCTTATTTGTATTACCACTATAGGCAACGCGGGCCATAGCATTCAAATTTGAGGTGATTTTCCAATCCAGTTTAATATTTCCAAAACCATTAAGCTGGTCAAATTTATTTATTCGCTCATTGGCGGAAAACCAAGGGTTATTGTACCCCTCCGTTACTTTTCGTTGGGCAACGTTCGGTGATTCCCAATAATCTCCCTTTAGGTCATTGATATTTATATGGGGAGCGATATTAAATAAATCAAAATATTGATTGTCTCCACTGAGATATCTGACTGGATTTTGGTCCGAGTTAGGATTCGAAAAATTAATATTTGTAGAAACGGTTACATTATCCGTTATTTTATAAGATGTGTTCAAACGGAAACCAAGCTTTTGAAGTTCCGTACCTGGCGAATAGCCCTCTCCCTTCATATGGGATATGGCAAGCCGAAAGTTCCCCTTGTCATAATTTCCGCTAATACTGGCATCATTGATTATGGTAAACCCTGTTCTAAAATAATCTTTCTGTGGGTTCTGGTAAAATTTTAAAGGTACTGCCTCTCCATTGCTGTTCCACTGTACCGCAGAGCCACCTTCTTCAGGACCGTACCAATGCTGCCAAGTGGCTTCATCGAAAATACCTCTTTGTCCGTTGGTAAATCTGTTCTGGGTTTCAAAATATTTATAGGGAGTATTGAGTGTTGAACTGGTGGTAAAAGAAACGCCAATTCCCTTTTTAAGTCCCTCTCCAGATTTAGTAGTAACGAGAATTACGCCGTTACCGGCCCTTGAACCGTAAAGTGCCGCGGCACTTGCCCCTTTTAGTATCGAAACACTTTGGATGTTCACGGCACTGATATCATTTAAAACTGCAGTGCTTCCAACGGGAGAGCCATCAACGACAACCAAGGGTTCATCATTTCCGGCCAAGGATGTTCTACCCCTGATATAAACATGGGTTTCGGCATTTAAGTCGTTACCTGATCTTCGAATGTCCAGCCCCGAAACCCTACTCGACAAACCTGCCAAAGCATTTTCTTGGGGTACCAAGTTTATTTTTTCACTATCAACTTCCCCGACCGAATAGCCCAGGGCTCTTTTTTCTCTTTTCATACCCAAAGCAGTGACTACAACTTCATCCATTTTCTGGGCAGAAGGAACCAAAGCGACATTTAAAACCGTCTGGTTGCCAACGACTATTTCTTTGGTCTCCATTCCTATGTAAGAGAAAACAAGAACCGCCATTGTATTCGGTACTTCAATGCTGAAATTACCATCGAAATCAGAAACAATACCTTTGTTTGTTCCTTTAATAATGATATTTACTCCGGGTAAAATTTCACCGTCGGTATCTTTGACGGTCCCCGAAACTTCAATTTCTTGTGGAGCTAGGGCTTTCTCGGGAATCTTCGCGGGCACCCTTTCCTTTTTAGACCTGATAATTATATGTTTCCCCGATACCTCATACGATTCTTTGGTAAAAATGCTGTGGAGTATATTTTTGATTTTTTCATTTTTAACCTTCACCGTGACAATTCTGTTGATGTCAACATCTTTAATGTTGTACAGAAATTTAAACTCGGTATTTGATTCGATTTCATTCAACACCGTCTCAACAGTAACCTTGTTCAGGTCTAATGTTATACGTGTACCCTGTGCATAATTATTGGCCCTTATATTGAATAAGGCAATAAACAGCAAGAATGTGGTTAATTTCATTTTTAAACTAAATTCTGGAGGGCATGTCAGCCTACTCCCGATTTTGAGATGGATTTTCATATTTTTGTATTGATTATTAAGTGGGTATTAATTTGCTCACTCCTTAGTTGCTGAAAGATGTTCGCGCATCTTTCAGTTTTTTTGTGAGTTTTTGTACGGGTATTTTTGGTTTATTTCATACGCTTATTTCGGTTTAGTTTATGGTTACGGTATTCTGATCAATAATGTAGTTAAAGGAGTAACTCTTTTGAAAAGAGGTAAAAATTTGCTCCATATCTTCCTCCATATCGAAACTGGCATTGTAATACTGTTCGCCCAGTTCTTGGTTATTGTTTATAATGGTAATATTGTAGTTGCGCTCGAGTTTTTTGATGATATTTTTGAACTGCTCATGTCTAAAAACAAACCTTCCATTTTTCCAACTGGTATAGAGGTTTGTATCTACTTCATTGACTGAAAAAACATCATTTGATTCGTTATACACACCCTTGAAGCCTGGTTCTATTAGCGTCGCCGTCTGCCGGTCATACGTATTGTGATTATACAAACCAACCAGCCCCTCGACTAAAACAGTGGTGATTTCACGATCTTCGGGATAGGCGGAAAGGTTGAATTCAGTTCCCAAAACACGTACTTTTAAATTATTTACACTGACGATAAATGGGTTGTTGGTGTCTTTCGCCACTTTGAAGTAGGCTTCGCCGCTTAGGGTCACCTCACGGTTTTGGTCAGCAGCGAATTGAACCGGATATTTTATCGAAGAACCAGAATTGAGGGTAACCATAGTGCCATCGGACAGGGCCAATTCGAATTGCTTGCCATTCGGAATATTCAGTTGGTTATACTGGGGCGTTGCCTGATTGTCGTTTTCTTTGTAGCTCAGCTGATTGCCTTGCTGCGAACCGACCTCGTTTCCTTCACTATCTATTATTTTCCGCTGGCCATTTTCACTTATAACTTCAATTTGCCCGTTGTCTAATTCGAGGGTAATCTGATTTGGGTCGATTAAGATTTCAGGTTGTTGCTTGGTCGAATTTTCAAAAAAGAGGTAACCTAGCGCTATGAATAGAATCGCGACAGCCGCATATTTTAAGAAGATTTGCGGATTGAATCGATGCAACACGGGTTTATTCTGCCTTATTTTACGGGTCAAATATGCTTTAGTCGGGCCGCTGTCCGAATTGTTTAAGGCCATATTTACCGCATAATGGTGCTGAACATAGGCCTCGAAAAGTTTTTTGTTCGAGGGGTCTTCTATCCATGCCTCTAATTCCTCAAGTTCTTCGGCAGTGGCCGTTTTTGTGAGGTATTTTATGATATACTTTTCAATTTTTTCAGGAATCATAGTACGTGTTATATGAATACGACGTAACCAAAATTGCGATACCCTTGGTTTTTTTTGATTTTTTTGAATATTTTGTTTTTTTATGGTGCTTTTGAGACTTCATTCTTAAGATTTGTTATTTGGGTATAGTTTCTGAACCCTAGAAATAAACACTTTCAGTCAGATGAAGGTCTTCTTGAATTCCAATGCTATTGCTGTTTTTTCTTGCCTAGAATCTTTTTTCCAGTATTTTTAACATTCAAAACCAACCCGTAGCTCGTGATTCCATTTCAGGCAACATCAATAGCCGTTCTGCCCTTTGAAAATATCGGGGCCGATGAAAACGAATATTTCGCTGATGGAATCACAGAAGAGATTATCAATGCCCTGACAAAGATTACGGGATTAAAGGTGACCGCACGTACCTCTTCCTTTTTTTATAGAAAAAAACATTTGGATGCCCGTATCATTGGCAATGCCCTAGGTGTTGAAACTTTGTTGGAGGGTAGCGTTCGCATGGTAAAGGAAAGGGTTCGTATTTCAGCCCAATTGGTGCGTACCGACAATGGTTTTCACATTTGGGCTGAAAATTTTGATAGAAACCTTGCTGATATTTTTGAGCTACAGGATGAAATCAGCCTATTGATTGCCGATAACTTGCGGGAGAATTTTGGCCATTTGGAAGTAGGGGAGCAATTGATTCAGGGCCCTGAAATAAGTGTAGACCAGTATCAGATTTACCTCAAGGCAAAACATTACCTACATAAATTTAATACCGAAAATATTAAGTTGGCCATTGATATGCTTAAGGGTGTCGTGCAGCAACAGCCCGATTTCGCATTGGCACATGTCAACATCCATTATGGGTATAATATGATGGCGGCAGGAGGTCTTATGCCCGTAAAAGAAGCGCTGACCCTTGGGAAAGCATATCTTGACAAAGCCCTTGAATTGGATAATAACTTGCCCGAGGCCTATCATTCTCTTGGTTGGCACAGTCTCAACCTTGATTGGGACTTTAAAAATGCCGCAAAATTTCTACGAAAAGCTATTGCGCTTAGGCCGGGGTATGCCGATGCCCACCACAAATTATTTATAACCCACGCTTTAGAAGGTAAATTTGAATTGGCCCATAAGCACATAGAAACCGCCTATCAACTTGATCCTTTGGCTCCTTTGAATAATTATTTCTATGGATATTATCATTATTTGTTGGAGGAATTCGAGGCTTCGAACCGCTTTATGGAAAAGACTTTTGAGCTGGATCCCTCGTTTATGGTGGGGTATTCTATTTATGCCCTGTCGTTGATCAAACAAAATAGAGCGGAGTATATTTTGCAAAAGGCCGAAACCATTCCCAATGTTGAAGGCGGTGATGTCGAACGATTGATCATGCGGGCTTTGGCTTTCAGTAGTCTAGGTATTGAAAATGGGGAAATAGATCGTTTGAACGTCTTGCTTGATAGTGTTCACCGTGAAAGAATATGTTTCTTCCTCATTTATATCAAGACAAATTTAAAGGACTTTGATGCGGCATTAGACCTTATTGACAAAGGGGTGGCACGTAGAGAGCCGCTCATGACGCTACTGCAGGTTGACCCCTTACTTCGGCCGTTACATTCCCATGAACGTTTTCAAAAGGCGATAAAACAAATTTTTGCCTTTTCCGATTTACAGACCGTCGAAGCACCGGAGAAAGATTGTTCCAGTCTTCTCGATGATGATGAATCCAAACAATTTCTAACGGTTCTTAAAAGCCATATGGTAGAGAATGAGCCTTTTCTTAGGCCTACTATTTCACTAAGGGATCTTGCGGTAGAAGTAGATATTCATCCGAACAAGCTATCATGGTTGCTAAACGAAAAAATTGGAAAAAACTTCAATGATTTTGTGAATGCCTACCGCCTTGAACATTTTAAGAAAATTTCGCTAATGCCCGAAAACAAGGCGATCACCCTTCTCGGATTGGCCTACGATAGCGGATTTAATTCAAAGACCGTTTTTAATACCTTCTTTAAGCGGGAAACAAGAATGACACCCAAACAGTGGGTGAAAACCAATATGCGTAAAAGTATATCGTAAATTTTTTTACGGCTCTTCCATATCATAATCGGTGAATTATCATGCATGCTAGGCCTTTTTCTAGAAGGCCTTATCTATTCTACAGTTGTGCATACGTCACTTTTGAGATTGTCGGATAGTCCTTCTCGATACGCTATGGAAAGCTTTTGTTCCGCAGACTTTATGAATTAGTTCTAAATCTCATCAAAAAAGTCCCGATACATAAGTACGGGCGTTTGATAGGCGCTCCATTTTCATCTTTGCCCCAACAACAATCAAAAAACTTAAAAAATGCGAAAACAAGTAGTAGTGCTTATGATAATGGGGCTTTTTATAACAAAAGCGATAGCCCAAGAAACGTATCTTGATGTGGTCATCAATTATACACCGACCAGCCTCAGTTATGGAGATAATAATAAAGCCCTAAAAGATTTTAAAAAAGGGTATTGGGGGTTGCAGGCGGGGGCCTCTTTTCAGGCAGGCATCAATGACTATTTCTCGGTAGTGCCCGAACTCTATTTCATGATGAAAGGGGGGCGATTGGAAAACAAAAATCCCTTGACCGGCCAAGATACCCGTATTCGGTTCAATACTTTAGACATGCCGGTTTTGGCACGTTTACATCGCTGTGACCTTTACTTGAATGCGGGTCCTGTGTTGAGTTACAATATAGGAGGACGTTTAAAGACCAAAGAAAACGATCTATTGCCGGCCGGTAAAACGAAAATGGAATTCGGATCAGGCCCTAATAACTATAGCCGTTGGGACGCTGGGCTGCAATTTGGTCTAGGATATGAATTTAAGCTTAAAAAATCGCGATTGGTTTTAGACTTGCGCTACCACTACGGTATGGTCGATATCGGAAACGGTACCGATATGTATAACCGTTATTTTAATATGAACTTATTGCTTTCTAAAAAATGGAAAACGAATCCGTTGGCCAAAAGAAAACAACGCGATATGGCCTTTTGGGAAGCTTATGATGCCAAATTGGAAAATTCCCCGCGATAAGGGCAGCATGCCTTGTTAAAATACAATTTACTTAACAACTGGTGAGGGCCGACTATTCGGCCCAATCTACCGGAATTCTTAAAGCAAATACATGATGTTTACCGATAAAAGAATCGCAAGGGTAGCGGGTGTTCTCTACCTTCTTGTTATCATCTGTGGCGTTTTCGCCGAAAAATATGTACGCACCATAATAATCGATGGAGCCGATGGGCGTCATGTCGTTACCAATATTATTAAAAACGAATTCCTGTTTCGACTGGGATTTATGGCAGATCTGCTAATGCAACTGACCTATTTTTTGTTGCCATTGGCGCTCTTTCAATTGCTGAAGCGTATAAATAGGTTTGCAGCCGCAACTATGGTGCTTAGTGTCGCAATCGCCGTGGCTATCATGTGCATCAATATGTTGAACCATTATGCGCCATTATTGCTGTTGAACGAAAACAGCATGGTGCTAACAGAAACACAACTACAACATTGGGTGTTGTTCTATTTAGAGATGCACACCAAAGGGTATCATATAGCCCAACTGTTTTTTGGTTTCTGGTTGCTGCCCCTGGGGTATCTGGTGTTCAAATCAGGGCTGTTTCCTAAAATTATCGGAATTTTTTTAATGGTTGGCTGTTTTGGGTACTTGACCGACTTCCTGCTGTATTTTCTTTTTCCGGAAAGTCAAGAAATCCTGGTCGACTTTATTACTGCCCCTGCTGATCTCGGGGAGCTTTCACTCTGTCTCTATTTATTGATTAAAGGGATAAAATAATCTAACCTTAAAAATATTTACAATGCAAAATACAGTACACATTCCGAAATTTTTACGTGAGATTCATGGCCAAAAATCGAATTGGTTCGACATTGTAAGTGTACATCTTATGGCACTTGTAACCGTGGGAGTCGTATTGTTCTTGTCTCAGGATATGGCCTTCGGATCATTGAAAAAATGGACGCTTATTGCGCTGGCGTATGATTTAGGTGGGGGAGTACTGGCCAATTTCACATATTCGACCCAGACGTACTACGAACAATATACGCAACGAAGATTTTTTCTACTTTCGATGCACTTTTTACATCCAATTTTCTTGGCAATTCTCTTTCCTGATTTGCTGATAGGTATAGTGGCTTTTTCGTGCTTTACGGTAGCGTCTTCCTTTGTTGTGAATAGTATTAAGGCATCCCGTGAACAATTGACGCTTGGTGTTGCGCTATCCCTTCTCGGTATCATCATGCTGCATACGCTGCCGGTCGGGTTCAACAGTGCCTTGCGATTGCTATTGACACTTTTCTTATTGAAACTACCCCTGTCTTTTTCGGTGCGGTGGTACCGACTGGCCCTGAACAAAAATTCCAATTGATTGAAAGGGTTCTGAAAATCATAAGAGAGGTTCGCCTTCATAATTCCGAACGATTGGCTTGCATGCGTAAATCATCTTTGCCAAATAAATAATACAAACTTTAAAAACGATTTAAAAATGACAACTTTATCTAGAATTACCACAGTACTACTGTTGACCCTACTTTTGACTTTGACCTCATGTTCGAGCGACGATGATAACCCGATTGACCCCGAACCAAGGTCTTTGATGACGGCGGCCGATCTAAATAATTATTTTGAAGATATCGTAAAGTCGAACAACGTGCCCGGTTTGGCCATTACGGTAGTGAAAGACAATAGTATCGTATATCAAGATGCTTTTGGCTATGCCAACCTTGAAAATAAAGTGGCGTATACCAACCAAACGGTCAGTTCCATTGCTTCGATAAGCAAGACTTTTGTGGGGGCTGCGGTTGTTAAAGCCATTGAGCAAGGGTATTTTACTATGGAAACCCATATCAATGATATTTTGCCGGTTGCCATAGTAAATCCGAAACGACTTCAAGACAGTATTAAAATAAAACACTTGGTTACCCATACTTCGGGGCTTTTAGATGATCCGACTACGTATATAGCCACTAATTATCATATACTTCCTGGGCAAAATATGGCTACTGAAGGGGCACGACTTTTAATGAACGAGCTCGGTATCGAGCAACGGGAAGCCTACGCTTTGGATGAATATTTAGCGGAGTATTTTCTGGAAGACGGCGATTTGTACGATTCAAATAATTTTGCCGATACGGCTGTAGGAAGCACCTGGGCCTATTCTAATTTAGCCACGGGATTAATGGGGCTTGTCATTGAAGTGGCAACGGGCAAATCATTTGACGATTATGTAAAGGAAAATGTATTACAGCCCTTACAAATGAATAGATCCACGTATGATATTTCAGAAGTGAATCTGGCAAATATGGCAACCCTGTATGTCAATGACCAGACTCCGCTTCCGATGTACGCCAATGATTCCTATCCCGAAGGAAGTATATATACCACGAATGAAGATATGGGTAAATACTTGTTGGATATGGCTAATGGATTAAAAGGAGCGTCTACCGCATTGTTTTCCGAAGCGGGCTATGACTCACTTTTCAATGCGAAACTGGCCGCTGGTAAAGTGCCCCAAGATTTTGCCGAAAATCAAGCCATGTTCTGGTATCTTAAAGACGGTAAGGTTATGCACGGGGGAAATAGCTTTGGAATTTCTACCCACCTCGAAATTGCAGTAGATGGAAACTCGGGTTTTCTTTTTCTATCGAATATGGACGCTTCCTTTAGTGGTAACTATGAAAATTTTGCCAAGGTTAAGGAGAAAGTAGCCAACGGTGTGGCACAGTTTTTAGAATCCAACTACTAGGAATAAAAAGATTTTAAGCAGTATTTTAGTTTCAAAGAGCGACGCACCGACTTTACTACGAACTTATAATGAATACAATGAAAAAAATTCTGATTATTAACGGACATCCTGATAAAGAAAGTTTCAATCACAGCATTTTCGAAGTATATAAGGCCGGTGCCATTACCTCTGGAGCTGAAGTAAAAGCACTGAGAATAGCTGATCTACATTTCGATCCGAACCTGAAGTTTGGGTATCGAAAAAGAATGGAGCTCGAACCTGACTTGCGCGATGCGCAAGAAAAAATAAAATGGGCAGAGCATTTGGTCTGGGTTTATCCGGTTTGGTGGGGCTCGGTTCCAGCATTGATGAAAGGCTTTATCGATAGGGTCTTTCTCCCCGGATTTGCCTTTAAAAAACGTGAAGGTTCTGTCTGGTGGGACAAATACCTTTCGGGAAAAACGGCACGATTGATCTGTACCATGGATCAGCCAACGTGGTATTATAAGTGGGTCTATGGTAATCCGAGCCACAAAGCCATGAAGAAACTGACACTGCAGTTCGTTGGCGTCAAAAAAGTTAAGATTACGGCCATCGGACCCATACGTTTGTCTACCGATAAATTCCGACAAGATTGGCTACATAAAGTCGAAAAACTCGGACGCCGCAACAAATAATAACGTCTTAGTCGAATCAGCACAAAACCATTTATAGAATTACAGTATCATGAACTTTAAAAATGTCATTATTATGCTATTTACCTTATTTAGCGGTAGTTTATCATATGGCCAACAAAAAGAAAGGGCCCAGCACAAAATAGACTCTTTGTTTAAAAACGAGTTACAACGCAAAAATGTTCACAATGCTTTTTTGACCGTATATTCCGATAAACTGAATATCGAATGGCACCATGTTGGCGGAAGCTTTGGTGACGGTACTCCCGTAAGTGTAAAAAATCCGTTTCTTTCAACAAGCATTGCCAAAACTTTTACGGCAACATTGATAATGCAACTGCAGGAAGCGGGTAAGTTGGATGTAGACGACCGATTGGCCGAATACCTTTCTTTTGATATTATAGATCGAATACACGTATATAAGGGCGTCGATTATTCTACTGAAGTACGTATCAAGCAATTGCTACAGCATACCTCGGGCATTCCTGATTATTTTGAGGATGCACCCAAAAACGGCCCTACGTTTATGGAATTGCTGTTCGCTGATACCGATAGAATCTGGACTCCGAAAGAGACCATCAGTTTTGCCAAATCGAAATTATCGCCCCATTTTCCTCCAGGAACGGGCTATCATTATTCCGATACTGAATATGTGTTGCTGGGCCTGTTGATCGAGGAATTGACTGGCAAGCCTTTGCACGAAGTACTTTTTGAAAAAATCATTGAACCCTTGAAGATGGAACATACCTATATGAACCTTCATTCGAAACCTATTGATACGGCTACGACGGGTGCGGTGGCTGAGTTTTATGTTGATGATATTGAAGTTGGCCACTTCAAAAGCTTAAGTGCCGATTGGGCCGGTGGCGGATTGGTGACTACGTCAATAGACCTTTTAAAATTTCATAAAGGGTTAAACGAAGGTGCTTTGCTTTCTAAAAACAGTTTACGACAGATGCAAAAATGGACGAAAGAATCGTTTGGCTTAAAGTATGGCTTTGGTTTGCGCAAATTTGAGTTAAAGAAATTATATCCTTTACTCCACAGGTATACGCTTATCGGACATTCGGGCTCATCGGGGGCGTTTATGTATTACTGTCCCGAAATGGATGTTTATCTCACAGGGACCTTTAATCAAATCGCCTACCAAAAAAAGCATGTGGTATTTATGATTCAAGTACTCTCGCAGCTAAAAAAACTATCAAAAACAAAGGGTAGAAACAATGAAGAATAACGGAACCGTCTTATTGGCGGGCGCAACGGGCTATTTGGGAGGTTTTATTGCCAAAGAATTGATTGCTAGAAGTATTTCGGTCAAATTGATTGTGCGAAATATAGATATGGTAGCCGATTTGGCTTCTGATAGTGTTGAGGTCGTTCAAGGTGAGGTTACCCGACGCGAAACGCTAAACGGACAATTTGATGACGTGGCAACCGTGATTTCTACGGTGGGTATAACGCGGCAAAAAGAGGGGTTGAGTTATATGGATGTCGATTATCAGGCGAATATAAATTTATTGGAGGAAGCCAAAAAGGCAGGGGTCAAGAAGTTTATTTACATCTCGGTAATCAATGGTCCTTTGCACCGAGACCTTAAAATGTTGGAAGCAAAGGAAGCCTTTGTCGATGCATTGAAGTGCTCTGGATTGGATTATACCGTAATACGACCCAATGGATTCTTTTCCGATATGCGCGATTTTTTAAAAATGGCGGAGAAGGGTAGCGTCTATTTATTCGGTAATGGAAGCCAGAAAATTAATCCGATTCACGGTAAAGATCTTGCGGTCGTTTGTGTTGATGCCATTGAAAGTGCAAAAACGGAAATTGCAGCCGGAGGTCCCGATATTTTAACCCATAACGAGGTGGGTCAAATGGCCTTATTGGCCTGTGGTAAGCCCATAAACATTGTTCATCTGCCCCATTGGATTCGAAAATTGACTTTATGGGCGGTGCGTACCTTTACCTCCCCCAAAACCTATGGTCCGATCGAATTCTTTTTGACTTTTATGGCAGCTGATGCCATTGCCCCGCGGTGTGGCGGTCAGCGATTGTCGTTGTTTTTTCAAAAGGAGATGGATGTGATAAAGAAAAGAGGGACGGGGTAATCAAAAATGGTCTTATTACAAGTCTTAGGCGATAGGCGTTTGGGAACGGGAGATATACTTCTAGAAATTTATTTATCTTGAGGCAATTATCTTTTCTCCTTACATAATACCCATGCTATAGTTGGGGAATATTTTTTGACTGAATCTTGTGCAGATGAACATACCTGACAAAAACGAACCGTTTCCCCTAGAAAATTATAACCGGCTTTGCTTTTTAAAGCATATTGTCAAAAACCCGAATATCGAGGTTGGCGATTACACCTATTACGATGATTTTGAGGATGTCGCCAATTTTGAGAGAAATGTCAAGTACCACTTCGATTTTGTCGGAGACAAGCTGGTTATTGGCAAGTTTTGTATGATTGCTTCCGATGTAACTTTTATTATGAACGGCGCAAATCACCTAAGCCGTTCGGTTTCTTCGTACCCATTTGCGATTTTCGGCAAAGATTGGCAGCATGCCATGCGTGGCAAATCATATCCTTCAAAAGGCGATACGATTATTGGTAATGATGTTTGGGTGGGCTATAAGGCTACCATTATACCAGGTATAACAATAGGGGATGGAGCTATTATCGCCAGCCATAGCGTGGTTACGAAAAATGTAGCTCCCTACACCATTGTGGGTGGCAATCCTGCTACATTGATTCGCAAACGCTTTTCGGAAGTCGAGATCAAGCAACTCTTGCTGTTAAAATGGTGGGATTGGCCCATCGAAAAAATTACGGCCCAGGTTGAACAATTGACCGGTGAAGACGTCCTTGGTTTTGTAAAAAGGAACGGGCCAATGTAAGGGATTCTCCCTTGCTAAATACGTTTGCCTGCCAAAAAGGTCTTCTCTAAAACGTTATAGTAGCCCTGCTATCCCAAAATAACAAAATGTTAACATCATTTTCTTGGTTTTGGGTCGTGATATCTTATGTTTTGTCCAAACAAATTTTATGCAATTTTTACGAATTAAGAGAAAAACGAAAACAGAAAAACGCTATAGCAAAAATATGGGGCATCTAACCACAAGAGTCACGTACATAAAACAATGCCTTTTCGGCTTGCCGATACGAACCCTTCATAAATATCGGGAAACCTATTACGGTGAAGTAAAAGATTGTGCAGACTGCGCACTTTTTATCTAATCTATCAACCACAATTTTATCGTGTCCGAGCGATTGTTAAGCCTTAAAAATCTTTTTAAAAGTCGGTTGAATACCTACCCCGCATCAAATGGTTTCAAGATGTTTTTAGGTAGGGGGAAGGGTGGTATGAAAATACCCTTTCGTAAAATCAAGGACGCACGAATTTTCTTAAATATTAATATCGGATGTGGCCAATTACATCTGATTTATAAAGAATCATTATGAAAGTACTTGTTATAGGGGCCGGAAATATGGGGCTTACCTATGCCGAAGGCATGACAAAATCAAAACTGCTAAAAAAAAGGAATATTATGGTGTTGGACACTTCCGCAGAAAAACTGGAAGAACTGCATCAAATTTCCCATTTCGATGCCCATGAGCATTTGGGAGACTGTGTGCCCGAAGCCGATATTATCTTTCTTGCAGTGAAACCATATCACGCCGAAGCACTGCTAAAAAAAATCAGTCCAATGGTCAAACCCCAACAATTGATTATTTCGATTATGGCGGGGGTTACCATCGATTCCATAAAGGGGTGGAGCAATCTTGACAAGGTCGTTAGGGCCATGCCCAATTTGCCGGCAAAAATCGGTAAAGGACTCACTTCGTATGTCGCTTCCCCCGAAGTTTCACGTATCGAACTGCTGACTATTGAAAGTCTGTTGGATACTACAGGAAAATCGATGCTGGTCAGCAGCGAGAAATTTATCGATGCCTCAACGGGTATTTCCGGTAGTGGCCCCGCCTATGTGTTCTATTTTATGCAGAGTATGATGGAAGCTGCATTGCAGATGGGCTTTTCGAAAAACGATTCCAAAGTTTTGGTGGGGCAAACGTTCACTGGGGCGATCGAACTCTTTAACCAAAACGATCTATCGCCGAATTCGTGGATGGAAAGAGTAGCATCAAAGGGAGGTACGACCCGTGCCGCTTTAGACTCCATGGAAGACAACAATGTTAACGAACTGATTAAAGATGCCGCTTTTGCCGCCTTTAATCGTGCAGTAGAACTAGGAAAAGAAAAATAAGATGTATAAAGAGAGAATTGTTATTAAGGTCGGAACAAATGTTATGACCAATAAAGACAATAGAATCGTTAGGCCGGTCTTACGACGGTTGGTAAAGCAGATTGCAGAACTTTATGAACGCGATATCATTACCATATTGGTGTCGTCAGGTTCGGTAATCGCCGGAAAAGAAGTTTTGGGCGATTCACGTATTGAGGACAAGACCCAACGACGACAGGTCTATTCTGCCATAGGACAACCACGTATGATGCGATTGTACTATAATATTTTTCAAGATTACGGTATGAAATGTGCCCAGGTGCTTCCTACAAAACGTGATTTTAGTCCGGGGATGCACCGAAAGAACATGATCAATTGTTGTGAGGGGCTACTTTCAGAAGGTGTTATTCCTATCGCCAATGAAGACGATGCTGTTTCGGTGACGATGTCAATGTTTTCCGATAATGATGAATTGGCAAGTCTTATCGCACAACTGATCAATGCGGATCGATTGATTATTCTAACGGATATTGACGGACTGTATACGGGGCATCCCGATGCGGAAAATAGTAATCTTGTTCAAAATGTAGATCCTAATGAAGACTTGAACAAATATATCAAAGATAGCAACAAAAAAGAAGCGGAAGGTCGTGGTGGAATGGGCTCTAAATTGGATTATGCCCAACAAGCCGCCGCAAAAAGTATTCCCACTTTTATAGCTAACGGAAAGAAAGATAATACCATAATCGACATTATCGATGGTAAAAACGTGGGTACCAAAGTGGCCATGGACTAATAATTAAAAAGTAAAAACAATGCAATTAATAGCAACAGTTATAAAAAACAAGGTGTTGGCCAGTATGGAGCACCTTTTGGATAAAAACCGGGCGTTATTGCTCGAAGCTAATAAGAAAGATTTGGCCCTGTTCACGAAAGATGACCAGGCGATGTACGACAGGTTGATCGTTACCGATAAAAAAATAGATGGAATGATCGAAGCGGTCAAGTCCGTACGGTCACAAGAAGATCCTGTAAATAGGGAGATTTCCCGAAAAGAAATGGAGAATGGACTAAAGGTGATTAATAAAACGGCCCCTTTCGGAACGATAATGATCATTTATGAGTCCCGCCCCGATGTAACGGTAGAAGCGGCAGTACTTGCATTTAAGGCCAACAACAAAATTTTGCTAAAAGGGGGAAAGGAAGCCTTGCATAGCAATACGGTGCTTGTTGATTTTTGGCACCAGGCTTTGGAGGAAAATGGTCTGAATACCGATAGTATTCAATTACTGACCATGAATAGAACGGAGACACAGCAATTTTTAAAAGAACCTACTGAACCGTTAGACCTTATTGTGCCCCGTGGAGGGGAGCGCCTGATCGCTTTTGTCAAAGAACATGCAAAATGTGCCGTTTTGGTAAGTGGCCGCGGTAATAACTTTTTATATGTCGACGAGAATGCCGATTGGGAAAAAAGTCTCAAGGTTATTCTAAATGCGAAAACCGATAAGATTTCGGCCTGTAATGCCTTGGATAAAATATTGGTGAATACCAACGTTTCCGATTATAAGGAAAAATTGATCGGACTTCGGAACATTTTAAAGGATAACGGGGTGTCGATCATGGTCGATACAAAGGCCAAGGAGGTTTTAGAAGATGAAGCACTTATTCCCGAAGCATCGGTTTGGTCGGCAGAATTTCTGGCGTTACGCTGTTGTATCGGGTCGGTAGATACGCTTTCCGATGCGGTGCAAAAGATAAATGACCATTCCGGTGGCCATTCTGCCACGATTATGACGACCGATGCCCAAACTGCCGAACGCTTTATGGAGCAGGTCGATTGTGCGGCCGTATACCAAAATGCCTCGACCCGGTTTACCGATGGTGGTCAGATGGGGGTCGGGGCCGAGCTGGCTATCAGTACCGATAAGTTGCACCATCGCGGTCCTTTGGGACTCAATGAATTGGTCACTAATAAATATTATATTTATGGTGACGGCCAAGTGCGCGATTGACACAGGTTTCACCGAATTATAAATCGATTAATTCTTAGTTAGTAATGTTTGATACCATAGAACGGATAGAAGGAGGCCTGGTTCATCATGGCAATGGAAATAAAAGGGTGTATTTGCAGGAAGCGAATCACGGCAATTGGAATTTGTTGATTTCCAGCATAAGAAACCTTGCCCAACAACAGAAATATGATAAAATCGTAAGTAGGGTTCCTGAAGGGGGCATTGCTTCGTTTCAATCGGAGGGCTATCAGGTCGAAGCCAAGATTCCAGGTTTGTACAATGGGGTGACTACAGGATATTTTGTAGCCGATTTTTTGAATAAAGAACGCTCCAACTGCGCTGAACAGAAGCTAAAGATGATTCAATCGGTCAAAACTATTGCCTTGGCGGCTGCAAATTCTTCCCGTGATTCGTATATGGCCATGCCACATACATTGGAAATCCATAAACTGGGAGGTGAAGAACTTAACAAATTGACAGCCTTGGCACAGTTGAATGAAAGAGCCTTTCGGTCGTATCCTTTTCCCATTCATGACAGGTCATTTCTTATCGAACTATTGCAGCAAGGGTATGAGTTTTATGGTTTGTTCGAAGAAGGACAATTGATTGTAGCGAGTATATTGAGACCCAATGAAGCGGAATCGAATATGGAAGTTGTTGATTTTATTACCAATTCCAATTATCGAGGGCAGAACCTATCTTATTATTTGGTACAGGAAATCAAGAAAAAAAGTGCTGAAAGAGGTCTTAAAACGATTTACACTTCGGTACGCGCCACCTCCTACGGACTCAACATTACCTTTAGCAAACATGGTTTTTCGTATGGGGGCACGTTGTTGAACAATACCTTGATCGGTGATACGATGGAAAGTATGAACGTTTGGTATTTAAGTCTTAATTAATGCCACTAAAGTCAAATTCAAGCAGCTCCCCTCTTTTTTAAAAGAGGGGAATGAATTCCGGTTGCGCCGGGTTTTGGGGCAAACGGAAGAAAGGGGAGTTCTGTTTTACACCCACTTTGTAAGTTTTAATTGGGGAAACTAACCCTCCGTCTTCGCTTTCAGCGAATCCACCTCCCTTTGAAAAAGGGAGGAGCTGTTACCTTTTTTAATTTATTTACCACATTTGAATTTAAGAGCTCCCCTCTTTTCTTAAAAGAGGGGAATGAATTCCTGTTGCGCCGGGTTTGCGGTGCACTAGGAAGAAAGGGGAGTTCTGTTTTACACATCCACTTTATAAGTTCAATTGTAGAAGCTAACCCTCCGTCCCGCTACGCAGGACACCTCCCTTTTTTAATTTATTTATCACCTTTGAATTTAAGAGCTCCCCTCTTTCCTTAAAAGAGGGGAATGAATTCCGGTTGCGCCGGGTTTTGGGGCAAACGGAAGAAAGGGGAGTTCTGTTTTACACCCACTTTGTAAGTTTTAATTGGGGAAACTAACCCTCCGTCTTCGCTTTCAGCGAATCCACCTCCCTATGAAAAAGGGAGGAGCTGTTACCTTGTTTAATTTATTTACCACATTTGAACTTAGCAGCTCCCCTCTTTTTTAAAAGAGGGGAATGAATTCCGGTTCAGCCAAAGTTTTGGCTGAAGTGGAAGAAAGGGGAGTTCTGAACACCTTTCAAAATGTTCGAAACAGGGACGAGAACCCTCAACCATTTTCCCTAAAATTACTCTTGATTTCTTCTAAAACAGAATCCAGAAAATCAAATACCATCTTATTCTCAAATCTAAGAACCTTATAACCCAAGTCGTTTAAATAGGTGGTTCTTTTTTGGTCATATTCCGCTGCTGTCGGATTGTTATGGACTTCCCCGTCCAATTCAATAATCAATTTCTGTGAAGCACAATAAAAATCCACGATATAATAGCCGATGCTATGTTGTTTGGTAAAACGTTTTCCGCCAAGCTGTCTTGCTTTTAAATACCTCCATAAAAATGCCTCTGCCGGGGTCATATTTTTTCTTAGTTTCCGTCTTCGCCCTTGAAGTTCTTTTTTCGAATGTATTTTCTTTGGTTTCATTGCTTCAATTTACGTGCTTCCCTCCTTTTTTAAAAGCGGGGAATGAATTCCTGTTCAGCCAAAGTTTTGGCTGAAGTGGAAGAAAGGGGAGTTTGGTTAACACAATTTATTAATTTTAAGAGTAAGAGCAAACCCTCCGTCCCGCTACGCAGGACACCTCCCTTTTTTAATTTATTTATCACATTTGAATTTAAGAGCTCCCCTCTTTTTTAAAAGAGGGGAATGAATTCCGGTTGCGCCGGGTTTACGGTGCAATTGGAAGAAAGGAGAGTTTTGTTTTACACACACTTTATAAGTTCAATTGTAGAAGCTAACCCTCCGTCCCGCTACGCAGGACACCTCCTTTTTTTAATTTATTAATCACCTTTGAATTTAAGAGCTCCCCTCTTTTCTTAAAAGAGGGGAATGAAGTGGAAGAAAGGGGAGTTTAATCTAAAAGCAATTCCAGCACCTGAATAGCGGCTTCGGGAATTTTTGTACCGGGCCCAAAAATAGCGGTGGTACCCCTATCAAATAAAAATTGATAATCCTGCTTAGGGATGACACCGCCGACGATGACCATGATATCTTCCCGACCATATTCTTTAAGGCGGTCGATGACCTGGGGTACTAAGGTTTTGTGCCCTCCTGCTAATGAAGAGATTCCTAAAATATGTACATCGTTTTCTATGGCTTGTTTTGCAGCTTCCTCGGGAGTTTGAAAAAGCGGACCGATATCTACATCAAAACCGAGGTCGGCATAACTGGTGGCCACCACTTTGGCACCCCGATCATGGCCATCTTGTCCCATTTTGGCAATCAAGATTCTCGGTCGACGGCCCTCTTCCTTTGCGAAACTATCCGCTAATTCCCGGGCCTTTAAAAAATGCTCATCTTTCTTTATTTCTTTGGAATACACACCCGATATTGTTTGTGTTTTTGCCACATGGCGCCCAAAAGCATCTTCAAGTGCAGCACTAATTTCTCCCAGGGTTGCACGTGACCGTGCGGCTTCTACGGTTAAAGCTAATAAATTATTGCCATTCTTAAGACGTTCCATACCTTTTTCAGGGGGCGCTGATGTCATCCTTTTTTTGGCCGCTGCGGTCAGTCTGTTCAAAGCAGTTTTTACAGTGGTGTCATTTCGTTTCTTTTTAAGGAGCGATAAACGTTTTAGCTGTTGGTCACGGACGGCTTTGTTGTCCACCTCCAAGATTTGTAATGGGTCTTCGGTCTCCAGTTGGTATTTATTCATACCAATGATAATGTCTTGATCGTTATCGATGTTGGCCTGTTTTTTTGCCGCAGCTTCCTCGATACGCATTTTCGGGATTCCCGCTTCTATCGCTTTGGTCATTCCGCCCAGTTCTTCGACTTCCTGAATTAGTACCCAAGCTTTATGTATGAGTTCATCGGTCAATTTTTCCACATAATGGCTGCCGGCCCAAGGGTCTACCGTTTTTGTGATTTTGGTCTCTTCCCGTAGAAATAGTTGTGTGTTACGCGCAATTCGAGCCGAAAAATCGGTGGGTAATGCAATGGCTTCGTCCAAGGCATTGGTGTGTAGGCTTTGTGTACCTCCAAAAATGGCAGCGGCAGCTTCAATGGTCGTACGGGCCACATTATTAAAGGGGTCTTGTTCGGTAAGGCTCCAGCCACTGGTCTGACAGTGGGTACGGAGGGCCATAGATTTCGCATCTTTCGGATGGAACTGTTTGACCATTTTCGCCCAAAGGACCCGGCCGGCACGCATTTTGGCAATTTCCATAAAGTGGTGCATGCCAATACCCCAAAAAAAAGAAAGTCGTGGGGCCAGGGTGTCGATATCGATGCCGGCATTTAGACCTGTACGTAAGTATTCCAATCCGTCGGCAAGGGTGTAGGCCAATTCAATTTCGGCAGTGGCGCCCGCTTCGTGCATGTGGTAGCCCGAAATACTGATGCTATTGAATTTGGGCATATGAACGCTGCAATATTCGAAAATAGCACTAACAATGTGCATCGAAGGTGCTGGTGGATAAATATAGGTGTTGCGCACCATAAACTCTTTGAGGATATCATTCTGAATGGTTCCCGTTAACAATTCGGGTGGCACACCTTGCTCTTCGGCGGCCACGATATAAAAAGCCATGATGGGTAGCACCGCTCCATTCATGGTCATGGAAACGGACATTTTATCCAGGGGAATTTTATCGAACAAGATTTTCATGTCCTCGACCGAATCGATAGCTACTCCTGCTTTGCCTACATCTCCCGCTACACGCTCATGGTCACTATCGTACCCGCGATGTGTCGGTAAATCAAACGCTATGGAAAGTCCCTTTTGCCCTGCGGCCAAGTTTCTTCTATAAAAAGCATTACTCTCTTCGGCTGTTGAGAATCCGGCATATTGGCGAATGGTCCACGGTTGTTGTACATACATGGTGGCATAAGGTCCTCGTAAAAAAGGTGGGATGCCCGCGGCAAAATCAAGGTGCTCGAATTCGGGCGTCTGTGTAGCGCCTGGCGAAGTCTTTTCCTGCGAACCTTTTCCGCTCAATGTTAGCTCTTGTATGTTCTTCCGCTTCATTATTCTTATTCCAATTTCTTCTTTTGTGCTTTCCAACCGCGAATTCCTATCGCGAACCCCGTTTCTTACACTTCGTATATGGTCCTAATTACGCACTGCCCACTGCCCACTGTTCATTGTTCACTGCTCACTGCTCACTGTCCACTGCTCACTGTTCATTGTTCACCCTTCAACCTTTCCTGCTCCATAACCTCCGCCAAACGTTTTGGAATAATAGGAACGATTAAGGTTTTTCGAGGTTTTGTCTTTACAAACGGATACAATTCCAACGTATGTTTTACCGTTTCCGAAGGTTTTTGAAAGGCATTGGTACCGACCAATATTTCATTACGGGTATCGAACAATTGTTGTTCTTTTTGTGCACTTTCATTTATTTTTCGCTGAATAATGCCGTTTTTCAGCTGTTCTAAAAACCCACCACTTGCCTCAATCGATTTAAATAGTTCCAAGGCTTTTTGAGCCAGCTGATGGGTAAGGGTCTCGATGTAATAGGCACCTTCGGCAGCCTGGGCTATCTGGTCAAAGTGGCTTTCGTGTTTCAAGAGCAACAACTGGTTACGGGCCGATCGTTCTCCAAATACGTTGGTTTTATGGTAAATCGCATCATAAGGGGTATTGCAAACCGTATTAGCACCTCCAATAATGGCTGACATACATTCGGTGGTCGTTCGAAGCATGTTCGTGTTCGTGGCATATAAGGTTTTGTTCCGACGACTGGGTACGGCCATGATGTGGCAATCGGTAGCAATTCCATAGCGCTCTGCCAAGGTACGCCACAAAAGACGCAAGGCTCGAATTTTGGCAATTTCGAAAAAGTAATTACTGCCCACCGCGATGTTAAAAGTAAGTTTCTGGAATAGGTCAGGGCCATAATCGACCAAGTATTCGTGGGCATGGGCGAGGGCATAGGCCAGCTGCTGCACCATGGGCGCACCGGCATTTTGATACAACGAACCATCTACCGATAGCACCGAGGTGTTCTTATGTGCTTTAAAAAGCTTTAAAATTTCAGTTACCGTGGTATGGTCAGTAGCTTGGTTGGCATACCAATTTCCTGATCGCGCCAAATGTCCGATCGGATCGATATGTAAAACAAGGGGTGTTGTAATAGCGGTTGCCTTTAAAAGCCGTGTTGTGTACGATTTTGATAAAAATTGGCACTTAAAATGAAGTGTGGTTGCCGACAAATCAATGCCGTCGATAAGGGTATGGATCGCAATATTTTCGGAAGGAATGGTACATACCAAACTTTCCGCCCCCCCAAGTATGGCTTTTAACGCTTTGGTATTTGCCCTTTTGGCATCCGCTACAAATAGTTCTTGCCCGATGGCCCACGTTTCCGGTGCGTTTGGTTGTGCCAAACGATGTTGCTGAAGGTCATCGGCATGATAAAAGGGTTTGATAGATATACCCTCCAACGTCTCGTAGACCATATTTTTGTTATAATCCGCTCCTTTTAGGGCATACTGAATTTGCTGTTTCCAAGCTTTTGCCGAAACCGGTGGAAAATCATCAAACAGGCTTTCTTTCATAGAAACATAAAAATAGTTGTGTTAAGTTAAGCTAAAATACACGATTGCCCTATAGGTCATTTCAGTATTAACGAAACACTTTAGCATTTGTGAAAAGTACAATTTTCAACGTGAACCGAAAAGATTTCCAAAGAACTTAAGTGAGGGGTTCGGGTAGTAAAATAAGCTTTTTAAATACGATATCGTAAAGCAAGAGGCCAAGTTAAAATTTCGATTTAGCCGGTTGTTATAGAGGTTTTTAAGATGGTCTGAACACTAGATTCTTAGGCTATGGTATTTTCGGTTGCTTGGTTTCGTAATTACGGGTTAACCAATAAATAGCTTATCTTTAAGTAGCAGAAGTTCATAATAACAACATGATGTAGTAGCCAATCCCCTGTATTTCGCTAGCAATCGGCAGCGTTATGGACTTTTTTATAGTACTGTTGTGTTCGACCAAACACTTGATACCTCCGAAAAATTAATTGATTGTTAAAAGAATCGAGGTATGTTAGAACTAGTAAAGAAAGTAGTACGGGACGTACGTAAATCACTTAAAACAGGGCATTTTAAAAAAGATTTGATTTGTGAACATCTTTGGCTGGGAACCCGTTATGGGGGTTTTTATGTCTGGCCTGGAGGGTTAAATGAAAACTCGATTGTCTACTCTTTCGGAATCGGGGAAGACGTATCTTTTGATAACGAGATTAACAAAAGATATGGTTGTCATGTATATGGTTTTGACCCTACACCCAAATCTATACGATGGGTAAAAGGCCAAAAGCTTTTTGAGAAATTCCACTTCCATGAATTTGGATTAAGTACAAAAAGTGGATTCGCTAATTTTTTCTTGCCCAAAAACCCCGAACACGTATCGGGAAGTTTATTTGTACACAACAATACGAGTGCCTTGGAAAAAGTGCGGGTAGCCATGAAGTCATTGGAAGATATTGTATCTGAAAAACAACATAGCCATATTGATGTACTAAAAATAGATATTGAAGGTGCCGAGTATGGGGTGGTTGAAAGTATTTTGGACAGCGGTATCTCCATCACCCAAATTTTGATCGAATTTCATGATCGGATGATCCTGGACGGGGTGTCTAAATCAAAGCATTTGGTGAAAAAATTAAAGGAAAAAGGCTATGGCATATTTGCCGTTTCGGAAACTTATGAAGAAGTATCTTTTCTTAAAAAAGAAAGTTTATTGCATTCTTAGGGAATATCAAGTTTTAGACGATGGATATTGAAACTAGTAGGCCTTTTCTTCTCCGCGTATCGCATTGGCAACCGTTTTCGTGATAATGCGTAAATCAAGCGCCATAGTCCATTTTTCGACATAAAAAATATCGAGCCGTACCCGGTTCAGAATATCGGCTTTTTTCAATATCTCTCCTCGATACCCCCGTACTTGCGCCAAACCTGTTATGCCAGGTTTTACAAAGTGGCGTACCAAATATTTGTCGACCGAAGTTTCATAATCTGTGGTATGTACTTCCATATGGGGGCGTGGCCCTACGACGCTCATATCACCTAAAAACACATTAAAGAATTGGGGCAGTTCGTCGATACTTGTTTTACGTAAAAATTTTCCGATTCGAGTAAGGCGCATATCGTCTTTTGTCGCCATTTTCACGTTTGCATCGGTATTGGCCGTCATCGATCGAAATTTATAGCACCAAAAGGGCCGACGTTTAAACCCATGCCGTCTTTGTTTAAAAAACAAGTTGCCAGGGGATTCCCATTTAATTAAAATATACAGTATTGGGGTAAGCCAAGAAAGCACACCAATGATGACGACCGAAGAAAAGGCAATGTCAAAAACACGTTTTAAGATACGGGCGAATTCGGTGTCTAAAGGTACTTTACGTAGGTTGAGTACCGGTACATTGCTATACGATTCTATCGACATGGCCCGGGAATAGATTTCCTTGTTGTCGAGAATTATTTTGATTTTGATCAAATTGTTGTCTGCAAAATCGATAAGATTTTTTAATTGTTTGTGGCTAAATTTTGAGGCGACGCAATAAATCTCGTCGATTTCGTTTTGCAGAATATAGCCGAAGCAATCGATGATCTTGCCCAAATAGTGGGAGCTTTTGGAATATTCGTCGTCAAAAAAACCGTTGTACCGATAGCCCATTTCGGGGTCGTCAAACTCCTTGCGAATTTTTTTAAGGTTGGCATCCTTGCCAATGACTACCAAGCTTAGTGCATTACCCCCTTTGCGGCGGTACTTTCGCAGTAGCGAAAAGAAGAGAATACGATATATGATAAGCACCGTAAAGAGCAGGGCGAGTACGTATAGTTGGTAATTTACCGTGCCAAAGTACATTCCTGTAAGACTAAATAGCGCAAAATAGGCCAGGCCATAGGTCGTCAATGACTGGAGCATGTTGGGCCATTTTTCCTTAAAACCTTCTTTCCGATCATTGGGGTAATAGTCAAAACAATAGGTGATAACCAACCAGGTGATATTGTAATAGACAATATTAGATAGGTCTAAATAGGTGTGGGGTGTAAGCAAATAAAGCACACCATTGATTAGCACCAAGTGAATACCTATAGAAATAGGAATAATAAGGTCGGATTTCTTATACTTTTTCATGGGACAAGTTTAAAATTTCCGATAATAGTCTTTAACATAACCAACAATTCTAGCACAAAAAAAATACGATTGATTACTTATGTTTTTTTAGTATTGGGGAGCTACTAATAGGTTAATCAAATAAGGGGTATGTAAATAGTGCTTTGGGGGAGTCCACACCATTTTTACAAGCGGTAAATGTATGACATAGACCTAAAAATGACAAGTACCATATTATTTTATTATAATAAATGTAAAAAATGAAGCAAAAAAATTAATTATTCGCAACTTTTTTTGTTTTTAAGCTCTTTTTTATGAATTTGGGGTAAAATTACCTTTTCTAATAGGAGACGATGAGAAGAGACCTGATCAGGCGTATCATAGCTGCTGTTTCCGAGCTTCGAAGTAAATTGCTAAGCGGTACCTTCTCATAGGTGATAACGATAGTACGGCATTAAAAATAGTGTTGTAAGTCACATTTAGGTGCTTCAAAAATCCAGAAAAATAAATCACTATCTTGCTTAAACACTATAGACTACACACCACTAACCGTAAATGAACGAAAAAAATACAAACGTTTCTAAAACGTATTTGCCGGACAGGCAGCGCTATTTATCTTATGTAAACCAGATTTTTGACTCCGGATGGATAACCAACAATGGTCGGCTGCACCAAGAGCTTGAAACAAAATTGGCCCAATATTTAGGGGTCGAGCATCTCGTACTGACCTCTAATGCAACTATAGCTTTGCAAATTGCTTATGAGTTGCTTGATGTTAAAAAAGAGGCGATTACAACGCCCTTTTCCTTTGTGGCCACTACAAGTTCCTTACTTTGGAAAGGTATTTCTCCCGTTTTTGCCGACATTGAAAGAACGACATTAAATATTGACCCTGAGCAAATCAACCGTAATGTTAATTCAAATACTGATGCGATTGTTCCGGTGCATACCTATGGCAATGCCTGCGATATCGAGGCGATAGCGTTCTTATCCCAAAAACACGGTATTCCTGTTATTTATGATGCTTCGCACTGTTTTGGTATCACCTATAAAGGAGCGAGTATTTTAAAACAGGGTGCTATTTCCGTTATCAGTTTTCATGCGACCAAAATATTTAATACGGTAGAGGGAGGTGCTTTGATCATGAACTCCAAGGCAATGTACGAAAGGGCCAAAATGCTGGTAGACAATGGTATTAAAGATAAGGAAACCATTCCAGTGCTTGGTGCCAATGCGAAAATGAGCGAGTTTCATGCCGCAATGGGCCTTTGCATATTGGAAGAAATCGATGCAATTGTGCCGCCTCGAAAAAAGGTCCATGATTTTTATATAAACCGATTACAGCAATTGCCCGGAATTACCTTTCCGACGCTACATGCCGATTGCAATCGCAATTACAGTTATTTTCCGATGCTATTACCCAGTGAGGTCGTTCTAAAGAATGTAGAAGAAGCTATGAATAGAAGTAATATTTACCCGAGAAGGTACTTCTACCCTGCATTGAACACACTACCCTTCGTAAAGCAACAACAGCGTTTGCCTGTAGTTGAGGATTTGGCTACTAGAATCTTATGCCTGCCCTTGTATGGAGGTCTTTCGCGAGCAAAACAAGAGGAGATAATAACGATTATTGAGCGCTATGTAACAAAATAAACTGCCAATGATTTTAGTTTTAACTACAAAAGGGCACAAATCATAATTGATTAAACAGACGCCAAACCCTAATAGAATTTTTTAGTAATCGCGTCGATTTTTTTATCCCACGAATAGTTCATGGCATTTTTATAGGCGTTGTTACCGAGTTTTAAGCGAAGTTCCGTATTTGCCATTTTTTCAATAGCTCTGGCCATGTCATTAATGGACTGTTCCTTGGTCACAGGGTTTATTTTAATCCCACAATCATCGGGCACAACATAGGCCGCTCCGCTACTATTGAAGACGATTACCGGTACACCAAATGCCATCGCTTCGATTATTTGACTTCCCGTGGTATCCCTGAGCGAACAAAATAGCAATACATCGGCCGCTATGTAGTATTCTTTTAGTTGGTCAAAAGGTATGGTGCCTACCCTGTTGATATATGCTGGGTCTAAACCAAATGCTTTTACCCATTGGTCTATTTTCTGTTCCTGTTCCCCGTCGCCCACAATGGTGAGTTCGTACCGTACTTTTGTATGTACCTGGGATAAGGCCTCAAGACTGAGTTTTAAACCCTTTCTGGGAATCAATGTTCCCAACCATAAGATTTTTAGAACACCATCTTTTGATTTATTGGGTTTTATGTTGTCTTCGTATTCCCTAGGCAAGGCGATGTCAGTGGCCATATGGGTTTTTTGTAAAAACATCGGATAGTAATTGCCCAGTAAGACCTTGGTTTCTTGGTTAGCCGTTAAAATAGTAGTCGCTTGTTTTAACGTTTTTTGTAGACTGCTACTATACCGCATCAGTATATCGGAAACCTTTTTTCTAACCCTTTCCCAAATCCATTTTTTTTCAAAATATTCCTTGAAAATAGGCATGGCCATTTGGCCCCCGCCTACTGGACCAAAAATAAGCTTACAATCTTGCACTTTATAAAGGCAGCTCCCTTGTTGCATACTGCCATAGGTAACATGATGTGCCACTTCGAATAGGTGCTTTTTATGCATACGTTGCACCACTTTGGCGGCCATCCATCGCCAAATCAAATAATGCAAATAAATTCGTTTTGATCTAGGGTTAAGTAATAGTCGATTTAGACCGAAAGGCAACGCAACATAGTTAAAATGCAGGTTTTCAATATCTAAATTAGAACCTAGGGCTTCGATATTGTGTTGCCCCATGGTACTGGTCACACACCATACCTCATACCCCTTTTGGGCTAGCCCGGTTGCCCAATTCCAGCCCAGGTTTTCCTCTGATCCCATATGTGGGGAACAGGCGTAAGCAGCTAGTACTACTTTTTTCATCAGGTTACGATAACGGGAATTTTTCCCACAGAAGTTTGCTAAAAATACTGTTTATTTTCGATGTGCAAGCCTCCCCAGAAAGTTTGGCGCTGCTTTCGATCGGATAGTCAAAGTGATGATATAGGTGAAGTGTTTGAAATATAGTGCGCCCTAATGTGCATAGAGTTCCAGAAGCGAACATTGCCAAGCAATTTCCTTATCCATCTTGATATTTTGTTTCATTTTTGATTAGTGAAAAATGAAAGGCCGATCAGTTTGAAAATGGCTTAGGAAATAAAATCTTAAGAATGCCTTTGGTATGTACAGATGCCCAAAAAGATACTTTGCTGTATTTTTTCGAATCGTAGCAATTGCTTTAAAATATTAAAAAAAACGGCTACCTGATTTCTTAGCGTTGCCATTGCCATAAGTGTAGCCATAATTATATCCATAGCTGGTATCTGACATTTTAACATCATTAAGCAAAAAGCCCATATTTTTTAACTTACCATCGGCTTGGGCTTCTAGGGCAAATTCAAGCACTTTCTTTTTGGTTTGCCCTGCCCGGATCAGATAAAGTGTTAGGTCGGCGTAGTTGCTGATTAAAAACGTATCGGCCAATAATAGGGCCGGGGCCGTATCGACAATGATGTAGTCAAAACTGTTTTTAAGTTCTTCGAACATGGGCCCTATTTTATCATTGCGGAGCAATTGGGTCGGGTTGGCAGGTATCGGGCCAGAGGGCAATACCTTAAGGTTTTTATGTAGTTTAGAGTCTTCTATAAAATCAACAACGGCTAAATGAGATTCTGCCAAGTAACTGCTTAGCCCCTTTGTGCTTAGTCCCCCATCCTCATAACGTTGCAGCTGTGGGTTTCTTAAATCAGCACCCAAAATGAGCACACTTTTGCCCGCGAGCGCCAAGGTTAAACCCAAGTTGGCTACTGAAAATGTTTTGCCTTCCCCTTGAATGGACGAGGTGATAAAAATACAGGTTCCACCAGATATGGGGCTAGTTTTTCTAACCTCATATTGGAGGTTAGCACTTAATACATTAAACGATTCGGAGAGCAAAGATCGTTCTGCAATGGAGACTAAGGCAGGTTCCCCGGCCAATACATGGGGTATTTCCCCTACAATCGGAATGCCTTTGGTAAGTTCCTTAAGCTCGTTTCGAGTATTTATTTTAGTATTGATCAGTTTTTGTGCGTGTATACTCAGAAAGGGTACAAACAGCCCCGCCAGTAAAGCCAGGCCCAATACCATTTTCTTATTTGGTGATACGGGAGCGTTTAAACTGTAGGCTTCATCCACTATTTTGGCTTTGGGGGCTTTTGCTGCCAAAGACAACGCATTTTCCTCCCTTTTTTCCAATAAAAATAGGTAGAGGGCTTCCTTGATATTTTGTTGGCGTTCAATACCGCGAAACTGCCGTTCTTGGGCGGGGACGTCAGAGATATGAGACCCTAAAATACCGGCTTGCCGATCTAAATTGTCACTTTCTATTCTTAAGTTCGAACGCTGACGCTCAAAACTTGTTCTTATATTATTTTTTATTTGCTGTATTTGATTGGTCAAAAGCACTACGGAAGGATTCATTTCAGTAGCCCCTGCGAGCAATCGATTTCGTTCCAATACCATACTATTGAATTCCTCAATTAATACATTTGTACCCGATTCATCAATGCCCATATTAGTAGGTAATAGATTAGAGTTGTTTTTACTTAAATGGCCAATCATCGCTTCGATTACGTCTAGCTTCGTTGCTACTTCCTGCTGTTTTTTGTTGTAATCACTTACATTTTGAATTATGACCGATGATTCGGTTTCTATGTCCGTCAACTTATTCACTGACTTGAATCGCTCCTTCCCGGTCTCTACCGAATCCAATTCAGAATTGATAATGCTTAATCGTTCATCGATAAAGAATGCCGTATTCCGTGCAATCAGGTTTTTATCTTCAATCGCCTCTTGGTTGTATTCAAAGATTAACTGATTTAGAACATCCTCTGCCTTTTGACGAACGGTACCCTCTATACTTAGTTCGATTAAGGTCGAATTTTCATCAATCAAGGCCACCTCCAGTTGTAATCTCTGCGCAGTAGCTACTTGATCTACCGTCAAAAAGTGCACCTGTACACTTACGTCAGAACCAAAATCTGTCGCGGCCAGGGGATTAAACTCGGTATTTCGTTCCACAATAAAATCGATAAAGCCCATTTCCACAATATCGCCCAAGGTATGAGTAGCCTTATAATCACCCTCAACTTGTTCAATTGTCACTGTATTTTTGTCTATCTCTTTGATGTTGAATTGATGTAGTTCGTCTTTTATCGCTTCTTGCAAGGCCAGCTCATCCATACGAACTATAATCACCCTATAGGGGCTTTCAGTATACAGTTCCTTTAAGGTAAGTCCTTCGTTATTGAAATATTGTAGATTTAAACCCAAGGCCTTAACGGCATTGGCCATTAACCGTTTAGATCGAATCAGCCCCAATTCATTTTCAATACTGTTGGTGGCAAGGCCCCTTACGATATCCAAATCAATATAACCTCTAGCGTCACTATTGGACGCTTGACTTTTTTCGTCTTCAAGAATAACGGAAGCTACCGCTTTGTATATGGGCTTAGTGACTTTTAGGTAGACAACGGCTAATACTAAGGCCAATACCACCCCCAATACAAACCATTTCCAAAAACGAAGATATTCTTCTATAAGCTCCTTGACTTCAAAAGGTTTTTTTTCAGGAATAAAATTTTCGCTGGCCATATTATGATGTAAGGTATTCTTTTTCATAACGAGTAAAGTAATTCACCATATCGTACATGGTGTAAGATTTAATCAATTGGGTTCTTTATTCTCCCATCAACTGCAAAAGTATAAGGAATATATACTCTTTTAATTATTCTTCATACTAAAACTTCGACCGCTTTAATTCTATCAAAATTAACTGCAGTATTAGAATTTGTTTATAGAAAGAATAAATGTTCTCTTGAGTGAATTTGAACACCTCTTATTCTTTGTGACGTTAAAAACTTCCATTCCTAATAATAATTCAAAATGTACAGTCAAATTAATGTGCCAATTCTGGGTTAAATCTGACTCTCTATTCCTTTTGGGGCGAACATAAGATCGTTTAACAAAACTTGGAATCTATTGATGGGCTAAAAAAAATAAGTGTTGTTTTTTATCTTTTTCATGTTTAAATCTATTCCTAATCTTTTTTGCAGGTATTCCTCCCCAGATTTCACAAGGCGGAATATCTTTTGTAACGACAGAACCTGCGGCTATAATGGATCCTTTTCCAATCTTTAAACCCCCAATTATGATTGAGCCATACCCAATCCAAACATCGTCTTCTACGACGCAAATTCCATCGTCACCTCTTTTTCCGTCCCACATATATTGGGTAGGTACAGAAAAGTCGTGATCAGTTCTACCTATAAAGGAAACCCTTCCGGCCATTAAAATTTGATTTCCAAAAATAACTGGGAACTCAACATTGCTGTAACTGCCAAACTGAACATTGTTGCCAATTTCAATGGGAAAACGAGCAAAAGAAGCTCCATTCAACACTCGTACAAAACCATTGTATTTTACCCACGGATATTTAATTTGAAATAAATACCAAGTACGCATAATATTAAATAGGTAACGTAACACAAACATTAATTTGCTACTTCCTACAGGCATATTACTAAATTGTATTTTTAGCATTTTTTATTCTAAAATTGGTCAATAAAACGGCACTTCATTTTTACTTTTCTTTTTGGGTTTAATCTACTTCAGGACATTCTTTTAAATCTTAAAAGCCATACTTTTTTCCCAGTTAAAAGTTCGCTATATAATTATCGTTTATGTGAATATCTTCAATGGATTCCTCGTTTTGAGTTTGTTAAAAATCTATGCCTGATTTCTTTAGGATAGAGTGTTGATAACAAGTCTATATTCTCTTTTTGTCATTTCGTATTAGCATCTTTTAAAATTTTTAATATTCAAGTTGAAGTATCTGATTTTTCACTATAATCTAGATTTTATATCGTTCCAAAGTACACCGACTCCTCCTTCGTCGAATAATAATTTTACTCGAAGTATTATTCTATATTTTATGGAAAAGTACCGTAAGAACTGGCGTTTAATTATTGGGTCGATCTCAATTTGAGTATCAAAATCGAAACAGGTTTTTTCTCTGAAATCGGAGTCAATTATAGACTTGTACGGATTGATTGTTTTGCAATGCGTCCCATTCTCGTTAAATCCACTGTTGCCAACCAAAGTATATTTAGGATACAATGCTAATGCTTGAGTTCTATAATGTTCAAAAACCCACCTTACATACCACGAGTCATTTTTACCGCTTATAGAGTCGAGAAGCATCTTTGCAATGTCATTTCCGCAATCTTTTTTAAATACTCTCAAAATATTTTTATCATCATTTATTTCCTTTTTAATTTTTTCTTTTGAAAAAATTTCTGAACTCCAGCGATTTTTCCAAGTCGCCCATCCCCAAGGGAACGTTCTTGTTTGAAAATATACATCAGGAGTACCTGTTTTGAGCTTCTTGATTTCTGGGGAAAACCCATTTATTGATTTAATAATTTCTTTTGTTGCATAATGATCCAAGGCTTTATTCATGAAATTTAGAAAGTTTTGTGAAGTGATTAAATCATCTTCTAAGACAATCACTTTTCCATATTCTTCAATAGTTTTAGTAACCCCTTCAATAATAGAGCCTGCTAGACCTTTATTCTTTTGGGATTCATAAATTTTAATAGACTTAAACCCATCAATAGTTTTTAAATACTGTCTTACTGCTGTAATTTTTGAGTTTGAGCGTTCATTTTTGGCTCCATCGGAAAAAATTATTAAATGGCTTTGGGTTGCCAGAAAATTCTTCTGTAAAGCTTCAACGGTTTGCTTTGTTTCAGCTAAACGATTGTATGTAAATAAACATATTGGTGCTAACATAATTATATTTTATATTTCCATAGTATGGGGCAAACCACTCTAATATGGTTGGTGATATAATGAAAACATGCCATAGGTAAACCATTATGGCGCTTTTCATAGACAAAGAATTCTTCGGGATTATTGCCTAAAGGGGAATGAAAGGCTTTCCAACGCTTTTTAAAAGGTTTTCGAGGATTACACCATACGGGTAAATCCTCATGTACATCGCATTGGCCCAATACTCCCGGGGCAACCATATTCTGTATGCCCAACTTGTTTGCTCTTTTACCATAGTCAAAATCACCTAGGGCATGGCGAAATACAGGGTCATTAGTTCCGACTTTCTCGAATACATATTTGGGAATTAGTACAATGTTCCCGTTAAAAAATGCACAGGGCTGGGCTGAGTTATTTGGTTGTATCAATCGACCACCAAGGGTACGGCCACCGTAAGTAATCGAATACTCGTCGTTTAAGGCCGAGGTAGACCCAACCACCACAACTTCGTTGTGGAACTCCTTGGCGGTCATTAATAGAACGGATAACGCAAAAGGATGTAAAACGGTATCATCATTTAGCCATAAATAATAATCGTAGGCCTTAGCTTTAGCTGCTGTCTCCCATGCAAGAAGCATACCGCGGTTCCAATACAGATTTCCTGAACCCGTAATAATATGTACTTGCGGATAAGTTTTGGTAACGGCTTCGGATGTGCCATCCGTACAGCCATCATCAACCAAGTATACCTCTAGAGCACACTTATTAGGTAATTGTTGCGCAAACAAGTTTTGTAAGGCCTCAAGCGTTTTTTCTTTACGGTTAAATACCGTAAGCAGTACTGCTGTAGTTTTCACTTTATCTTAATAGTTTAAAACTTTCTTTTTGCCTGAGAAAACAGGTAGATACATATTGAATATATATATGCAGGGAATAATAAGTAACATAGTTATTGCAACTTTTAAATATGGTAAGCTCCAATCTATTCCGGATAAATTTATATATGAAAAAACTTTAGATATAAATGCCAGTATGTCCAAATGAATGGGATAAAATATGAGCGAGTTAATACTTAAAAATATTAAGGCCTGTTTTGGCAGTATTTTTTCAGATAAGAATATAAGATTAATGAAGAATAGAATTCCACTGGTAGCACCCAATAGCGCATAAAAATAGTTTCCATACTCATTGATGAACATTAGAAAAAGACCACTATTCATTTTTACAGAAAATAATACTCCAACTAAGCCAACTACAATATAGCAGATTTGATAATACGCATTTTGAAAGTAAAACTTATCGACCAATTTTCTGCTCGAATACCCTAAAGCTATAAAAGCAGTTGCCATCAATGAAGTGTCTAGTGTGAAGGGCATCCGAATGTCTATATACTTATTCTCCAAATAAGATAAAGTAACAAACAGTATAAAAACTATAAAATAAAGCAATCCGTAAATGGTTCTGTCACGAAATAATTTATAAAAGAAATAATCAATAAACCAAATAAATAAATCTGCAACAAATAGACATGGTAAAAACCAAAATAGATTTGTCACGCCGATATAATGAGAAGATTCAATACATAATAAAATATCGCGAATGGCATATCCAATTTCGACATGATATACATTCTCTAATCCCATCGTTTTAAAAACATTATGAAATACTACTGCAACAAATAGGTTTAAAAACTCAAAAAGAAGATAAGGAACAATTAATCGATTAAATCGTTTTTTAAAATAAACACTAAACTTCTCCAACTTACCTTCCTTCAGATTTAGAAGGTATCCCGAAAGAACAAAGAATATAGGCATATGAAATGCCAATATATGAGCTTGTAACACTCCGCTATGATGAAGTAGCACGAGAAAGGTTGCTCCTCCTCTTACATAATCTAGATAGTCAATTCTATTAAAGTTCTTCATTCGCCTTATAAAGAGTTATATGAATTTTGTGTTAATTTTTACCAATAACAGGCATCTTCAACCTGCTTGGCATTAGCAGGTTTATGCTTATCGGTAGGTTTGACCCAATTTTTATTCTTAAAAAAATTCAAATATAAATTGGCAGGTAGCCCCCACTTAGTGGCATAATCCGGTGCTTCCCAACGATTGCCCTTGATACCAAATAACAGTTGTAATGCGCCACCCAAATGCATTGCTTTTTTACCTTGGCGTTTGACATGGGCGGCCAAGGGGAAACCATAGGCGCCTGCCCCAATCAAACAAATGTCATAATCACATTTGTCAATTTCGTCTTTCATCCAATTTAATGCATCAAACCAATCTGCAAAGCCATTGCTCTCCCCGCCCAAACTTTGAACCGCCTGAATAGTCTGTAATTCAAAGTCGGGCAATACCTCTGGATCATCAAATAAAAATTCACGGTTTTTATATTGTTCCTCGATCAATTCTGCAAAAGGATGTACCACCAGTACTTTTTTACCCCTTAAAGCCCTGCTCCAAGGGGTGCGGGAAGTATAGGGTTCAAGTAATACCAGTTTTACTTTTTGTGCTTTACTAATTTTATCTTTATAGTAAGCCTCCTCAGACAGCCAGCTTCCCACCACATCGATCTCTTGCATATCTTGCAGCATCAATTCGCAAAACTGTTGAATTTTTTCTTGGGTGGGCGGGAAAAATCCACTCCAACGTTGCATTTGCGCCATACGCTTTTCTTCCCACCACCAAGGCAAGGCTCTGTTCTGAATAAATTTCACCCAATTTTTATTGGATTCTTTTACACCTAGGTGATTTATCATTACATTCATCTCTGTAGCTCCAAAACGGGCGATCATGGAGGGTTGTTCTCCTATCAATTGATTATAAATGATTTGCGAAGCTTTCTCCGGGTCTTGTTCGCAATCCAGTTTGGGCAAAGGTTTTGTGCCCAATAGTTTGATATAGGCTTTCCTAAGGACTTTAAGAAGAAAAATCAACTCCTTTTTCATAACTTTTTTTTATAAGATAAAATCAATAATTGAATAACTTAACAGGCTGTTGAGGGCTGGGAAAAATCCCCCTCCTCGGAGTGAGTCAAAACCCATTAAAAAATGACTGCCAAAAAAAAGCACGATGGCCCAGGTATAGAACGTATGCAGTATTTTCTTATCCAACAGCAGATAGGGCAAAACAAAAGGAAGAATATACATCCTGGAAATGTATAAGCGGGAAACCAGGCCTTCAGAGGTGTTTGCCAAAATTAAACATGCTGTCATCAGCACCAATAATAGGTTGGTATAGAAATTAAAAATCTTTTCTTTGGTCTTCCCGATCATATAGATACAAATGATAATCATTAAGCTAGATGTAACATATAAAGGCGTCATGTTAAACACAGTGTCATCAAGGGCTCCTGTTGTATTTTCTTCCAATCTGCTAAAACCATACGCTAAAAATCCGATACCGCTTACTAGCCTTCCTATAAAAGGCAGTACCATAAAGAAAACCGCCAATCCAAGCACAGCATACATAAAACGCTTTAGGTTTTTGCCATCCAGCTTTTGGTGCAACGGCTTGATAAGAAAAAGGATAAAATAAATAAAAGCAAACGTATGAATAAAACAAGCACTTAAAAGCAAGAACCAGAGTGTTTTCTGTTTGGTTATTCGAATGGTAAAAACATACATTACTATACTTAGTGCAAACGACTGTCTCGTGATGTTGTTTAAATTGCTGATATACTCCGAAAAAAAAACAATCAATGCTAATGAGGCTACTAAAGTCAGGGTATCCGCATTGGTAGCTCTCCAAAATAAAAAAATGGAATAACAAGTAATGAAAATGGTGATTATCGTAATGCCATTGATAAAAATATAATAGTTTCCAGAGGTCAAATGGTAGCCGAAATAATTTAGGAGATTCCAAACGGGCTCTTTAAAACCAAAGATATAGGTAAAAAAGGGGGTGATACCTGCATCCTGAAAAAGGCCCCAATATCCTTCGTTATACCAATCAGAGGGTTGACCCGGTTTCCAAATTCTTGTAGCTTGCACCAAACAGGCATATAAAGTAATCGTGCCAAACAGAAGATTATCTGTAAACTTTTCTCGTTTGTTATAAACTATTTTTACCATTATAAAGGTCAATATCCCCATAATGGGAAAGAACAAGAATATGGCTAAACTGATAAAAATAAAAAATCTAAGCAGCATATAGTCTATCTAATAGCAATCGATTTGTAATCATTGCCCTACGTAAGGGTAACCCCTTAACCGCCAACGCACTTTAGTGAGGTATATGTACAAGACACTTAGCGGCTTTAGTTTTTTGTTTGCATACCACTGTAGTTCAAAAGAATGGAATCTATTCAAAATGTCTTTATCTAGGTTCTTGATCATCAAGGCGATTATATCAAATTCTTCCTTCTTGATAAGAATTAATAGCTCATTTCTTAATTCGTATAACAGAAAAATCAAATAGGTCTTTTTCCCAGTCGAACTCTTTTCCCAGTTGGCATGTACATGATTGTAACGGTTTATGATATGTTGAATGACTTTATTCGCTGGAGTTTGCGTAGCTTGCCCGGGAATCATTCCGACATAGGCGGTCAACGTATAGCCAATATAGACGACAGGAGTAATTAACGCCAATGAAAAGAAGCAGGCATAATCTTCACTTCTAACCATCCCAGCTGGAAAACCACCGGATTTAAGAAATTCCGATTTTCTAACTACAACAGCACTAGTGTGTGTAAACACATGAGGATTTTCAAAATAATCGATTAACTGAATGGTATCTTTGTGTTTTTTTGATAATCTTGGTTCAATTAGGGTGTTGTTCCTTACAATTCCTGCCGAGCAGAACATACCTGCCTCTGGCTGTTGAGTAATCGCAAAGCGTACTTTCTCTAGATAATTGGGTTGCCATTCGTCATCCCCATCTAAGAAGGCAACGTATTCAAACTTACTTTCTTCGACTCCTCTGTTTCGAGCAGCACTCACCCCCTGATTTTCCTGGTTGATTATTTTAATTCGAGAATCATTCGTAAATTGATTTATTACTTTAACCCCATTATCTGTTGAACCATCATTAATGATCAAGACTTCAAAATCTACAAAACTTTGGTCAATAACCGTTTGTAAGGTATTGACAATGGTATGGGCTTTGTTATACAATGGAATGACTACTGAAATCATAAATAAACTTAGAGATTGTTCATAATTATTTTTGTTTCAAAATTCTTTTCAGAAGGCCTGCAACTATACCTTTCTCATGCTTATTAAAGCCAATAAACCATAGCGCCAATAAAAAAACAGGAAAATATACAAGAAAAACGCTAAACAAGCGGTATGCTCCATAATTCATATAAAAATGTGGCAACACGGCAAAACCAAGAGCGATTAACGTAACAATACCAACGGGTAACATTACTTGCTTCAGAAATTCTGCAACATTCAGTCCTACTTCTTTTTTGGCATAGTAAAGAAGTACGCCAAAAGATCTAACAAAAGTCATAATAAGCATAACAATATACAGGTAAGTAGGCGTGTACCCAAGTTTAAATAATATATAAGCCACAAACAACGGCATGGCCTCTACCAACGATTTAACAATTTGTAACTCTTTTATCTTCCCCGTAGCATCTATACTTACAGCAATTGTTGACATTAATTGAGTAATCATAGAACTCATAAGAATCAATCTGGTAAAGACAATAGCATATTCAGGTACATTTTTTAGCCATAACTCAAAAATATAGGGCATCTCTATAATAATGGGGATGGCAAAGAAAGCCAACAAATAGTATGCAAGCTTACTACCCATAAAGGAGGCTTGCAGCATTTTATTTCGATTACCCTTACCCTCACTCTTTACGATGACAGGGGTTAAAGCTTTCATCATATTATATGAAAAAACATTTATTTGCCCATTTGCCTGTACGGCTATGCCATGCGCAGCATTGATTTTTGTTCCAAAAAACATATTTAATAAAATGCCTTGCCCATAACTTGTTAGCATAGCGACGGCAGTACCCAAAAAACTCCACCCGGCAAATGAAGTCATTTCCTTCATAAGTCCTTTTTCAAAATAACGCTTGGGTGCAATTATGCATTCGGGATATTTTTTGTGGCAATAGACTTGCATTATGGTACGGGTTATGAAGGGGATTACCGCCATGAGAATACCGTAGAGCACTAGTTTGTCGCCTGCATAGGAAACGATAAACAATGCTACCGCTAATTTTAACATCGATTCCAAAATGCCCACTATGGAATAATAAAGCATATTTTCATGCGCATTTAACACTGCCTCATAAGGTACGCTCATTACGGTAAAGGCCGTGCTTAAAATCAAAGAACCGTAAATGACCTTGGCGGCAAATACCCGATCGGCAGGGATGTTTAAAACACCGTTAAAAAAGAAATAGCCGGCAAGCAACAAAATCAATATTAGCGCAATGGCAATGCCAAAATGCAATACCGAACTGACATTAAAAATATACTTCTGCTTTTCCATGTCGCCCCTGCCCTCGTAATACGACATAAAGCGTTGGGTGGCGCTTGACATGGCAGCATGCATAAAACCGAGCATGGCGATGGCCCCGCCCACTAGGTTAAAAATTCCAAAATCAGAGGCTCCCAGAGCATTTAATACCAAGCGGGTGGTATAGAGGGAGATAAACACGGTAATCCCCATCTTGGCATATAGAAAGCCGGTATTTTTTATTACCCTATGGGCTGTAGACATAGTTTATAGTTGTTCCAGGTTCCATTTGAAATAAAAATAAATAGATTTCTTTTTTTTCATTTCAATTTCCCATAGGAGAAGCCCATTATTATAAATATCTTTTCTTCGAACACTTTTTACTTTTTGGTCGATACCCTAATTTGTTTTGAGCTGCGATGGGCTACCAAACGATAGGCGAAAATGCCCCCATAATAGATATAACGTTTCTACATACGTCTGGGTTCTTTTAGCAATCTGCCCAGCCATTCCAAGCCCAAGTTTTGCCATACTTTATTTGGTCGTTGTACTGTACCGGCATAAAAGTCGAATACGGCCCCAATGGAACATATGATACCTTTGTCTAAAAATTGCTCGTTCTGGTATACCCATTTTTCTTGCTTGGGGGCGGTCATCCCCACAAACACCACATCAGGTGCAAAGGCATTTATAGCATTGATGATCGCTGTATTGTCCTCAGGGGTAAATACCTTTTTATAGGGCGGGGAATAGGTTTTTAAAACCACATTGGGGTATTCTCTCGCGGCGCGATGCTTAATCTTTTCTAAAACGTCATTGGAAGAGCCCATATAAAAACAGCGCCCCCCGGTACGTTCCAAGTACTTGAGAAGAAATTCATGAATGTCGGCCCCGGCAATCTTTTGAATGCGATCACCTTTTAGCCATTTGGCCGCCCATACGATAGCCACCCCATCAGGGAGCAAAATATCGGAGGCCTTGAGAGATTTTTCAAAGGTGAGATCTTCATGGGCAATACAGTAAGAGTATTGATTTATGGTATTTACAATCAATTTATCGGTAGACCAATCTACTTCTTCCAAGTTTCCATTAAAAACAGGATACCCTAGTATGTTTAAATTTCCTATCCCCATAAGCACTCGATTTGTAAAATATTAAACCCGACCATTTAAAAGTTTATTGAATCTATCGTTCCACTCGTAAAAAGTGGGGGACCGAACGACATGTTCAAAAGCTATTGTATGTATGTTCTAATAATTGACGTTTACTACGGCTCCGCCGTTGCCTGTCACAGAGTGACACACAAACCGCAAGCGACTTTTTCAATTTGGCTTATTGGATTATTATCCCAATTCAAGCCAAAACATCGGAAATCTTTTATAAATAAGAATTTCCGTACTATTTTTACTTGTCAAGAACACCTATTCTTAAGTGCCTTGTCATTCGGTCAAGACTTTAGACCACTTCCCTTAATTTGGCATTGACTACGATGCCCATGCCCTCTAAAACCAAGGAAACCCTGTTACGGCCCACATGGCGTACAACGCCTTCTTGATTTTTTAAAAGGCCCCGTTGAATGGTTACCCGATTGCCTAGTTGTAACTCGCTGTGGTTTAGCTCTTCAACTGAATCGTTCTCCACCCAATTTTTAAGAACCGTTATTTCCTCTTCACGTACAATGGCGGGTTTGCCCAACCACAACAAATAACGTTCGACCCCGGGCACCGCAAAAGCGATTGCCCGATCCTTTTCCTTGCTTTTAATAAACACATAGGATCGGATCAAAGGGGTTTCTATAGTTTTCTTTCGATCACTCCACAAACGGACTTCCTTAATCATGGGGCAATACACCCGAACATCCATTTTCGCGAGTCTTTCGGCCACTTTTTTTTCATAGCCATGTCGAACCTTTAAGACAAACCACTGTGCTATATCAATACGCTTTTTTCTTGTCTCAGACAGCATTACATATGGGTTTTCGAGCATTGATGAAGTGGGGGGATTCATCGATACTATTCTTTTGAAATAGTTTATCAATTAGGGGGATCTGTATATTGTTTTTGCCGTCCATCAGCGATTGAAATGGATGGTTTGAAAAAGCCTTATGCATAAAGCCCTGGCGCTTTTGCCTAAAAAATAAATAGCCTAATGATTCCGCCTTAATCAAAATATAGGCCAACGGAGTTAACCGAGGGAACAGAGCATAAGACCCAATTAAAAGGCTACAGGGCAAGGTAAAAACGAATAATGGGTAATCGAGAGAATCGTAAGTTCGCCCCTTTAGACTGAAGCCTGCAAAAGAGGGAAGGCCATAAATGGCATACAAATGCAATGGCTCGATAAACTTGTCGCTTAAACGTTCCGTATGTTCGGTAGTATGGCGATACAAAAAATAAGTGATGGCTAACCACAATACATTGTGGTATAAGATGTTAAGAGGGTCAAGGTAGGCAGGTAGTGTCGAGAAATACCGCACCCCGTTTATAATCCCCAAGTGTATGAATATGGAAAGTGGAATTACAAAATCGGAATTCTTTAATTCTCTCATAGAACAATTGTAATAATTCCGTTCACTCCTCAAAAATACTTCGTCAGCCCCCTCTCTGTAACGGTATTTGTAAAATGCAATCACCCTGGCAATTGAGCCACTTGGCATTTTAGTAATCGTAAAAAGTAAATGGTTCTATCTGAATTATTTATGATTGACCACCTAAGAACAAATGCCTGATTTGACACAGGGGCAAATATATACATACGATGTAAAGTGACAAAAGTTAAAACCGTGTTATACCGAATATTTGAATTGTTTGTAATTAATGGAACGGTACGTTGTAATTTATGCAATAGAGGGGCTTATTTTAAAGAATATGAAGATGGAATACGATTCGTGTTACGGGTTTAAAAATATAGGACGTAACTATATGAACTCAAAAATAGACGACCGGAAAAATCGCAATAGCCAAGCTGCTACAGTGTTTACCAAGAGCTATCGGGGTGTTTTTGTCTGTGAAAAGGGCAGTTTCCAATATATAAAATCGCACAAGCCCATTTATTAGGTTTTGGTGATAACCTCCCCGTGGAACACTTTACCAGCGTACTCGCCGGAGTCCGATTACCGCTTGAATAGGAGAGGCACTTCTTTTTTTGCGGTCCCGCCGCTTTTATAGTATCTGTATGGGTTGTCATGGCATGGGCTTTTCATACGAATGGCCTTTTACTCCTATAGGTAATCGTTCAGTTTAAAAAAAATGTTATCTGGGGCTTCCGACTTAGTTAAAATCGATGTGCGGGCTTTCGAGATTTTATAGTATGCATTATTGCAAAGTATTTATGTTCCGGCATTTTCCGAAAGGATAATATTCGAAGCTTGAACAGCCATAATCTAGATTTGGAAATCAGCTGTTTTACCCCCTAATTATTGACAATCACCCAACCTAAGACCTAATAATTTTTAAATCCGAAAAAGTGGTGTACAGGCGTCGAGAATGCTTGGTATTTTTCTTTTTTTGACCGAATTATCACGTACTTAGCCTTTGGTAAACGGTAAGGAAAATACCTGGCAATACCCCCATATTTGTCGTCGGCTTACCATGTTTTTAAGACGTGTGAGCTGGGAAATTCGAATTTAAAATGTGTGAAAAAATTGGAAAATAATACGCGCTGATTTTTAACGATGAAAGTGAAAAGTCGACGATTGGTGAAGGCATAGTGTGGTGAGGTAGTGGCGTGAATATAGGGTATGGTCTTTCTTTTCTTATAAAAGAATTAGTGCTAATGCTTAAAACAATTCGATTTGGAAGCAATAAAGACAAAACGCATTTTATTTGTTGGATATAATTTTTCGCCAGAATTGACCGGAATCGGAAAATACTCGGGTGAAATGATGAATTGGCTGGCGGAAAAGGGTCATCATTGTACGGTTTTGACGGCCTATCCCTATTACCCGTATTGGAAAGTACAAGAACCGTATCGGAAAAACCGTTTTTGGTATAAGACGGAGGTTAAAAAATATGAGTCCGGCGGGCAACTCGAAGTACTGAGATGCCCCATGTATGTACCTGAAAACCCCAGTGGTCTAAAACGAATGCTTTTAGATACTTCTTTTTCGGCCGCAGCTTTGGGGCGTATGTTTCCCTTATTATTCGGAAAAAAATACGATTGGGTGATTTCGGTAGCACCATCCTTTCAATTTGGTTTGTTGGGGGTATTGTATAAAAAGCTACGGGGGGCCAAACATTTACACCACATTCAAGACTTACAAATAGAGGCGGCACAAGACTTGGGGCTTATTCAATCGCCGAAACTGTTAAAAATCTTGTACGGTACGGAGCGCTATATTTTTAAAAATACCGACATTGTGAGTAGTATATCTGATGGGATGATTTCCCGTGTTGCAAAAAAAGCAAAGAAACCCTTGTTGTTTTTTCCCAATTGGACGGAAACAAACAAATTTTTTCCTATTGCGGATAAGGCATCCTTAAAAGCGCAGTTTGGTTTTAAAGTCACGGATTGGGTGGTTTTATACTCCGGTGCCATTGGGGAGAAACAGGGACTGGAAGCCATTTTGCATTCGGCGAAAGCACTAGGGTCGTATCACCAAGTGCAATTTGTTATTTGTGGTACCGGGCCTTATAAAGAAAAGTTGAGGCATATTGCCAAAGAGATGCAGTTAGATAACCTGCGTTTTATGCCCTTACAGCCCAAAGAAGATTTTAACGCTTTTCTAAATATGGCAGATCTCCATTTGGTCATTCAAAAGGAAAAGGCCAGTGATTTGGTCATGCCGTCAAAATTGACGACCATTCTGGCGGTTGGTGGGTTGGCACTGATAACGGCCAACCAAGCGTCAAGTCTGCATAAAATGGTGAGCAAATATAAAATGGGTTTATTGGTGGACGCCGAAAACCAACAAGCGTTGAACGAGGGTATTCTAAAGGCATTTCAAAATCAAGAGAATATGCATGTCAAACAGGCCGCGAGGACCTATGCGGAGCAATATTTGGCCATTGACGAAATTATGCCAGCTTTGGAAAAGGAAATGTATGTCTAGTTTTCGTTGGATCAATCGTACTTTTATCGATTAATAGTGTCCTTTTAACTATAATTTATAAAAGTTCCCTATTCCGGTAGTATGTTTAATCTTGGCTTATACAACATACTTTTTAGCACAGCATTTGCTGTTGTTCAACTGAAAAACTACGGAGTCTAAATCAATATTTATGAGGGGCCCACTTTTGGGCGTCGATAATACTATATGGATCAATTATGGGGGATAGCTTTTCGAGAGCGGTTTTTTTGTTTAAAACCAAGGTGCTAAAGCCAAAAATTAATAAGCGCTATCAAGAAACCGAGACAGCTTTACAACAGGAAGACCTTTCCGATCTGAATTTTAAAAAGCGCCAGCAACTATTGGCTCACGCACTCACCCATTCCCCTTTTTATAAGGATAAATATGCGGGATTACCCATAGCCAAAGAAGGAATAAGGCGCGAAGAAGACTTTTTTGAAATACCGCCTTTGACAAGAACCGAATTACAGGCAAACTTTAAGACGATCAAGGCCGATAATGTATCATTCACACAATACCACAAAGCGAGTACTTCGGGGAGCACGGGCCTACCGATTTCGGTACTGCATGATCGCCGACATCCGGCTACGCTGATCCGTTGGCGTATTCAAAGCTGGTGGGGTGTGCAACCATGGGAAAATCAGGCCTTTGTATATCGATTTAAAAGATCTTTTTCAGAACGCCTAAAGAATAAGACGCTGTTGTGGCCCACCAAGCGTATTTTTCTGGCGGCGGCGGACCTTAATTCAAAGAAAATAGACAAATTTGTTCGCGATTTTAATCGGCTTAAACCGACTTTATTACAGGGTTTTGTAGATATCATGTTTGAATTTGCCCTGTATTTGTTGGACAACAATATTAAAATCCACCCTCCAAAAATGGTTTGGGTTACGTCTGCTCCCTTGTTTCAAGAACAGCGGGAGCTGATGGAAAAGGCTTTTGGGGCTCCGGTCTGTGATCAATATGGAAATACCGAAATTTTGGTAATTGCCGCAGAGTGTCCCGAGCAAAAAGGGTTACATTTGATGCACGATGCCGCACATGTAGAATTTGTAGATGAAAACAATAGGCCCGTACCCCCGAATACGACAGGCAGAATTCTTTTGACAGATTTGACGAATTTTGCTTTTCCATTAATTCGCTATGACATTGGAGATCGGGGAAGGTATATGGAACATTCCTGTAGTTGCGGGAGTCCCCTTCCTTTAATGGAAAGTATAAAGGGACGCCAGACCGTGAATATTAAGACCCCTACGGGGCTTCTGATTCGAGGAGAGCACCTTATGGCCATGTTCGACGGCTATATGAAGGTTTTTAGGGAAATTCAATTGTGTCAAGAAGCCGATTTTTCCGTCCGTATCGATTATGTACCCAGAAACGATAATCAAGGAGCAAAGGAAATAGAAAAAATGGCTGAATTGCTTAAGCAACGTGCCCGCTCCGAAATTAAAGTTACCTTTAAGGAAGTACATAAAATACAGCGTGTCAACCAAAAAACACCTTTGATTATTAGCCGTTTAAAATAATAGTGCTGCCGATGCCCCCGAAAGAGAAAGTGAAGCTGTTTGTAAAAAAAGCGGAAGACAAAGTAATGGTAAGAAGATACCATTATATCTCGAATCGGCAAGCATTTAAAGCGCTCGAAGAAATCGAAAAAGAAAACGGGAAACTCACGTCAAAATCGAAAGGGATAATAGACGAATATGCTGTGGATATTTTGGGATGGAAGGGTTTCGCCCCTTGGCTATATGTTTACACGGCAGTTCATGGAAGTTTTAAGGAAGGGTGGATACCCGATAACTACTATTTTAAAAAGGTTGTTCCGAAGATTCAGGGGGATTACGGTAAAATCTCTTTTCTGAAATCACTGAACAATCTAATTTTTCAAAAAGAAGTTGGTCCAGATGTTGCCTACTATATCAACGGCTTTTGGTTCGATAAAAGTTTTAAAGCAATTGCTAAAGAGAAATTAGAAGCGGTACTATTTCGAGATACAGCAATGGTTGTCTGTAAATCGGATCAATCTTGTCAGGGTAGTGGGGTATTTGTGATAAGAAAGGATGGATTTGATTTAAACGCGATAGAAAAAATAGGCAATTGTACGATACAAAGTTACATTGATCAACATGCCTTTTTTAATGCCTTCATGCCGGATGTAGTCGCCACGATCCGAATGACAACGGTCGTTGATGCTGAAAACAGAATTTCGTTGAGGGCTTGCTATCTTCGGTTGGGAAGGTTTAACGATACGCATGTAAAGTCTGTAAGCCACATTCGCGTACCCATTGATGTGAATGATGGAAGGCTTCATGAAAAGGGCTATCTGGCGAATTGGAAGAGGGTTGATGAACATCCTGATTCAAAACTGTCTTTTGTAAACAAGTATATACCTAATTATAAGGAATGTGTGCAATTGGTATTGGAACTCCATCAGCGGATGCCGATGGTAAGAACCATAGGATGGGATATCGTTGTCGATGCCGCCGGTCATCCAATAGTATTGGAATGGAACGGTTATAGCAATGATATTAAATTTTCGGAAGCCACCCAAGGCCCTTGTTTCCAAGATTTAAATTGGCATTTGTTAAAATAAAGAAAAGGGTCAAAGTTCGATTTGGTAATTTTTTGAGATGAATTGTTTTATTTTAACGGTATCGTTGCCACAAGCCTTTTTGACTTCATAAATCTTGGCATCCACCAGCGTACGATACCACCATCCTTGCATAAAGTGCCATAAAAAGCCTTCTTTTCCCTGTGTAAAACCGAACTTAAAGAAATACCGGTAGACAAAATAGATAAACGAGCGCCAGAACAAGGGCATATTGGCATACTTTTTTTTCTTTTCCCTTTTTGATTGTGCGTCGGCTGACATTTCGTATTGCTTGGCTTGTTCAGTTTTTGGTACGATCAACTCATATTCCAGATTTAATAATTCAATGGCTTCTCGAATGGCATAATTGTTATGCTTTTGTATCCACCAGCCTAAAGGATTTAAGTTGTAATCGACAAAATAGCCATCAAATTGAATGCTCTTACCTTCGGTAAGTACAATGTGTTCGTCCATCCATCGGTCTTCGCAAACCCCATGTTGATGTCGAAACAAGCGCAACATATTCATTTGTACCATGCCTTTGGTCATCAATTTATCCATGAAGTACATCTTACGTTCGAATACCACTCCTGAAAAATCGGTCGATAGATGGGGGAGTTTCTGGTTGATTTCGGCAACGAGGTCGGCAGTTAAATATTCATCGGCATCCAACCGAAAAATCCATTCCGTGGCGATGGGCAGGTTTTTTAGGCCCCAATTGAACTGCTTGGCATGGTTGTTTTCCCATTTGTTTTGGTAGACCTTGGCACCTAGAGACTCGGCAATTGACACGGTTTGGTCGGTTGAAAAGGAGTCGACCAAAAAAATAGTTTCTGAAAACTGTTGTGCATTTCTAATACAGCGCTCAATATGCTTCTCCTCGTTATAGGTTAAGATAATTGTTGATATTGAATTCATTAGCCTTTAATTTCTCGTTTTTAATGAATTTTGAAGGTTCGCTGTTTTCAACATTTCACCGTTTGAAAGGGGTTGGGTCATACGGTGGGCCTATTGAAAAATAATATTTTTAATTCAATGCGTTTTTTAGAAATTCAATAGAAACACCTATTTGTTTGTCCAATTTCTTTTTGACGTCTTCAAAGTTTATATCATTTAACTGGTCTAGGTCCACTTCATCACCTTCTCTTAAAAGTCGGTCTTTAAGATTTACTACGGACATCAAACTCTCTTGCCTGCTGTTATTGTTTTTACTGGCAGGTGTAATCGTATAAAAGGGTTTTTCAAAAATCAAAGAGAATATACTGCCGTGAAAAGAGGTTGTTAAAACGATGCTTGCGCCACTATATAAACCTAAAAACTCTAGAGGGCCGAAATCCCTGATATTTAAAATCTTGTCGTCAGACTCCAAGGGCATTTCATTTTTACAGACACGAATGATTTTATATCCGGTTCTTTCTTGAATTTTATAAGCCAGTTCTTCGGCATATTTGTTTTTCTTAAAAATAAAAAACAAAATATAAGGCTCATTAGCGGGGTAGGGCACCATGAGTTCTTCCCACTCGCTTTTTGAGAGTAGTAATGTTGGATCGACAACGTGTGTAGCGCTTTTGCCACTAACATTTTTGATGATTTCTACACCGTCACTTTCCCTAGTGCTAATGTGATTTAAATTATTGATCCATTTTTTATATTGAGGATAGTAGGTTTGATTTACATTGGCCACTCCAAAACTAGAAGCATAAGAAACCTTGTTTGCGTTTTCCGGTGCAAAAGTTAAATAGTATGGGGCCATATTGGTGCCGTTGTTCGGGTTCCAGACCTGGTCGCTTCCAACGATATAATTATCATAGTTCAATTTGGCACTATACAGTTCTGAATAGCTTTTGTACACCGGCGATAGCGAGGTGTTGTTTTTATGAAAATCGTCAAATCGTTGTTTTCTTATTTTTGCAATTTCAGGATACTTGAACGCGCTATATTTATCCAGCCATTTTAAGACTAAATCCTTTAGGCTATTCTTGATCGAAGTTTTAATTAAGGGCTGAGAAAGTTTTTCACTTTGATACTCCGGATTTTTATAGTAGAGGTAATTTATGATTTCATTATCATACCCCATTAGTTTTAGTTTATGGTGTAGGGCAAAGGCTTGCAGTTCGGCACCATAATTATTTACATTCAGAATGGTGATAATTCCTGTTTTTTTCATTTTCAATAGTTGACAATTTATAAAAGTGCTGCGGGCAATACATCACAAAAAAACGTCATTTTATTGATGATTCCGGCCTTTCATTTATGGTTAAAGATACTATTGTTTTAATAACTGATTGTTTAGAAATTGATAGGTTTTCTTCTAGCTATTATTTTTCACGATTCACTGTTTTTCTTGTCGGTTTCTTGTGGATTATTCATTTTGTCGCTGGCGATTATAGCATTCTCGCAGGCCAAAATTTGTTCAAATAATTACAGCTAAGCTTTAGGGTCGAACAAATGCTATAGTTCTAATGAATGCGTGTTTTTCCTTTTTGCGAAACATTGGGTCGAACATTGCCTAAAAGGTTCAAGCCTAAAACCGTTTTTAGTCCACAAACTTAGTACTCGGGTTTATTGAACAGGTGTTGTGCGGTATAAATAACCGTTCTTCCTTTCGAGATGTGTTGCCTAATGGAATAATAGCGTTCAACTATGGCGCTTACTATTTGTAACGAAAAAGTTAAAGGCCCGATTTATTGGTATATGGAGAATTGCACATATTTTTTTACGATTGGGTTTGTGAATTTGTGTGATTGTTCTAATGGTAAGCGTGTTTTTTTAGGATTTTAATAAAATGGACTTTTTTAGATTTTAATGTATTTCCTTTTTAATACTAAACAATGGATAACATCGTTGAATCATGGTGAATATTCGTTGCCGTTGATTTAAAGGTCTTTGGTATGGGAATTTTGGTAATGGGAAAACCATTTGTTCGCTTCGTTGGGCAGAAATCAGGGTGCAACATCAATAATGTTGATCAAATGGTCGGGAAAGACAATAAACGGGTCGTTTTACAGCTTATAATATAGGATTTAATTCAAGTTTGTTGCAGCGTAGACCCGATATGGAAAATTTGAAGATGCTTACGTCATAAGAATCAGATAAAAATAAGAGAGATGCGTGTATTTGTAAAATATATACTTTTAGTAATTTGTGTGGGGTCTTGCTCCCAAGATGTTCTTTCCGTTTACTTGGAGGAGGACAAGGTTATAGCCGAGAGTTTGCCAGCTGTCTATTTAGAGGAAAAAAGAGTCTTTAAGGAAGATGTTCAAGATCAAGCTTCTTTTGTGGCAGATTTTGATTCGGGTACCTTTATGCTTAATGGGAAAACCGGTACCAAAGCGTCGTTGGTCGACCCTTATAGAATTGCGCCTAAGGGCACAAATGAAGGGGTTAAGGATAATGCGTTGCTATTTCCCCTAAGTGCGCTTGGTGTGACGGGTGACGAATGGACGTATTGGATAGAAGTTACTTTTCCCAATACTATAAATTGGAAGGAGTATAATTTTTTTGCGGAATCTGGAACGTTAAATCGCAGTACCCGCATTGTACATCGCGTTACTCCTGATTTGCGCTGTGTCTCGGAATTCTATGGAGGAGATGATGCAAGTTACCTGGGAATGGAACGCTCTAGTTTTTCTGTCGGCGGTGGTACGCGAATTCTTATTCAGCAATCCATTGACAAATCAAGTATAATTACGAAACTTGGTGATGACCCTGTTTGGGAGAAAACGGGACTCGAATCCAATAAATTTCAATATTTGGCCGTGGGAGCCGATTTGCTGGGTTTTCAAGAATTTCCTGAAATCAAGATAAATCGTATCGTAGTTTTTAATAAAAAGATACATGACACGATTTACGAAGATCAGGGTTATGATGTTTCTGCCTTTACCGAAGAGGTGTTCTTCGATGATTTCGATTCACTAAATCTACGTTCTGGCGCACCTCGTAATTATAGATTTAGCCAAGGTGTCTGGACACCTCGGTATTCATATACCGACAATGAAGTATCGCTTAAGGGATGGGCTTCGGAAAATTCAAATTCCTACAAGGCCGACCCTACATACAATTGGCCCGATGAATGGTCTCCTTTCGATATTGATAATTCCACATTGAAAATTCGAATGGATCGCACAACCGGAACCAACTTGATTTCAGAAATGCCAATCAACCCTTCGACGCGGCAACCTTACGAATGGGTTGGTGGGGTACTGACCACCAAACACTCAAACGTCTTTAGAGCACCCTGTTATGTAGAGGCCCGAATAAAATTTCCTGAGGGCAAAGGATTATGGAATGCCTTTTGGCTATATAATAATTATGATGGTCATAAAGAAATCGATATTGCCGAGCAATGGACCGCCGATTTAAACAGTTATGGGGTGGCACAACACAACTTCAATGGCACCGAAATTATACATGAGTCCTTACTAATGAATACCGGTATTGACCTGACTCAAGATTATCATCGCTATGGGGTGGTCTGGGCCGATGAACAGTTGGTGTTTTTGCTTGATGGCAAAGAAATATATACAATGCCGCAACACAAATCGTTAAGCGGCAGGGCGCTTTATATTATTCTTAATACAAGTATCGGTGGCTATCAAGGAGATCCCGATCATACTACCCCTGATAAAAACGAGATGCTGGTTGATTGGGTAAGGGTAAAAGTAAGAAGATAGGAGGTTTTTCCAATTGGTTTTGTGTTTTAAACCTAGTGTACAAACTCATACAACCCCCCCCTATTTCAAATGGTTACACAATCATGTGCCGTATGCAATTGGTTCGTAATTCTTTTGATGCTATTTTTTAAGTAAAATGTAAGGAAAGCATAGCGATAAATTGACTGATGTTTTTATGCCTGTATTTAGGCAACACCTTTTTTTTACTAAAAAAAATAAATCACCTCACAAAATGTTTCGCTCATCATAATTCAGAATTCAACCATTATTCGGTTACCTGAGTCTTGTTTCTTGTTCAAATGTTAACATTTTGATTGTTTCGTCGAGTTTCTCTAGATTTTTTAGGTTATGGAAGGGTTTTTCGTGTAATTCATTGTCTTAATGATACATTTAAACGATTTTTAATACAAGTTCACGTAAACTTTAATAACAACAACCAATGAGGGCATTCATCGGCAATTTTTATTCAAAAAAAGACATTCGACTATTTCTTAAATGTGTATTCTTAGTGATGTTCATCGGGGCGTGTTCTTCAGATGACCTTGATAAAAGTTTGGTATTACAAGAAGATTTGGGGGCGGTTAAAATACAAGCCAGTAGTATTTTGACGGAAGATTTATTGAATGAAGCTTCGTTCGTGGCAGATTTTGATGCAGGTATCTTTGCATTGAATGGTAAATTAGGTACGAAAGAGTCACTTATCGATCCCTATAGGGTACAGCCGAGGGGGCAGAATGGCGGGGTAAAGGATAATGCGCTTCAATTGCCACTAACGGCCTTAGGGGTTACAGGAGGGGAATGGTCGTATTGGATCGAAGTCACATTTCCTAATGATATCAAGGAATGGCCAAAATATAGCTTTTTTGCAGAATCTGGTACGGTCAACCGAAGTAACCGTATTTTGCATCGGGTTTCCCCAGGTTCCGATTCCAATTGTGCTTCAGAATTTCATGGAGGGGGCGACGCCCGGTATCTGGGGGTCGAACGAAGTAGTTTTTCTATGAGCGGGGGTACAAGAATACTTGTTCAACAGGCTATCGATGGATCAAGTATCATAACAAAACTGGGTGATGACCCTGCTACCGAGAAAAAAGGGGTTTTGCCAACTGAATTTCAATATTTGGCCGTAGGTGCCGACCTTTTAGGTTTTCAACACTTTCCAAACATTAAAATAAATCGGGTAGTAGTTTTTAATAAAAAATTGAATTATCAAGAAAGTCAAAGTGAGCGATACGGCGAAGCCACTTTTGTAGCAGATTTTGATGAGGGCACATTCCTATTGAATGGTCGAGCGGGTACCAAGGCATCGCTTATCGATCCCTATAGGGTGCAGCCTGTTGGTCAGAGCGGGGTAAAGAACAATGCGCTGAGATTGCCATTGGATGCCCTGGGAGTTACTGGTGACGCATGGTCGTATTGGATTGAGGTAACCTTTCCCAATATCAAGAATTTACCAAAAAATGTTTTCTTCGCCGAATCGGGCACTGCAGATCGAACAAACCGTATTTTACACCTGGTTACCTCTAGTCCTGATTCGCGTTGTGCTTCTGAAATTCATGGAGGGGTCGATGCCAAGTACTTGGGTGCCGAAAGAACCAGTTATGCCGTGAATAGTGGTACACGAATATTGATTCAACAGGCTATGGATAAATCGAGTGTAATTACAAAACTCGGTGATGACCCTGCTTGGGAGAAAACTGGTGATATTCCTTCCGAATTTCAGTATTTGACCGTAGGGGTCGATCTTTTGGGTTATCAGAATATTCCCGATATTAAAATTAATCGAATTGTAGTTTTCAATAAAAAGCTGGATTATTCGGAAGAAAAAAATCAAGGTTATGATGTATCTGAATTTACGGATGAGGTGTTTTTCGATAGTTTTAATTGGCTGAATCTACGCTCAGGTTCCCCAAGTTCTTATGAAGAGGGCCAGGGTATTTGGACACCGCGATTTTCGTACGGCGATAATGATTCATCGCCCAAAGGTTGGTCGGGCGTGTCTAATGTTTATATGGCAGACCCTACCTATAATTGGCCCAACCAATGGTCTCCTTTTGAAATTGAGAATTATTTCAACCTCAAAATGCGGGTAGACCGCACTACCAATACCGGGCTGGCGTCGCAAGTGCCGATTAACCCAAATACGGGAAGGCCTTATGAATGGATTGGTGGGGTTATCACGACAAAACACTCGAATACTTTTAAGGCCCCTTGCTATATCGAAGCTCGCATCAAGTTTCCTAAAGCTAGCAAAGGAATTTGGAATGCCTTTTGGCTTTATAATAATGATGATGGGCACCATAAAGAAATAGATATAGCGGAATATTGGAGCAAAAACCCGGAAAGTTATGGCGTAGCTCAGCATAGCACTATTGGTTCAAGCGTAGAACATGAGATCAAACACACGTACCCGGCCATTGATTTGACCGAAGACTATCACCGTTACGGGTTGGTTTGGGCAGATGGTAAGTTGGTGTTTTTACTGGATGGAAAAGAAGTGGCAACACTTCAGCAGCATGAGGCGTTGACCGATGCCGAACTTTACATAATTCTCAACGCCGGTATTGGGGGCTATCAAGGAGACCCTGATCAATATACCCCAAACAGTAATGAGATGCTTGTTGATTGGGTCAGGGTTCAAAAGAGACCTTAATTTTTGAACGTTGGGCTCTTGTTCGAAGCAATACTAAATTTAAACGAATTTTTCTTTTATAAAAAGTTTGTTGCAAGTGCATGATGTGGAGGGTAGAGGTATGTTCGCCCAGATTGCTTGTGTAGGTTTTTATGAATTTTTTCTGGCCGGACAGCTGCATAAAAAAGTATAAAATCAACCCATTTGTTACTTTAGATTAAGAGAGCTTCAAAGGTTTGTCTGTCAAGGTTGAAAAATGCGTCCTGTAGCCGAATTTTGTTTGACTTATTGGGTACCTATTAAAAGTTGCGATACCCTTGAAGTTTTAAAAAGGGATGCTATGATTATAACTTGTAAATTTAAGGAATGGTAAGACCTATCTTTTTTAATTTTTTTCACAGGATTTTTTAGAAAAAACGCTCTTCATATAGAGTGTTCTGGCATAAGAACGCCTAATTTTCCATGTTCGTCGTAAGGTGGGGCGATCCATAGTTTTATACTCCTTGATCCAATTCACGTCAGCATACTTGGCCCAGGTATCGTGCCCAGAATGGATAAATCTACCACAAATATCCCAGGGTTTCGGCGAACCTATAAAATGGTTAATTTGTCTATTGGTCTTGTTTGTAGGAATTGAAAGGTGTGGAGCCCACTCGTAATTGAAGTGTATAGGCAACTCTTTATAGCTGCCGGCAAAAATTATATTGAGCAATACTTGATCTCTAAATTTTGCCGCTGGTTTTAAACGCAGGCCCAATGTCTTGCACTGTTCTTTGATATTGTTCTTACGCCAGTAATCTAAGTTTATCAAAAGCACACCTGAGTTAAAAGAGGCGAGTAATGGGTTTAAAGACATAAGGGTTACATAAATATAGTGCTCCATTACAGTTCCCAAAGGGGTAGTGGGCACCGCGGCAAGCCCATAATCATTGAGCTCGAAAGTATTGAATTTAAGTACATCTTCCTCAATAACTATATCTGAATCTAAATAAAGAACTTTATCGTCTGCAATATGCTCAGGTAATAGAAGTCTTCCATAATTGGTCCAATCCCCATGCAGTGGGTGCAAATCTCCAAACTCTATTTGCGGACTAATATCTATTAAATGAAATTGGCCATTAAAGTGCTCTTTTTCTAATAACGTTTTTATGTTTTTCTTGTCTTGAGGAAGCAAATCTGCGCACAATATCCAAATGACTAGTAAGTCGGGTTGTGAGCAATTGCGTAACATAGATGTAATGGTCGCACCTAAACCTACCATGCCCAGTCTGTTGATGCTGAAGCCTATGTTCATAATATATCTATTTTTATTCAGTATTGGTATCGTAGGATTTACTTTGTAACACCGTATATGCACTTATCAAAATCAACAAGGTGATGCTAAAATCCAAAGTTTTATAATTTGGCTCCAAAAAAATACCAATAAGTAGTGGTGGCATTGAGGAGAATAAGACCGTACCATCGTAACTGAAAGCTTTGACTTTCACCCAGGCCGAAGCAAATAAATAGAATACCAATATGACCAGCAGAAGAGATATAAGGTATCCTGAAAGACCAAACTTTAAAATAGAATAAGCTATAAAAGAGTGCGCATAACTTATTCGTTTCCCAGGATGTAGTTCGGTTTGAACCGCAGGACTGGCCCAACTTGAACCCCAACCTTGACCCAGTAGTTGTACGTATTGCGGTCTTTCAAAAGTAAGTTCGGTAATTTGAACGATTTCTTCAACCTTGCCATTATTACCGTGATTTTTTTGTTTGTTGGTCAGATTTTCTAGATAGGGCGAAATTGTGGCAGGGCCCGACACGATAACGAAAATGAAAATGGCAACACCGCTCATTACAGCTTTGCGAACAAAAGTAATCGGCCATATATAAAAGGCTAATAAAATAAACAAGACATAAAATGCCGTTGGTGCCCGCATTACCGCAAGGTAGGTGCCCATAAAAGGAATTAGGCTGAGGAACAGGAGTCCGAATCCCTTAAAATATTTTCCCAAGTGAATCAGGTTGCACCCTTTGAGCAATAGAAAGCACATGGCAAAGGTTACTGCAGAGGACTGTATAAGGAGATGCATTTCCAACCAGATGATTCCTTTTTTTGCCAAAATTTCCCCGATAAAAGGAAGAACCTCCCTTATGGAGAATAGAATGCCAATAATGGCAAGCAACCAAGGTAGTATTCGGTGTATTGCCCTAAAAAAGTTTCTGCCTTCATTTCTGATTAAAAAAAGGCATGCAAAGCAAAGGTATAGAAATGGAACGATGTCCCTGATTATATTCCCTACGGAAGAACCTCCGACCAAGCCGACTATCAAAGGCCAGAAAAATATAGTGCCTAATGCACCGAGAAGCAACAGCGAATATAAAGACTGTTTTAAATGGAGTGCGGTCATCAAAAAAGTGATACCTAGAAATAGGCCGACACCAAGCTCTAGTACTGAAATTGATTGCGGGTAAGGGTGGCTAAATGCATAAAGCAAACAAACGGAACAAAGGCTCGCAAATGAGATTTGGTCATTTGTGTTATCTAGTCTGAACCTATTGCGCAAGTATGAAATCATTATTGTCTAGGCTTAATCAATGGTTTTATTTTTTTCATTGCTAAGGTATAGGCGACCAAATACCAGCAAATAATACTAAGGGCGCTGGCAATCGCGGCACCTTCTATTCCATAGGTGGGTATAAGCAGGTAATTGAGTAAGATATTGAGAAGAAGGCCCAAAAGAATACATTTCCAAAGAAGATCTTGGTTGTTGCTCATTTGAAGAATATAAGTTGATGGACCAAAATAATTTCTGACCAAAAAGCCCATTGCTAAAATAACCAAGCAATAGTAGCTATCTGTAAATTCAGGGCCGAAAAATGACAGAATAAAATGACCTCCTAAAACTATGGGGATTACAAGTGCCAAGGTTGTAAGGAAACTCATTTTTTTTACTTTTTTCAACGCGGTTACCTGAACGATGCCTTTACTGAAATCTTTGGCAAATTTTGGTGCCGCTACCGAGTTTAACGAGTAAGGTATTAAAATTAAAACGTTTGCAATTCGAGAAGCTACACTATAAAGGCCTACACTTTCATTGTCTTTCATGACACCCAGCATCAGACTATCCGTCCAGTTGACCAAGAAAAGTATAGAAGCAGTAAGCATCATGGGGTAAGACTGTTTCAATATCTTCGGCCAGCTTTCATCAATACTGTCCTGTGTTTTTGAATAATCTAATTCTTTAAGACCGTTTCTTACCCAGATGTGCCCTAACAATAATGTAATAACGACCCCAAATGATAAACTATAAAAAACAATCCAGTCTTGGTCTGTAAAAATACTGGCACTTAGAAGAAAAATACCGGAGAATAAATAAATGCTGGTATTTGTTGAAAATGAGAATTTGCTGAAACTCTCCATCCCATTGAGTACAGCACCATAGACATTGATCAGTGCCAACGGAAGAATACCTATTGCGACGGCCAGTATGGCATAGGTGTAGGATGCATCTAAAAATGTTTTGGCAACCCATTGCGATGTGGTGACAAGTATGGCCGTAAGTAACAAGGATACAATGACAGCTATGCGTGACGATTTTTTAAAATACTGTTTGAGCTTAGAGTCTTTTGCCGGATAAAGATAGGATGCCTTTTGAAGCATATAAACATCTGTGCCACACCTGCCCAAATTGGCCGTTACCTGTAGAATAGTATAGCAAATAGTATATACCCCAACCGTAGCGGCACCATAAACCCGCGACACGTATAGCAGAAATAAATAACCGAAAAGTATGCCCAACAGCCTGTTGATCAGTACTGTGCTGCCACTCTTGATAAAATTAAAATCAAGCTTTAAAAGCTTGAGCTTTTTTAAAAAAAACTCCATTCGAATTGGGATTATGCCTTGTTCATTATTACGATTCCTACGTTGTCTTCGAGGCTCATATTGCCATAGTCCTCAGATAGCATAGCGGTCTCTGTAAAGCGGCTTTGTACGATAAATAGGGTGAAGTCTAAATGTTCCCTAACCTTGTAATAAGCTAATGAATCATTTAGGGAAGGGGCTAGAAGAAGTACAAAGTCGTGGTTCTCCCTTAGTTTGAATAGCAATTCCTGTATGCTGTTACCATGTGCAAAGTCTCCGGCACTCACTTTGTGTACCGATAATTCGGGGGTAAGCTCAGTGTCAAGTAGGTCTTGCATTTGATTATTTACTACCTTTTTGGTTGATATTCTTTTTGGTTGTTCATAAATATCTTCATGATCCGAAGTTAAATGAACAAGGGCCACCCGGTCTCCCATAGTAATCATTTGGCCAACGAGCCCTTTTGTAAGGGAATGGGTATCTTCGTTCTGGTTTGAGGCAACTAGGGAAATCACTTTGGTGCCATTTTTGGCTTTTTCCTTCAAGGAGTTATAAATCTTGAGTGATTTTGAAATGCCTATTTTATCTTTTTCGTATTGAATACTGCTTAAAACTGGCCACTTTATGTGGGCTGGAATATCGCTTTCGGTTATTATTTTTGATAAGGTTATGTATTTCCAGAACAGCACTCCGAATGATATTAATATACCCAATGCAATAAAGACAAGCAATAATAGAGACTTGCTGGGGAACGCCTTGCCCACAATATGGGCCTCGTCGATTACACTTTTATCAGAAACATTGGTAGCAAGCGCAATGTTAGCTTCTGCCTTTTTTTGCAAAAGGTAACTATAGAGGTCGTCGTTAAGCGTGAAGTTTCGCTCGATAGAAGTCAAATTGCGTTCCCCTCGGGGGAGTTGCGAAATTTGAGAGTTTACTTTATCCAATCTTTCCTCAGTGTTCCGCAGACTTATAGTGTAAGAGCTCAAGAGACTATTTACATTATTAAGTACGGCAGATCGGCTTGCTCTAATGCGCTGGTCAATACCTTTGAGAACTGGGCTTTCGCTGCTGGAGGAAAATGCAATTGAACTACGTTCCTGAATCAATGCATTTAATTCAATAACAAGATTGCTGAGAACTTGGTCTTCAATACCTGCTGTCGAGACCGATTCCATTTTATCGATACTTCCATTGGTGGCCAGGGAATTCGTGAGGTATTGGTAATATTCGATTTTTACGTTAAGATCTGACTTCTTTTCGCTAAGTGCCGTAAATTGATTGTTCAGGTTTTCGGCGGTCTTTTCGATGTCAATGATTTCATTTTGTGATCTGAAATTCTCCAATGAACCCTCAATAGTGTTGAGGGTGTCAACCGCTATATCAAGCTGCTTGTCTATTGAGGCAATGGTACTTTGGGCAAGATAGTTCTTTTTTGATAGGCTCTTGGCTATATAAGTGGTCATTAAACCGTTGATAAAATCAATTTCCTTTTGGGGAAGGTCTGATGAACTACCTATGTTCAAGATGCTCGCACCATCAAAAATGGGGGCTATTGATAGCTTATTTCTGTATGTTTCGGCAAGACTGCGCATCTCATTAATAACAAATGAGTACTCGGTTTCAGCATCAGGAGGCGTATTTCCCTGAAGGTCTATGCTAAAACTTAAATAATTGTCTTTATAAGGTTCTGTAAGCTGTAATGTTTGGTCTATTGTGATTTTTTCCGCTAAGGTTTCGTAACTGGCATCAATGGCCGTTGATCGAAATAAGTGGGTTCCCTTGTCGATAGTAGCTTGAACTCGATAGGTGTTACTTTCGGGGAATGTGATTTTCACGGGAACATCAGTGGCTTGCGGAAGCCCTTCTGTTAATCGTATTTGAAAAACAGGGTTGTGAAGTTCTTTATTTTCACCTCCAATGCCAAAAATACTTGGGGTCGAGCCATATATGGTAACATGGTAATTCATATCCCGTAGCGTTTCGGCAATGGTAGAAAGCGAAGTAATAGCGCCAATCTCGTCTGAAACATTGGTCTCTGAAGCAAAAAGCTCAGCGCCTTTAAGAAAAAGTTCTTGTTGGCTTCCAGATGAGCTTAAGCTAGGATTCTGAATTTGTAGCGAAGCTTCTACTTTGAATTTTTCGCCGACTTTCTGAATGGTTATCACCGCAAGAATTAAAGTGATGACAAGAATCAGCGGTATATAAAACCAGTTGTGGCGAAGTGTATATAAAATTTTATCAATATTCATAGCGTTTCTATTCACCATCTTTATTAGTTTGTAAAGTTTAAAAGAAGTACTACTGAGGATATGGCACCAAAAACAATGCTTAGAAGGTTAAACGTGTTAAGGTTGTCTCGTTGATTTCGTTCTTTTCTAGGTTGTACGTAAACTACATCGTTGGGAAGCAATTGAAAATACTCGGAGCTAAAAATATTGGGATTTCGTAGGTCGAGAAGCATACCTTTCATTCCACTTTCAGTTTGTCTGAGTACGGTAATGTTTTCCCGGTTGCCAAAAAGCGTCATGTCACCTGCCAAGGCCAATGCCTCTAATAAATTGGCTTGCTCATTGTAGACGTAATAGTATCCAGGTGCATTGACTTCTCCAAGAACCGATATTTTGAAACTTACCATCTTAACAATCACGTTTGCATTGGGAAGGTAGCGCCGTACCGCTTTTTGAATTGCCGCCTCGGCTTTTGGTAGGGTTAGTCCGGCAACGGTAACCTGACCGATTTCAGGTAGGTTGATTCTTCCTTCTTTAGTTATTGAATATCCGCCGAGGTATAAGGCTGCGGGACTAAATTGTTGAAAAGTGTTGCCAGATTGTAAGTTGAAATAGGCCGAACTAGCAGCGTCAAGGGTCTTAATTTGAACATTTAAAACATCTCTGGGCTGAAGTTTATACTCCACTATAGTATCCATAATTGATATGGGAACCTCATGGTTAAGGTTAGGGTTGTTAATGTAAACCGTACTCTTATTCGTCATGCAGGAAAAAAGCATGGAACTAAGTAATACTACTACTAATGTCTTCTTCGGGGTCGTGTACATCTTAACTATTTATTAAGGCTTATAAAATAACTTGTAGAACTTGATATTTATAAATGTTCGTTAGTATCGTGGTCTACCAAAATTATTAGGGATATCTATTTTTTCTTTTCTTATTTGTCTTGCTAGGCTCTTGGTTTTCGCTTAAATCTAGGGCATGTGTCCAACAGATTACCGGAAACCATATTTGGGAATACTTTGAAAAAGGATAACTGCAATGCCATTTGATGAAAATTTAAAGTTCGTGTCGATAGGATGAAAAAATGCACGTCAATACGCTTTTTCCTCTCCCCGTACCGCATTGGTAACGGTTTGTCCGATAATACGGATGTCTAGTCCTAAAGTCCATTTTTCGACATAGAAGATATCCAACCGTACCCGGTTAAGTATATCGGCTTTTTTCAATATTTCTCCTCGATAACCGCTTACCTGTGCCAAACCGGTAATTCCCGGTTTTACGAAATGGCGTACCAAATATTTGTCCACGGAGGTTTCATAATCCGCCGTATGTAGCTCCATATGCGGGCGCGGTCCTACCACACTCATATCTCCCAAAAACACGTTAAAGAATTGGGGCAATTCATCGATACTGGTCTTTCGCAATATTTTACCGATTTTGGTGATGCGCATATCGTTTTTACTGGCCATTTTTGAATCGGCATCGGTGCTCGCCGTCATCGATCGAAATTTATAACACCAAAAAGCCTTACGTTTAAAACCATGACGCTTTTGTTTGAAAAATAAGTTGCCCGGTGATTCCAGTTTGATCAATACGTATAACAAGGGTGTCAACCAAGAGAGCACGGTAAGAATCACCAAGGAAGAAAATAGAATGTCAAAGGTGCGTTTGGCAATACGGGCAAATTCGGTATCTAAAGGAACCTTCCTCAGGTTAAGTACGGGTATATTGCCATAGGTTTCTATCGACATGGCCCGGGAATAGATTTCCTTGTTGTCAAGAATAATCTTAAACTTGATCAAGTTGTTATCGGCAAAATGGATCAAATTTTCCAATTGTTTCCGACTAAACTTTGAAGCAACACAATAGACTTGGTCGATATCATGCTGCAGCATATAACCGAAGCAATCTGAAATCTTACCCAGATAAGTAGGACTTTTGGAGGTCTTATCATCGAAAAAGCCCTGGTAGCGGTACCCGAAATAGGGGTCGTCAAACTCTTTTCGAATTTTTTTGAGATTGGCATCCCTGCCCAATACGACCACATTGACGTAATTACCACCGATCATTCTATATTTTCGGGTCAACCAAAAGAATAGAACACGATACGCGATAAAAAGGCAGCAGAGGACGGCGAAAACGAACAATTGGTAGTCGAGGGAATCGTAAGTACGCCCCTTTAGTCCGAAGAGGGCAAAATAGGCAAGGCCGTAAATAGCATATAAATGAAGTGTCTTGAGGAACTTGTCGGTAAAACGTTCCTTACGTTCGGTAGGATAATAATCCAAAAAATAAGTGATGACCAACCACGAAATGTTATAATACATGATATTAAAAGGGTCGAGATAGGTCTGTGGTGTCAAGAAATATAACACCCCGTTGATAATCCCCAAGTGAACGAATATGGAAAGGGGGATTATAAAATCGGAATTCTTTAATTTTCTCATAGAACAATTGTTTTAATTCCGTTTACTCATCAAAAAAATATTACATCATCCTTCTCCGAAACGGTATTCGTAATATATACCTGGCCAGACAATATTTATGATGGATGTTACGGTACATATTAATATAAAAAACTGAAAATCAATTAATTAAGTTGTTGAATTGAGAAATGATATTCTATTTTTGATACTTGGGCAAATATATACATAAGGTCGAAAGTGACAAAAGTAAAGGGAGTGTTCTGCCTAATAATTGAATAGTTTGCAATTAATGGAATGGTAACTTATAATTTGGGAAATTCATGACCCTATTTTAGAGAATATGGAGATTGGGGTTGCCCAGATTGGCGGGAATTGACTTGAGTGTGATTTTTCAATTTATGCATAGCGGTATGCCGGTATGGAGTAAAAAAACCGAATCAAATTGGATACCCGCCCAATCTGATTCGGTTTTTAAAATGAGTTTGCTGCTCTTTCTAAAAAGGAATGAATGATAAGTTCACAATGAAACCCCCCGTTTCCAATGAATAAAATCGTTCTGGTTCATTTGGTCGGCCTTGGCAATCACTTCCCCACTGGCCACTTTGACCACGTATTCCAAAATTTCGTTGCCCATTTCTGCTATCGTTTTTTCGCCGCGAACTACAGCGCCAGTTTCGATATCGATAATGTCAGGCATTTTTTCGGCTACCAAGGTGTTGGAAGATACTTTAATGATCGGGGCAATCGGGTTACCCGTAGGTGTGCCCAGTCCCGTAGAAAACAATACTACCGAAGCTCCCGAACCGACCATGCCGGTGGTGCTCTCCACATCGTTGCCCGGGGTGCAGAGTAAATTCAATCCAGGTTTGGTGACATATTCACCATAGTCCAATACGGCTTGAATAGGGGAGGTACCTCCTTTTTTCGCTGCCCCTGCCGATTTCATGGCATCGGTAATCAATCCGTCCTTGATATTTCCAGGTGACGGATTCATATCAAAACCAGATCCTGCCGCTTCCGCAGCATTTTCATAAGCTTTCATGAGTTTCATAAAAAGCTGGGCATCATCCTCGTTGACACATCGGTTGACGAGTTCTTGTTCTACGCCGCAGAGTTCTGGAAATTCAGAAAGTATTGGCGAACCGCCCAAAGCGGCTAAAAGGTCTGAAGCGTACCCTAATGCCGGATTAGCGGAAATACCCGAAAAGCCGTCTGACCCTCCGCATTCCAAGCCCATTTTTAATTTTGAAAGTGGTGCCGGTTGTCTTGGAATCTTATTGGCTTCTTTGATCGCTTCAAAAGATTCCTTTATTATCGTGTTGAGCATTTCATCAACCGTACCCATGGCTTGTTGCTCGTAAATCAAAATAGGTTTTTTGATATCTGGGTTGATGGAACGTAAGGCGGTATTGAAAGTTTCAACCTGCAGGTTTTGACAACCCAAACTTAAAATAGTGGCCCCGGCCACATTGGGATTGTTTACATAACCGGCCAATAAGGTTGCCAGAGAGTCTGAGTCTTGGCGCATACCGCCGCAACCACCTTGATGGGTAATAAAGCGGACATCGATATTGTCGAAAACTTCCTTGCTCGGAGCTTCCTGAGAATCGCTCTGTGCCGTACCGTGAACCAAACTGCGTAACAGTTGACGTTGACTATTGGTTTTGTTGAACGAAAGTTCTTTTTCGAAAACATCTTTTAATAATTCGACATTCCGGTTTTCACAAAAGACCAACGGAAAGAACAACCACACATTGGCCGTACCTACTTGTCCGTCACCTCGGTGGTAACCCATAAATGTACGGTCTTTCCAAGCGGAAATATCGGGTGGGGTCCAGCCTGTAGTTTCCGTTTTTTCTTTTACAGGAGTACTCTGATGCTTCACGTTGTCAACGGTCAGCACATCGCCCCTTTTGATTTCGGTAACGGCCTTTCCGACCAATACCCCGTACATATAAATCTTGTCTTCGGGTGCCAAATCGACCATGGTGATCTTATGTTTGGCCTTGGTATCGGACAAGATGATGATATCTTCCCCTTCGAAGGCAATTTTGTCACCCTGTACCAAGTCAATCAACGCAATGGCTACGTTATCTTCGGGTTGTACCTTTATTAATTTATGTTCCATCGGTTGTTATGTTGTAGGGTTAGCTGCTGTTGTAAAGGTTTGAAATCCTTGTTCTATTCCTTGTGTGTCAATAAGTCTTAGGGCGTTGGCCAGCGCTGCGGCCAAGCCTTTGATCACGGTCAGGTTTTGGTCCCAATACGTTTCTTTACTTAAAACTTCTTTGGCTATGTGGGCATAGTCGTTCGAGTTCCAAATGGCTGAAAATTCCGCCACTACTGCCGGATTATCGTTGACCGGTAGTTGCTTACCGTTCCAATCACCTTTATAAAATCGAATCAAACAGGCAAAGGCAAAAACCAAATGTTGGGGCAAAATGTTATTTTGTTCGGTATATTCCAATAGGCTGGGCAAAACCCGAACCTTGAATTTTGAAATCGAGTTTAGGGCAATACTCGATAACTGATGTTTTATAAATGGGTTTCTAAAACGATCAAAAACATCTTCGGCAAATTGTTCCAATTCCTGTTTATCCATATCAAGGGTCGGAATAATTTCGTCAAAAACGGCCGATCGGATAAAAGTACCTGTAAAATTAGTATCGACACTCTCTTTGACCGTTTCATTACCGTATAATAAAGAGAAGGGTACCATGGCGGTATGGGCACCATTTAAAATACGCACCTTACGGGTACGGTAGGGTTGCATATTATCGACAATCTTTACATCAAGGTCGGTTTTATCAAAGGGTAATTTACGCTTTAGATCAGCACCACCTTCGATGACCCATAGAAAGAAGGTTTCCGCACTGACGATAAGATTATCTTCATAATCCAATTGCTTGTTGTATTCCTCGATTTGATCTCTTGGATATCCGGGAACGATACGGTCGACCAATGTATTGTGAAAACTGCAGGCGTTTAAGACCCAGTTTTTAAAAGCATCTTCCAACTTCCATTCATCGATATAGGTCAATATGATCTGCTTTAAGGTATCGGAATTGTGGTTGATCAGTTCGCAGGGGATGATGGTCAAACCTTTTTCGCTAGCCCCGTCAAAATGTTTCCATCGTTCATAGAGCAGTACCGCAAGTTTGGCAGGAAACGATGTCGGTGGCCTCATGGTCACGGTATCACTGGCCACATGTGCAATACCTGCCTCGGTAGTGTTCGATATGATAAACTCCAAAGCCTCTTCCTTGGCCAAGGCCAAATAGTCGTCAAAATTGGCGTAGGGATCTACCCCTTTCACAATATTGGTAATCAATTCTTTTTCTTGGGTTTCCTCCCCTTTTTTTATCCCCTTCATAAATAGCGTATACAGGCCATCTTGAGCGTTTAAAAGGTCGACCATACCTCGGTCGATGGGTTGTACCACGGCGATTCCGGAATTAGAATCCGTCTCTTGATTCAACTTTTGAAACGCATATTCCACAAAGGCCCTTAAAAAATTGCCCTCTCCGAATTGGATGACCTTGATGGGTAGTGTTGCTTCTAGAGCGGTATTCTTTCTATTTAACTTTTTCACATTTTTAATTTTGAGTAATTAATAAAATCAAGGACTCCCAATAGCCTTAAACGGCTACTGGTTTTTTGCGTTGGCGGAGAAACATCGAATCGCCATGAATTACTTAAAAGATTTGGTTATTTACTGCCCATGCATAAACTATTACAAGTCAAAAAGACTGGGCAACCACAAACTTAATTGTGGAATATAAGTAACCAAAAACAACGCAATGATCATGGCTATGAACAAGGGCAACAAAGGTTTGAAGACCTTTTCAATTGTTGTCTTTGCGATACCGACACCGACAAAGAGCACTGATCCCACCGGCGGTGTACAGAGTCCGATGCAAAGGTTGAGTACCATAATGATTCCAAAATGTACGGGGTCTAAGCCTAGTTTGGTCACTACCGGTAAAAATATCGGAGTAAAGATCAAAACGGCAGGAGTCATATCCATAAAAACCCCCACAAATAAAAGCAAGAGATTGATGATTAAAAGGATTACAATTTTATTGTCGCTCAAGCCCAAAAGTCCTGTACTGATATCCTGAGGGATGTTTTCGTAAGACAGCGACCAAGACATACACATTGACGCACCGATTAGCAGCATAACTATGGCCGTAGTTGCCGATGAGTCCAATAGGATTTGTGGAAGTTTTGGAAGGGATATTTCTTTATAAATAAAACCGAGAATCAGGCTGTAAAGTACGGCGATGGCGGAAGCCTCAGTAGCGGTAAAGACTCCTGATACAATTCCCCCGATAACTACTACAAGCATGAAAAGACTTGGAAGAGCGTCGATAAATGTTCGGAATACCTCTTTGAACGTACTGCGTTTTCCGATTTTATATTTTTTCTTTTTGGCCCAAAAGGAAGCCACGATCATTAGAAAGAGTCCTGTTAGAATGCCCGGAATATAGCCGGCCAAAAACAAGGCGGCAATAGAAGCCCCTCCACTGGCGAGGGAATAAACTATTAGTACATTGCTAGGCGGAATGACCAAGCCTGTAGTAGCTGAGGTGATATTGACGGCAGCTCCAAATTCACGGGAATAGCCTTCTTTCTCCATTTCAGGCCCCAAAATACTTCCCATCGCTGATGCAGAAGCCATGGCAGACCCGGCAATGGCGCCCATAAGCATGGCAGCAATAACATTGATAAGGGCGAGACCGCCCGGAAGCGAACCCACCAAGGTTTTGGCAAATGCAATGAGCCTATGGGCAATACCGCCTTTGTTCATCAGTTCTCCCGAGAGTACAAAGAAAGGTATGGCAAGGAGGGCAAAACTGTCGAGCCCTGTGGCCATACGTTGGGAAACCGTGGTAAAAGCCGGTATGGCGGGAATGCTGACCAACATGGTTAACATTGATGATATGGCAATACTCCAAGCGACCGGTGTGCCGATGGCCAAAAGACATAAAAAACTGATTACCAATACAAAAATAGGTAGACTTTCCAACATGGTTATTTTTTTAAGAGATCGGATACTTTATAGAAAATGATTAGCAAGCCACTGATCGGAAGAATCATATAGACAACTGCCAAGGGTATTTGAAGCGCGGGTGATTGTTGCCCCAAGAGGTATGAAATATAGACCAGGCGTGATCCACCAATGACAAAAGCGACCAATACGAAAAGTATAACCAAAACGGTAACCACGGTCTTTAGCTTTTTCTGGGTCTTGGCACTGGCCCTAGAGGGCAAGATGTCAATAGCCACATGAAGGTTTTTGCCTGCTACGTAAGCGGCACCCAAAATGCCGATCCATATCATTAGGTAGCGGGCCAACTCATCGGTAAACGAACTGGGGTCCCCCGTAACATAGCGGGTAAATACTTGCCAGAGGACGTTTACCACCATTACTGACATGATGACGACAAGTGCCCTGCCTAAAATTTTGTCGATTAGTTTTCGTAGTTCGGCCATATTACTTGGTTTCTTGTATTTGTTTGATCAACGGGTAGATTTCATTATCACCTTTATAACTTTCTAAAATATCCGCGACTTTATCGGCGAAAAGCGTTTTGTCGGGTCTGATAATTTCGACCCCTGCCTTTTCAACCTCCCGTAAAGCTTCCGCCTCGGCCTCTGCCCAAAGTACACGTTGATATTTAACCGATTCGGTAACCGATTCGGTCAACCATTTTTGTTCCTGTTCCGATAGCTTGTCCCAAACATACGTGCCCATAAGCAATACATCGGGCAAAACGGTATGCTCGTCTAAAGAATAGTATTTGCAAACTTCGTAATGTCTGGAAAGATAGAAACTTGGTGGATTGTTCTCGGCACCATCTACAACACCTTGCTGTAATGAGGTGTAGAGTTCGCCCCAGGAAATCGGTGTGGGAGAACCTCCTAGTTCCTGTACCATGCGTACGGCAGTAGCACTCTCCATTACCCTTATCTTCTGCCCTTTTAAATCATCAGGCGTATGAATGGGTTTGTTCATGGTATAAAAACTACGGCTACCTGCGTCGTAGTATCCCAACCCTTTGAGCCAATATTTATTGCCATCGTTTAAAAGCTCCTCGCCAATGGGGCCGTCTAATACATCAAAAGAATGTTGGCGATCCCGAAAAAGAAAGGGCAGTCCTAAAACGGTCATTTTAGGGGCGAAATTTTCCAGCACCCCAACGGATACCTTGGTCATATCGAGGCTACCGATCTGTAAAAGCTCCAAACATTCGCGTTCGGTGCCCAATTGTTGGCTGGGATAAATCTCCAATTTAAGCTTGCCGCCCGATCTTTGCAGCAGATCTTCCCCCATTTTTACCATGGCCTTATGAACGGAATGGCTGACATCAAGGCCATGGCCCAGTCGTAGTGTTTTGGTGCTATTTTCCATGGTGCAACCCAGGAGCAGCATAAGAACAAGTGCTGTGGAGAAATTTCTGATCAATCGCATGTGCTAGTTGTTTCGTACTTCTTTGATAGTATCCAATGTGTTTTTTACCGTTTGCGTAAGACCGTCGAAATCTTGGTCGGCCAATACCTGTTTCGAGATTAACTTAGATCCCATGCCTACGCAGGTCACTCCGGCATCGAACCATCCTTTTAGGTTGTCTTTCTCAGGCGATACGCCACCCGTGGGCATAATGCTCGTCCAAGGGCAGGGTCCTTTGATTCCTTTTACGAATCCTGGGCCATATAGGTCACCAGGGAATAATTTGACGATTTCGCAACCCAGCTCTTCGGCTCGGGAAATTTCAGTGAGCGAACCACAACCGGGTGACCATAAGACTTTACGTCGGTTGCAGACCACGGCAATATCTTCCCTTAAAACTGGGGTTACTATAAAGTTCGCGCCCAATTGCATGTAGAGCGATGCTGCGGCGGCATCGGTAATCGAACCAACACCCAAAATCATACCTGGCAGTTCGGCCAAGGCATATTTATTAAGTTCTGCAAATATTTCAAAGGCGAAATCGCCTCGGGCGGTAAACTCCATAAGACGGGCGCCACCATCGTAACAGGCTTTGAGAACTTGTTTTCCTAAAACGGTATCGGGATGGTAAAATAAGGGCACCATGCCAGTTTCCTTCATTACTTCAGCTACTTCTATTCTTGTATATCGGGCCATTTTTATGGGTACTTGTTTATGTTATATTTTTCGATTTGAATTGGGCTTTAAAAAATTCCAAAATGAATTGGTACTTCCTGCCCTATAATTTTGGACCAGTCGGTTATCTGGCCACCCTACCGGAGGCATCGCCCCCCATGAGTTTCTCGACTTCGCCG
>NZ_CAXBGN010000014.1:0-140064 GCF_963975415.1 uncultured Kriegella sp.
TGGACTTGCAACAAAAAAGTGGACAATTAGATAAGAGTCATGCTGCTATTTTTTGATTATACAATTCTATTTCAATTTCCTCTATAGTCTTATATCCCAAAGAGGAGTGTATTCTTCTTCTGTTATACCAGGTCTCTATCCATTGGAAGACAGATAGTTCGGCTTCTGACCTTAGGTTATAGCTATGTTCATAGACCCATTCTACCTTTAGGCTCTTAAAGAACGACTCAGCTACTGCATTGTCCCAACAATTACCTTTTCTGCTCATACTTTGTTTTATCGATCCATTATATCTTTTCAGTATATCTGTAAAAGTGGAACTGGCGTATTGAGACCCCCTATCGGAATGGAATATAAGTTCTTTTGTGATATTGTTCGATTTAATGGCCATATTCCATGCAGGGACTATAGTGTCGCCGGTACTTAAGGTTTGGCCCATCGACCATCCAACGACCTTCCGGTGGAACAGATCTATAATTACTGTTAAATACATCCAGCCTTGTTTGGTCTTTATATAGGTGATATCCGATACCCAAACCTGGTTCGGTCTATAGACGGTAAAATCCTGATCTAATATATTGGGTGCAACTGGATAGTTGTGCTTGCTGTGGGTCGTAGTTTGAAATTTACGCTTTCTTTTGGCAAACAGGTTATTTGCCCTCATTATCCTAGCTACCCTAGGTCTTGAGATGCAATATCCCCTTTTCCAGAGCTCCGCTTTGATCCTCGGTGCCCCGTAACTCCCAAAACTATCCTCATAAACATCTCGGATGGACTTGCAAAAAAAAAAGTGGACAATTAGATAAGAGTCATGCTGCTATTTTTTGATTATACAATTCTATTTCAATTTCCTCTATAGTCTTATATCCCAAAGAGGAGTGTATTCTTCTTCTGTTATACCAGGTCTCTATCCATTGGAAGACAGATAGTTCGGCTTCTGACCTTAGGTTATAGCTATGTTCATAGACCCATTCTACCTTTAGGCTCTTAAAGAACGACTCAGCTACTGCATTGTCCCAACAATTACCTTTTCTGCTCATACTTTGTTTTATCGATCCATTATATCTTTTCAGTATATCTGTAAAAGTGGAACTGGCGTATTGAGACCCCCTATCGGAATGGAATATAAGTTCTTTTGTGATATTGTTCGATTTAATGGCCATATTCCATGCAGGGACTATAGTGTCGCCGGTACTTAAGGTTTGGCCCATCGACCATCCAACGACCTTCCGGTGGAACAGATCTATAATTACTGTTAAATACATCCAGCCTTGTTTGGTCTTTATATAGGTGATATCCGATACCCAAACCTGGTTCGGTCTATAGACGGTAAAATCCTGATCTAATATATTGGGTGCAACTGGATAGTTGTGCTTGCTGTGGGTCGTAGTTTGAAATTTACGCTTTCTTTTGGCAAACAGGTTATTTGCCCTCATTATCCTAGCTACCCTAGGTCTTGAGATGCAATATCCCCTTTTCCAGAGCTCCGCTTTGATCCTCGGTGCCCCGTAACTCCCAAAACTATCCTCATAAACATCTCGGATGGTAGATGATATGGCCTCGTTCTCCATCACTCTTTTGGAAGGAACCCTGCCCAACCAATCGTAATACCCGCTTTTGCTTATCTTGAACATTTTGCACATCTTCCCGACTGGAAATTTAAATTTATGGTGTTTTATGAACCTATATTTTTCCTGTCGCTCTAGGAGAAGATGGCTATCGCCTTTTTTAAGATATCTCTTTCTAGTTCGGCATTCCTTAACTTCTTCTTCAATTCTGCAATTTCCCGTTGCTCGTCCGTTAATTTGGGGTTTCCCTTGCCCGGGAAACTGTTCCTGCCATAGGCATCCGATTCCCTGCGCCAACGGCTCAATACAGATGTAGGGATATCCAGTTCCCTGCAAATCTCGACAACGCTACCACGTGCGTAACTAAGTTCTACAGCTTTTTCCTTAAACTCTGCAGTGTAATTTCTTTTTTCTCTTGACATTTTTCAAAGTTAATTTTAATAACTAAAACGCTCTTAACTCTATGTCCGGTTAAATATAGTAAGTCCATAGTGAATACTTCTTCAAATACGGACTCAGAGAATAGTTGGCGCGTTCTATTTATAGTGCAATGCCAAGGCAGTTCCTCATCAATATCATATCTTATGAAATAAAAAATATCCAACCGCATTGAACAATGCGCGATGAGCTTAAGGTCACTAATTAAGTTCTCTAGATAACCAACTAAACAAAGCTTAAAGAACACTACCAGATCAATACTCTTTTGACCACTTTCAAAATAGTAATCCTTGGTCTGCTTATAAAGAAAATTTAAATTTAATACTCCTTTTAAACGCCTGTAGAAATTGTTCTTAGGTATACGTTCGCTCAACTGAAAATGGGAGAACGGCTTTTCTTGATAATCCTTTTTTCCCTGCATAACTAAAGTTAAGCAAAAACACTATTTTTAACAAGGTATAGGCTTGAGCAAAATGTATACGACGCGGAGAAACGCTACTTCGATTTCTTAGAAAATTATCCTGAAATAGCGAGAAGAATACCTCAATATTTAATTGCTTCGTACCTTGGTATTTCCGCTGAATTTTTGAGTAGAATCCGTAAAAAAACTTAATTGGATTGAACTAGGTCAATTTTTTACATTTTATTATTGATGAATTTTGCTTCATAATTTAAAAGTTAAAAATATGAACAAAGTTTTAATTATCAATGCTAGTGTCAGAGATGAGAAATCCTACAGCAGAAAATTGACCCAAATTTTTGTTGAAAACTGGAAAAATAGAAATCCACAGGACAAATTCACACATAGGGAAGTTGGTTTAATCCAAATTCCAACCATTGACAAAAAGTGGATTGCGAGTGCATTTATAAAACCACAGGACAGAACCAAGCAAAATCAATCTGGTGTAAAATTCAGCAATGAATTAGTGACAGAATTAATGGAGAATAATACGTATGTTATTGGAACGCCAATGTACAATTGGTCGATCCCAAGCGGATTAAAATCTTACATTGATCAAATTATGCGAATCAATGAAACTTGGAAATTTCGTTCTGGAGAACCGGATGGAGATTATGTAGGTCTGTTCAACAATAAAAAACTGTTTATATTATCAAGTAGGGGAGATACCGGTTACGGTGAAAATGAAAATAATGCTCATATGAATTTTTCAAACCACTTATTTGAAATTTATTTTTGAGATGATTGGAGTAAAAGACATCACAATAATCTCGCTTGACAATGAGGAGTTTGGATGGGAAATTTTCGAAAGGTCCAAACAAAAAATTTATCAAAAAATAAAATTAATTGAATAAAATAAGGGAGACAAAGGAAAATCTCACGCCCAAGTCTCTCGCAGGGACGTATCCAAATAAAAATCGATATAGGCAATGCTACTTTCGCATCATCAATGATAAGGCTTTTCAATAAATCCAATATTTAACAATAAAAAATCCAGTTTAAGGTACTGGATAAACCTTTAATGACATTAAGAAAAATAAGAATGCCGACTGGATTAGAACCTAAAAGGTGTTTTCCAAATCTAATTATTGATAATGTGCCCTTGTTCCGGCCTTGTCATTGGTGTTTAGTTTACTGCGCAACGAACGCATATCCGAAGATACCTTTTGCTCGATGACCCTGGCATAGATTTGCGTTGTAGAAAGTTTCGTATGACCAAGTAGTTTTGAAACTGTCTCAATGGGTACTCCATTGGAGAGTGTAACGGTAGTTGCAAAGGTATGTCTGGCAGCGTGAAACGTAAGCTTTTTATTGATTTTTAGGATTACCGCTATTTCCTTCAAATATTTATTGACTTTTTGATTGGAAAATACCGGAAGCAGTTGTTCCTGTTTATTTTCGGCATCTTGGTCATACTTTTTTATAATATCAAGTGCTTTATCCAATAGGGGAATTTTTACTGCTTCATCGTTCTTTTCCCTTTTTGTAAATATCCAATAATCCCCATCGATGCCCCTTACAATATGATCATAGCAAAGCAATTTTACATCGATATAGGATAATCCCGTATAACAGGCAAAAACAAATACATCCCTCGTTTTTCGGTGCATCTCTTTTGAAAGCTGACCGGATTGCAAAACTTCAAGTTCGGATTGGGATAAAAATGCCCTTTGATGTTTTGTGAACTTTAGCGAGAACCGTACAAATGGGTCTTTCTCGATCCATTCTAATCGAAGGGCGAGATTCATCATCTTTTTCAACCTCTCCAAATGTTTCATAACCCCGTTATTTTTTAGAGGTTGAGAGCGATTTATGGATTTACCGGTGCGGAGGAACTGTTCAAAGTCAATGATGAATCTATAGGATAATTGTTTGAGGAAGATATCATTGGTCTTTAGTTTGTTCTTCAAATACCGTTTGATATAGCGCTCCGTAGTGAAATAATTTTTCAACGTGCCGGGCTTTAGTACCGAAACCATATTCTTGTTGTGATAGGAAACCAGTTGAAGCAGCGTTTTGTGCTGTTCATCTTCGCCGAGATACCTCGCTTTGATGGCTTGGGCGGTAACGTATTTGGATTCGCCCAGAAGCTGTTTGTGGCATTCCAGTAAATCGGAGTAAACTTGGTCTAAATAGACGTTGAGGTCTTTCCCCTCGGAAGTTCTCGAATTTGCCCTCTTGGAACGGGTATCCCAATAGGTAACCGAAGTAGATCGTTTTAAACTGATCTCGGCACGTTTTCCATCGACCGTAATACGGGCATAAATGGGTGCCAAATCATCTTTTTTCTTGGCCATACTCAGCCAAAAATGAATAGTAAAAGTCTTGGAAGTCTGCATAAACTCTCGCTTTAAGTGAATAATCGATTTGTTTACGAAAGTCAAATCGTTGCGAAAGTCAAATTTATTGAATTACCAATGTAGTGAAAATTCTGGTAATAAATCAGGTAACCGAATAGGTAACCTTTGATTTGATAATAAAGCCAATCTTATGATTTCAAGAAAAATGAAAATCCCTGATTTTCATAAGATTAGCTATGTTTTGGTGTCTATTGACACCGTAATTGTCGGGGTGGCAGAGTTTGAACCCTACTACACAATGCTTTATATATCAATCAGTTACAGCTTTCAAGAAACAACTGTTATCCGATTTGTTGACGATACTTAAATGAACTCAAAGTAAATTGCTTTACTTTCTGACCCTACAAATATAAAATTTGTTAAATATTAAATCAACCCATTTAGTAACAAAATTTTATAATAACCCATGTACTTTATATATTATAATCAATACAATACTTTCTTCAGTGAAGCAACAAAACTTTCATGCTTCTCTGGATTGCCATTTTTTAGTTTTGTAAGGTTCTGTAGTTTCCATTGGACGGCAGGAAACCGTTCAAAATCATAAATATCCCAATTGGGTGTTCCTTCTCCAAAACTCAATAAGAACTCCTTGTCTTTGTCTGTTAGATTTTGATGGATTGTTTTTATCAATTCCCCTCTGGTCTTTTCAAAATCTTCATAGGTAAAGGGTTCCTCACTCATACCTTCAAATTGATTGACCAAGGTTTCTCTTTGGTCGATAAAATTGGGATGCAACATTTCGTGAAGGGGGCGATTACTGCACAAAAGGAACAATATGAAACCTTTTTTGATTTCTTCGGTAAATCCTTCATTTTCCAACAGATATTTTACATCGAACAAATCCCTAGGATGCTGACGGTCCAATGCAGCACAGATTTTTCCACCATACAACTGACCTAAAGGAACCACAGGTATGGCACAAAAAGCATCAAATTCCTCTTGGGTCTTTTCGCATAGTGGTAGCGTTACTGTATCATCCATAATTCCTCTGTTGATTTGGTTCACTTCCAATTTTATCTGTGCGTTTACGGTCGTGATTTGAAGCTTCAATGTTTCCTCTTTAAGGGTAATTGTAGCTTCCAGCAGAATTTTTTCGAGTTTAGTTTTTATCTGGCCAAGACTTTCAATAATGTTCTTAAAAGATGTCTTTCTGTCCTCAATGGGAATGTAGGTCAAATCGATGTCCACAGATAATCTGGGCATATCCCGTACAAACAGATTGATGGCCGTACCTCCATGCAATGCGAAAACTGGTTCTTTTGCCACTTCCGGCAACACTTGTAACAATAGGGAAACCTGTTGCTTATAGTTACTCATAATTCTCCAATGCTTTAGGGACAGTAATTTGATATTTGGATATATAAACACCATCCTTTACCAAGGAGCGCTTTCCTTTTCCAAGATCTATATTTTCCAAACTCATATATTTAAACCAATCGTGTCCGGCTTTTTCTGCCATGTATAGGAATAATCGTTTTACCTTTATTGAATTGCATGCCTCCAAAAGTTCACGTACCTGGTTTGGCCTAAGGTTGTTTAACCCCTCCATGATTTCATAACACTCGACCAATTCTTGTTTTTTTGGCGTTAGGTAGAGGCATTCCATCAAAGCCCTCGCCGGGTTGGACACCAACAAATTAAAAGCTCCCTGTTCTATAGCTTGCATCCCTATATTGGGTGGAAGAAAGGAGGAACTAAAGTAATTTACTTTTACCTCCCAATCGTATTTTGAAAACCAAGCGGGCAATTTTTCTTCGCTACCCCCGAATAACGTTACTTGTTTTGTGGATAGCTCCAAATAATGGGCCTTTCCTATTAAGGATAAGGCTGTTTTACCTCCTGGATGTATATTCAGGTCAGCTTGTTCTTGCAATGCAAACAATGCTCCCTGATAAGTAGGCATATCACCCACTCTCATCCAAGCTCCAGGACCTACGGAATATATCCAATTGCTCTTTTTATATCGATTAAGCAATTGTGTGGAGAACCCATTTTCCGTTAACCATGAGCTTAAATAGACAACTCCCGGAGGCTGTAAATTAAGAAGGTGGTTTATTTTTTGTTCTTTTTCCAAACTAATAGTTTCTGTTTTTAACTTTTTTTAAACCACACAAAGTTATCGTAGTTTATTTTTTTTCAAATATACAAACTATTAGTTTGTGATTTTATATTTTTATAAACTTTAATATTCAACAAAATTCAGCTATATTTAAACCAACTTTAACACAACCATTATTCGGCACAATTAATTTTATTTTTTGGATAATTTGAAAGTGCTTTACCTATTTTGAGAACTTTTGAGTTAGAAGAAATAAAAAGAATTCTTGAACACGCACCTAGTGTCAAGATTTTAAAATCCCGAAATCGGGAATTAATACTGCTGTTTCTACTATCGACTTTCCCAGATACCGGCAAAAGCCATTCTTACGATTTTATTCATACCAAACTTGCAGACCACCTTGAAAGTATTGAACTGGAAGAAGATGAGGAAAACGACCTTCAATTTGCAGATACGTATGAGGTAAAAGCCAAAAAACTCATTAAACGATGGACACAACTGGGTTTCTTGACCAGTTTTAGAAATGAGAGTGGCACACCGCATTATCAGCTTACCAATCACACCACTAAAACCCTTATTTGGTTGGAAAGTCTTAAGAAAAAAGAGTTTGTAGGAACCGAATCAAAATTCAAGGAAGTCTTTAATCAGCTCAAAGAACTTGTTGAATGGACCAATGACGATGTTGAAAAACGTATCGAAATCCTTGAAGTGAAAAAGCGTGAACTTGAGAATGAAATCAACGAGTTAAAAATTAGCGGTAAGGTAGATACCTATCAGGAATATGAAATTATTCCAAGGTTTCAGAATATCAATGATACTGCAAAAGAATTACTTTCAGATTTCAAAGAAGTTGAAATCAACTTCAAAGAAATTTCAAAAGAAATTTATCTTAAGCATACCGATTCAGACCTGTCCAAAAAAGAAGTACTGTCATTTACATTTGATGCCATTGACAAGCTCAAAAAAAGCCATCAGGGAAAAAGTTTCTATGCGTTTTGGCAATTCCTCATAGACAGAGGCCTAAAAACCGAGTGGAACAGTTTAATAGATGAATTGTTAAGCAAGCTAAAGGAAAAGGAAATCGAGGTCGATGATGACTTTCTCATAGGTATAAAAAACAATCTTTTTGAGACTGGCCAGCACGTCTATAGGGCAAATGATAAAATGGCTGAAAAAATCAGTCAAATCATTAGGGAGAGCGACTCTTTACAAAGAGAAAGCCTCAAAAGACTTTTGGCGGAAATAAAGAACCTGTTAATACAAACCAGTAGGGTTTCAAAATCACCAGATATATCCATAGAACTAGAAAATGAACCGGAAATCAATCTGGATTTTGATAAGAAGCTCACGCTAGAAAAGAAGAAAGATAGAACATACAGCCAACGACCGCTGGTCGTCCCGAAAGACATTGAACAATCTTCGCAGTTTGAGAAAATAGCTGCAAAACGAAAAATTAGTAAAAAGGTTTTGAATGCGAATATCCTTCGAACCCTTGAAGAGAAAGGACAGGCTTCTTTGGCCGAAATTATTGATGACAATGGTGGCGTTACCCAAGGACTGCCCGAAGTGTTTGGATATTTCAGCATTCTGAAAAACTTCAAGCATACCTTCAATAGTGATAAAGAAACACAAATCCTGTTCGATGGTACAGCGAATAAAATAATAAGAATTCCAGAAATAATAATCACAAAATGAACAGTTTGAGTTCCAATCTAAAAGAATATTCCTTGGCAATTGTACGATTGTTAAAGGGCACGATAAATAGTGACGACAAGGTTTGGGACGACGTGCTGTTGTATAGAAAACCCATTCAAGAATATGTTAATGTAATAGGGTTAGAGCTCATCATTAAGGAAAATGATGGCTATGCTTTTTTAAAACAATTTCCCATTGATGATGATGACAATACCATAGGATTGGTCTCACGAAAACAACTAGGTTTTGAAACCTCTGTACTCTTGGTGGTATTACGACAGATTTTGGAAGATTTTGAAACAAACCCATTGGATTTCACCGGGTCGGAAAAATTTATTGATAATGAGGAATTAATCAACCAGATAGAACTTTTTCTTCCCGAAAAATACGATAAGGTTGGCTATTTAAAGAAGCTTGAAGATTACATCAAGCGGATAGAAAAACTGGGGTACATAAAAAGAGTGGATTCCGATGACCCCAATACCCGATACCGAATCCATAAAATCATTAAAGAAAAAGTGAACATAGATGCACTAGAAGAATTTAAAAACAAATTGAATGAATATGTTGAGTCTATTTAGTACACGGTCAGATACCTCTGGATTTAGGCTCAACTATCTTGAGGTCTATAATTGGGGAACATTTGATGACGAAATTATAAGGATTGAGCCTAAAGGAAATAATTCACTACTTACAGGTGCCAACGGTTCCGGTAAGACAACTTTTATAGATGCGCTATTGACTCTTTTGGTACCACAGAAAAAGGACAGGTTTTACAATCAGTCATCAGGCTCAGAGAAGAAAGGCGACCGTACCGAGGAAAGCTATGTATTGGGTGCGTATGGTACAATATTGAAAGAAGGTGCCAGTAGCGCAACAGCCCAACGGCTACGGAATAAAGACACTTATTCTATATTATTGGCTTCCTTTGGGAACGAAGACCAAAAAACGGTAACCCTCTTTCAATTAAGATGGTTCTCAGGCAACGAGATGAGACGTAGTTATGGTATAGCCCACATACCCTTGACCATTGAGAATCACTTTCCAAAATTTGATGACAAAAACCTTTGGAAACATCGGTTAGAGCAAGAGTTCAATAGCAATACCCAGAAAAAAAGAGTTGAATTTTTTGACGATTACCCTACTCGTTATGCAAAGCGTTTGATAGCTGTATTGGGGATGAAATCATTAAAGGCTCTGAAGCTCTTTAATCAAACTGTTGGTATTAAGGTATTAGAGGATTTGGATGGCTTTATCAGGATTAATATGCTTGAGGATAAAAAGCCTGAAGCAACTTATGTTGAACTTCGAAATAGTTTCGTAACTCTTAGTAGCGCCAAAAACAAAATCGATAAAACGCAAGAGCAACTCAATCAGCTTGAGCCCATCAATAATCTAGCTGAAAAGCTTAAAGAAAAAACTAGCAGAAAGGAAAAACTAATCCATTCCAGAGATCTTGCAGTACTATGGTTTTCCAAAAAAGGAAAAGAGCTTTTTGATACCGAGAAAGAGAATTTGGAAGGCGAAAAGGAAAAAGTTGAGACTCAATTAAAGGAACTTGATGCCCAGGAAGAAACGCTTAGTGAAGATTTGAACGAGGTAAATAATCAAATAAAAAATGATGAAGTAAGTGCCCAAATCGATAAGCTTACCAAGAATGTAAAAGAATTGGAAGTCAAAAAGTCGCAACGGCAAACCAGGCTGGATTTGTACAATGCTTTCGCTAGAAAATTAACCCTCGAAGAAAACCCGACAGAAAGTGATTTTGATGAAAACAGAAACAATGCTATCAAAAGAGCTAAAGAAACAGATGATGAACGAACTCAAAAAATCGAAGGAAAAACAGCTGTTGAAATTAACATAGCAGAAAACAAAAAGGCAATTGACTCAATTGTTGATACGATAGAAACGCTTCGTAAAAACGATAACAACATTTCTGGCCGAGTGGCATCCATTAGGGAAGACATCTTAACTGTAACTGGTGCTTCAAAAAAGGAAATTCCTTTTGTTGGTGAACTCATTATGGTGAAAGACGAGCAATTAAAATGGCAATCTTCTATTGAAAAGGTGCTACATTCATTTGCCCTTCGATTGATTGTTCCCGAGAAATATTACAAAAAAGTAAATACCTATGTAAACGACACGAATTTACGTGGTAAAATCACATATCTGCGCCATACCGATTCCTTGTTGAGTGGTTTCAACACACCATTCCAAGATGATGATAAATTGATCGGTAAATTGGAATTTAAGAAAGATTCTCCCTATTCAGACTTCATCGAAGACAATATAGTATCGCGTTACAATTATCTGTGCGTTGAGGACTTGAACACTTTCGCGAAAGCTGAAAAAGCAATTACCATCAACGGGCTTATCAAAAGAGGGAAGGGAAACCACGAGAAAGATGATAGAGCTAAAATTAATTCTAGAAATAACTATGTTTTGGGATGGGATAACAAGGTCAAGATAAATGCACTAAAGGATAACTACACTAAACTTCGGGAAAATGGCGACAAACTTTTAGAAGACAAAAAACAACTAGATGCTGGTATAAGTACACTCGCAGATTTGAATAAAAATTACAATACATTTTTAACGAGTTTTGAGGATTACGACCTTATAAATTGGAAGAAGTATGCGCTGGAAATACAAGAGTTGAACGACATAATCAAAGAACTGGAAGAGGGAAACGATACCGCCAAAACTTTAAGAAAGCGGAAAAAAAGTCTGGAAGACAAGATTGCTGAAAATAAGGCGGAAAAGAAACCCAAATCTGAAAGGATATTCAATATCAATAGGATATTGGGTGAAATTCAAGGGGAACTTAAAACCTTTGAATCTCAACTCAAAATACTATCTGAGAACAATATTGATATATCAGATTTTGATGCCGAAAATCCATTGTTGAGCAATTTGTCCTATCAGAATTTCAAGCAGGTACGGTCAACATTTCAAGAGGATAACCAGAGTAATTTAAAGAAGGTTGAAGAATCAATTTATAAGACCAGAGATAAGCTTACACCGAGAATATCAAAATTCAAGAACCCAGATATGGATACCCTTGAACGATTTCCTGATTGGGGCTCAGATGTTAGCGAACTGACGAGCAATCTTGACCATCTTTACCAATACCAAGACCTTTACAAAAAACTCAAAGAAGATGATTTGCCAAGCTTTCAGGCCAAGTTTGATACCTACTTAGAGGATACTATTATCGATAAGGTAGGTGCTTTTAATTTTTTCTTTGAAAAATGGATTGAAGAAATCAAGAATACCATAAAGACCCTTAATGCGTCCTTACAAGCCATAGACTTTGAAGTTGCACCTAGAAGCACATACATTCAATTGTCAGAGCGAATGGCTCTGTCCGAGCAAGCTGACGATTTCAGAAAACTGCTTCACGAAGCCTTACCTGACGTTGCGCAAATAACAACTACCGAATCTAAAAGAATTCATTTTGAAAGCTACATAGCACCTTTAATCGAACAACTCGATAATGAAAAGTGGCGTAAACAGGCTCTTGATGTTAGGTATTGGTTTCAATATAGAGCAGAAGAATTTGTTAGGGAAGACGACCAGAAAATTGCCACATTTGAAAGTATGAGCCATAGGTCTGGTGGTCAAAAAGCCCAACTTACCTATACCATCTTGGGTGCGGCGATTGCCTACCAATTCAATCTGACTTCGCAGGGGTTAGAAGCCAATTCATTTAGGTTCGTGGCCATTGATGAAGCATTCAAGGCTCAGGACCAAGACAAATCAGAATATTTGTTGAAGTTATGCGAACAACTTCACTTACAGGTGTTGGTAGTGACCCCAAGTGATAATATAGAGATAGTTGAACCTTATATTTCCTTTGTGCATTTTACGGAAATTGAAAATGGCAAAAAGAGTTCGTTATACGATATGCCAATCGAGCAGTTTCAAAAGGAAAGCGAAAAATACTTAATGACCAGTTGATATCATCTTCAGAAATAAAGAAAAAAGCACTTAGAGCATACGCTTCATTTTTGTCCTCTCTGGTCAATCAAGAAGAGCTTTTTCCTATGGAAATTAGAGGGAATAAATCGCCAGGAAAGTCGCTTGAGGTTTACAGGAAGGAAATGGATGATTTATTAAGCGATTCAAATGACGACAACAAATACGGCTACACTATCGAGTGTGTAAAGACCAAAACCCGTTTTATAGGTTCACAGAGTTTGCCTAAACGAATTTACTTCGAAAATGAGCTTGACTACGTTGGCTATCTGGGAAAGATTAACGAGGTCAAGACCTTCAAACGATTAAAGGATGAAACGTTAAGCCTCTATCCAGAGCTCAAAAGTTGGCTCTGTGCCAACCCTCTGAAATTGGTTGCCATGATAGAACATTGGCAAGATATCCTAAAAGTGGTCGGCTATTTTAAATCCAATCCCAAACCAGACCTTTACATTCGGGAACTTCCAATAAAAGTTCACACCAAATTTATAGAACTGAACAAATCACTACTTCGGGAATTGTTGGATATAATACTTGCCCAATCTCTAAATTTTGACGAACACAATCACTTTGAGACACGATTCCACCTAAAATACAGCGAACCTTTGGTGCGTTTCCGCTTGCTTGATAGCCAAATAACACAGCAGTATTTTTCAGGGTTAGAAGATATTTCGATAAGACTAAGTGATTTTTCGAAAATTGAGTTACCAATAAAAAAAGTCTTAATTGTAGAAAATCTTATGAATTTACTCACTATTCCTGAAATGAAAAGTACCCTGTCGATTTTTGGTAAAGGCTTTAAAGTACTATCGCTAAAGAATATCGAGTGGTTAAAAAGCTGCCAAATTTGGTATTGGGGTGATTTGGATGCCCAAGGCTTTGAAATTCTTTCAGGCTTTAGAGGGCACTATCCTCAAACGAAGAGCTTAATGATGGATAAAGCCACATTTGATAAATATTATGAAGATGACTTAGAGACTAAATCGAAAGTCGCATCGCTTCCAAATCTGACTGAAGATGAGTACCAAATGCATCAAATGCTATTTAAAAATAAATGGAGATTGGAACAAGAAAAAATCCCAATAGACTATGCTCTACTAAAGCTAAAACCATTAACCGAACAAACATAACAACCAATGTATATATCAAATGTTTCCATAGTCAATTACAAAAGTTTTAGGAATGCCAAATTTTCGTTCAAGGAAGGCATCAATACTATCATAGGCGAAAATGGGTCTGGAAAAACTAATCTGTTTCGAGCCATCCGCTTGCTTTTGGATGATAACTTATTGCGAATGTCTTATAAGTTGGATGAAAGTGACTTCAATAGGCATTTGGGTGCTTGGAAAGGCCATTGGATAATCATCAGCATTGAGTTCAGCAATCTATCGCCCGATGAAGAAATTCAGGCATTGTTCGTACATGGCACGGGTGATGTGACTGAAGAACCTCTGACCAAGGCAACCTATACACTTCTGTTTAGACCAAAGCCAGATATTCGTATAAGACTTTCAGAATTAGCGGATGGCGATACAGTTGGTTTAGAGGCAATCCTAGATAGTTTATCCATAGATGATTATGAAACAAAATTTACAGGAAAGAGTACGGTGGATTTTAATGACGAGAATGTCTACAAGGATATTGTTGGCGATTTTGAAAATGTAAAGTTTCCTTTTCCAGATGACACATCCAAAATAGGTATCTTGATACCACATCAACTATCAATTTCGAGAGAGGTTTCCTTTACGTTTATTAAAGCATTAAGAGATGTGGTTTCAGACTTTCATAACAACAGGACGAACCCACTTTTGACTTTATTGAAAGCCAAAAGTGAGGATATTGATGAAGATGAATATGCAAACATTTCAAATCAAGTATCTGAATTAAATGAATCAATTGAGCAGTTGCAAGATGTCTTGGATGTTACTGACAATATTTCCCAAACGATTAAGGAAACTGTAGGTGAAACCTACTCACCTTCTTCGCTTAGTATTAAATCGAGTTTATCGGATGAAGCCAACAAACTTCTGCAATCTTTAAAACTGTTTATCGGGGAACCCGGTGAAGATTACGAAGGTGGTATCCACGAGTTGAGTCTTGGTGGCGCCAACCTCATTTATTTGACTTTAAAGCTATTGGAATTCAAGTATCAAAAGGCCAATGAAACCTTTGCGAACTTTTTGTTAATAGAAGAACCCGAAGCGCATATCCATACTCATATTCAAAAATCGCTGTTTGATAAACTGAACTATGGAGATACACAAATAATCTATTCGACACATTCCACTCAGATTTCAGAGGTAAGCAATCTATCAAACATCAATGTGCTCAGTAAAAAAGAAAATTATGCCGTTGCCTACCAACCTGCAAATGGTCTAGATGAACCAAGAATTATTAAGTTGGAACGCTACCTAGACGCCATACGGACAAACCTACTATTTGCCAAAGGTGTCATTTTGGTTGAAGGCGATGCCGAAGAAATTTTAATACCATCGTTGATAAAAAAAGTCCTTGGATTTAGTTTGGATGAGATTGGCGTGAGCATCATAAATATCAGAAGTACAGGTTTCGAGAATATAGCTGATATTTTTCACGACGACAGAATACAACGTAATTGCGCTATCCTAACAGATTTGGATACATCGATTGCAGATGTTGCCATTCAAGATGGGGATTCCGATGCGATAAAAAAATACAAAACCAAGTGTTACAACTCTGAGAAGAAAGGTAAAGAACGGCAAGAAAAAATAGCAGAATATATTAACGACAATAGATGGATTGAGGCTTTTTATGCACACCACACATTTGAGGTGGACTTTGCTATGTTGAATCAACCCGAAGTTGTGACAGGTATCGTTGAGCAGGTATATTCTGACCCAGATACCATCGACTTGGCCAAAGAGCAATTAGCATCTGATGAGGTGGCCATTGTTGGCAAAAGAATATTGACTATGGCAAAACAAGAAGGTAAAGGATGGTTTGCCATTCTGTTGGGAAGCAGTATTGACCATAATACAAAAATCCCAAACTATATTTTAAACGCGATACGTTTTGCGACACCTAAAATGAACCGAGAGATTATAGCAGGAATTTTTAATCATAGAATTAAAACACATTTAAAAGATGCCAATGGTTTTAATTTTAATGATTTAGAAATCAATTTGAGACGTTATCGAAATAATGAGATAGAGCTTCCAGAAATTCTAGATGAATTTGAGGCCTTAGTTCTGGATGATAGAGGTTTGGATTTTTTAAGACTATTGTAAAAATGTTTGTTTGGACCGATAAAGAACTAAATGAAGAGCAGAGTGCCGTTGTAAGGGACAATGACAACATTTTATTGGTGGCTTGTCCTGGAAGTGGTAAAACACGAACGCTTACCTATAAGGTAGCGAATGAACTTTCCAAATTAGATTCCCACAAAAAGTTTGTCATAGCTATTACCTACACCAATCGTGCAGCTAACGAAATAAAAGAAAGAATTGAATTGTTAGGTGTTCCAACCGACCAATTATGGATAGGTACTATCCATTCCTTTTGCAATGAATGGATTCTCAAACCGTATTCTTCACTTTTAGAAAAGCTCAAATTTGGATACCGAATTATGGATGCCAATGAGTCTGAAAACTTACTGAATGATATATGTGCTGCTTACCAAAAACCAAGAATTTCCAGTTGGGATTGTGGTCATTATGCAAGCATCAATGGTATTGTTCAAGTGACTAATTCGGGTTATAAGTATGATAATGTTAGCGCTGCATTACAAAGCTATTTTACATATCTAAATGAGCATAACTTCATTAGTTATGAACTGATTCTGTTATATGCCCATAAACTTCTTGAAGAAAACCCTATTATTTCGAATACGCTGTCCAAACTATTTGAAATCATTTTGGTTGATGAATACCAAGACACTAAAGAAATTCAGTACCACATCATTTCCAAAATATGGAATTCGGCGCAAGGAAATACAAGGGCATTGATTGTCGGTGATCCGAATCAAACAATTTATGGTGGTCTTGGTGGTTATCCTATTAAAAAAGAAGAGCTCGAAGCACTTTCTGGCCTCGAATTTAAAAGATTAGAACTTGAACAAAATTACCGTAGTTCTGTATCCATTGTTAACTATTTTGACAATTACAAGACCATAGAAAATAGTGTTGTGGCATCAGGAAATGAAAAAGATTATGTTAGTGTCATATCATTTAATAATCAAGTTCACGTAGATAATTTAGTAAAAGAAATGAGCAGATTACTCAGGTACAATATTGAAGAACTTGGTATTGACCCAAATGAAATCTGTATTCTTGGACCTCAATGGATTCATTTGGCATCTATTTCACGAAGTTTAATGATAGAATTGCCAGAATATAGTTTTAATGGCCCAGGGATGGCACCTTTTTCAAGGGATTTGGATAACTTTTGGTATAAACTTTCTCGCATTGTACTAACCGAAGCTTCGCCAAATATGTATTTGAGACGTTTGCGTTGGGCAAGTGAAGTTCTTAGAGACTTAGAAGATTCGGGATATAATGTCGATTCAATCAATCATAAACTTATTTTGAGAATTTGCAATGGGATTTATATCGAAGAATCTAATGGCTTACTCTATCTAGAGTCTTTTTTTGTATCATTCTTGGAAGAATTAGGAATTGACCTAAGTACAAATGTCTCATTAACTGAAAGTTTCACTTCTTTTTTTGATAGTTCAAAAAAACGCATCGAGAGAATAAAAAATGATGGTAACGACTTCATTGAGCATATAGACAGCTTCAAAAAAGTTTTCCAACAAAAGGAAGGTACTACGATTTCCACTATCCACGGTGTAAAAGGTGCGGAATTCGATACGGTTATAGCGTTTGGCCTACTTGAAGGTTATGTGCCTCATTTTATGGATGCTAATGGTGTTGAGTCTGCAAAAAGACTACTCTACGTAATTGGGTCAAGAGCTAGAAAGAATCTTCATTTAATTTCTGAAACAGGAAGAAAAAATAGGCAAAATCAACTCTATTATCCCACAAACGTCCTATCCCAAGTAGTTCATCAGTACGATGAGATTTAAAAGTTTTTGAATTCTAATATAGTTTAATAACTATAGAAGTTACCTAATCAATACTCTGCTAGGGTAAAATCGAAAAACATCCCCTCAAAAGGATATATATAATTATTTGGAAAATAGTAATTGAGAGCTATCAAGACTCAATTAACATCAATGAATAAATTAGTGTTTTCATAATACCCGCTCAGCACATTCCCCTACGTTCCACGGCTCCCCGCAAAAGTGCGAATAGCCACTCCATTTCGGAAAAAGAGCTTCACTAAAAAAGCCTTGAACACCATCCCCGTTTTTGGCTTTACATTCCACTACCCTTTCCCGTATGACTGGGAAGGGATGTTTCAATCCCGAGCCAAAAAGAGAATGGAGTCCGCTTATCAACGGAAAGCCACCGTCTCGGTTTTCCTAACGTGATTTTCGGCAAGAACTTCTTTGGCCCTTGCTCGAAATCCCTAAAAACCAAACTGCTGCCTTACACATTTTAAGGGGTTTATAATGGATAAAGCCTTTGTCGTTTTTCGGGGCATCGAAAAACGGGCACAGTATAACCAATTCTATTCCAAACCCCATCCCCTTCACTCGCTTAACTATCTGTACGCTCCCTTGTGTACGGCTTTGGAAGAATTGCTAATACTCTTATGGAACTTGTCAAGACCATAGCTGGTTTCAGCGAAAAATAAGGTTTCTACTTCCTTGAATCCGCCGAAAAGGCGGATTGCTACGTCGCAGACACTCCTGATTTGTTCCCCGAAAGTCTTGACAAAACCCACTTTATCCATTGGTGCCATGCACGTAAGAAATCAAACAAACACCCCTTAAAATTTAATCACGATTGAATGGAAAAGGGAATTATTAATCTTTTAAATATTTAGTTATGAGCAGTATTAAAAATCATGTACAGCTGATCGGGAACGTTGGGCAGGAACCGACCATTACGAACCTTGAAAGCGGCAAAAAAGTAGCCCGTCTGTCATTGGCGACCAATGAGAACTACAAAAACGGCAAGGGAGAAAAACAGACCGATACCAATTGGCACACCGTTGTCGCTTGGGGCAAGGTTGCCGACATCATCGAAAAATATGCCGAAAAAGGCAAGGAAATCGGTATCGTGGGCAAGTTAAAGACCCGAACCTACACTATGGACGATGGTAACCAACGCTATGTTACCGAAGTGGTAGCCGATGAAATCCTGTTAATGGGCAACAAGTAAAAAAGTAAAGAGGGTGTTACCGTCGAAAGCTGCACCCTCTTTTTCATTATCAATCTTAATTAGAATAACAATGAGAAACAAAGTTAACGAAATACAGATACGGTACCGAGAAAAAATAAGCGTCTCGAAATCACCACAAATGAATAATTCCGAGAATGTGGCAAAATTGCTATACGAAAATTGGGACAAGGACACTATCGGGTTGCACGAAACCTTTAAGGTACTCTTGCTTAACAACTCCAACAAGGTCAAGGGTATTTATCCATTATCCACAGGTGGTATTACGGGCACTATAGTCGATTTACGGCTATTGTTCGCCATCGCACTGAAAACCCTGTCCGTTGGCATCATACTCACCCATAACCATCCATCGGGGCAGTTGAAGGCATCCAAAGCGGACATTGACCTTACCGAAAAAATCAAGAAAGCGGCACGGCTTTTCGACATTCGGGTACTCGACCATTTAATCATTACGCCAAATGGTGACTATTACAGTTTTACCGATAATGGACTGGTTTAAAATCCCGCATCATGGAAAACAAGGAAAAGACGGCATTTGAAATATGGTTGGAAAATGGGCAGGACTTGGGGGATTACCCCGATGGTTTCAATCCCGATTTGTACGACCTATAATATTTTGAAAAATGGTACATCTAAATTATAACAATCTCGATGACGAAACCCAACAACGGTTGCTATCAATGTCAAAAAAGGACATTGAAAAGCGGTTTGGGGAACAATTAAGGAACTACGCCAGGGAACACTTTGAAAATTACCAAACCCTGTTGGAAGAGGAAGCGATACGAAATCTATACAATTACAAGTATATTTTTAGAATCTAAAATGTTAAATAACACCAAACAAGCCCATTTATTATGATGGGCTTTTTTTATGTCCAATACCCTAAATTCCATATCTTTATAGAGTTGGAACTGAATATATTTCCAACGGTCATCACCCCTTTTTGATTTGACTTTCCTTGATGACCATACCCATTATAAAAGCAATTTGAACGGAACGCAGTTTCCGTAAATCGGCAACCGATTTTTAATCGGGTTGTTCGGAAAATTTTGGTCCCTGCGGGACGAAATTTGGAGAAGCAAGAGGGTAACACGCATAGCGGTGTTATAATTATTTGTTTGCTCATAAAGCATTGTTAATCAATATCTTAAAAACATACAAGTATTTGATTAGCAAGGCCTTTTACAGTAAATGCGGCCAGATCGCCCGAAAACAGGGAATTTTTTACTGTAAAAAACCACTGGGATGAACCCGTAAAGAATTTAAAGGAAAATAATTCGGAGACAGGACAAATCTCGAATACTTAAATCTCGATTATCTAGTAAAAATGGGAGATACCTATCAAAAATATCGCTTTTCGGCCATCAGCATCAAAAAGAAAACGGCCGTGCGCTTTCGGACATTTTCCCGTCTGGTGTCGGATTCCCATACCCGTACCCTAGAGATCGTGATGGACTTTTTTGAACGGAACGACCTTTCTCCAAACGATGACCTAGGAATCCGAAATAATCGTACCAACAAACGTATCAATGCCGTGATTGCCATCCTGAAGAACATCGAAAAGCAACAGACCCTGCCCACCAAGGTCATGTTGAATACCCTGTTCCAGGAAATGTCACAAGTGGAAGACCAAGAAAAGGAAGAAAGCTTTGATTTCGGAACGCCGGAACCTTTTAGCAGGGACAGGGAACTGGAGCATTACCAAAACCGCTATGTGGAAATGCGGCAAGAACTCGGGCAGTATAAAAACCGTGTTCAGAATGTAATGGAACAAATGACCTATGTAAAAGGAACATTTGGCAAAGGGCATTTTAAGCTGGATATGGGCAAGGATGAATTTGAAAAACTCAAAAAAGAATTATAGGATGTACATTACCATCACGGCACAAAAAACTGATGGCAACTATGCCCAAAGTTCAGCAGACTTCGTTTCCTATCTGGAAAAGGAAAACGAGGGCAAGACCGTAGAAGAAATGAAACACTTCTTCAATCAATTTGGGGAAGAAATATCCACGGAAGAGGTCATCAGGGAAATAGACGGGAATACGGCCAAGCTCAAAAAGACCGAGCCCAAGTTCTATTCCATCACCCTGAACCCAAGTGCCAGAGAACTGAAAGCCATACAGGATTCCCCCGAAGCGCTCAAAAACTATACACGGGAAGCCATGAAGGAGTACGCCAAAGCTTTTAACAGGGAAATAGACGGAAGGCCAATCAATGTGGATGATATTAAATACTATGCCAAGGTAGAACGGCAACGCACGTTCAAGGGAACAGACAAGGAAATCCGGGAAAACCAACCCTATGCCACACGGATATTGGAATTAAGGAAAGAGATACGTGGCATCGAGGCCGGACAACAATCGGGCAATATCCGTAAACTGAACAAAGAAATCCAAAAACTGGAGGCAAAGGCCCCACACCGATTGAACGGCAAACGTATCGTTCGGGGAATGGCCAAACCAGGACCACAGAGCCATGTACATATCATCGTCAGCCGTAGAGATGCCTCTAACCGGCATGGTCTTTCCCCGGGGAGCAAGCACAAAGCCTCCGAAGTGGAAATGCACGGCAAGTCCGTAAAACGGGGCTTTGATAGGGACACTTTTTTTAAAAATTCGGAAAAGACATTTGATACCTTGTTCAAATATCGGCGCAATTATGTGGAGACCTATACCGCCCGTAAGACCTTTTTAAAAGACCCCAAACTATATTTTTCTATGATAACCAAATTACCGACCAACGAAAAGGCCGTAGCTTTTAAACTACTTCAAAAATCCGGGGTGAACACCACATTGTTGAGTATCCCTACGAACAAGCTCCAGCTCACCATAAAGGCCATCAACCAACTGAAAAAGGGAATCGGCAAGGCTATTGAATCAGGCTCCATCGGGATATGAACTGGCAATGGGAACATATCGCCCTGTATATCGTTGTACCTATTTTGTTTGCTGGAACTGTACTCTATGGTTTGTTCTTTGCAGAATGGAAAAAACCAATGGATAAAAAGTATCAGGTACATTTTAAATTGAAATATGGGAAGTTTAAAATAGACAACATCAAAAGAGGTGTGTCTATTATAGGTTCTGCAGGTAGTGGTAAAACAGAAAGCGTTATCTATAATTTATTGCAGCATTTTAGCAAACATCAATTTTGCGGTATTCTTCATGACTATAAAGATTTTGAATTGACGGAAATAGCCTATCCTTTATTTAAGGAGAATGGGGTGAAATTCTACACCATTGCTTTTGACCAGATCCACTATCGGGTGAATCCCATAGCACCGAGATATTTACCTAATGAGGAAAGCGTGCATGAAGTTTCAAAAGTCTTGATTGAAAATCTTCTGGGATTAGATGAGTCAAGTACAAACAGTACTTCTAAATTTTTCAATGATGCTGTGGAAGGCTTGTTGGGTGGAATGATATGGAAGTTAAAAACGAGCTATCCCCAATTTTGCACCCTGCCCCACATCATCGCTCTGTTCCAATCGCTCAGCACCAAAAAACTGGTTGCCTTCCTGAAATCGGATTTGACTTCCCAAAGTATGGCAAGTGCTTTTTTAAATGGTATCGAATCGGAAAAACAGACCGCCGGAGTAAAAAGCACTCTGGCCAATGCCTTTAAAAAAATCAGTTCACAAAAACTGTTCATGGCACTGTCAAAAGATGAAGTGCCTCTTAATGTCAATAATGAAAAAAATCCTGCGGTACTTTCCATAGTGAACCACCCTAAATATGAATCCGCATATTCGCCTATTATTGCCGCAATCATTCATACAGTAATTAAACAAATGAGCATCAGGGGGCAGAAATCCTCATTTTTGATGATGGAAGAAGCACCTACTATAAAGTTGCTCAATATGCACCGTATTCCGGCTACACTTCGAAGCTATGATATTGCTACCATTTATGTAATGCAGGATAAGATCCAGAACGATATGCTCTATGGTGAAAAAGCGAGTAAGGCCATTTTGAGCAACCTATCTTATCAATTCTTTGGTAAGGTCAATGACCCGGATACTGCAAAATATTATGAACGATTTTTTGAAATTATCAAAACGCCGACCAAAAGCATAAGTAAAAGCAGTGGGTTGAGTTTTGAGAGTCGAATCACCAAAGGCGAAAGAGAGGTATCCAAACGGAGGGCAGACGCTTTCTTTAGATTGAAACAAGAAGAATTTAACTTTCCATATTGCTCGTCATACATTCGCAACTACAATAACGTTAAGTAATGGAGTGCCCATTGAAACTGTTTCAAAACTTTTAGGTCATACCAAAATTGCAACTACTCAAATATATGCGAAAGTCATTGAACGAAAAGTAAGTGATGATATGAAGTTGCTTAATGACAGACTAAAAGAAACTTCAAAAATGACGAAATATTCCTAAAACCATTTTATCTATCATAAGGAATTAAATGCTTCTTTATATCAAGTAAATTTTCTCGTATATAAATCATAAAATTTCAAATTAGTTGAGATTTTTTGTAGTTGTTTAAATTAATTTATTTAATTTTGACCAATCGTTCATTTTTAAATATGAGTCCAAGAACCGAAAAACAATTAAAAGAACACAAAAAGGCACAAAAAGAAAAAATTCTTCAAGGTGCCTTGAAATTATTTGCAACTAAAGGATATTTCAATACATCTGTTAGTGATATTGCTAATAAGTTAAAAATCTCAAAAGGTTTATTATACAATTACTTTGATAATAAAGAACGATTATTAAATGAGGCTGTTGATTTTGCCTTAAAGGAAGCATCAGAATTAAATCTGTCTGAAGATGATTTAAAAAATTTAAGCCCTGAAGATATATTTAAGGCAGTAGTTGAGGGGTATTTTAAGTTGCTTGAAGAAAAGAAAGAGCTTTGGAGTCTTATAGTGTCTTTGGCCATACATGTAGGGTCTATACCGTCAGTTCATAAAACAATTTCATCCGTATATGAAGAACTTACCAAACAATTGGGTGAGCTCTTTACCATGATAGGTCACCATGATCCTGAAAATGAAGCTGTCAAGCTAGGGGCGTTAATGGATGGCATTGGTATTCAATATATGATTTTCGGTGAATCATATCCTTTAAACACGATTAAAGAAAACATTATAAAAGATTATATAAATTCTAAAAAAAATTAGCTATGAAATACAAGTTACTATTATTGTTAATGGTTGTTTCTAACTTCTCTTTTAGTCAAAATGCTGATGAGATTGTTAAAAATGCTGATGATAAATTTAGGGGGAAATCGTCCTATTCAGAGATCACCATCAATATCAATAGACCAAAGTGGTCCAAAGAAATGAAAATGAAAGGTTGGTCAAAAGGTTCAGATTATTCAGTTTTAGTAATAACCAGTCCAGCAAAAGAAAGGGGTACTGTTTTCCTCATGCGAGAAAAAGAGGTTTGGAATTACCTGCCAACAATTGAAAGAACAGTAAAGTTTCCGCCTTCAATGATGTTGCAGAATTGGATGGGCACCGATTTAACAAATGACGATTTAGTAAAACAATCCTCATTGGTGACAGATTATGATAAAAAAATTATTGGTGAAGAAGAAAAGGAAGGTTACATGTGCTGGAAAATTGAGTTGACCCCAAAGCCTAATGCCGCTGTTGTTTGGGGAAAAATAATCATTTGGATAGATGAAAAAGAATACATGCAGATGCAGACAGATTTTTATGATGAAGATATGTTTTTGGTCAATCAAATGATAGGATCGGACGTAAAAACATTTGATAGCAAGTTACTTCCTTCAAAACTAACTGTTGTGCCGGTCGATAAACCGGGACAATCTACGGTAATTAGTTATAGTCAGTGGAAGTTTGGTATCGATATACCTGATGAATACTTTACCACCAATTACATGAAACGCATCCATTAATTATTAATTAGTAAACAATGATTCTAAAAATTGCCTGGAGAAACATTTGGCGTAATAAAAAAAGGAGTCTAATTACTGTAGCCTCTATACTCATAGCAATATTCCTTTCCTTAATCATGCGTTCTATGCAGTTGGGTACTTATAAGGGTATGATAGACAATGTGGTAGGTTCTTATACAGGATATATACAGCTACATCATAAAGGATATTGGGATAATCGATCAATAGATAATTCAATAATTGTAACTAGTAACTTAATTAATCAATTGTCAAACACAGAAGGTGTTGAAACGATTTTACCAAGATTGGAAAATTATGGTTTATTGTCCTTTGGCGACCTTACTAAAGTAATTAGTCTCAATGGGGTTGATTTTAAGAAGGAACAAAAATTACAGGATATAAATTCAAAATTGATAACAGGTTTCCTTCCTCAAAACCCAAAGGATATTATTATAGGAAAAGGAGTAGCCTCTTATTTTAAAGTAGAAACCAATGATACTTTGGTTTTTGTAGGACAGGGATACCATGGAATGTTGGCTGCTGATAAATTTCATATTTCTGGAATTATAGACTTGAAAAACCCTGCCTTGAATAAAGTTACGGCTATGATGTCCTTGGAAGATGCCCAAAATCTTTTTAGTGCATCTGGCATTGTTACAAGTCTTGTGGTAGATAAAAATGACAATGTCCAACTTAAGTCGTTGCAAAAAGCAATCTCAAGCAAGTTGGACAGTAACTATGAAGTAATGAACTGGCAACAAATGATGCCTGAATTGCAACAAACCATTTTAGCAGATAGTGTTGGTGGATTGTTGATGATAGCTATCCTGTACATGATTCTCATCTTTGGAATTTTTGGCACCGTACTAATGATGACACAAGAAAGAAAATATGAATTTGGTGTGCTCGTCTCTATTGGGATGAAAAAAGGCAAGTTAATGTTTATGGTGTTTATAGAAACCATTATACTATCATTGTTGGGAGTAATTATGGGTGTTCTTCTTGCGTATCCAATCATGTTGTGGAAACACTACGACCCTTTGGTACTACCTGGTACACAAGCCGAAATGATGGAGAACTTCGGGTTTAATGCAGAAATTCCATTTTACATACAACCTGACCTGCCCTTGGTGCATGCTTCACTAATTTTCATAATAGCCTTGTTGGTATCTCTATATCCTATCTTAATTATTAAAAAACTGAATCCTCTGCATGCTATGAGAGGTTAACTTTTTAAAGTAACAAAATGAAAACATTATTAATGATTGCTTGGAGAAACGTTTGGCGTAATAAACTACGAAGCAGTATTGTCATTGCTTCGGTAGTTTTAGGCATCTGGTCTGGGTTGTTTATCATGGCCATGGTCTCCGGTATGAACGATCAGCGTTTGAGTAGTTTTATAAATACAAATTTGTCCCACATCCAAATTCACAATGCTGGTTTTCAGGAAAATTTTGATAAAAAAGATACTATCATAGGAAGTAATACTCTTTTAAAAGAAATAGACACCATGAGTCATGTAACGGCTTATACGAAACGGTTGGTATTACAAGGAATGGCATCTACAGCTCATGGTAATTATGGTGTGAAGATTATGGGAATATTCCCTGATAAAGAAAAAAATGTCACAGATATTTCAGAAAAACTGGTGCAAGGAACCTATTTGTACAAACTAAAAAGAAATCCAATTATCATTGGGGAAAAACTAGCCAATAAATTAGGTGTTAAAGTCAATTCCAAGGTGGTACTCAACTTTCAAGATTCCAATAATAATACCGTTTCAACTGGTTTTAGGGTTGAAGGAATTTTTAAAACCATAAACAGTTCGTTTGATGAGGAAAATGTATTTGTGAAGTATGATGATTTAGCTCCACTAGTTAGTTTAAGTGGCAAATACCATGAAATAGCCATCTTGTGTGATAACATTACTGAAACTGAAACTGTAGAGAACCAAATCAAAACAAACAATTCCGTTGAAAGTTGGGATCAACTTTCACCAGAATTGGGCTATGCCCAAGAAGCCATGAGCAACTTTATTTACATTTTTATGGGGATTATCTTATTAGCCTTGGCTTTTGGCATTGTTAATACTATGCTCATGGCGGTTCTGGAACGAAAACGAGAAATAGGGATGTTGCTATCTGTTGGTATGGATAAACGAAAAGTCTTTACCATGATTATTTTGGAAACACTTTTCTTGGCTTTTATAGCGGCGCTTCTAGGTGTATTGTTGTCAATATGGACGATTGAATATTTTGGTAGGAATGGCATCAATTTATCGGCTGTGGCCAAAGGACTGGAAAGTTTAGGTATGGGTGCAAGAGTATTTACCAAACTGCCATTTGCCATGTATGTAGATATTACACTAATGACACTTTCTGTAGCTTTGATTGCAGCCATTATACCAGCAAGAAGAGCTTTAAAATTAAATCCAGCAGAAGCCGTGAAAGCTATTTGATAAAAATTTAAAACTCAACAAAAATGAATGTTATAAAAACAGAAAACCTAACAAAAGTTTATAATGAGGGTAAAGGCAATGAAGTAAGGGCTCTTAACGGAGTATCCTTGGCTGTAGAAAAGGGAGAGTTCACTGCTATTGTTGGTCCTTCGGGGTCCGGAAAAAGTACCATGCTCAATATTATTGGTGGCCTTGACAAGCCTAATTCAGGAGAAGTGCTTGTCGATAAAACAGATATCATTGGAATGAAGGAAAACGAACTTATCAATTTCAGATTACAAAATATTGGTTTTGTGTTTCAGGCTTATAATTTAATCCCAGTCCTTAACGCTAAGGAAAATGTAGGTTTCATTATGCTTTTGCAGCATAAATCGAAAGAAGAAATTGATAATAGAGTTGAAGCCCTGTTAAAATCGGTTGGTTTGGATAGTCAAGCATCAAAACGCCCCAATGAAATGAGTGGTGGTCAACAACAGCGCATTGCAGTGGCCAGAGCATTGGCTTCTAAACCTAAATTTGTATTAGCTGACGAACCTACTGCTAATCTAGATTCAAAATCCACATCAGATCTTCTTGACATTATGGAGCAACTCAATGAAAAAGAAGGAATAACATTTGTTTTTTCAACGCATGATCAACGCGTTATTGATAGGGCACATCGTATAGTAACATTGGAAGATGGTAAAATAATTAAGGATACCAAGTAATTAAGTTGAAGTTAACAAAGCACATAGTATTCTATATTTTGGTTATTGCATCAATAATCAATATGACGGCACAGGAAAAGCAAAATTGGGTTTCTGAACATGTAGACTTTTCGGGTTATGTAAAGTATTTAAACACTTCTAGTTTTACTTCCTTGGATAGTATAGGAAATGACAACCTAATTCATAATAGATTAAACTTTAAGATGTATGCCAACGATAATCTTACACTAGCAATCGAATTACGTAACAGGATATTTTGGGGTACTTCAGTTAAATCAATTCCAAACTATGCGTCAATGGTTGAAAATTCAAACCAAGATATTGATATGACTGCTTTATTAATAAATCAACCAGCACTTATTTTGCTTTCAAATATTGACCGGTTGTATGTAGATTATCATTCAAGTAAATGGCAGTTGGTTTTAGGTCGTCAACGTATAAATTGGGGTAAGAATTTAGTTTGGAATCCTAATGACCTTTTTAATGCTTACAGCTTTTTTGATTTTGATTATGAAGAGCGACCAGGGACAGATGCCTTAAGAGCAAAATATTTTACTTCAGGAAATTCTAGTTTCGAATTTGCCATTAATTATACAGATCAATGGAAAGATAATACTGTAGCTATAAAGTATAATTTCAACAAATTTCAATATGATTTTCAAATGATAGTCACCAAATATTTAGAAAATTACACCTTGGGGTTAGGCTGGGAAGGTGTTATAAAAGATATGGGGTTCAAAGGAGAATTAAGTTATTTTATGCCGTATGGCAATTCCAACGAAGACAATGCTTTTGTAGGTTCCATTTCGTTTGATTATTATTTCAAAAATGATATTTCCTTAAATGTTTCTACATTATATAATAGTGATGGTATAAGTAACACAGATGCTTACGATGCTTCTCAATTATATAGTGAATCTATTGACGTAAAACACCTAATGCCTAATAAATGGTCCTTTTTTGGTCAAGCTTCTAAAACATTTACACCAGCAATAGTCGGCTCAATAACTTCTATATATGCTGCTGATATTGATATGATTTTTTTTATGCCACAGTTTACTTATAGTATATCCCAAAATTGGGATTTTGATGTTACTGGGCAACTTTTTTATGGTAAGCAAAAAGATAATTTTTCTAACCTTGGAAATAGTATTTATTTAAGGTTTAAATATAGTTTTTAAGTAATAAAACGATAGTGTAAGGATGTTTCTTAAAAAGAAGTAAATCAAAAATTAGATAAAGTTAAACCAAATTACAAACTGTTTATTATGAAAGTTTTATTAGTCCTATTTGCTAGTGCCTTCTTTATTAATGTTAATGCTCAAAAAATGAAAGAATATAAAATTGAAATAGCTGTAAAAGCTTCAAAAGAAAAAGTCTGGGAGGTGATAACAAATTTTGAAAATTATCCTAGTTGGAATTCTGTTTTAAAAATGGAAAGTAACAATAACTTAATTGTGGGGAATAAATTCAAAGTAACAATTACACAACCAAATGGCAAAAGTTCAAATTTTAAAGCTAAGGCAGTTAGTAAAAATGATTTTAAATCATTTTCTGCTACTCAAGTTGTTATGCTGAATTGGTTTTTTAAGGCAACACATAGTTTTATAATTGAAGAGGTAGACGAACAGAATGTTGTTTTTATTCAAAAATGGGAATTAAAAGGCATTATTGCCTCTCTGTTTAGAAAAAAGATTTTTAAAGAACTAGAAATTTTTAAAAAAATGAATAGAGAACTTAAAGAATTAGTAGAACAGTAGTAAAGTAGAATTGTTATGTTAAGACTTGGTGGATATATAAATATAATAATAGCATTTGCTCACATTATCGGTCTATTTTGGGCAGAAAAAATATTTGAGATAACAGGGATAGGAGAAGAAATGGTTAAGCTTTCTCAAATACATTTCTCATTACCTTACCTATTGACGATTTTTGTTGCTATTGTCTTTTTCATTTTTGGACTTTATGGACTTTCCGCAGATGGAAAAATTAAAAAACTCCCAAATTTAAAATATGGAATATTTATAATTTCAGGAGTGTATATAATTCGCGGTGCTGGAGAATTATTGTTTGGTATTCCTCAACAAAAGGCTGTATCCAGTTTAGAAACAATTTATTCTATTGTTGCTTTAGGCATAGGGTTACTGTTTTTATTTGGAGGTTTAAAAAAATGGAAGTTTAAAAATATAAGAGTATAATTAAAACGGGGTGTAAAATTCGCTTAAAATTAAATGGCAGATTTAATAAAAGAAACTTCAAAAAAAGAAATATCAATTTTTCGTACATCAGTAAATTCACAAAACGAAGTTAGGAAATTAAAGCCTTTACTAGATGTGATAATTGGTTCTAAAAATTGGAACTTCGACTTAGAAGATTGTGCATTCATATAATTCTATGACGTCTGAAGCTATTTTAAAATATTCATCTCCATCCAAAAGAACAAGGATTGATAAACTGCCTTTATGTTTTTCAAAATCAGTTGGAAATCTTAACCAAGTTTCTATTTCTTCATTTAGTATTTCTGATTTTAATGCTAGCTTCTTTCCAAATACCAAAGAAATTGTATCCAATTGTGCTTTTGCAGAAATACAGATTATTAAAAATAGAATACCTTAAAATTTCTTTCTTATCATATTATTGTTCATACACCCAGAGCTTTATCTAAAAATAGGTTAGTAAATTTTAAATTCAATTATTATCCTTTATTCTGCCCTGCTCTTCTTCAGAAGGGTTTCTTTTATCCTTTTCCTTATTAAAATTCGACCCAAAATTGTATGTCAATTGAAAATAGACATTTTGACGGGACCAATCGCTTATAATATCGGCATCAATATTATCATAAATAATATTGCCATAGAATTTGCGATTCAAAATCTCCTCAATACCCAAATTGATTTTGAATTTATCATCCATAAACTTTTTGCTTATGGCAAAACTAAGTCCGGCCAACCAATCGTGTTCTATTTGCCCCTGAAGTCCGCCGGTGGTATAGTATCCCGTCAATTCTGAATTCATATCCCAGGGAAGTTGATACTCCAGGTTTGTGTACCATGTCAAACTCCATTTATCCAAATCGAGTTTTGGGGTCAAATTTTCTGATTCGTATTTATTATAATTTACTATAATTCCGGTATAGCCATCCAAACCATCAAGAAAACTTACAGGTGCAAAACCCCTAAAGCTCCAATTTTCCCTCTTGGCAAGATTGATTACCGACCTGGAGGTTTGGGCCGTGGCATCATCTTGAGATATAATTTCGAATAAGGCGTCGTCTGTATTCTTGTATCCTATGCTAAAAAAGGGTTGATTATCATAAGTAAGATTAAATTGAAAACTATTGGTGAATTCAGGTTTTAAGTTTGGATTTCCTTGCTCAAAAGTATAAGGGTCGTAATAATAGACAAATGCATTTAGGGAATTATAAGAAGGCCTTAAAATTCGATAGCTATAAGATAGATTAGCTCCAAATTTGTCATTAATTTTTCTATCGATGCTAGCACTTGGAAATAATTTCGAAATTCTCCTGCTCCTTACTTCATTTGTATTGGTGGAAGTTCCCTTTGTATTACTGTTTTCCCAACGTAACCCACCAGAAAATGACCAATTTTCCCACTTTTTCACCATTTTTAAGTATATGGCCAAGATGTCTTCATCTACCAAAAAACGGTTACTTTGGTCAGCATCCAAAGTGAAATCCCCATTCGTATTTTGTACAAAAGAACGTAAGTCACTATCCGTGGAAACCCTTGAGTATTTTGTTCCGAACATCCAATTAAAATCTTGATTTAAAGTACGTTTATAATCTCCTTTATAAGTCAATATTTGATATTTTCCATCTTGAAAATATCGTTGGTCATCGTATGAAATTGGACTCTGTCCGACTTTATATAAATTGTTAATATTATCATTGTTGTAATCAACGTAATCAAAATCTAGAATGAACTTATTTTTTTCATCTTCAAACTTATAGTATGGGTTTATATTATAAGTTTTTCTATTACGATCAAAACTATTTTCAGTGAGTAAGGATTCTGATGAACCCGTTTCAATAATTTGGGTACTGTTAGATGCTATCCTGTCGGAATCTGTATTAATAAATCTTGTTCCAAATCCTATGGTATGATGCTCATTTATGTAATAGTCTAGCCCTCCATTGAATCTATAAGTTTTTGGATTATATGGTGAAATAGTCGATTGGTCATAAATTTCTCCATTTACCCTTCTAGTTATAAAAAGGTCTTCTCTCCATGCTGATTTTCTATACCCTGCACCTAATTGCCAATTAAGTTTATTCTTATAGCTTGCAATTGAGCCACTCACCCCATATTCAGGTCGATTATCATATCCCGTATAAAGTTTAAGGTTTCCATTAGTGCCTAGTCTAACATTTTTTTTGAGGATAATATTGATTAATGGACCTGACCCTTCGGCATCAAACTCAGCACCAGGTTGTTGAACCAATTCAACCTTTGAGATATTGTCCGCTGGGAGGTCTCGCAATAAGGATGAAATATCCATATACTCGGTTGTTTTTCCATTTATTAAAATGGTTATGCCTTGTTGTCCGCCATAAGTAATATTTCCATTGGTAACGATAATACCCGGTACTTTCTTCATGACATCCTGTAAATTGGAACTCACCATTTCAGATTGCTCCAAATTAACTATCAATTTTTCCGCTGTTTGCCGAATTATCGGACGATTACTTTTAACAACAACTTCGTTTAATGCTTGAGCTTCTTCCTCTAAGGTAAAACTATATGTTACATTTTGGTTTTCATCAGAAAGGGTAAAGGAATCTGATTTTTGGGTCTTAAAACCTAGGACAGAAACCTCCAGTAAATAATTTCCATTAGGAATATCCATAAAGGAATATACCCCTTTATCATCACTCACGGCTCCTGTTACCACCTTATCAGTATCAGCATGATATAAGACAATATTTGCAAAAGGTAATGGCTCTTCTGATTTATCAACAATCTTACCAGAAATGCTATTTTGAGAATACAATAATCCCGTATTCAGCAAAACATATATTATTATACTAATTCTCATAAATTTTCTTTATTTCACTATATTTTCAATCTTTGACTTGATTGAATTTATTTTGTCATTATATCCCTTATCACTACTATATTTCATTTTGAAGTGATTTTTTTTCAATCTTATTTGAAACGAATAATCTTCATTGTGTTTTTCATAATTAATTTTCCTATTACTCTTCTCTGGAAAATCATCAAAATTGCTCTTAAGTATTTGATAGATTGAAGAATACTCATCATTATCTATGGTTGTAGAAGATACCGTTTCATACTTAGATGGTACGATAGAGTTCGTTGTGCTACAACTAACAGCAACCATCATTAACAAACTGATTTTTAATATTTTTAAATTCATAATTTCTATATATTTAATTGATTTTTAACTAATGTGTAATAAAAATTTTTCTTATCTATTAACTCTGTATGTGTACCTTGTTCTACCATTTTTCCTTCAGATAAAACTATTATCTGGTCTGCCTTTTGAACGGTACTTAAACGATGAGCTATTATGACAACCGTTTTATTCCTAAACAACTTCTGCAAATTATTATGTACTTCTTTTTCATTAGTAGCATCTAAAGCTGAAGTTGCTTCGTCCAAGAAAATATACTTTGGATTTTTATAGATTGCCCTTGCAATTAATATTCTTTGTTTTTGGCCTCCTGAAAGATCATTTCCCCCTGAACCTATTTTAGTGAATTCTTTAAGTGCTAATGAATTGACAAAATCAAATAGATTGACAGCTTTTAAAACATTATTCATTTTTATTTTGTCAACATTTGTATCGTTCATAGCAATATTTCTTTCAATAGTATCATTGAATATATATCCGTCTTGCATCACAATTCCCGAATTCTCTCTGATACTCTTCGCCGATATTTCACTTATTTCATCCAAGCCATATAAAATCTTTCCAGATAATGGAGGAAAAAAGTTCAATAACAACTTCATTAAAGTTGTTTTTCCACTTCCACTATGGCCTACAATTGCTGTAACCTTCCCTTTTGGGATCATCAAATTGATATCCTGAAGGATATATTTATGAGAAAGTATATTGTATTTGAAATTGACATTTTGTATTTTAATATCAACTGGAACTATTTCCGGATTAAGTTTCTTATCTGACTCTTTTTCCTCATTTTTTTGAGTATATACTTCGCTCAGTCTATTAAAACTTAAAAAAGCATCTTGTTGAGATTTTATAAAGTTCAATAGTTGGTGTATTGGGGAATTCATTTGACCAATTATAAAAGAAACACTCAATAAAGCCCCCAATGTCATTGTATCTTTTACAACATAATTAGCCGCCAAGAACGTGACCAAAATATTTTTGAGTTGATTAAAAAATGTAAATCCAATAGATTGGAATTGATCAATCTTAAGTGATTTAATATTAATTTTCAATAAATTGTTTTGAAGGTCAATCCATTCATTTTTCTTATAATCCTCATATTGGTTAAGTTTCATCTCCTTGATACCATTATAAAACTCATAAACCGCTTCCTGGTTTTCTGATTTTGCCCTAAATAATTGATAATCCAAAGTTTTTCTTCTTCTTAACCAAAAGAATGACCATACTACAGATAAGGAAGTAAGTCCTAAGTATATTACAAACAGGTAAATGTCATAGTAGAATAGAATAATGGAATAAATAATTAACGTTAAAATCGAAAAAACAGTTAATATGCTGTCCGAAGTAAAAAACTCTTCAACTTTTACATTGTCCTGTATTCTTTGATTAAAATCACCTGAATTTTTAGTATCAAAGAAACTGATGGGAAGTTTTAGAATCTTATCCAAATACGAATAAATAACATCAATGCTAAAGTTTGCCCCAATGACTAGAGTGTACCAATTCCTCAGAATATTGATTCCCATTATTCCAAGAAAAACAAACAGTTGAGCCAAGAGAATTAAGGTAATAAAGTTTAAATCCTTCTTGCTTACTCCTTTATCTATCAAAGCTTCCGTCAAAAAAGGGAGAGCTATACTTAAAAGGCTGCCTATTAATACAAAAAACATCAACAAGAAAATCTTTTTCTTGTATGGAAGAAATAATCTTAATATGTGATTTATCCGTTCTTTGAAATCGTTTTGGTCCTTTAAAGAATAAAACTTGTCAGTAGGATCGAGAAATAGAGCAATTCCTTTTTCTTCCCCTTTCAGCCATGATTGTTTAAATTGTTCTTCATCCAAAGTAACTTTTCCATGAGCTGGATCTGCAATCTTAAAAGTCCTATTTTCACCTGTGAAAGAGATTGCCTCTAAAACCAAAAAATGGTTTTTGTTCCAATATAGTATGCATGGCGAATTAAAATTATTTACGAGCTGTCTTAAATCCAATTTAACAGATTGAGTCTTAAATCCAATTTTTTTTGCTGCATGAATAATTCCTAGCATAGAAACACCATCCTTACCTATTTGACAAAATTCTCTAAGATTGTGAAGTGAGAATTTATTTCCAAAATAGCTAGTCACCATACTTAATGAAGCTGGCCCACAATCCATTAAATCATGTTGACGGATTAATTCGATATGCTGGTCTTTTTTTCTGAACATTATTATTAATCAAGAAGCCGTTTTGTACATCTTAGAGTAACAGAATCTATAAAAGTTCGTTACGAATTGCTTAAAGTAAAGGGAGTCCTTTTTTATCAGGATACTTAAAATATCACTATTCTTGTTAGGACTAAGAATTAAATTTGTTAGCAGTATATAATTACCATAATATCTTGATATTGAACGATTCCAAAGTTTAACTCTTGACAATCCCCTTCTTTCAATTTTGCCATTATTAATACTTTCTGGTTGATTGTGTATTTGCATATAAATAGCATCATACATACTAGAAACTTCGGCATAGAATTTTGCTAGAGTTTTCACGGTTTTGTAATCTTTACTCGCTGTATTGATATCACAATTAAGAGCCAGTTCAATAACATTTTTATTAGCTCCCTTTGAGTCTTTGTATATAATTCCAGAAGGCTTTATCACTAACTGATATTCAACATTATCATCAGTCACAAAGACGTATTTGTTCCTTCCTTCCTTATTAATGTTATAACTATTCATTATGGTAATGGTTCTATTAATTCCAGTTCTTTCACCCTAACCCCTTTATTATTGATCAAGACTTTTAAGAAATACAGTGTTACTTCTTTTGGTAAACTCTTATGTTCATCAATAATTGATTTAACTTCAACGCCAACTTTGCATGTGTTGATAGTATCTAGTATGGATACGAGTTCTGGAAAATACTTGAATGATAATCTTGAACCTCTGACATAGACATATAATCTATCTTCTATTTTTTCCGAATTAATTTCAAATAAATCGTTTGGAATTATGAATTTGGTTTCAAGATTCGGGAAATACTCTTTTTGACTATCTATTTTTTTATGGTAACTAAGAGGTATATTTTGCCACCCTCCATTACTGATTAAGCATTTTTTGTACTCATTATAAGTTAGCTTTAAAAAATCCAATAAAGGCTTTTCTAAAATGTCTTTATCAATATTTAGGGTATTAACAAAATCAGTAAACGTATTTTCGTTACTTAAATAATCTAACTGACTTTCTATAATACTTTGATCATTTTTGAGAAATAAATTTTTAATGGTCTCAATCATTAATTTGGAAAAATCATACCTGGTAGGATTATTAAACCATAATGTTACTCCAATTGAGAAATCCCCGGAATACCCAATATGATGTTTGTTCCAAGGCATATAATATAAATCCCCAGAGCCAAACTCATATTTTTTTGCATATTTTAGGAGTGGGTCAACATTTTTATTATTAGAAATTCCCTTTCCTACCTTTTCATACAAATCTTCATCCCACACATACATACTCTTATTACCAGGACCCAAATGATAGTGTAATACATTTTCCCCTCTATTATCAGTATGTATTCCCAGTGGTGTCCACCCATAGTTTCCTATAAAAGTTGTTAACTCTAAACCCCACGGTGGAATTCCAACAATATCGAATAGAGGACGAATCGTTTTTAAAATAGTACTTGCAAGAATTTCTGAATGCTTTTCTCCATAATTGGTGATTATTCCAAATTTTTTGCCAAACACACGGGTGCAGTATGATTCGATACTTTCCGAATCGTTAAGTTTATTATCTTTAATCAGCCTTCTTATTTCTGAGTCACTCAACTCCTTATCATCTATATAAAGTCTGAACCCATTCGTAATATCAAGTCTATTTATCCTTGATCTTAACATTTCTCTAGCTCCATTGTTTAATGCATCTAAAGTATCTTCAGAGATTGCCTTTTTATAAACTTGTGTTTCTGAGAAAGAGAGATTTTTCTCGATAAATGAGAACCACCAATCCTTTGTAAAATTTTTTGTCTTCATAATATATTTTTAATTGATCATTTCTTCTGTCATTATTATTTAACTATGGCTACTCTCTTTCCAACCCTCTTATCATCCTGTTCATCAATACCATCTCTTATAGTCAACTTCTCAAGTGCTGATAGTTTTTCAGTTTCTAAAAAGTTATCTGGTGCCTTTATCTTATTTTCTATTTTTAAGTGATTTTTTGGTTATTGGTAATAAGGAGGCGTATATTTATAAACACCTCCTTAATAATCAAAGACTCCCTACTCGGAAGCTTTCTCCTTCTTCTTTTCCTTTTTTACTTCAACATCATCAACAGCGGTATTTCCACCTTTTAAGGTTTCGTTTTCCAAAGCTGATAGTTCTTGAGTGTCCAAGAATTTTTCTGGATTCGAATTTTTCATTTTTAAAAAATTTAAGATTGGTTATTACTCTTGTTTTTTCTCCTTTTTCTTTTCTACCTTAACATCAGTTTCGGCATTTCCACCCTTTAAGGTTTCGTTTTCCAAAGCTGATAGCTCCTGAGTGTCCAAGAATTTTTCTGGATTCGAATTTTTCATTTTTAAAAAAATTTATAATTATATAAGATTCAATTTTAGTTTCAAGACATTAATTGCTCTTCGGTCTATCTCTCGGCCAAGAGTATATTGTTTGTTTTTACAATCAACTCTTCGTGTATAAAACTATATTTTAGTACTTTACTTAATGCTACACTAAAGAGTAGTTGTATTGATGAACAGGAGAAACTACCCTTTTGGGTAGTTCTGAATTCATGGTTGAAGTCAAAAAATCTACAGGAACCAAAGACTTGTTTTTATTATAGAAGCCAATTAAGTCTTTATACCGCATACTCACGGGAATGGTTTCGGAACCTAAATAATTGATAGGTTTATCTACAGGAGTGGCCTTAATTCCCAACGCTAGCATGACCCTTAAAAGTTTACTGTCGCACTCTGCATAAGCTACAGCGTTTTTATCTTGACATATAGGAGCTATGGCACAAACCATAAGCCTCTTAAATAAATTGATATCCTTAACTCCTTTTTTTATGGCGAATCTGCCAATATGCCAAATGGATTTATTAATGTCATAACCATTTAACAGTAATGGATTAATACCGAATATTTTCTGGATAGGCAATATGTCCTTGTAATTCCACCGTAGTACCCTAATCGATCCTATTATGGAATTATCCTCGTCTTTGGAAACAAAAATTCCAGCATTTTTAAAATAAAGCATCTCTTCCTGGAAAATTGAACTTATGTCATTTTCATAATTTTCAGGGTAAATACTACTTGTGTGATGCTTGAAGTTTTCATTGACTACAAACTTGGCCAGGTCAAATAGTTGTTCTAACTCTAATCTTTTTAAATAATTTTTTGGAAGTATCATAATTCTGGTTTTACTTCCAAATCTATTGGGACTACATAGCTTTATTTTTACACAAAATGGTAGTTGTTAGTTAGTTACATAAAAACTATACTAAAGTGTAGTTTTTAAAATGTTAAGAAAAAAGTTACATTTGTAACAGTAAACACTTATACCTACACTATATGGCAGACATGAAAGACTTCTTTTCCTTTAAGAATTCGGTTAATGAAATTCCAGAGGGAAGTCAAGGACAAACATTAGATTATTTAGAAGCTATAAAAGCTTTCTCAAGGACTACATACAAAAGCATCTATGTGATTGATTATCAGAAAAGGGGCTTTGAGTATGTATCGGACAACCCATTGTTTCTTTGTGGCCATACTGCCGAAGAAATTAAGGAGATGGGGTACGCATTTTACTTTAAATATGTAATAAAGTCCGATTTGGATCTGCTGATTAAAATCAACACGGCAGGGTTCGAATTTTATGATAAAATCCCAATGGAGGAAAGAAAGAATCATACTATCTCATATGATTTTCATATAAAAAACCAAGAAGGAAAAACCATTTTGATAAATCAAAAATTGACCCCCATGTTCTTGACCAATAATGGCAAAATATGGAAAGCCATATGTATTGTTTCCTTATCTGCAGAACGACAAGCAGGAAACATAAAAATTTACAAAAAGGGGGACAATAAAATTTTCAAGTATGATCTTGATGGTGACTTTTGGAAAGCCGATGAAAAAATAAAACTTTCATCGAGGGAAAAAGAAATATTACAGCTATCGACCAGAGGTTTTACCATAAATGAAATATCCGAATCAATTTATGTGTCTCCGGATACAGTAAAATTCCATAGAAGAAAGTTATTCGACAAACTGGAAGTGACCAATATATCCGAAGCTATTATGTATGCCACCAATAATAAACTCATTTAGATTGTAAGGCTCTGGCAAACAAACATAATTATGTTAGTCCATTATTCAAGAATTCAATATCGTCGATAAATAAAATTCAGGAAATTTTTTTACTGCTCTTCCTGTAGCGATATCAAAGAGGATATGGGTACACATGGCGGCAACTTTCCAAGAGGCAATTGAAAGTTGTGGAGGTGGCAAATTTTCCTTTTCGCTTTTGTATTTCTCGATGATTTCATCGATCCAATCTTGAGGATTTCCCCAAAATCTCATATACGTTGACATGTATTCAACCATATTGACCTCATTAAATTTCTCATTTGGTTTTGCAATAGCAGATAATGACATACCATCTGGAGCAATTACCGTAACAAGTCCTCCCCAACCTAAATTATACGGGTGAATTACAGGAATATTATTTTCTTGACAAACTTTGTCAAACTGTAATGGGATATCTGTTGTAAAATCCAAGGCATTAATAGCAATTGCATGGCCTTTTATAAACTTTTCAACATTGGTTTCAGTTATAAAACTGTTATAAACCTCAATATTAGCTTCTTTATTGATAGCCTTCAATCTAGCATTTATGGACTCTACTTTCTCGGAGGCGATATCCTCTTCAGTATAATTCTGTCGGTTCAAATTGGATAGCTCTACCTTGTCGCCATCTATAATAGTGATATTCTCAAACCCCAAACGTAGGGCACACTCGGCAATTACACTTCCTATTCCGCTACCCCCCAATATTATGGGACAATCCTTAATGATTTTTTGCTCTTCATCACTAATGTATATTCTATTTCGCAGGTATCGTTCTTGCATTCCTGTTTATTGTTTTGATATCAAAATTAGGGTTAATAGTTGAATTGAATCCTACCCATAAGTGTAGTTTCAATCGGGCTCATTTTTAATAATTTTAACAGAATCCATAACATTCTCATTGAAAAAGTACGCAAACATATTAAGCGACCTTGAAAGGCATATTGAATTCTTGGAGTTTGACAATAGTACCTCAATAATATTCAAAGCTGAAAAAATTATTGAGAAGGCTAAGGAAAGTCTTAAAAAGGCTCGGAAAATCGTGCTTTCTCAAGGGTTTGACAATAAGGAAAGTGAGATTTACTTTTTTAAAATAATCAAGCCCAAGCTCTACAGTAAACTCATTTACCATCTTAAACTATTTGATATTGAAAACAAAAGACCAAGAGGAAGTACGAAATCACAAATCAAATATTTTAATTCCCAGATAAATAAACTGCAAACGTATCTGAATGACAATCTGGATTTCTATACTTATTATCGAAGGGAATCATCTATTTTCGATGAGTATTACTTTTTGAGAGGTAACGCAACAATTAAGCTCTTCCCTGGAACTTTCCACTTTTTAACAGACGAACAATTTTCAACAAGCCATGATAGCATGGTAGCCCAGATTATGGCTTACGACTTGCTCATTATATATATAAAAAGAGAGATAGATAGATTAGAAAATAATGGGTCCCTTCGAGAGTCTCGAATGATGTGGACCAACAATAAAATAGATTTGATAGAACTTATTTATGCTTTGTACAGTACCAATTGTGTAAACAAAGGAAGGGCGGATATCAAAGATATTGCATACGCCGCTGAACGTATTTTCAAAGTCGATCTTGGTGATTATTACAGAGCTTTTTTGGAAATACGAATGCGAAAAAAAGGAAGGACCAAATTCCTTGATGCACTAAAGGAAAATCTCGAAAAACGCATGGATGAAATCGATGAATAAAAACACCAAAGTTCGATAACTTGGGTGTTTCCGTTTTAAGGGACAACGCTCATTTTCTTTGATACCTTTTAGCTAACTATCAAAACTTGCAAACACCCAAACGAATACAATATAAGTCATTTAAAATCAACAAAAAATAATACCCAAGATGTCCTGTCTTGTGAATAAAACTCACCAAAGCCCATCAATTTTGTAAAACGAAAGTCAAATCAGCAAAGAGGCCATCAAATTAGGTGACAGTAATGCGATGGTCTCTTTTATTTAAATCGTTTTATTATGGCAGCAACCATCATTACCACCGAAGATCTTCGGGAATTCAAAACAGAATTGCTCGATGACATCAAACAACTTTTACAAAACCAATCAGGACACGTTTCTAAAAAATGGCTAAAATCCCCAGAGGTAAAAAAGCTTTTGGGAATCTCTTCCGGCACCTTACAGAACCTAAGAATCAATGGCACATTACCCTATACCAAAGTGGGTGGTGTACTCTATTACGATTATGAGGAAATTATGAACGTGATGGAAAAGAACAAAATCCATAACAAATTCTGATATTTCTTTGGAGCAGATAAATTACATCAAGCACCTGAATGCCGTGTTCCTGCAATTCTCGAAAGACGGCCGTTTGAATCCCACGCACATCAGTCTGTACGTGACCTTGTTCCAGTTGTGGAACAATTACCACTTCCCCGTTAATTTCCATATCAACCGGGAAGAAGTGATTCAGTTTTCAAAAATCGGTTCAAAGACCACCTACCACCGTTGTATCAAAGAACTGCACCATTGGAAATACCTGCTATACGAACCTTCCCACAATCCATTCCACGGCAGCAAAATCAAGATGTTCAATTTTGGGACAAGTGATGGACAAGTTCTGTACCCAAGCCATACCAATATCGGGACAAGCAATGGACAAGCGGTGGTACCTATAAACAAACATATACAAACAGTAATAAACAATACAAACGGGAATAAACTTGACCGGCCCAAAAATGAAAATGAGGTCATCGTTTTTTTTCAAGAAGAAAATTGGCCGGAACTGGAGGCCAAAAAATTTTACAACCATTACCAAGGCATCGGCTGGAAAGTAGGCGGTAAAACAAAGATTATCGATTGGCAGGCTACCGCCCGCAACTGGATGCTAAAAGCCGACGAGCTCAAAACAGTTAAGACAGTGGTTGCAGTTAGCCAAAATACGGACAACCTAAAGACAAGTTCCAATAAAAATTATAGTGATCCCCTATGAGTTCCCATAAACCACATATCATCATCGAGGGCAGTGTTCAATATACCTTAGGAACATTTAGGAACAATGAAATCATTTACGATTTTGATAAAATGCTCGTTTATCTCAATGCCAAAGGGAAATTGCTCTTTGGCAAAAAATTCAGGATCTATGAGGAAGACCGAAACATACTTTTCAAGCTGTGCAATTATTACATCAAGGACGAAGCAAATTGTAAAAAACTCGGTATCGACATCCATAAGGGCATTTTGCTTTCCGGTCCTGTGGGTTGTGGCAAAACCAACCTGATGAAACTCCTACGCCATATTGTACCACACCGTAAACTTTATGAGGTTATTCCCACCCGGAATATTGCCTTTGCCTTTAACAACATCGGCTATAAAATCATTGAGGATTATAGTGATAAAAAATTCTACTGCTTTGACGACTTGGGTGTAGAACCTACCGGACGGCATTTCGGGAAAGACTGCAACGTACTTGGCGAAATATTGTTGTCCCGTTACGAGCTGTTCTTGAACCATCATATCCAGACCCACGCCACCACCAACCTTAATGCCCAGGAGTTGGAGGAACGCTACGGGAATCGGGTTCGTTCACGGATGCGGCAGTTGTTCAATTTGGTGGCTTTTGACAGAGGGAGTAACGATAAGAGAGTATAGTCTTATAAAAGAGATAATTAAATGTAGGAATCCGCAAGAAAATATGTTAAAAAATTAATATATTTATGAGCGATTACACATAGAACAATATATAGGAGAGCTAATGAGTATTCATTGGCTTTTTTTGTTTATTAAAGTCTTAGTACATCAAAACAGATGATTAACAATACCTCTATACCGGATGCTGATCTATCCAATGCTGGAGATGATTACCATATATTATGGGCAATTCAAAAGTCTTTAGATCTTTTGAATTTTGACAAACATGGTTTGAAAGCGGTTCTTATTGAAGGAATTGAGGCTCCACTTTCTCATAGAATTGATCCAAGTGGGGGGAAACTATTAGGAATAGATTTAATCGAATATTATTCTTCTGATAATTTCGAGAAAGCTAACCGAGTAATTATATCTCAATTAAAATATAGTACTCGAAATGCCAATAAGAATCTTACTTTTTATAGTCTTTATAAAGGGAAAAAAGCTAAATCATCGCAAGGATCCATAATCCATAGGTTAGCTAATATCTACAAAGCATTTCGTCAAAATTATGGAAGAGACTTGGTTCAAAAAAAGATTAAGATAAAATTAGTTAGTAATCGAAATTTCAATCCTGTCCAATTAAGTGCTATTCAAGAAATACAAAAAGAATTACAGCTCATTGGAAAGAAAGTAAGTTTTAATCAATTATTAAAAGGAAATAGGAAATATATAGAGGCTTTTCAGAAACTTATGGATGCTTCTGGTTTAAAGGTTACAGAATTTTCAGATTTTATAAGACTTCTGGATTTTGAAGACTGCGGTTCAAACTCAAGGGATAATTTAAGGAAAGAGTTAATTCAGGCTATTAGTAATACCAGTGTTGTATCCAGAAACCAATTTAATGGTTTAACAAGGCTAATTTTAGATAAAATGATGCCCGAATCTAAAACTAACATTAGAATAACACTTACCGATGTCATTGCTACTCTGGGATTTAATAATGGAAGCCTTGAGAATTTATTCCCTGTGCCCCAGAACTTTGAAAAGTTACCAAAAAGTGTCCCAAGGGAGCAATTAGAGACGATACTTCAAGAGATAGAAAAAAATACAGGTAACCCCATATGTGTTCATGGTCCTGCAGGTATTGGAAAATCAACAATATCAATGCAAATTAGAAATTCCATACCTGATTTCTGTGAATGTATCGCTTTTGATTGTTATGGAAATGGGTCGTATTTGGATCCCACAGACAGAAGACATTTACATAAGAATGCTTTGGTTCAATTATCCAATGAAATTGCAAAACGAGTAGGTGTAAACTTTTTAGTCTTTAAAGAGGATTCAGAGGATGTTTACATTAAAGAATTTAAGAGAAGGGTTTTAGATGCGATAGAAATTCTAAAAAAAAGAAATGAGAATGCATATTTAGTAATCATCATTGATGCAGCTGACAATAGTATAACTGCCGCAAATAAAAGAAACGAAACTTCCTTTATACATGATTTATTGGAAGAGCCATTTCCTCCTGAATTCAAATTAGTTGTAACAACCAGAACCTATAGAAAAGAATCACTGCTATTGCCTAAGAATTACTTGGATATTTTATTGAAACCCTTTACGGAGATAGAAAGCGAACAACACTTAAAGCACTTTTTTCCTAAGAGTTCTGACGATGAGGCTCGTCACTTTCACGACCTTACCCAAGGTATTCCAAGAGTCCAATCTTATTCAATTGGGTTAAAAAAAGAGGGGGTTCAAGAAGTCATCAATTATCTACGTCCAAATGGAAAAACTGTTGAGGATTTAATTGATGAAAGGATTTTGGAGGCAGTAAACAAAATTGGCAATAATGGTTGGGTATTGGTAGATCATCTATTTATAAATTTAATAACATTGCCCCGTCCAGTACCAGTGCTGTATTTGGCAGAGCTTCTAGAAACGGATAAAGATCTAATAATAGATCTTGCCTCTGATATATGGCATGGATTGATTTTGTCAAATGGAAACCTGAGTTTCAGAGATGAAGATTTTGAAAATCACATTAGAAAGAAATACCAGGCCAATGACCAGCAAATAACAAAGATTGCTAATCTCTTTCTTTTGAGGGCTGTTAAAGAAGATTATGCTTCCATTAATCTTGGGAATTTATTATTTGAGGCAGGTCTTGGAAATGAACTAAAAGATATTGTATTAAATGAAAAACTAAGGAAATATCCATTAGATCCAATAAGAAATAAAGAAGTATATGTTGAGCGTGCTAAATTGGCTATGAAGATGACGCACCGGGAAACAGATAATCTAACATTTTTTAAATTATTGTTTATTGCAGCTGAACAATCCAAAACGGACAAGGCATTAAGCGATTTATTAATTGAGAACCCGGATTTGGTCATACAATTTGGAGATGAAGCATCATTAACTAAGCTTAATGCCGTATCAGATAGAAAGACATGGGGCGGTTCTTTCCATCTCAAATTATCAGGAATATATTCAAGGGAGAAATCAACAATAGAAATAGCTAAAAAACATCTAAAAACAGCCAATGATTGGTTGGATTGGAGGCATAAAATCAGGAATGATGAAAACTTGGATAGATATCCTATTAGCAGTTTGGATATTGCATTTGAAACAGAAGCAATACTAAGATTACTAGGACCATATAAGTCTTATCTGTCCATTTCTCGTTGGAAACCAAAAAGTGTACGCTATACCGCTGGAAATTACTTTGTAGATAATGTTTTGCTTCGCTCGTCAAGCAATCAGGTAAAAGGTTGGTTAACAGATTTGAAACTCCCCATATTAGTACAGGTTTTTTTGATTAATAAATTGTTCAAGGCCAATTTTAATACGGATAGTTTTAATTTCAAACAAATTATAGAATACTTATCCAAAGTCATTTCTGGTAAAGAGAAGTATAACAACTCATTTTACCTTCTTATTATTGATTTCATTGAAGTATTGGTTTTTCAAAATCTTTTCTCAAAAAAGGAAATCCTTGCGGTCCTTAGTAAAATAGTATATAGTTTACCAACTAGGGTGCCGCATTTTTCCAGCAACAATTTTGATAAGTCCTCAGAACTGGAAATGCATTTGAGTCTTAAGGCAGAAACGTTAATACAGTCAATCAATAGTAGAGAAATGACTGTAGAGGATATTTATCCTAAGAAATATATAGAAGCTGAAAAATTGAAAGATCCAAAGAAGAGGAGGAGTCTTGCTGACGAGAAAAGGGAATTTAAAAGATTCTTTAAACATGCTGTGCCTATTTATAAATTAAGGGCTGATAGATTGACTTCAAGGTTAAATGAAAAAGATTTTACACCCAAATTTGAGCTTGTTTGTAAAAACATTAAAGACGATTGGGATTTAAGATATTATTCCCATTGGGCAAATGATCAACTTAACTTTTTGGCTTCCATAGCTATTGAGGTTTTAATGTTAAATAAGTTTTCCGATGATCAAGTTGATTTGATACTGGATTCATTCTCAAACAAAACTTCGAATCGCATCTCGATTAGATTGATAGCTTTGGAGAAATTAATCAATCGAAGGGATAAACATACTCTATGTCTTAAGCTGCTCAATGAAATAGATAGTTTTATTAGCGAGAGCAAGATATCTGCTTCCGAAACAACTGAACTATATATTAAGTGCTCAATAAAAGGCTCTAAAATTGATAGGGAAACTGGAAAATATTATTTTGATAAGGCAATTGAAGCAGTCTCAGATGTAGACTATGAAGCATTTTATCAGATTAGATGTGTTTCAGAATTAAGTGAAATGGGAATTACTCAAAGTAATCCTCAAATGTCCTATAGATTAGCACAATTTTTGGAATATGCGGATGAAAAACTCAGCTATTATGATAAAAAACATTTTCCATACGGAGAAGGAATAAAAGGTATTTTCAATCTAGATCCTGCATCCGTGTTTTCGACAGTTTGCCGTTGGCACCACCGAGATGTCATTAGTTTAAATAAGTATATCCCTATTTTATTAAAAGCAACATTAGAAAACAATATTATAAATCATAAAGTCGCCAGTTCACTCCTTCCTTTGAACAGTAATTACTACCATGAGGATATAATGGGATTGTATAGGACTACAATTTCTAGGTTCAATTCAGATGGAGATTCTGAAAACCTAAAATATTTTGTCAAAATAGTCTCAAGAGATTTATTATTGGAGCAAAATTTAGAACACATAAAAGCATTGTATTCTGAATTAAGTAATTGTAAAATTATTGCTAAAGAGTATCTTAACCAATTAAAGGAATTTATTGAGTTTAGAACATATAGTAAGAGGAAGAAGGAGTCCAAATATAGTAACAATTCTTCTAAAGAGGATTACGCCCATGAGATCAACTTAGACAACATTGATTTAAGTTCCTCAAAGGACCTTGAAATTGCTATAAGGAATATTGTTAGTCGTGATAATGACTATCAACAGAGATGGAAAATAGAAAACTTTCTTTCAGATATAAAAGCGAATTGTGTCCCACAGGAATACGTTGGACATTTAAATGCCTTGGTAGATGTTTCAAATGAGGTGTTGAACTATTATTCCTTAGAAAAAGCACTTGATGAAAGGTTAAAGGAATGGAGAATTCATCCTGGAGTGAGAAAATGGAGTCAAGAAAAGTTCAAATATGTTCTAAACAAATGGTTTAATAAATTAAATGAAGATGACTACCTCTTTTTAGCTCATGTCAGAAGCTTTTCAAAGATATTCTCAGTTTCTGATGATGTTTTGTTTGATGCTATTATTCATGTTATTCCGGATAAGATAGAGCAACTTACTGACGAGTCACTTTATGGATTGAGCTTGACGATAAATAATCACTTAACTATTGAAGAAAATGAAAATCTAATTTTCTGGGCCTTAGAACGATGGACCTCAAAAATAGAGAAAGAAGCGGGCGATGGTTCATGGTATGATAAACTCATTCCACCTTCCAATCCTGAACAAATTGTTTGTGATGTCTTAAGATTCATACTTGGTCATCCCGACAAAAGATTAAGATGGAGGGCGGTACACTGTATCCGAAGACTTATAAATTTTGGAGAAATAGGTATAATAAAAAAGCTCTTTGAATTCCAAAACCATAAGGAGTGTTTCCCTTTTCAGGATAAAGAATATATGTTTTATTGGATGTCAGCTAAACTTTACCTGTGGATTGCTATTGAGAGAGCCAGCCAAGAATCTCCTATAAAATTGGTTTCATTAAAAAACGAAATATATCAAGAGCTTTTAAACCAAGACTTACCACATGCTCTAATAAAATTCTTTATTAAGAAAGTCTGTATTAACCTATATAAACATGATACTTCAATATTTAGCCCGGAAGAAAAAATAAACATTGATAACTCTTTGATAAGCGGGTTAGATATGATTAAAAATGACTATGGTGGTAAAGCCGAATTGAATTCAAAAATTTCATTTTCTAGAGAAAGGAATTTTCATTTCGATCCTATGGATACTCTACCTTATTGGTATAGTGGAGCCGCTCGACCTTTTAACCTTTTAGAGAATGATGTCGCCAATATTGCAGATTATTTCATAACCAACAAATGGGGCTATACAGGTAACCCTAATGAAGACGATTATATTAGAAATCAAATGAGTGATAGGGATTACCATTTGATGAGTAAAAGACACGGAAGCGACCCCGTTGTTGAGGATTTGGAAACCTATTTTGAATATCATGCTATGTTTTGTGCGGTAAATCAGTTATTGGAATTTCAGCCAACCGTGGAACCTGAATATAAAGACCAATGGGGTACATGGGATTATTGGATAAAATCCAAGGGAAACACTTGGGGAAATTATTGGTTATCCGATATTGCGGATACTGTTCCCTTAGAAGATAAATACTGGAACAATGAGTTTGAAAAATTTGACGAAAATTGGAGAAGCATAATAGACGATGAAAAATATGACACTGAAGTGGGGTTCGATCATTTTTTTGATAATAATCAGATAATGGCATTTTCATCCGTACGTCGGAATTTTGGGGAGAATTATGAATCCATTTCTATTCGGTCCGCTTTGGTTTCTAATAAGGGTTCAGAAGCCTTGTTAAGAGCGTTTCAGTCAGCTGAAGATTCCTATGACTACGCAATACCTTTTGAAAAAGATGAATATGATTTTGAAATTGACGTAAATGGTTTTCAATATATAGGATGGTTAAGAAATCCATCCTCAGATTATGAAGGATTGGACGTTCAAGATCCCTTTAAGAAGGATATTGGAAGAGACTATATCTGTTTTGGAAAACAAATTGAAAGCATATTTGATATTTCATACAGTGAATACCATAAAGAAGCATTCTTTGAAAATAAGGTGGTTTCAGAATATAGGCAATGGAACGAAACTACGGAATATAAATATCACGATAAAGTTGAAAGCAGCGGTGTAATTTTCAAAGTGAATATTCATTTTATTTTAAATTTTTTAAAGGAGATGAATATGTGTTTGATTCTTAAATGTGAGATTGAAAGACAACTAAATGAAAAAGTCTATGGTTTAGAAAAACGAGATCTAGGATTAGCGAACAACACAAAAATTTATCTTATACGACCAGATGGAAAAGTTAAAACACTCAGAGGACGCAATTTTAAAATTGGGTAAAAAAATAATTAAAGAACTACAGCTAGAACATACCGGAAACACATTAGTAAGATGGATGATTCACTATATATCCGAGTTAATGGAAAATGCTGATAAAGCCCCATCAGGAAAGAAAAAAGAACAATTGAGAAAAGAATGTTGCCAAGCAATATTAGAGTTATGGAGAAATAGAGAATTTCTTCCTATGAAGAAGCCTCTACAAAATGTAGCTCCAATACTAGAAATTTTAGAAGTATTTAAGGAACGTGATTTTTTAATATCCCCTCGTTGGCTTGAATACAGGGCACTTCCACGTGATAATAAATGGGCGAGTTTTGTAGATCTGGTCAAAAATAATTCTGAAAAAATTTTCAATCAATGCATGGATGTAAATTTTAATGAAGAAATCATCTTTAAAGAGAAAGAATGGTACAATGAACATGGTGAGTTTCTTTCCAAAGAAGAAAAGGAAATTATTAGTCATTTGGATATGATGATACAACTGAAGAATACCAGTTCTATAGATACCAATGCCATTGAAAAGACTTCTAAAAAGGAAAAATTTGATTATATTTTTAATGAACTTGAAAGTCTAATTAATGAACAAAAGAATGAGTTGATAAATTTAAAGAAATCAATTTCCAAATCTTTGTAGAAAGATCCGGAATAGACTATGATTTTATTCCCATCAAAATAGCCAACGCCATAGCCCTGATGTTTTTTGGATTCAAATAATAATCTGCTTCATCGGCATTGGTAATAAATCCCATTTCAACAAGTACCGTTGGGCAATACACAACAGTCTCCCGAAGTATCTGAAAATTGGCAAATTTCACGCCTCGTTCCTTAAAACCGAGCTTTCCTGTACTTTCTTTTAAAATGGAGAGTCCTATGGCAATGGATACCTTGATATGTTTTACTTTTTTTCTGGAAGTATGGACATACACCTCTATTCCTTGTGAGGTTCTGGAAGATGCATTGCAGTGCAACGACACAAACACATCTGCTTTAAGTGACCCGGCCAATCGGCCCCTATCTTTTAGGGAAACCAGGGTATCGGCATATCGGGTCAAATAGATAGCAAACCTATCATCAAAAAGGGTTTTGTTAAGTATGGTAATTTCTTTGGCTACATTCAAAACCACATCTTTTTCCAATATATCATTTCTACCTATGGCACCGGAATCGGTTCCACCATGTCCGGGGTCGATGATAATCACTTTTTGCTGACCAAAAACAAAGCAGAATTGCAGGAGCGAAATCCAAAAACTGACGTTTTTGAGGCCCAGGCACTTCCAAAATTTTAGAGTTATCAACATAGTCTTTTCAGATTTCCATATGATTTAATGCCAATTGGCATCAAACAAAAACAATCGGATTTAAAATTTATTTTATTCACAAACAACTGATTATCAATTATTTGAATTACAATATACAGTATTTTTCAAATATCAAAATCAGGCAAATTTTAAATCGATTTCATTATGAAAAAATCATTGTATGTAACCACCCTACTCTTGCTCATTTCAAGTACAACCTTTGCCCAAATAGGGGGCATCGAAGATTCCGTCAACGATGTTTCCGATACCATCCGTGCCATTTTCCCGATTATCCTTGGGGTCATCTTCCTTATCGGCTTCCTCTTCAATGCGGGACATTTCTTCGGTGAAAATGCCGATTTGAAAAAAGGGATTACACGAGTACTGGTCTTTGTCCTCATAGCCGGAGCTGTAGTGGGCATCTTCACCTATTTAATAGGCATAGTAGTGTAATGAAACGGTTCGAGGTCTATAAAAACATACGTAAGCGGGCGGTGATTATGGGGTTGCCCATATCCCTGTTCGCCTTGATGATGACATCCGTTATCGGCTCTTTATTGTTTATCATCTTTTCGTTCAGTTTTGTGGTCATCGTTTCCATATTTCTATGGAACGGAGCATTATATACAGTGCTGACCCACCTTACCAAAAACCCTGCTTTGATGCACATCAACAGGGTGTTCCCACAGACCATTAGTAACAAAAGAAGCAGCCACTTATACTATGAGAAGGATTAACCTATCGGCATACCATCCCATTTTGGACATCCAGGGGCATATCATCTTTGCTAACAATGGCAATTTGGTTTTGGGTTACCAAGTGGATACCCCTGAAATATACTCCTTATCTGAGAAGGATTTTGAGGACATACACGGTTCATGGTTCCAGGCGTCCAAATCACTGCCCGTGGCCACGGTTATTCACAAACAGGACATTTAAAGAAAAAGCCTTTATACGGCGAACGAATTGCCCAACGATACCTTTCTCCAAAAAGCGACCCACGATTATTTTAAAGGGCGTGGTTATTTAAAACATAGTTCATATCTGTTCTTTGTTCTCCCATACAACAAGGCATTGAACGCCACCAAGTTTACCTACCCGTTCCGTAAGGTCGAAAAGGGCATCCATAAACAGATGGACCATACTGTACAGGAGTTCATCGCTTCGGTAAACGATGCCGTTTCCTTTGTCAACAATAGCCGAAAGGTGTCCCTTACCCAATTAAAAGAGAGCGAAATATTAGAGCTTACCAACACTTACTTTAACGGGTTCAACGAGGGCGTAGCGAACAACGAGGGCTATACCTGGGGGTTGACCCCTGCGGAACTGGCCAAAAACTTAGCTGTGGTCATTTTGGTCATTTTTTCTACACAGGTATTGGGCGTTTTCGATGCCATTTTGGTGGCCATCGAGACCCAATACCGGGACACGGCTCCGGCACTCCTCCCGTTGCAGATGCAGGATATTGACATCGAACAGGATGTGGGTGCCTTGGAAGCCGCCAAAAAAGCAATGGCCATACTCTACGAGGCTCTGGTCACCCCTTTGTACGGGTTGAAGATGCTAGCCTTTATCATCGGGGTTTTTCTGTGGTTGTTGGATTTGTTCATCTATCCCTTGTTCTTGGCGGAGCGGTTTTTCCTTTTGGGCATCATGCAGGCGTTTTTTCCATTGGTCATCAGTCTGGCCGTATTTGAAAAGTTCCGGTCCTTGGCCTACAATTTCTTTAAGCTCTATGCTGGGGTGTATATGCTGGTGCCGCCTTCTTTTTGGTCAATGTATTCCTGAACAACCTCTATACCGAAATCAACACCAATTTTTGGAGCAACCTATTCGGAACGGATTGGGGAAGTAGCTTTTTTGCCCCGTTGCTGCAACTGGGCTCCATCGGGTTTATCGTATTCCTGAAGTTCAAACTGTACCGTAGGGCCATCTCGTTCACCCTTAAACTTTTCACTGGTGGATAATCCACATTAAAAGGCACATTAGACAATTAATCATCCATACTTAAAATGAAAACACCTTATAAAAACATATACAACATCCTTAAGCTGAACCGCTTTATTGTATTGACGGCCGTTGTAGGGGCTGTGCTCACCTGTATTGTTTCCATGCTGATGGTCATCAAACTGCACAAGGAGACCGTGGGCAGTGCCTTTGTGGTCAACTCAAACGGTAGTGTAATTCCCTTGAAGCTCGTTTCCCAACAAGAAAACCTGAACGTGGAGGCATTGGCGCACCTGGAGCTGTTCCATACCTACTTCTACAACATCGATGCGAGCAATTATGAAAGGAATCTGGAAAAGGCATTATGGCTGGGCAACAGCTCAGTGGATGCCCTCTATCGACAGAAAAAGGCCGATGGGGTCTATAACCGTTTGTTACAGTATTCATTGGTGCAAAAAGTGTTGAGCATCGAATCCAAAGTGGATATCCAAAACGAGCCTTACAGGTTTGAGACCAGGACCGTTTTTGAAATCAACCGGGGTTCCATAACCGATACCTACGAGCTTATCACAACGGGCAACCTTATCAAGGTGGATAGGAACTTTCCGAACAATACCCACGGATTGCTGATTACCGACTTTTTTGAAAAAACATTACGAAAAATCAATGGTGAACGATAAAACCCGTATAAAATGAAAGTAGAAAAAAACAAAATCATCTTTTCCATTGTATTGGTATGTATCCTACTTTTTATAGGAAGCTATGCCATGCTGGTATTGGGAGAGGATGAAGAACCGACCCTAGAGAACAACCAGGTTCCCGTGCCAGAATTGGAGGACGATCAAAAACAGTACGATTCAAAATTGGATGCCCTGAACGATTTGAAGGAGGTTAGGCAAACCAATGCCCCAAGCATCTACGATGAACGGCTACTGGATTCTACGGGCGTTTATGACCCGGATTTGTTGGACAAGGAAAAGATGCGATTGGTGGACAGTATCTACAAACAAGGGCAGATAAAATATTCAGAACAATCCTATGAACATATCAATCCGAGGTACAGGCCATCAAAACCGACCATTAAGAAGGAAAAGGACACCATCGACGTCAAGGATGAGCAGGAAACCGAAGTCGAGGTCAAGGAACGTGCTTTGGAGCACCAACTCTTTTTTGCTTCCCACCCCATCGAGAATGACGATTTGAATGCAAAAAATACGGACGGTTTTATCTACGTCCGTGTAGATGGTACGCAGACCGTCAAAAACAATTATCGCTTACAGATGCGGCTCCTAAAGGATGCCATGATTTATGGGCAACGTTATTCCAGGAATACGCCCATTTATGGATTTATCAGTTTTAAGCCCAATAGGGCCATCATCGATATTGAAAACATCAACCATCAACCCGTAAGATTAAGGGCACATGACTATCAGGACGGTAGCGAGGGAATTTATGTGGAAAACAGTTTTAGGGCAGAAGTTACCAATGAAATCGTTGGGGATATGGTGGACGACATTAACATTACCGGAGTGCCTCAGGTCAGTGGTTTCAAAAAAATTTTCCAGCGTAACCATCGCAATGTCAAGGTTACAATAACTGATAACTACAAACTCATTTTAAAAATATCCAAGACCAAATTTCAAGGAAAGCCCATGATGGGCAATTATTAAACTTACTCTTATGAAAACTTTTATCACATTACTGCTATTGGCCTTTACAACATCTATACAGGCACAGAAACCACTCGACACCATTTATGCCAATGACCAAAAGAACGTTGCCCTGTTTTTTCCCAATCCCATAAGGCAGGGCATTACAGGAATTTCCCATTTTGTGTTCACCTACAACCGTGAAAAGGAACAGTATTTTGGACTGTTACAGGCAAAACCGGGAACCGAGAGCAATCTTTTGGCCGTTACCAGTGACGGTAAGGTGTATTCCTATATCTTGAAATATTCCGAAAAACTTACCAAACTGAACTACTTCATCGACGAGGATGAAAGCATTGGCAATGAAAGCCCCACAATGGAAATACTCAAAACTGAAAATCCAGCAACCGCCACCAATAAGGATAGAACCGCTTATTTTCAAAGAGCTAGTGAATATTTACTCAGATCCGGTTCTGAAACCATTGCCGTAAAACGTAAAAAAGGAATCCGATTAAAGTTACAGAAAATGGTCTACGATGCTTCCGAGGTGCATCTGGTAATGGAGGTCAAGAACAAATCCGGAATCGATTTCGAAATTGACTATCTCAATGTGTACCGGACCAATGGCAACAATAAACGGAAAGCCTCTTACCAACGGTTGAGACAAGAGGTTGTTTATAAATATAAAATGCCCAACGCTATTGCTGATGGGAAATCGCAACGGTTTGTATTTGTGCTTCCAAAGTTTGTCCTAGGCGATAACGAAAAGTTGATGCTGGAACTGATGGAACGGAACGGGAGCAGAAAAGTGGTATTGGAGACAACTCTTTAACAAAATTACTGTACTATATAAACCTAAAAACCAAGCTTTATCGGCTTGGTTTTTTATCATTGGTTTTAAACCCAATTCGTTCCCTATTCTGTTGGTCAATCTGTACTTTATCTTTTTGCAATAGGTAGTTCAACGCTTGGTGGATGTCCTTGAATTTAACGTTCATTTCTTTTTCAAGTTTGGCTATTTGTTCCTTTAAATCCCCATAGTCCGCAAGATGCTTTCTATACATTACAAAAGCCCTAACAATGGAAATGTTTACCTGTATGGCCTTTTTACTCTTCAGTACACTGGAGAGCATGGCAACCCCTTGTTCAGAAAATGCAAAGGGAGCATATCGTAATCCCATTTTGTTAGATTCATTGGACATCACAAATTGTGACCTCCAATTCTCCAACTCCTCTTTGGTCAGTTCAAACATAAAATCATTGGGGAAACGGTCGATGTTCCGTCTCACTGCCTGTTTCAGCACTCTTGTTTCAACTCCATAAAGTTCGGCCAGGTCAAAATCCAACATGACTTTATATCCTCTAATCGTAAAGATTTTTTCTTTTATTATTGATAGTTCCATTTTATAGTTTTTGGTTATTAAAGTGCCTATCACATATTGTGATAAGCTTTGTTTGAATCATCTTTCTGTTCAGAAAATTGCACCCTTAATTTTTGCATATCATCGCTTACTTTACGCTCAATGACCTTGGCATAAATCTGGGTGGTCGAAATTTTCGAGTGACCCAACAGCTTCGATACCGTTTCAATAGGTATACCATTGCTCAATGTAACGGTAGTAGCAAATGTGTGCCTGGCAATGTGAAAGGTCAGGTTCTTTTTGATACCACAGACATCCGCAATCTCCTTTAAATAAGAGTTCAGCTTTTGGTTGGATATTTTGGGAAAGAGTCTACCCTGGGCAACGGCTTTGTAATTGTTTCTGTATTTTTCGATAATGGCCAAAGCTTTTGGAAGCAATGGTATACGGATGGGTTTGGTTGTTTTTTCACGTCTGTAATGAATCCATAATTCTCCATCAATGCCTATACAGATGTTATCTTCCGTCAAATGGATGACATCGATATAGCTCAAACTTGTATAGCAACTGAAAACGAACAAATCCCTTACCATTTGTAACCTTGCAATGGTCAGTTCCTTATTTTCGATTTCCTGGAGTTCGTCCAGACTCAAAAACCCGCGTTCCTTTTTTATGAACTTGGATTTAAAGTTGATGAACGGGTCACGTTCTATCCATCCCAATTTTTGCGACAGGTGTACCAACTTTCTGAACCGCTCGATATGTTTCATTACGGTATTGTTGCCCATCGGTTTCTGGTGGTCCTCCGGAACGTAGCTCCGCAGATACTTTTCGAACTTTATTATAAAATCATAATCCAGTTCCTGTAAATACTTATCGGTAGTCTTATATGCTTTTTTTAGGAACTTGAAAATATAGCGTTGGGTAGTGAAATAGTTTTTTTGGGTGCCCCATTTCAGCTTGCCCTCCATATCCTCATTATGGTAATTAATGATGTCCATAATGGAATGGCTATCGTCGTCCTCTCCAAAATACCTTGCTTTTACGGCTTGTGCGGTAATTAGTTTGCGTTCCGTTTTTAATTCCCGGTAGCATTCAAAAAGAAAGGTGTAGGTTTCGTCCAGATAGCTGTTGAGCATTCTGGATTTTTGGTTGTTTCCCTTTGCCCTGTTTCTGTGGATGTCCCAATCGGAGACCAGAGTTTTTCGTTTTAGGCTAATGGTCGCCCGTTTTCCGTTTACGGTAATTCTGGCATAGAGGGAAGCTTGCTTGTCTTTTGCCCTTGCGAAGTCTGCCCAGAACAAAATACTGAAGGTGGTCGATGTTTTCATTTGTTTCGTCTTTTAGTTAACAACAGGTGTTGTCAGACGAAAGCCAAATCACTTATAAAGATACATTTATTTACCGAACCAAAAAGGCTGCTTTAACAATTAGGTCAACACAAATGTTAAAACGGTTTTGTTATCCGATTTGTTGACTTTTGTTGACGCATTAAATCGAATCATTTGATTTCTCTAAAAAATAAAAAACCTGATAATCATTCGATTAACAGGTTTTTAGTAACAATTGATATGTTAAAAAGTCGGGGTGGCAGGATTCGAACCTGCGACCTCCTGCTCCCAAAGCAGGCGCGATAACCGGGCTACGCTACACCCCGAAGCGTAAAAAGTAATATTTCAAAGGAAATTGCGGAGAGAATGGGACTCGAACCCATGCGACACTTGCGCGTCGACAGATTAGCAATCTGCTCCGTTACCACTCCGGCACCTCTCCTATTTATTCCTTCAATGAACTGGCATCCTGAAATGCGGTTGCAAATGTACTTTTTCCAATTCTATGACGCAACTATTTTCTAGTTTTTTTTACTACTATTTTAAAGCTGCAACTATTCTGGATATTCTATTCTTAAATGGTAAATATTGGTCAACTTTTGCTTAAAGATTTTTTTAATGAGCTGAATCTCCTTAAAAGTAATATTAGCGTTCAAAAATTGGTTAGCGTTCATCTGCCCAGCGATAATTTTATCCACAAATTCATCAATGACAGAAAATGTCGGATTTTTAAGACTCTTCGAAGCTGCCTCGACGGAGTCGGCCATCATTAGAATAGCCGTTTCTTTAGAAAAAGGTATGGGCCCTGGATACCTGAAATCATCTTCGTTTACGTCGTTGTCAATACTTTGTTGCTTTTTGAAAAAATAATACACCAGCGTAGTTCCGTGATGAGACCTTATGAAGTCGATCACACGATCGGGCAGATTATTTTTTCGAGCTATCTCTATGCCATTAATTACATGGTCGATAATAATTTTTGCACTATCGCTAGGCGAAAGTTCATCATGTGGATTAACATTGGTAATTTGGTTTTCCGTAAAATAGGTAGGACTACCCATTTTACCAATATCATGATACAATGCTCCTACCCTGACCAACATGGCATTCGCGCCCACTTCATTCGCTGCGGCTTCAGCTAAATTAGCAACTTGTAAAGAATGGTGAAAGGTTCCCGGCGCCCTATTCGAAAGTTCTTTCAGTAACTTAGAATTTGTATCGGAAAGTTCCAATAATGAAACATCGGACACCAAGCCAAAGACCTTCTCATAAACATAAATTAAGGGTTGTACAAAAAGTGTGATCATTCCATTCAGTAAAAACAACCCAACTGTAAGCCATTGTATGTTATCTAAGTTGCCTTCATGAATGATATGGAAGGCCAAATAGCCAACAATATAGATTAGGGTAATCTGTCCTACGGAGATAAAAAGATTCGCTCTCTTATACAATTCCGAAACTGTCAATATGGTCACGATTCCCGTAATAATCTGGAGAAATATGTATTCAAAACTATTGGGTACCACAAAACCCAAAATCAGAACTGTAAGCACATGTACAAAAAGTCCAAGCCTAGCATCAAAAAATGTTTTTAAAAGCAGGGGTAGAATACATAGGGGAACGACAAAAACGTACGACTCATCATATTTGACAACTAAAGTGGTCACAAAAACCATCAATAGTATGTTGAAGAAAATAAATGTAACCTTCGTATTGTTGTTAAAAATCCCGTCTCTATACCTTTTCAAGAAAAGAAACAGCATCATGAGCACCAAAGCCACCAAAATCGTATAACCGAAGAGAATAAAATAGTAGTTGTTAGACGTCCACAATTCAGATTGGTACTCGTCCCGTAATGAATTTAAAATCTTTAAATTCTCAGCTTCGACCACTTCACCTTTGGCTATAATCAGTTTGCCCGCGTCGACCGCCCCGCGTGTTAAGGACACATTTGAAAGCTGGTCTTCCAATGCTTTTTCAGATAAACTTTTATCATAAAAAACATTGGGCTCTATGAGATCAAAAAATAAATCTTGGAAGTAAGAATTGAAACCACCAAGATCCTTGTTGTTTAGACTTTCAGCTACTATGTTTTCGATATTTTTCGAAAGGACCAAATCATTGGAATCGATACGTTTAGCCTCGTTGTCTTTAACCAAATATATTTGGTTATCCATACGACCCCCGGCAAATTCCGCAACAACACCACGATCATAGATGGCATCTAAAATTTCTTCTCCCGTCTCCTTTAATGGAAGTTTAAGATTATCATTGAAATCAGTTGCTTTAAAAGTTGATTCGAAATTCGATTCATAATCCTCATATACTCTTTGTTCTATACTATCGTCGAATCTATAATAATCGGTCCGCTGTTCCCTAATGGCACGTTGTTCTTCTGCAATTTCAGCATCGCCCTTCTTTACCGAAAAATCAAAGGGAGCATACAGGTTTTCGTACTGCCAAGGTTTCCCTTTTTGAAATTCGTATTTGAATTTACCTCCTTTCGGAAAGAAAAATACAATACAAAAAATGGAGGCGATGTACAGAATGTACTTATAAATAAGCGATTGATTTTTATAAACTTTATCCAAGAATTTTCGCATTATGAAAATAGGTATCCTCAAAAATAGAAAAATATAAATTCATGCAGTGCTTTTGGAGCCATTACCGACATCTTTGTGTTTTAATTTATTATTTTCGCAATCGTAATATGTTTCATTATGAAAGATGTTGTTATCGTCTCGGCAATCAGAACCCCCATTGGCAGTTTTATGGGAGGACTATCTTCAATACCGGCTACTCAATTGGGAGCTACCGCAATTAAAGGTGCTCTGCAGAAAATCAATCTTGACCCGAATCTAGTCGATGAAGTATTGATGGGCAATGTAGTGCAAGCGGGTACCGGTCAGGCACCGGCGCGACAAGCGGCACTCTCGGCAGGTATACCTGATAGTGTACCCTGCACCACCATAAACAAAGTATGTGCCTCTGGGATGAAGGCTGTGATGCAAGCCGCCCAAGCAATCCAATTGGGCGATATTAACATTGCAGTCGCCGGTGGAATGGAGAACATGAGCCTTATTCCCCATTATGTTCATATGCGTACAGCACAAAAATTTGGACCTGCGACGTTAATCGATGGAATGCAGAAAGATGGTTTGGTCGATGCCTACGACCAAAATGCTATGGGAGTTTGTGCGGATGCATGTGCAAAAAAGTACGAATTTAGTCGAGAAGCCCAAGATAACTTTGCCATTCAATCGTACCAACGATCTTCCAAGGCTTGGGCAACAGGAAAATTCGATAATGAAATAGTTCCTGTTTCAGTGCCCCAACGTCGCGGTGAGCCACTAGTGATTTCCGAGGACGAGGAGTTCAAAAACGTGAAAATGGAAAAAATTTCCGCTTTACGGCCAGCTTTCTCCAAGGACGGGACAGTAACAGCTGCCAATGCCTCCACAATAAATGATGGTGCTGCGGCTCTTGTATTAATGAGCGCTACTAAAGCCAAGGAGTTAAATCTAAAACCACTGGCCACCATACGAAGTTATGCCGATGCCGCGCAAGAGCCCAAATGGTTTACCACAGCTCCCGCCAAAGCATTGCCCAAGGCCATAGCCAAGGCAGGAATCTCCATTGACCAAATAGATTATTTTGAGTTCAATGAAGCTTTTGCAGTGGTTGGTTTAGCAAATATGAAGCTTTTAGGCCTTTCAGATGCCAAGGTAAACATTAATGGCGGGGCCGTTTCTTTAGGCCATCCGTTGGGTTGTTCTGGTGCGAGAATCATTGTCACCTTATTAAATGTACTCGAGCAGAATAATGCAAAAATAGGGGCGGCAGCCATATGTAATGGCGGCGGAGGTGCTTCTGCACTAATTTTAGATAGAAACTAAGCAGAACTTATGCAATACGGTATTTGTCACCTAAGTACTGTGCCTGTTAGAGCAATTTCCGACGACTCCTCTGAGCTGATTTCCCAGTTGCTTTTTGGTGAACATTTCAAAATTTTGGAAAGGCGAAAGTTCTGGTGCAAAATAAGAATGGCTTTTGATAAATCAGAGGGCTGGGTCAGCACAAATCAGATAAGCACTATAGAACAAGAGGAATACAATGCCCTTGAAAATTCAACCAATACCACGTATTCTTCAGAACTGATATCCATCGTCGAAAAAAACGGTTCTGTTCTAATACCGATTGTATTGGGGTCGGCGATTCAAACTACGACACTACAACAATACAGATTCGATGGCGCCAGTATAACCGGAAAAAAGAATCGAGAAAACCTTATCGAAACCGCCTTATTATACCTGAACGCCCCATATCTTTGGGGAGGAAAAACTCCATTTGGTATCGATTGCTCTGGTTTTACACAAATGGTTTATAAAATCAATGGCTATCATTTGTTCAGAAATGCTGCTGAACAGGCTACCCAAGGGTGTGCCCTAAGTTTTATAGAGGAAAGTGAACCAGGCGACCTGGCTTTTTTTGATAATTCAGAGGGTCTCATTCACCATGTAGGCTTAATCATGGAGAATAATTACATTATTCACTCCCATGGTAAAGTCCGTATCGACCGGTTAGACCATACAGGTATATTTAATACGGAAACAGGAACCTATACCCACAATTTAAGGGTTATCAAAAAGGTCATATAAAAAAACCTCGACAATACTGCTGCCGAGGTCATTACTTTTCCAATTACTCTAAAATTTATTACTCGCCCAATAATTTCTTGACGCGCATAAAGTTTTCGTTATCTCCCATCGCCCCATAGATATTCTTGAGTTGGGTCAATATACCCTGGTTGTCAGGATTGGTTTTTAAAGCCTCTTCCAAAACATCTGCACCTTGTCTAAAAAGACTATCTTTTTGCTCTTTCAATTCGTCATAACGGGCAATATCAGCCTTTGAATTCCCCAATGAATTCATCTCGTCAATCAATCCGTTACCCTCGTTTACATAGGTAGTAGATAAATTCAATTGTGCATTGGTGTACCCCGGGTTAATTTCCAAAGTCTTCTTGTAAGCTGCCCTGGCCTCTTCTAAATTGCCTTGCTCCATGTTGATAACACCCATGTTATAGTGTAAATCTGGATTATCGGGAGCTAAGGCCGCGGCTTCCGACTGAAGTTCCTTGAACTTGTCCTTATCCCCCATCTTATAATAAAGATTGGCTTCGTTCAAAATCAAATTCACGTCTTTTGGATTATTCGCCCTTGCAGCCTTATACGCCTCCAACGCCTTATCGTCTTGGCCCAATTGTGTGTATATCAATGCAATGTTCTTAACAATTTCCGCCTTCTTAGAAGGAGCCCTATCATCTACGGGATCTTTATAAGTACCTGACTTTACCATTAAATCACGTTGTGTCTTATCCATTTCCTCTACTTCACCCGTAGCAACATTAGTGGCTTTATAGGTAATTCCACTGCCGTCATAACCTAAGCCCTGAAGTTCCTCGTAGTACTCCAATGCCGGTTCGTAATGGCCTCCATTGACCGCACTACTCGCCGCATAGTACAAATAGACCGTGTCTTTCGGGCTGATTTTGTAACTCATATACAGTTTCTCAGCAGCCTCTTTGAAGTTTTCATTCGCGTTATCTTCAACTGCAGAATTCACTAAATCGGCTGTCAACGTACCCAAATGTTGTCTTGTTTCATCTGAATATTTCTCTTTTCCACTTTTCTCCTCGACATCGATTACTTTCTTAAAAGAAGACACAGCTTCATCAAAAGCCGCATTATCTCCCTTTTTTGCCAAGTCGGCATACGCCTTTCCTCGAACAAAATAGTATTGCGCTTGCAACTTTTCATCTGCCCCGGAAATCATTCCTGAAGCACCGTCAAGTGCGGTCTTTGCAGCTGCGGCATTTCCATCTTTTAAAGCTTTTTCGGCCGTCTTGATCTCATTTTTCTGAGCATATCCCACCATCACAAAAGACATGGAGGCCAGTATCAAAATTCTAGTTTTCATTTTCAATTGTATTAAAGTAATAATTAGTGTTTTTTTTGTTTTTATTGCTTATTCTTCTTCAGAATCGTCAGTACTTGACTTATCAAGAGCCGTGCCATCTTCAGTGTCGACTTCGATATCCAGCACTTCGGCTTCAGACAAATCATCTTCGTCTTTCATAACCTTTGCCACAGCAGCAATCGAATCATTATCTTTTAAATTGATAAGCCTTACACCTTGTGTAGCACGCCCCATAACCCTCAAGTCTTCAACGCTCATACGTATGGCGATACCTGATTTGTTGATTATCATAAGGTCGTCGGAGTCCGAAACATTCTTTATAGCCACAAGGCCTCCAGTTTTATCGGTAATAGATATTGTTTTAACACCTTTACCCCCTCTGTTCGTAACTCGATAATCTTCGATACTAGATCGTTTCCCGTAGCCATTTTCCGAAACTACAAGTATATCTTCATCAAAATCGTGTACAGACACCATACCGATTACTTCATCATTGTCATCGGCCAAACGAATACCTCGAACACCGGATGCATTTCTACCCATAGGCCGCGTCTTTCCTTCTTCAAAACGAATGGCTTTACCAGATTTTAGACCTAAGAATATTTCACTGGTTCCAGTGGTGAGTTTTGCTTCAAGTAACTCATCATCTTCCCGAATACCAATGGCATTGATACCATTCTGGCGCGGTCTTGAATATTGCTCCAAAGAAGTCTTTTTCACAATCCCCTTTTTAGTGGCCATTATGACATAATGGTTGTTCACATATTCTTCATCTTTAAGGTCCCGTGTACAGATAAAAGCCTTCACGTTATCGTCTTGCTCAATATTGACAAGATTTTGAATGGCCCTTCCCTTCGATGTTCTACTACCCTCGGGAATCTCGTAGACACGCATCCAGAAACATTTTCCTTTTTGCGTAAAGAACAACATGTACTGATGGTTGGTACCCACAAAGAGATATTCAAGAAAATCTTCGTTACGCGTCGATGAAGCTTTTTGACCTACTCCGCCCCTATTCTGGGTTTTGTATTCCGATAATGGTGTTCTTTTAATATAGCCCGCATGCGATATGGTAATGACCACTTGCTCATCGGGTATCATATCTTCAATACTCAAATCACCGCCTGCAAGGTTGATTTCAGACCGTCGCTCGTCACCGTATTTTTCTTTAATCTCAAGAAGCTCGTCTTTTATGATTTGCATCCTTCGGTCTTTCCTCTCTAAAATATCTTTTAAATCGGCAATTGTTTTAATTATCTCGTCGTACTCTGCCCGCAGTTTATCTTGCTCAAGACCTGTAAGTTGACGCAATCGCATCTCTACGATGGCCTTTGCCTGTATTTCTGTCAACTTAAAGCGTTCCATCAAATTTTCACGTGCCTGATCGGCATTGGCCGATGCCCTTATAATGGCAATCACCTCATCAATATTATCAGAGGCTATAATCAAGCCTTCCAATATATGGGCTCTGTCTTCAGCTTTTTTAAGCTCAAACTGAGTTCTGCGAACAACTACGTCATGCCGATGTTCCACAAAATAATGAATCATCTCCTTTACATTCAGTAATTGAGGACGACCATTCACCAATGCGATATTGTTTACACTAAAAGAAGACTGTAGTGCCGTATATTTATACAGCATATTGAGTACTATGTTGGGTATTGCATCCCTTTTAAGTATATATACGATGCGCATTCCCTTTCGATCCGACTCGTCACGAATGGTGGAAATTCCTTCGATTTTCTTTTCGTTTACAAGATCTGCCGTTTTTTTAATCATCTCGGCCTTGTTCACCTGATACGGAATCTCAGTAACTATGATACATTCCCTACCCTGAACTTCCTCTATGATGGCCTTTGCCCTTATTTTCACACGACCTCTTCCCGTATGAAAGGCCTCTTTCACACCATCGTATCCATAAATAATACCGCCTGTTGGAAAATCAGGGGCTTTAATATGGGTAATCAGCTCATCGATTTCAATATCATTGTTATCTATATAAGCAACAGTTCCATCGACAACTTCCGACAAATTATGGGGAGGCATGTTCGTTGCCATACCAACAGCAATTCCTGAAGCTCCATTGACCAAAAGATTTGGCACCCGTGTTGGCAAAACGGTAGGTTCTTTTAAGGAGTCGTCAAAATTCAATTGATGATCGACCGTATCTTTGTCGATATCGGCAAGCATATCATCAGCAATTTTTCGCATACGGGCTTCCGTATAACGCATTGCCGCAGGACTATCACCATCAACAGAACCAAAGTTTCCTTGCCCGTCCACCAACATATAGCGAAGGCTCCATTCTTGAGCCATACGCACCATGGTATCGTAAACCGAAGTATCACCATGGGGGTGATACTTACCCAAAACCTCCCCGACAATACGGGCAGATTTTTTATGCGAACTGTTCGAACGCACACCTAATTCGTGCATACCGAAAAGCACGCGCCTATGCACTGGTTTTAATCCGTCCCGCACATCTGGCAGTGCACGTGACACAATGACCGACATCGAATAATCGATGTAGGCAGATTTCATTTCATCTTCGATGTTGATCGGTATCAATTTTTCTCCTTCTGCCATTGTAAAATCTTCTGTTTTTTTTAGGTTAAAAAAGCATGCCAATATACGTAAAATCGTTACTTTTCAAGTATATATCACATACTTTATTCAAAATTTTATTAACACCAACCGCCCCTTGATTGTTTGATTATAAGATTGTTAATTATTCGGTAAACTATCGCTTTTTCGGCAATTCGAACAACTTTGTCGAATAATAGGTACAGTATTTGCCCAAGATTGACCTAGATTTACTAATTTTATGGTTGAAAGGATAATTTTATGGATGATAATTTTTCACCGAGGGTAAAAGACGTGATTGCATATAGCAAGGAGGAAGCACTTAGATTGGGCCATGACTTTATTGGAACAGAACATCTAATGCTCGGATTGCTACGCGATGGAAATGGAAAAGCAATAAGTATTCTAGATGCTTTGGAGGTTGATTTGGACCATCTGCGCAGAAAAGTAGAGATTCTTAGTCCCTCGAACCCAAACCCCAGCGGTTCACAAAAAGATAAAAAAAACTTACACTTGACAAGACAGGCGGAACGTGCCTTGAAGACGACCTTTTTAGAAGCAAAACTCTTTCAAAGCTCATCAATCAATACTGCACACCTACTTCTCTGTATTTTAAGAAATGAAAATGACCCGACTACAAAGCTATTACATAAGCTGAAAGTCGATTATGATGGGGTCAAAGAACAATTTAAATTTATGATTACAAGCGACGACGATATTGTAGATGCACCTACCTCCGATTCGTTCCCTAGTGATTCAGACGATGCCAGCGAAGGCAAGGAAGGTACTTTCGGAAGTGCTTCCGCTCAAAAAGGCAACAAAAAATCAAAAACTCCGGTATTGGACAATTTCGGTCGAGACCTTACACGTATGGCCGAAGAAAACAGACTAGATCCGGTTGTAGGAAGAGAAAAAGAAATAGAAAGGGTTTCACAAATATTAAGCAGAAGAAAGAAAAATAACCCATTGTTGATAGGGGAACCAGGCGTGGGAAAAAGCGCTATTGCAGAAGGTCTGGCCTTGCGTATTATCAATAAAAAAGTATCGCGTATACTCTACAACAAACGGGTTGTAACCCTAGATTTGGCATCATTGGTCGCAGGCACCAAATATCGTGGACAGTTCGAAGAACGTATGAAGGCGGTAATGAACGAGCTTGAGAAGAATGATGACGTCATACTTTTTATCGATGAAATTCATACCATTGTGGGAGCCGGTGGAGCTACAGGTAGCCTTGATGCCTCCAACATGTTCAAGCCAGCGTTGGCAAGAGGCGAAATACAATGTATTGGAGCAACAACTTTAGACGAATACCGACAATACATTGAAAAAGATGGTGCGTTGGAGCGTCGTTTCCAAAAAGTAATTGTTGAGCCCACTACGGTAAACGAAACGATTGAAATACTCAAAAACATCAAAGAAAAATACGAAGATCACCATAATGTCAATTATACCGACGAGGCGATTGTCGCATGTGTAAAATTAACGAATCGCTACATGACGGACAGATTTCTTCCCGACAAGGCTATCGATGCCTTAGATGAAGCCGGTTCAAGAGTCCATATTGTAAACATGGACGTGCCCAAACAAATATTGGTACTCGAAAAGCAACTTGAAGATGTTCGAGAGCTTAAAAATAGCGTTGTTAAAAAGCAAAAATACGAGGAGGCGGCCAAATTAAGGGATGATGAAAAAAGACTCGAAAAAGAATTGGCCGTGGCCCAGGAAAAATGGGAGGAAGACAGCAAATTGCATAAAGAAATTGTTACTGAAGACAATGTAGCCGATGTGGTCTCCATGATGAGCGGTATTCCCGTAAATCGCATTGCACAGACAGAAAGCAACAAATTGGCCGAACTGCCCCAACTGATCAAGACCAATGTTATTGGCCAAGATGATGCCGTGGCTAAGGTAGCAAAGGCGATTCAGCGAAATCGAGCAGGCCTCAAAGACCCCAATAAGCCTATAGGTTCCTTTATATTCTTAGGGCAGACCGGTGTCGGAAAAACACAATTGGCCAAAGTTTTGGCCAAAGAATTGTTCGATTCGGAAGATGCACTTATTCGAATAGACATGAGTGAGTATATGGAAAAATTCGCCATCTCTAGACTTGTGGGGGCACCTCCAGGATATGTCGGATATGAAGAAGGCGGGCAATTAACCGAAAAAGTTAGACGCAAACCCTATTCGGTAATATTGTTAGATGAAGTTGAGAAAGCGCATCCCGATGTTTTCAATATGTTGTTACAGGTATTGGACGATGGCTTCCTTACCGATAGTCTTGGACGGAAAATTGATTTCAGAAATACAATTATTATCATGACCTCGAATATTGGCGCGCGACAGTTGAAAGACTTCGGCCAAGGTGTTGGTTTTGGAACTTCGGCAAAAAAGGCCCAGGCAGATACCCACCAAAAGAGTGTTATCGAAAATGCATTGAAAAAAGCATTCGCTCCCGAATTCTTGAACAGGATCGACGACGTTATTGTTTTTAATCCTTTGGAAAGAAAGGATATTCACTTGATCATAGACATTGAACTGCTTAAGTTATTCGAACGCATAAAAGATATAGGCTACAACCTTAATCTTACCGAAAAAGCGAAAGATTACATTGCGGAGAAAGGCTTTGATAAACAATACGGAGCGAGGCCACTGAAAAGAGCTATTCAAAAGTACATTGAGGATGCCTTGGCAGAGGAAATCGTGAACTCGAAACTCGAAGAGGGCGACAGTATCTTCATGGATTTGGATTCGAAAAAAGGCGAGCTTACCATTAAAATTAAGAAAGCTGAAAAATCGTCGAAAACATAAAATTCCATAAGAAATTTGAAAAAAGGGAGTCATAAGAAATGACTCCCTTTTTTTATGTTCAACAAAAAGGCACATGAAAATAAAATACGGCTACTACTCCCTAAAGGCAGTATAAACGATATTTAAGCTTTTAATCTAATTTTTTATCGTAAAACTGTACTTACATCTACTTTCGTCCCAGACACTATAAAATACATGAAATGAAAGTGGGACAACCGAAAAAAACGATTGTTGTAAGGGAATATCAACTCGAGATTGGAAAAATTCAAGTTTACGATGATTATATGGTGGCTATTTTCGAAGAAGGTGCTACCCTCACCCTAGAAAGAACATACCAAATAATTGGAATTTCAGAAATTCACTTTCGCGAAAAGAATTTTGGGTATATCAGCCTTCGCAAACATTCATATGCCGTCGATCCGACCGTTTACTCTTATTTGAGGCAATTAGACAATCTTAAAGCCTTTGCTATTGTTTCGATCAAGGAAATCGATATGCACAACTTTAAAATTGAAAAGCTTTTTTATAAAAAGCCTATGAAATTTTTTATAGAATTCGATAATGCCCTCACTTGGGTAAAGAGAAGGGTTAAAGGAAAATAATTGTCAATCAAAACCAACAGTATAGTTTCTGTTGGAAAAGATACCCACTACATCCCTATATTTTTGACACCTCATGTCGCCAGACCAAAATTTATACTATTGCGGTTGTTCCGAATGTTCATGCTGAACTTGGGGCTCCTCGGGGACCTTGAACAGATCTAAATAGGCAGCACCGATACCTTCAACGATTCCTGTAGCTGTGAGCGCCTGGTATCCGGTATTCTCTACAGTCAAATCACCAGCCTTTCCGTGAAGATATACTCCAAAAATAGTAGCCTCAAGCGGTTCATAACCCTGGGCTATCAACCCGGTAATGATTCCGGTCAGTACATCTCCACTTCCTCCTGTGGCCATCCCAGGGTTTCCCGAGGTATTTACAAACCCCTTTCCCTCATAAAGCGTAATGGTATGCGCTCCCTTTATCACAACAATACAATCATACTTTTTCGCAAATTCCTTGGCCTTTTTCAATTTATCAAAATCGTTTTCCCATTTCCCGATCAAACGCTCTAACTCTTTAGGGTGCGGGGTCAAAACAGTTTTTGATGGCAATTTCTCCAATAATACTTGATTTTCAGAAAGAATATTCAAGGCATCGGCATCAACGACCAAAGGTGTTTTATTTTTATTCAGGAAATCGGATAACGCCTTTACCGTAGAGGCCTCCTTCCCCATACCGATTCCTAGTCCGATAACCTTTGGCGAAATATCAAAATTTATATGTGAAATATTCTTTTTATGGGCGTCAACAATAACCATTGCTTCGGGAAGCGCCGTTTGCATGATGGCATACCCACATTCTGGAACATAAGCAGTAACCAATCCGCTACCCGAATGAAGTGCAGCCCTGGCCGATAGCACAACAGCCCCCATTTTACCATAACTTCCACCCATGATCAACGAATGCCCGTAGGTACCCTTATGTGCAAATTTCTCGCGAGGAAGGTAATAAGACAATACTTCGCTCTTGCCAATAAGTCGGTATTCCGTTTCCAGTTGCGATAAAAAATTTTGATCCAAGCCAATATCCAAAACCTCCCAATGCTCCATATAAGCCCCGGTTTCAGGAAGAAAAAACACCAGTTTCGGAGCTTGAAAACTTAGCACATAATTCGCTTTTACAACCGCATCTTCCTCCTTGGGTACATCGTTCATATATAATCCGGAAGGTATATCCACAGAAAGCACCAAAGCCTCCGACTTGTGTAAATGCCGCATTAAATCAATGACCCAAGGTGCCGGCGGACGATTTAGACCAATACCAAAAATAGCATCTACAATAATATCATCCCGCCCGACTTCAGGGAGTGTTGAACCCTCCTCTAAAAAAACAGGCCATACTTTTCGTTCTTTTAAACGCTCTAAATTAATAAGAAAATCTTTTGAGCGTGTTTTACTATAATTAACTACATACACACCAATATTATATCCGTGATCCTGCAGGTGTCTAGCGAGTGCAACCCCGTCACCACCATTATTCCCTATCCCACAGAACAGATGAATCTTAACCGACGCTCCCTGAAGGCGCAAGTGCAGCCAATTGAACAACTGAACTGCCGCCCGCTCCATAAGTTCATCGCTCTTTATTTGTTGATTGGCTATTGTTGATTTGTCAGCGGCATATATCTGATCGGCATTAAAAAGCTTCATTCGTCAAAAAATTTAAGTAAATGTTGGATATTCTGTAAATTTTTTACAGAACATTTGATTAGCTCTTCAAAAGTAGTACTTTTGAAACTTTCAAAGAAGTATGCTTTTTTACGACGATTACATACAACAATTTTTTTCTACTCCCACAGATGGCATTACATCTATTGCCACAACCCCTTTGGGGTAAGCAGCTATATATCCGTCCGGTTTGCGTATCACCGCAAAAATTGAGTCAGTTCAAATTAATTTTTAGTACATCATGAAGATTTTGAAATTCGGTGGAACTTCGGTCGCCAACGCACAAAATATAACATTGGTCAAAAATATCGTTTCAGACGTAAATGCCGACCAGACTATCGTAGTCGTCTCCGCCTTTGGAGGGGTTACCGATTTATTGCTACAGACAGCTGATTTCGCCAGCGCGCAAGATTTGCGATATAAAAAGGTTCTGAAGGAAATAGAGGACCGACATATCGATACGATAAAGAAGTTAATCCCCATCAACAAGCAGAGCAAAGCTCTGAGCAAAGTAAAGAGCGACCTCAACACACTCGAAACTCTATTGGAAGGAGCATATCTAATCGGTGAGATTACTCCACGCCTCTCCGATAAGATTGTTAGTTACGGAGAATTACTGTCTTCATATAGTATCGCTGAGTTTTTTGCGGAGCAACAGTTAGACGCTGTCTATCTGGATAGCAGGAAGTTCATAAAGACCAACGACCTTAATGGCAAAGCAGTCGTTGACACGAAAACTACCAATAAGCTATGCAAACAGATACTGGGGGAAACAAAAAACAAGATAATCGTAGTTCCGGGCTTTATTGCTTCCTCAATCAACGGTAACTCAACAACTTTAGGTCGTGGCGGTTCTGATTTTACGGCCGCCCTTATTGCCGCGGCCCTCGATGCTGAAGTCCTAGAAATCTGGACCGATGTTAGCGGCATGTATACTGCAAATCCTAAAATTGTAAAACAGGCGCACGCGATACCCCATATATCTTATGAAGAGGCAATGGAACTGTCCCATTTTGGAGCCAAGGTATTGTACCCGCCAACGATTCAACCAGTTTTGACCAAAGGAATTTCCATCCATATAAAAAATACCTTTGATCCCGAGAGTGCCGGAACACTCATCACCAAGAATAAAACGGAAAAAGGAAAAACGGTTCGCGGCATTACCCATGTAGAAAATATCGCCCTATTATCTTTAGAAGGCCCCGGAATGGTGGGTATTCCCGGTATTTCAAAGCGGTTTTTCGAAGTGTTATCGCTTCATGATATCAGTGTGGTTCTTATTACCCAAGCCTCGTCAGAGCATTCTATTTGCGTGGGCATATCGGATAGTGATATCGAAAAAGCAGTGGAAATTGTTAATCTGGCATTCGAATATGAAATCGAGCGTGAAAAGATTTGGCCCGTAATCGCAGAACGTAATCTGGCCATTATTGCCCTCGTTGGAGACAATATGAAAAGTCACCAAGGCCTGAGCGGTAAGATGTTCAGTACCCTAGGAAGGAACAACGTAAACATTCGGGCCATCGCCCAAGGTGCCTCGGAACGGAACATCTCGGCAGTAATAAAAAAAGAAGATGTAAAAAAGGCGCTGAATGCCCTGCACGAAGAGTTTTTTGAGGAAAATATAAAGCAACTCAACCTCTTTGTTATGGGTGTGGGCAATGTAGGTTCTAAATTCCTAAATCAAATTCAACAACAGCGTAAGTATTTAAAAGAAAACCTAAAATTGAATATTAGGGTTATCGGCATCTCGAACTCCCGTAATATGCTTTTCGATGAAGATGGTATTTCTTTGAAAAATTGGGAAGCAGTTTTAAAAAACGGCGAAAAAGCTGACAAAGCCCTGTTTTTTGACAAGATCAATCGACTTAATTATCGCAATAGCATTTTTGTTGATAATACGGCCAGTGACGAAGTTGCTTCTACCTATGCCTCTTATTTAAAGAACAGCATTTCGGTAGTAACCTGCAATAAAATTGCCTGTTCATCAAATTACACCAATTATATCGACTTAAAGAATTTGGCCCGTGAATATAATGCCCCTTTTCTTTTCGAGACCAATGTAGGCGCTGGTCTTCCAATAATAGACACCTTAAAACATTTAATCGCTTCTGGCGATAAGGTTCTAAAAATTCAAGCCGTTTTATCAGGTAGTTTAAACTTTGTTTTTAATAATTTTGATAGCAAAACCACTTTTCACGATGTGGTAAAACAAGCTCAAGAGGAAGGATATACAGAGCCTGACCCAAAAATTGACCTCAGCGGTATCGACGTGATGCGCAAAATTTTAATTTTGGCGAGAGAGAGTGGAAATCAACTAGATATCGAGGATATAGGGAACAAGCCGTTTTTACCCGAAGAGAGTTTGGCCACTACAACGAATGAAGATTTCTTTGACTCCCTAACAAAACACGAGGCCTCTTTTCAGGAAATGTACAAAGCTGCCGCCGATACCGACAGCAAATTAAAATATGTTGCCCAGTTTGAGAATGGAAAAGCAAGTGTGGGACTACAGCATATTCCCAAGGGACATGACTTTTATAATTTGGAAGGCAGTGATAATATTGTGCTCTTTTATACAGAACGCTACCCCAATCAGCCTATGATTATAAAAGGTGCCGGTGCAGGAGCCGATGTCACCGCCTCGGGAATTTTTGCCGATATTATTAGAATCGGGAATTTCTAAACATATGTCAAAAAGCAATAGGAAGCTTATGAACAATCATGAAATACGCCTTTTCAGCCCAGCAACCATAGCCAATATTTCTTGTGGATTTGACGTGCTCGGCGTAGCGCTTGACTCTGTTGGTGATGAAATGATTATACGCAAAGTACCTGAAAGTGGTATACACATCACCAAATTAACAGGGCAAGATTTACCGATGGAAACCGATAAAAATGTGGCTGGAGTAGCGGGACTAGCTTTATTAGCGGCGAGTACTTATGAAGGCGGATTTGAAATAGAAATCTTTAAAAAAATTAAGGCCGGAAGTGGTATCGGAAGCAGCGCGGCAAGTTCTGCAGGTGCTGTTTGGGGCATGAACGAATTATTGGGCAAACCATTTTCGCAATTGGATTTGGTAAAGTTTGCGATGGAAGGCGAACGTTTAGCCAGTGGTGTCGCACATGCCGACAATGTGGCCCCTGCCCTATTCGGCGGTTTTACCTTGGTACGTAGTTACAATCCTTTGGATATAATTCCGATAAACAGTCCCAATGAGTTATGGGCTACCGTGATACACCCACAAATAGAAGTAAAAACATCCGATTCTAGAAAAATATTGAAGACAAAGATTTCTTTGGAGGATGGCATCAAGCAATGGGGCAATGTCGGCGGACTCATCGCAGGGTTGTTTACAAACGACTACGCTTTGATAGGTCGATCTTTAGAAGACCATATTGTTGAACCCATACGCTCTATGTTGATTCCCGAATTTGACAAGGTAAAATCAGAATCCTTGAAGGCAGGAGCCCTTGGTTGTGGCATATCTGGTTCAGGACCTTCTATTTTTGCCTTTAGTAAAGGAGAGGACACAGCACGAAAAGTAGCCCAAGTAATGAAAGAGATATATGGGGAAATAGCTGTGGAAAATGATGTTCACGTGTCTAAAATCAATAGTATGGGAATAAAATTGCTTCAAAACCAACAAGGAAGTATGGGGGTATGAACACCCCACATAAAAAATCTTAGCATAACCATGAACTTTTACAGTCTAAACAAGAAAGCCGCTAACGTATCATTTAAAAACGCGGTTATTAAAGGAATAGCACCCGACCGAGGATTATACTTTCCGGAAAGTATTTCAGCGTTACCCGCATCCTTCTTCGAGAATATTGAAAAGCTATCGACTACTGAAATAGCATTTCAGGCTATTCATCAGTATGTTCAAGATGACCTGCCCGACGCCACTTTAAAAAATATTTTGAAAGAGGTACTCGATTTTGATTTTCCAGTCGTTCAAATTGAAAAAAATGTAGCCACCTTAGAATTGTTTCATGGCCCGACCATGGCCTTTAAAGATGTCGGCGCTCGTTTTATGGCACGCTGTCTAGGGTATTTTTCAGAAAACCAGAACCAAGAAGTAACTGTACTCGTAGCCACATCGGGTGATACTGGTGGAGCCGTAGCCAATGGATTTCTGGGCGTACCTGGAGTGAAAGTGGTCATTCTATACCCAAAAGGAAAAGTTAGTGATATTCAAGAAAGACAACTGACCACACTTGGGCAAAATATTACTGCCTTAAGCGTAGACGGCACTTTTGATGACTGCCAAGAAATGGTAAAAACAGCTTTCTTAGATAAAGAACTGCTTGAGCAAATGCAGCTGACCTCAGCGAATTCTATTAATGTTGCACGATGGCTTCCTCAATTATTCTATTTTCTTTTAGCCTACAAACAAGTAAAATCTAAAGGAAAAGAAATTGTGTTCTCTGTACCCAGCGGCAATTTTGGAAACATCTGCGCAGGAATGGTTGCACAACGGTTAGGCATGCCTGTAAAACATTTTATAGCGTCGACCAATGTCAATGATACCGTGCCTGAATTTATGCGTACACAAAATTACAATCCGAAACCTTCAACGGCGACCATCTCCAACGCTATGGACGTAGGCGACCCTAGTAACTTCATACGCATTCGACATTTATATCAAGATAATTTTGAGGCATTGAACCAAAATCTTTCTTCATTCGCTTTTACCGATGAAGAAACAAAAAAGGCCATGCAGGATATATATAAGGAAAACAACTACATTGCCGACCCGCATGGTGCGGTAGGGTATCTCGGGCTAAAAAAATATCAGTCAGAGCATCACGACACTTTTGGTATCTTTTTAGAGACGGCGCATCCCGTTAAATTCTTGGATATTGTAGAGGAAACCATCGGAAAATCACTTGAAATTCCAGCACAAATTCAAAAGGTGATGGACAAAGAGAAAAAGTTTATCCAAATAAAAGAATATGACGAGCTCAAAACTTTTCTTCTAAGAAACTAATTTAGGGGGTGAACGCCCCCTTTGTTTCCATATTGAAAGTAAGCCATATAAAATCTTATAAAGAAAATGAGAGAGTTTCGCCTTGAATTAATCTCGTTTCTAGTACTCCCTGTTTTTTTTGCAAAACATTACCAACCGCTATTTTTGTATCCTTTATATATTCTATAGCTTTGCCGAGCCTAAAGGTTGAAATATAGCAAAGACCGGTGCCTTTCAAAAATCGACGGCTATCAACCACGAACTTGAAGAGAAAGTAAAAACCATAAACATTCTTTACCTATGAAAAATACCGCCCTCACTGCGACCCACGAAGCTCTTGGTGCCAAAATAGTACCTTTTGCCGGCTATAACATGCCCGTTTCTTACGAGGGTGTAAATGCCGAACATGAAACCGTGCGCAAGGGTGTTGGTGTTTTTGATGTTTCCCATATGGGAGAATTTTTAATCAGTGGCCCCACCGCTTTGGATCTGATACAAAAAGTGACCTCGAACGACGCCTCTAAATTGACCATCGGAAAAGCACAATACAGTTGCTTGCCAAACGAAACGGGCGGCATTGTAGATGATCTTATTGTTTACCGTTTGAAAGAAGACCAATATTTATTAGTAGTAAATGCAGCTAATATTGAAAAAGATTGGAATCACATATCGAAATACAATACTGATTTTAATGCCGATATGCGGAATATCTCGGAAGGCTATTCGCTTTTGGCTATTCAGGGGCCTAAGGCAGTAGAAGCTATGCAGACACTAACCTCTGTTGACCTATCAGCCATCAAGTTCTACAATTTTGTCGTTGCCGATTTTGCCGGAATACCACATGTGATCATTTCGGCAACAGGGTATACTGGATCTGGTGGTTTTGAAATCTACTGCAAAAATGAAGAAGTAAAACAGGTTTGGGACAAGGTATTCGAAGCTGGTGCAGCTCATGGCATAAAGCCCATTGGTCTCGCCGCACGTGACACCCTTCGATTAGAAATGGGGTATTGTCTTTATGGAAATGACATCAACGATGAAACGTCACCTTTAGAAGCGGGTTTGGGTTGGATCACCAAGTTTGCCAAAGATTTTGTCAACAGCGATACCTTGAAAAAGGAAAAAGAACAGGGCCCTAAACGAAAACTTATTGCGTTTGCTTTAGAGGAAAGAGGTATTCCAAGGCATGGTTATAATATTGTTGACCCTCAAGGTGAAAAAATAGGTACGGTTACTTCAGGTACGATGTCTCCCTCGATAGGAAAAGGTATCGGACTCGGCTATGTCCCCGCAAATCTTTCGACAACAGGCACCAAAATAAATGTGCAGATACGCAAGAATTTGGTACCTGCGACCGTTGTAAAACTACCTTTCTATAATGTATGACGATAGACTATCAACTAATTTTGGACCATATAGCCTCTGGCTGTCAATCGACAGAAGATCGAGGCAAGGTGGCAACCTATATTCCAGAACTTGCCAAAGTTGATCGCTATAAATTCGGTATCCATTTGGTGGATGCCCAAAAAAATGATTTTGGAGCTGGTAATTCCACAGAAAAATTTTCTATTCAAAGTATTTCAAAAGTACTGACCCTTGCCAAGGCCATTGCTATGGTTGGCGAAGATTTATGGCGGCGTGTAGATGTGGAGCCTTCAGGTGACCCGTTCAACCATCTATCGCTTTTAGAAATGGAAAATGGTATTCCTAGAAACCCCCTAATCAATGCGGGAGCTATTGTAGTCGCCGATGTATTGGTTACTAAACTTTCAAATCCAAAAGCCGATTTTCTAAAATTCGTAAGAGATTTGTGCAATGACCAGACCATCGATTTTGATAAGACCATCGCAAAATCTGAAAAGGAGACCGGATTCAGAAACTATGCCGCTGCAAATTTGTTGAAATCGTATGGTAATTTAAAGAATGATGTTGAGACGGTATTGGATTTTTACTTTCATCAATGTTCTCTTCAAATGACATGCGAACAATTGACAAAGGTATTTTTTATGTTCATGAACCGAGGTCTTTGTCAACGTGAACAAAAACAACTCACACTAAGACAGGTAAAACGAATTAATTCTATCATGCTTACCTGCGGTTTTTATGATGAAGCAGGAGAGTTTGCCTTTGAGGTGGGCCTACCCGGCAAAAGTGGTGTTGGTGGTGGTATTGTTGCGGTCTTACCCGGGAAATATTGCGTAGCCACCTGGTCCCCCGGACTCAATCCAAAAGGAAACTCAAAATTAGGTATGGAAGCTTTGGAAAAACTGACCACGGCAACCGGTCAATCAATATTTTAACTATTGCAGTCAAAAAAAATACTCATATTAGGTGGAAGCGGGTTTTTAGGAAATGCGCTTTATAAAGAACTCTACAACTATTATGACACTTATGGAACCTATAATTCGGCCCGTCGGGCTTTCGAGAGCAATCAAAAGTTCTTTAAGTACGACATGCACGAGGATGATGTGGTTCAATTGCTTGAAAAGGTAAACCCCCAATATATTATTTCGGCGATACGGGGTAATTTTGCGGCTCAAATACTGGCACACCAACACATTGTCGAATACCTGAAAAAAAGAGACGATTGTAAGCTTTACTTTATTTCTTCCGCCAACGTTTTTGACGCTTATAGCAAATACCCCTCCTATGAAAATGACAAAACACTTTCAGAGAGTGTTTATGGAAGGTTAAAAATAAAGATTGAGAACATGTTGTTGCGTCTGCCCAAAAAGAAAACGACCATTCTTCGCGTACCCATGGTCTTCGGCAATGGCTCTCCACGAATAAAACAGATTAAACAGGCCATTTGGGGGAATGAACCCGTAGAAGTTTTTCCAAATCTGGTTATAAACGTCACCAATGATGACAAATTCACCCAACAAATTCATTATTTAATCAATAGAAATAAAACAGGTGTGTTTCATTTAGGGTGCAATGATTTGGTGCACCATGAAGACTTCATTAGCGAAGTTGTCGATCGCATAGGCCATTTCAATCCTATCTTTAAAAGAATATATACCACCAACGACGAACGGTACCTTGCGGTTCTTCCCAAAGACAATATTCTTCCAAAAAACTTACAATTTAGCAGCCAAGACATTATAGATCATCACATTTCGGGTTAGCTCCGTGTTCATACCGCTAAATTATGAACGCATATCATATCTACCACAGTAGCAGTTCGTAATTTTAGTAACTTTAAAAGATTAAACTTACATGAGTTATGATGGATGACCAGATAGATTTCAGTGGCCTCAAAGCCGTTTATGTCAATTGTACTTTAAAAAAATCTCCTCGACAAAGCCATACACAAGGCTTGATAGACGTTTCACAGCGAATCATGGAAAAAGAAGGCGTATCGGTAGAAACTATTCGGGCCGTTGACTATGAAATTGCTTATGGGGTGCAACCCGATATGACAAAAGAAGGAGCCGATAAAGATGAATGGCCCAAGCTGTTCAAAACAATTTTTGCGGCTGACATTTTAATTTTAGGTACTCCTATTTGGCTGGGTGAGCGTTCGTCAATATGTACAAAGGTAATCGAGCGGCTTTACGCAATGTCTGGAAAACAAAACGACAAAGGACAATATTTGTTCTACGGAAAGGTAGGCGGAACTATAATAACGGGTAATGAAGACGGGGTCAAACATTGCGCTATGGGCATATTGTATGCCTTACAACATTTAGGATATTCTATTCCTCCCCAAGGCGATTGTGGGTGGATCGGTGAAATTGGGCCCGGCCCAAGTTATTTAGACAAGGAATCAAATGCAGCGCAAAACGATTTCACCAACAGAAATACTACATTTATGACATATAATCTGTTACATTTGGCGAAAATTCTAAAAGAGAAAGAAGGCTACCCAAGCCATGGAAATTCAAGAAAAGCTTGGGACACCGGTTCCCGATGGGCATTTGAAAACCCCGAATATAGATAACAACAAATTAAAAATCGATTAGTACAATGGAAAAATTATCAGAACGAACCATAGAAGAACGCCTAGACAAAATTGAGGGCTGGGAATATGTGAACGAGGCAATTGAAACCACGTTCGAATTCAAAGATTTTCGAGAAGCTTTCGCAACAATGACCCACATTGCGTTTGAATGTGAGGTTCAAGGCCATCATCCTGATTGGAACAATGTATATAATACTTTGAACATACGCTTAAGTACACATGACGCAGGGGGAGTAACTGAAAAAGACTTTGTTTTGGCCCACGCCATCGAGAAGATTATTGAAGGTGTATAGCATCCGTTGGCGATACTGCCCCTCTAAAAAATAAATATGACACGCAGCCCATGTTGTTTTTGAGGTGGACATCTCTTTGAAGTCAAAACAAAAACACTGTCAGACAATTAGTTATACCAAAATCAGTAATATCTTGGTACTTACTCGAGTACTGCTCTTTTTCGTTCTTAAATTTTCTTAAATTTGTCCGTATCAATTTAATGCAATAATAGATTATGGGAAGAGCTTTTGAATTTCGAAAAGCACGTAAAATGAAACGATGGGCCGCAATGTCCAAGGCCTTTACTCGTATTGGCAAAGATATTGTTATGGCCGTAAAGGAAGGAGGGCCTGATCCAGATTCCAATTCGAGACTGCGAGCAGTAATACAGAACGCCAAGTCTGTCAACATGCCCAAAGACAATATTGAGCGAGCTATCAAAAGGGCGTCCGATAAAAGTCAGGGCGATTACAAAGAAGTGCTTTTTGAAGGTTATGCACCTCACGGAATTGCGATTCTCATAGAAACGGCAACAGACAACAATACCCGTACGGTAGCCAACATACGTAGTTATTTCAATAAATGTGACGGTAGTCTAGGCACCTCTGGATCTGTTGAGTTCATGTTCGACCACACCTGCAACTTTCGCATTGCAGCTGAGGGTATCGACCCTGAAGAGCTCGAGCTCGAAATGATAGATTTTGGTACCGAAGAGATTTTCGAAGATGAAGACGGGCTGCTAATCTATGCTCCTTTTGAAAGCTTTGGAGCCATTCAGAAAGAATTAGAAAATCGCAGTATAGAAATATTGTCTTCTGGTTTTGAACGCATTCCTCAAGTGACAAAAGAATTAACGGAAGCAGAGGTCGCTGATGTAGAAAAATTGTTGGAAAAAATCGAAGAAGATGATGATGTACAGAACGTATATCATACCATGCAGGAATAAGTAGCATTAAACCTTACACCTACTACTATAACACTGTTTTTCAACAACTCATAAAAAGTTTATATTCCTTTATTTTTGTTTATATTTGATTGGTTTTCGAACTAATATCGAACTAATTAAAATGAACCTTAATTTCTATCTTTCTTCTTACGTCAAGAAAAATGGCACGCAATTGATAAGGCTCAAGATGGAGACCTCTAATAGGGATGTACAATATTTAGATTCAGGAATCTCCGTTAGAAGAACTCAATGGGACGATAAAAGAAAAAAAATCAAGCGTCATCCTATAGAGGAAAAATTAAACACCAGTTTAAACACCCTTTTACTTTCACTTCAGAAACTGTATTATGAAAATGAGGGCATTTCAGCGAAAAGACTTCTTTTCCTTTACAAAAATGCCCAAAAGTACGACTCCAGTTCCTTCTTGGATTTCTATCAACAGATAGTGGATGAGGCCAGACTAAAAGGAAAAATACGTACGGCCAATACCCAGCAGAAGTATATAAAAAAGTTGAAGGAGTTTGCAAATCACGTTTCATTTTCAGATTTATCAGTTCAGTTTGCTAAAGATTATGAACAATGGATGCTTGAGAAAGGAAACAAAGTAAATACAGTTGCCTCCAACTTTAAATCGCTATATGCGGTTCTGAATAAGGCAGTTGCCATTGGCATCATCAAAATAAACCCAATAAAAGGTTATCAAATTGTTACCGAGAATACGGAGAAAGAATCCCTTACATTCGATGAAATCAAAAAGCTTTCAGATTTAGAAATTCCAGCGCATCACAAAGGGATGTCTAAGGCTAGGGATATGTTTTTATTTTCTTTTTTTACCGCCGGCATGCGCTTCTCCGACGTATGCCGACTCAAATGGGAAAATATCATCGGGAATGAGATTGTCTACACCATGGGAAAATCTAAAACTCGTGCCGGTGCGAAAAGAACTTTGCCAGTTACCCCTAAGGCAATCGATATAATAGAGAAATACAAAGGTAAGGATGAAACGTTCGTCTTCCCTCCACTCTATGGTATGGAAGACAAATCGGCCGAAGAAATTGAACATCGACTATATATTTCAAACAACGCTGCCAACCGATCATTGAGAATTGCGTGTAAAAAAGCAGGCATTAAAAAAGGGGTGAGTATGCATATGGCCAAACATTCTTTTGCAGATTTCGCGGTAAAATCCAATACTGGAATATTGATGATTTCTAAACTATTGGGTCATACCAAATTATCAACAACCCAGCATTATTTAAAAGATTTCTATCACAAAGAGGAAGCGGAAGAAATGAATCGATTGTTTGGTTAGCCGGCGATTCATCGTAGTCAATTTACGCTGCTCATTCATAAAAATCATCAATTAACACAACCATTTATTCTAAAATTAGAAGCTTCTACCTCTTTGAAAACCTTTAAGGACATTTATATTCAAAACACTTTTCCAAAAGGTGCACTCTATAAAGAATTTAATATTTATTCAAGCAGGCTGATAACCGATGAAAGAATTGTACCCTAGTTAATGCTCTAACGTGTGCCATAATTGTGCTAAGTCGCGTAGATATTATAAGTCCATTTGACCGAAATGGGTGGCACCATTACTCCGAAATAACCACCAGTTCCCAAATATTAAATGTGCTAAGGCAACAAATCTTTAAATTCGTCAATTTTATCCTGAACAAAAATCATATATAATTTTTCTATTTCTGGAACCTTGGAAAGCACGTCTGATAGGCTAAATTGAGCCATATCTACATTGGTTAATTTATTTATGTCTTTACAAATTGACTTTAATTCTTCAAAATCAAATTTGGATTCGTTATCGGCGTTGTTAATTAAATGATCGCTCAATTTATCAATCCTTAGCTCTATTTCACGCCCAACATCGGTTAAGACTCCCTTTTGAATGTTGCTAAAATAATTTTGAACTATGCCGTTACCAATTTCATCAACATTCTCAAAACTTAATTTAATCTGTTCTAGGTGTGTATCTAAATATTGCAGAGTAGCTATCGTTTGATAACATTCCTCATATAGTTTGATTTCCGGTATTATATCGTTCCAAAAGAAAATATCCTTTTCTCTTAGAAATTCTTTGTTTGTGTCCTTTGGGATATTAAATATTTCAAATAAGCTTGTAAACTCATAGCCCTCATTAACTTTGGTTTGAATATAACTTAGTTTTGAAGTAGAAACTTCAAAAAACTTGTCATGGATCGGTTTACCGTCGACTAGCTGAACAAGAGTTACAGTCTCAAATTTCAGGGATAAAATTAGGTTTTTCAAAGATGAATGATGGGTTGAACCGAAGATTGTTAAAATCAAATCGACGAAGGACCAAACCGCATCCATTGAATTTTCAATAGTTACGTTCAACAAAAAGATTAAATTTTTGTTATCAGTGTCTGTAATCAGTTCGCCGTAAAGATTCGAACCTGAAAAGTGATTCCTAGTCTCTTTCAATATTCGTTTTCTTAAATCCAAAATAGTTTTTTCAAATCTCAATCGAGCTGATTTCAAAATACTTGGTTGGTATCTATGGGGAGAATAAAGAAATGCTTTCCAAATGGTTATATGAGTTAATAACAAATTCTTCTCCTTTTCTGCAAGAGTTAGCAATTCTTTTGAGTCATAGTACTTTTCAAACTTGTCGGCAAGTTCTTCTTGAAAAGCTACTTGGTTTTTGAAAGAATCACTCAAAATAACTTCGGTTAAGTTTCGCAGGTTTTCGTTTTCTATTTCTGCACCTTTGCCATTAAGTCTTTTTAACGAATTTGAAATTTCCTCATAAGAACGATTAATATAGTTGCTTATACTAGTAAAAAAGTCCCTTTTTATTGAGGTGAAATTTCTATATTTAAAAGCACTGTACGCAACCTTGACGTTTTTGTAGTCTTCTTTCTTTTTTATGTCGTCACCTAAATAACACCACTTATCCGCAACACTTTTTGGCAGTTTTTGATTTTCCACTTCTGATAATGGCTGCTTTATTAAAGATTCATTTTCTATTAAGAACTTAAGACCATTATTTTCGTTTTTAAAGTACATAACAATGCCCTTTCTGAACTCTAATAAAGCATTGTAATGTATTCTTCTGTCATCAAGTATTTTCTCTATGTATTCTTCCCAATTCTCCGTTCTGTATTGATAATCAACAAAATTGATAATCAAACGATTTAACCCGGTAAGAAAATGAAGGGGTAAATTTTCGATGGAAATGTTTTTTGAGGTAGGATCATGGTCTGAAACCATACCCGTAGGGTTGTAACCAATTCCATTAATTTGAAACTTATTTCTATCTGGAAAAGCTTGTCTCAACATATTTAATATCCTAGTTGTACTTTCATGAAATATGTTTGAAGAATCAATTAGGTTTTCAAAATCAACATCAATTATCCCGCCGTCTGAAAATTGTTTGTTTTCCAGCTTATTATCATGATAAGCTGTTGTTAAGTCAAAAAAGAATTTAGACGATATTTCTTTCCCATTATCAGTAAAAAATGGAATGTTAAAGAGTTTTCGGAAATTGGCTATGAAGATTTCCTCTATTTTAATCTTTAATTCCACTTTATCAATGAAATAGTTATATGATTTTAAACCTAAAAGGAATAAAGATTTAATCTCTATATCTACTGTCCCACGTTCAAAAAATTCTAGTAAGTCATTTTCCTTAAGTGGTATGGTAGTTTGTAGTTTTAGATGCCCGAGCCAAAACAATAACTCACCGAGATTTTTATAATCATCCACTTCCGTCGGCGTTATGTCAATTTGACTGTAATTTTGCAGCCAAGAGTTACAATACTTAAAAACCTCATCTTTTGGTGTTAGTCGCGCGGTTAACCTCTCTATTTGTGCCTTCCTTTTATTAGGGCCTTCATGATTCTTGTGGAGAATATCAAGCAAATCAAGTTGGGATTTTGATGTCAGCATCTCAGTGAAATCCACAAAAACAAATATCCACCAAGCACCTTTCAAAAGTGTATATGCATCTTCGAATACCTCTTGGTTTGTAATCAAAGTATAATCATGAGCTCCTTTCCATAATAAAGAGTTAAAAGAATTAAGGAATCCCGCCCAGGATTTGAAATCAATTATACTTAGCCATTGTATGGAATCTTCAACCGCATAGCCATTCATGTAACTATTCAATAAGAACTTATGCAAATCATCTTCGTCAATTATATTCAATAAATTACTGATATACTGGTTTTTATCATCGAAATCATTATTTTCAATTAAAATATCGTACAAAAGCTTAGATCGGATTGGGTGCAGACCGGTTAGAAATTTCTTGTTTCTTGAGTATTTTAATAGATATTCCTTTTCCAACAATTGCACGTATGAATTGGAAAGGGTTCTATCTATTTTTAGAAATTTCAGAAGCTCTAGATAGTCAAGTTTAGCGCCATACGTATCAGCAATGCACACATATTTTAAAATCTTTAGTTCATCAACCTTTTTCTCTTTCTCCAGCCGACGTACTTGATTGTCTAACCTAATTCTTAGTGTATCTCCTTCATTAATTAGATAAACGTATTCCAACAACATTTCGCCCATCCCAAATTCTAGCCAGGAGTCTTCAAAATCGGTAAACTTCAAATCAGTCCGATACGAGGAAAGAGAATCATATATCACCTTGGCTTCGTTTCTGTTAAAAACCAGTTCAATGTCCTGGAATTCATAGTCCTCGCCTAAGACCACCCTATTCCAATCTTCTTGGCGGATTGTGATTAAAAAGTTGACGTTTTCTTTATTTGAAAGCTCTCTTAAAATGCTGTTCCAATTGTTGTTTTGAGGTTCTACATCAATATAGACAGTAATGGGGAAGTTTAACCCTTTACTCATTGCCTCAAGAGTATTCAAAGTCTGATAAACCTCGTTTTCGTTCTTGGAAAGTCTAAGCTCGTATACAGCATTTGATTCTAAATAATCATGTATGTATCTATAGGCTAATGTACTTTTTCCTTGACCTGAAGCTCCGTGTATAAAAACAATATTACTCCTATGAAATGCAATTTTTATCAAGTCCAATTGTTCTTCCCGAACTACATCCAAATCAGCAAGAATATGCTCATATTTAGCAGAAATCCCATAGTAAAATGTCTTCTTCAGAGTTTGGACATCTTCATCTAAAAGATTTTTTAGGGTAATTGGATGTATGGATTTACCAAATTGATTTTGAAAAGATTTTTGTTCACTTATAAATTGGCCAATTCTATTTAGATTACTTACAAAATCCTTACCCAGGATATCCCTTTGATTTTCGCCAGAACGGTAAATCCAAAATAATAAAAGTTCTAAAGCAATACTAGGGTCGGTAAAAACATTGAACTCTTTTAAACGTTGTAAAACCTGAGAGGTTAAATGCTCTTCATTTACTAATTCTGGTAGTTGATAGGTATCAAGTATTCTCTTGATAGTTTCATCCTTAAATCTCTTCTTCTTTAATTTTTTTGCAAGAATTTTATCATTCTTCAATTCTTCACTTACGCTTCCGAAGGAGACAATCTTAATTTTTACGCCATTACTCTTAGCCGATAACTTAGATGCTCGTTTGAAAAACGAATCACTCGCTGTAAACAAATCAGAAAAACTTAAGTTTCCGCTTTTATTTTTTATTTGGACAGACTCCACATATTCTCTTTGGTTGTCTAGTATGTCAATATCTTCATACCCCCCTTCGATTCGAAAAACGTAGCCCTTATCATAGTCGACAAGTATTCTGTATAGTGAGTATAGAAATTGTGTCCTGTATCCTTTTAATGCCGAAGTAGCTCCCATATTTTATTAATATACGCTTTGGATAAAAGTATAAGAAAGAGCTCTAATTTTACAAGACTGCTCTTAAAATACAAAAAACAGGTACAAGTACATTTATAGTCATTCCCAAGTGAACTTATAATCACGACAATGCTTCAGGCCTTTGAGTATAGAGGTTCATTACCCAATTGGGTTGATTTTAACTTTCCAAAACTTTCGAGTTCCAAAAACTTTGACTTAAAAAGTTTAGAAGGAATTTTCATTTTTAAAAGATTGTGAAAATTCTCATCGTGTGTAGAGAGAATGATTTGCTTTTTATTATTTACAACAATACTTCTCAATAAGTCTATGGTAGAAAGTACATTTATGCTATCCATAGATTGAATTGGGTCATCGATAAATATACAGTCATAAGTTTTTGAATTAAGTGCAGAAGCCAGAAAGATGCTAAGACTCAAAATATTTATCTGGGCTGAACTGAAATATAAATTCGGGATAAGACTATTTTCATCATTCTCTTCTGTCCCACCTTTCACGTAAACATCGAGACTTGGGCTATCACCACTAAAAGTTGCGATAAACTTAACATTTTTGAACGTTGGGTGAGGGTCAATCTTCCCGTAAATTTCATTGATTAAATCTTCGTAAAAGAAGTCCTTAATTCTTTGGTCCAAATGATTTTTGGTTTTCTCAATTTCAGCATTTAGAGATTTGCGCACATTATCGTGCAAAAATTTCAGTTCCTTTTGTGTATTGGCCAAATCTAATTTTGCCTGCTCGGATTGTAAATATGGCAGAATGTTTTCAGAGTAGCCTTTAAGTTTATTTACCTCGATTACGTATTGCTCGTGCTGGCTTATCTTTTCTTTTGTTTCAGTTTCCTGGGTTTTTAGGGAACTATTGAGCGTTTCATTCGTTAGGCTACTTGTTTTTATTAGAAGATTATCTTCAAGATGGTTTTGATAAGCCCCAACACGGGATTCCAAATCCTGAAGTTTTTTCTCTACTTCATTTAAATTTTCCTTGAGTTGTTCTTCGTTAAGTTTTTTGAGTTTTTCATCGAGCGTTTTTATCTCTTTTTTTAGAGTTGAAAGAGCTTCATCTAACTCTTTGGATTCATCCTTGGTTTTTTGGATCTTGGCACTAACAAAATCAATTATTTGTTCTTCACCCTGGTCGTTGATATCCAACCACTGGGCAACTTCATTATAATCTTTATCATTTGCTAAATCATTGATTTCGGAATTCAATAGTTCTATCTTCTCTGAAAGTTCAATCTTCTCAGATTCTAATTTTTGATGTGCTTCTTTGGTTTTTTTGATTTGTTCTTCACCAGATGCTTTGGAAGTCTGTACAACCTCTATTTCTGCTTTAAGCTTTTTCTGGTAGGCATCTATGGATTCATCTTGAAAATTTGATTTTAAGTCGAGAAGCCTCTCATTTTCTGCATTTAGATGCTTTGTTAGCTCATCGAGAACACGTTCTTCACTTTCCTTTGTTTCTTCAGCACGTTTTAGTCGATTTTGTAAATCGGCCAACTTATTTACGTAAAACTGCTTGATGTTTTCGTATAGCTTATCTGCTGTACCTACATTTTCATTTATTTCCGATTGTTTTTTTGAGCGCTCATCCAGTAAGGTTTTTATAGAGGTAGAAAGCGCATTGTTGTTTAATATTCTATCTGCCAGAGCTTGATAATTATCATAGGTTTGTTCGCAGAGCGGGCAAGTGTCGGTTTCCTGCTGGTTCACAATGGCAAGACCAGAAGCAATAAACTCATTAAGGGATTTATTGAGTGATTCTTGCGAATCGATGTTCTCTTGTATTGACTCTAACTCTTTCTTAAACCCCAACCTTAGTGCTTCCAAAGTTTCAAGCTGTTTCAGGTTCTTTATCTGTTCTTGATTCTTACCAAGGCTTGTTTCCGAATATTGACCCAAATCAAATTCTTGGATAACCTTTTCAAGTTCATCAATCTCTTCCTCAAGCTTAGAATATGCAGTTTGCGATTTAGAAACTTTTTTGTGCTGAGGCTCAATTTTTTCTTTTAAAGACTTAATTGAAGTTACAAGCGACTCAAGGTTGTTTTTAAGTTCAGGGATTTTGGCTAATTGCTCATTGATTTTCAAACGCTGCCTTTCAAACCTCTTGTTGGCACTTTCAGCCTCTATGACCTTCCTATTGCTCTCTTCAATATAGGTTTGAAGTTTCTTTAATTTTTCCTGATGTTGGTTTTTGACCTCATTTTTCGACGTGATTTTTGAAAGTGTATCGTTATAAGCGGGAATCAAATTCTGGATAACTTCAAGTGCTTTTAACCGTGTCAAAATTTCAGCCTTTGATTTTTCCTTTTGCTTTATTTCATTAGCGGTAGCTTCGAGTTTTTTGAAATCCAGCAGATTTTCATTTATTACAATTTGTTGCTTAACCGTATTTGCCAAGTTCTCTATAGCTTCAAAGTACTGCTTACGAGAAAGGAAATCGGTATCGCCATTCTGTGCCAATCGAATGTGCGACAGTAATTTTTTTAATTTTTTAAACTCGGTATCGTCTGTAATTCTATCCGTTAGAGCATCCCGAAAATCTGTTACTTGCTTTTTGGTAGTCGTAATCTCAATTACATCAAGTCTTTCATTGAACTCAAAATTGTTGATAACAGCTATTTGGTTATTAACGGTAGCCAACAAGTCTTTATCAGAGGTTTCCGTAATCCTGCCCTTAAATTCTTTTATGTCTTTTTCAAGAACATCAATCTTTTTATTATTAGCACCCGAAAGTGCAATGACATTTTGGTAGTACAAATCGACCTCGCTGAGGCCTGGATTACTTTCCATAAATTTTTTATAGCGAATCTGTCCGTCAGCCTCTTTTAAAAATCTTGCAATCCATTCTTGCGAAAGAATTACTCTTGCAAAATTCTTATCATCCTTACTATTAGAGCTGGCATCGTTTGCACGTTGTTTAGCGACTTTAAGGCGGTTTTCTTTGTAAACATTATTCTCTGAGTCAAGGATTTTTACCCAAGTCTCATTCGTGGAATTCCGGTTTTTAAAAAGTGATATTTGCCCAGACGTAAGACGTCGCATTGTCCTAAGCGATTTCTCGGTATTTTTTGTGACCCAGAATCGCCCCACATAATCTGTCACAGCCCACTCAACGGCATCATAAAACGATGTTTTGCCAAAACCATTGGGTGCAAAAAGCGAAACAAAATCCGCAGTTTCACCATCTTCGGTCACAAAATTAAAGTTGGCATCTTCTGGACGGTCATAAATCCTAAAACCTGATATTTCTACTGAATTGAATTTCATTCTTCTTCCTCTCTAAATTTAGTGATTAACTCATCATACGCAAGATTTAATTGTTCTGGCAAAATGTTCTTTTTCTTAATTCTTTTATCTTTCAAGACATCGTAAATTATGGGGTCGTATAAGAAATCAACGGACTCACTTCTAATTACATCAGCTTCTAAGGTCAGCTCATTGTTGACGTGTTTCTTAATTAGAGCTTCTTGTGACAGAGAGGCATCTTCAACAATTTTTCGGCTGGAAAAGGTGTTGTTCTCTATGGTATATTTTAAATCAATATCTTCAATAGCTTGCGACGTTAAAAAGAACAGATAGATATTCCATTTTTCAAAACTTGTTTCAAGATGATTTTGATAATTCAATGCTATATTATTTGTTATAGCTTTCCAGTTTTCTAACAAGAATTTTTCATCGGGTATTTTAAGAAAAATACAATGGGTTATACCCTTCTCTAATTCCACAGTAGTAACTTCAACTGTGGTCTCAGAAAAATCATTTTTGAATATTTCCCTTATATCACGGTAAGAGTCTTTCATATAATTCTTTTAATAAAGGATAACACTCTACTGGTTTCATATCAACAAATTTTTCATCAAGGTCCAGTGCTGCATCTTCCTTAAATGTTGCTATATTGGTATATTTAAAACGGTCAAATGGAAAATCAAGTGTTTCAGCAATATTTATAGCGTCAGAAGCAAAAGCTTCGTTTTGTACTTTCGCAAATTCTCTGCGTGCTGATGATATGTTTGGCACTATATCACACAAATCGAGTACACCCTTGGTAACCGCACTCTGCCTTTTTTGATTTGAAGCAAAAATCACAAGTCCACCATCAGCTAAATCAGTATAATCAACTTTCCATAGGTCTTGTAAATGCTCATCCAAAAAATCCTTATCGGTATTGGAATAAAAAAACCTGATGTTTTGGGTAAGTGCATCTAAGTCTTCGGCATTATGTAGTTTATCTTTAGCGATATTCAAAATCACCAACAGCTCTAACCAAAAAGTCCATACTTTTTTGCGACGAAGCTCAACATTGTCTTTACAATTAACCAAAAGACGTTCGTCACCCATAAAGCTCTTAAGACCCAAAGGTGTTAAATCACTTTGTCGAATTAGTTCAGCTTTTGCCGTGAGAAGGTCTGAAAGTGCAGCTTCTTCCTTGTGTATTGGTGCTGAGCCCATTTGAAAAGTGTCGCCAATAAGTGAAACAAATGATTTGAGAAAAACCGGCAGCAACTCTACCAGTTTTCCAGCAGCATTATAAATTTCAACTATATCTTCATAGTATCTTATAGGAACAAATCCGATTTCACCTAAAGATAAATCAACATTAGTGGCCATCCTACTTTGTATTCCTGTTATAAAAACATTTGATTTGCCATCAACAGCCATAATACCACCACCTGAACAGCCTTGGATTTCATCTCTTGTTAAATTATGGTTACTTAACTCAGCAACATCAAAAAAATCACCAGATTGTTTAAATCTTGTAACTGCAAATGTTGCAACGGTATTACCTAATGTATCTTGGTGACTTAGTCTTCCTGGAAATCCGCTTAGGTAGAATTCGTTTTGTGGGCACTTTTTTCTGATATGAATATTATCAAAACCTGCACGATATGTTATTTTCAAAATTGCCGCATCAGAATTCTGATGAGGAAAGAAATTTTCTTCAAAGCAAATAGTGAATGTTTCCGAATGAACATTCCACTTATTGCCATCAAAATCCAAAAAAGTTAACGGTATTTCTGCACCATCACTTAAATATTCTAATTCATCAGTCTCTTCGTTTTTATTTTGAAAAAGGTGCTTTGCGGTTAATATATAAGTGTATTCGTCATCCATAGGCTGAAACACGCACCCACTTCCAGAACCTACCTTTACAGTATGTTTTTTTAAATCATTGATGCTCATTTTAAATTTGAAACTTTGAAATTAGTTTGACTTGTAATTGTGGGAAGTCCGCTTTATCCTGTTCAGTGAGAAGATTATTGGCCACTGTCTCATAATTGGAATAGATGGTTGCCTTTGGGTTCTTAGATACAATTCTTGCGATGACACTTTTATGTGGGTGGCCGTGCCCTGAGCTATTAGTACTGATAATGTAATTTTGGGTATCTACCAGCTCAAACAACTCTTTATTGTTGTTAGCTTTACTGCCGTGGTGAGATACTTGCATAAACTCAACCTTTACGGCATTTTCTTTTGAATGGCCAAAATCTTTTAAAGCAGCACATACTTCGCTCGGATGTGAATCTGCAAGCAGTAAAACCTTCTTATTTCTGTAAGAAATTAATAGAGTAATACTACTGCCGTTTTTCTCACTTCGGTCTTGCCTAAATCGGAAAGATGGATTTTTTTCTTCAGAAATTATGTCACTTAGATTTTTGTGCCAATCATTTCCTGCTGCGGTATATTTTATATCACCTGTTTTTTCCTGATAATGTTCAAGTAAATTCTCTAACTGTTTATGCGTAGGTGTAAGAATATTGACTTTTAAACCGAAACCTTCCCATTCTAATCCAGCTTTAATGATGCCATCACGGTCAAGATTATGCTTTTCAAGATACTTTTGAAATTCTATTCCTTCATCTACACCAGTAAGGACATTAGACCCATCAGCAAGGAATAAATCTAAATCATCGTTTTTTGGTTTTTTCAAATACCTTGCAATTGCTTCACCAGAATTGAACCATACTTCTTTAATAAAATCAGGTGCTTTTTTATCCTGCTCAAACCATTTCAGAAATCCTTCAATATGGTCGTTATCTATATGGGACAGAATGAGCAAATCAATATTTTCTTTCCTATACTTAATGTCATCTATTACTCTTTTTAAAGGGCCATTTCTTCGTACCCTGTCAAAGTAAGTAGCTTCACGACCGCCATCTACAAGAATATTTCTTGGTTGGTCATTCTTATCTAAAAGATTGATATAGATAGCATCCCCATTACTTGCCTTTAAAAATTTAATTTTCATCAATAGAAATCATTTGTATTATACATAGGCATAGGGTTCACAAAACTGTGGACTTAAGATTATCAAAAAAATAAGTGGGGGAAAACTTAAATTTGATTTTTTAAAAGTAATAAATTTCAATCAAAATTTTAACAAATTTTCACACTTTCAAAAAACGCAAATGAATTTTGGGATTATCTATTTCTAAATATTTGCTAAAAGATTTAAGCAAAGCTGTAAAACTTAAAAATGCTCGCATTTGAAATCAATTAAGACTAAATCGTGTTATAAGATGAGGAATGCAGAAATGTTGTACCTATGTTATACCCATGCCTATTTTCTGTGAGCTTTTGAAATAAAAAAGCCGAAGAGAAATCTTCGGCTTTAAGTGCGGGCGGGGAGACTCGAACTCCCACGCCGTGAAGCACTAGATCCTAAGTCTGGCGTGTCTACCAATTCCACCACGCCCGCTTTTTCAATATTTTAAGAACTTTTATTTGGATAAATCCTAAGTCTACCATGTCTACCAATTCCGCACCCGCATATTAATATTTTTATGAACTTTTTCTTGCTTAGCCCCTAAGTCTAATCTGCTCATATAAGCTTCAATATTAATTATACTGATAAAAAAAATCCGAATAATTTGAAGGGTTAGTGATAATTTTAAGAATCTAGTAATGCACTTTAAATAGGGGGACTTGTAATTGAAGAAAAATGCTATGTAAATCTAGATTTTCAAACTTACATACCTAATAAAAGGCAGGAAATATGACCTATAATAATTGATAAGATTGCAAACTCTTTACATTAAGCCTTTTCATCATGATTCTTGAATTGTCCTTAAAGTCAATTAAGTAACATTAAAAAAATTTGACTCTTTACAAAATCCACTTATTGTAAAGAGACTGATTATATTATCGAATCATTTTTAGATATAGCCCAAAATCTTAGCTAGGTAAATTTTTTTAAAATGTTATCTTGTGAAGCCATTTTCTACCTTTCCTTCTATTCGTTCAAAGTAATATAATAACCATTGTCAACCTTAATCGAAATCTCCCCTCTGCGAAGTTTTTGATTGACCGAATCAATGTCCTCATAAGCATACAGATATTTTTTACCAACCTTAAAAAAGCTAACTAGACCCAGTTCCCGTAAAGCTTGCATTATTTGGCCATTATAGGATACACCAAGCTTTTCGCAAAATGCCTTTCCGGTCAAATTAAGTGGCTGTATGTTTACCTGGTTGCCCATTAAATTCCAATAATACCCTACCCTATTTTATTTCCCTGTTCTCCTTCTTTTCTTCTTTCGCTTCCTGCGGTCGAAATCTTCCAGTTCCATTTTGAACGGAGTGAAAGGTTCGTCATCTAGGCCATCCTTTTGAGTGCCTCCCAAATCGTATTTTGGTTTTCCACCAATTTGGACTGTCCCTCCCTCAGCATCTTTTGCCTTTCCGATAGTGTTACTTGATTGGCCTGTATCCGGAGCAACAACTCCTTTATTTCCTTGTTCTGGATGATTATTTTCGAGAATAACTGCACGGTCTCTGATTTGTTCATAATCGATCTTTTTTATGATGTTGTTCCATGAATATTTTCGGCCTAGGCTGCTGCCCTTATAAATCACTTCTTCATATTTGAAGGAGATACCGGAAACCCTTCCCGTGGTCTTGCTGATATTGAATTTTGGCCGGATATTTCTTGACAGCAATTCATAGAGGAATTCCTCTGTAGTAGCTGAACGTTTTAACGCTTCCCTCAAATGATGTTGAAGCAGGCTTTTAATCGGTGCTTTGCCTGTCCGGAGCGATTTTTCTATCTCTTTTTGAGTTAGTGCCGCCTCTCTTTCCAAGCTTGCGTCCGGTAGCTCTGAAAGACCAAATTTCTTTTCCAGCTTGCGTACCAAGCGTTCGCTGCGCTCGTAGTCCCTACTATCGCTGACCAGCGCTCCAGATAGTTTTACCCTATTGGCAACGATATGGATGTGTTGATGGCTTTGGTCGTCATGGCGGTACATGATATATTGGTTGTCATCGAACCCCATTCCCTTGAGATAATCCAATCCTATCGAAACGAATTCACTATCACGCATCTTATCGCCCGGCGGCAGGTTCAGGGACACATGATAGACCGCTTTGCCAAGTCTCGGGCGTAACTGCCGAATTAAATTGAACTCCTTGGTCATATCGACCGGGCTGCCCAATTCTATATTCGCATCCAGCACAGTGGCCTGGCCCAGTTCCACCTTTTGTTGGTTGTAGGCCAACAGTCCATAAAAATCCTTGCCCTTTATCTGTTTTGCAATCATTTGTTGGTGATATTCGACTTTAATTCATGCAAGAGGTGCCGCAACTCTCCCAAGCGACGATACAAGTCTTTAGGGGAATGCATACGCAAATGTGCGTTTTTGGTCAGTTGGTTGATGTTGTTGCCGATCCGGCTCAACTCGACGAACAATCGTCTGTCCTCCGGTGTCACCTTGGTTCTTGGTAGCGGTCTGCCCGTTACCTTTTTACGGATGTAGTCCGGTATGCCCATGCCCAACGTGGCCGCATTTCTAGAAACTATAAGGTATTCATTGACCGTCATGCGTACATTGACCCGTATCGCTTTCAATGATTCAATATCCTTTTTTGGCCGTGCCATAATCCAGGGGTTTGGGGAGGATCCCCGACAAGCCTCGCGAACGAAGTGAGCGGTTTTTGCTTGCAAAAACATGGCTTGCTACGTGACCTCCGATTAACTTAGGCCAAACCTAAAACATATCGCAATTCAGTAAGGACTTTGTCGTACACCGAGTGTTGTACGGTAAATGGATTCAACAAAGTTTTACGTCCTCGAAAAGGGTTTTGAGAGAAGCCTCGGCTTCAGGAACCTCAAAATATCTATGGGATTCCAATACGAGATGCTTTAATGCAGATCTATAGCGAGCTTTGCCATGGGCGTTGTCCTCATAAAAAGTACAGGGGTCTTTGGGATGCACCTCCATGGGTGTGGTAAAGGATTTTATGTCCCTGTTCATATACTCGAACCGTTGGGAAGCCCTTCGGTGGATACCCTGAAGGGTAAGCTCTTCGGGGTATTTGGGTACATTGTAATAAAGCTCTTCCAAGATGACGATAAAGGCCCGTCTACGCGAAAGTTTCGGTTTTTGAGAAGCGATGCCGATTGCATTTTGTACATCACGTACCAAACGCTCGGCCAATAAAACCTGTGACCGGGAATATTCCTTGCCGTTGACCTCGGGATGTTCCTTCTTGGCCAAATCTTCCAGATAGCTGAGCAGTTTTTCCGACGGAATCATAATTTAGGTCCGCCCCTGCGTTTGTTTATGTTTGGAGTTCGCTCTATAGCATTTACCAAGACCTTGGCAAGTTTTTCGGACCGAAGGGAGAGGCCGAGCAGGTGTTGTTGCACTATAGAACCCGCCAACAAATAATCGGCCATTGTAGTCTTCCCAGGCCAGAGCTTTGCCTTTACGACAAGATGTAGCAGTACTTGTTCGTGGGCATCGAGACTATAGCGTGCATTTTCCAGTTCCTTATCAAAATTTTTGAGATAAGCTTCGGGGCGTGGTTTCTTTTCTTTCACGGTTTTCTCCACTTTTTTCCATTGGGCCTGCGTCGAAAAACGCGCTGTTAAATAAGCTATGGAGAATCGGCCATATTCCCATTTTCGGTATGACGTAGCTTGGTCCAATAGTTCCATTTCTACAAAATCCGCTAGCGGTTCATTGGACAATGGCCGTTTCAAATCACATTCGATATTTTGGAGTGCTTCCAACTGTAACATCGCAGGACTATCCAGATTGTTCATCAGATGTCTTACAAAGGTTTGGGATAGGTCGAACAGTGGTTGTTTGCCTTCCAGAATTGCCTTTAACAGCAGTTCCCGTTGCCCTTCGGATACCTCGTCATAATGAAGCCCATACGTAAAGATGGCCGTGATGAGGGTTTTCAGTTGCTCGTCCGAAAGCGTGGTCTTTTTGTGGGAAGGGGAAAGACCATCCAGTTCACTGATGACCTCAACGAAAGACTGTCGGTCTATCGGCCGACTGAAATCCAGTACTTTATATAGGGTTTCCGACATGGTATAAATTTAATCAATATAGATTGTTCTCAACTTTTAGGCAAGGGAAATTCCACTCCCATTCTCCAATTCAAAGCGTTCATCTTTTCTAAAAATCCTTGGATTCCTTTGACCAAATTTTCATAGGCTGGGGAATCCCCATAAATCATTTGCTCTTGCATGGTTTTATAATCTGCCTTCCAATCGTCCTCATACTCAGGGGGTGGGATGGGCCGTATATCCTGAGGTCGATGCAGATTATAATCGACCCCACCAAGTTTTGTGAATACATATCTATGATTTACAATGGTTTCATATAAACCTTTGTCGTGGATGGCATTGACCGCAAATTCCGTTTTCGATAATTGGAAAATATCGTACAAATGACGGCTTAACCTATCTACCCTTATCTTTTCCTTGGGACGTTGGAATTCCTCATGCAATAGGAAAAGTTTTTCCAAAAAAGTCCTTTCAGGGGTTACGGATGGGACATTTACTGGAGACTCGACAAATTCGGCATCGGGATATTCTTCGTCAACAAAGGAGTTTATCGGTTTTAATCGAAAAGGTTCCCTTAAGGAGCGACAGCCAATCTCGACCTGTACTCTTGGTTGGATGTATCCGGGGGATTTGGTAAGATAGGGATAGTAGATTTCTATGATACGGGGGTCTTGGTCACTTGATTCGGCCTGAATGATATTGAAACCCACATCCTTAAATCCATTGCTCTTGAATCGCTGCTGCAACTCTGGATAAAATTTCCCTGAAATATAGGAGCTGGTTTCTTTTCGGAGCTTGGTCAATTCTTTTTTTGATAGTTCCCCAGAATATCCAAAAAATCCACGGTCAGCGGCAAGGTCGATATCTTCGCTAAATCGATCTATCAGTTTCCAAGCCTTGCTTAGCGACGTCCCGCCTTTAAATACCAAATGTTCCGCTATCCCCATTTCAAATATTATTCCCAATGTACGGACGACCCACCAGTCCTTTTCAGCAGCAAAATCGGGGATACCCGTTTTGTTTTCTACATTTTTAAAGATGGCAAGCCGATCTTCTTTGGGTATATCGTAGAATGTCATTTTATCCATTGTCCAAGCTCTTTTCCATAATTTTCCGTATCCATGCCGGAGCCAATGCTATATCGTGAAGCAGGTCTTTTTGGTCTTCTTTTTTCAATAGGGCAATAATCTTTGCTTCTTCCTCGTCCGTTAATTGTTCCTTTCCGATCTCGCGAAGGGCCTGTATGACCAGTCTGCTTATCTCGCCCTTGGCCGATAAATTCTTGGGGGTGGTCTTCTTTAGTTTTATGCTTCGCTTCCCCAATTTTATTTCCCGGGGAGCTCCATCGGTAAGAAAGACAAGTTTCATGGGTACCTGTGTGCTAAGCCCCAATGCACTTAAGGCATACACTCCGGTAGGCACCAACCTGATCTTGTCCCTTTTGGCTATTGCCCTAGCAATTTCCTCTGCCGTTGGCAATACCTCTCCCGCATATTTACTTGTCTTGGGGCGTATATAGATTCCTTGGGCCACTCTTTTTATATAACCTTCTTTTTCAATCCTGTGGAGAGCTAGCCGTATGGCTTCAGGGGAACCCAATCCCCGAAAATCATCGGGGAACACTAATTCTCCCCGCTCCTTTTTGGAAATGGATTTTTTTATTTTGGACTCAACACTCTGCATAACACATTCATCTTATCTGTAACAAATTTAGTAAATTTTTGTTACAGAATACCTTTGGCTATTAATCTATTCCTACAATAGTTGCCTTCAAATTTGTTTGCGTAAAAAACGGTAAAATATCTTAAATACGGGAATCAACGGTACACACACCGAACAAAGTTCTCGTACACTATGGAACTACAAAACACGTTCCGCAAAGGTATGGGACCCCGATAGGGGCTTCCATACGTTTGCGTCCCGTTTCGAGGGGTTTGAAAATCAGTAGCCGGAAAGACGACCGAATGCGAGCCAGCGCAGCGTGCTCGCTTGGTCAGGCTTGAAGGTGGAGGGTTTTCAACTCCCGCAGAAACCATGGGGAGGGAGAGAAAAAGACGGACAAATAAGATCGATCAGTCCAATGATATGGTCAGGAGTACGACCTCGGCCATCTTTTAGCGATATAATATCCCCAGACCGATAGTTCCATTGCCCCGAAAAGCCATATCAAGTCCTTGATAAATGGAATGCCGACCATGATGAAAAGAAATAGCAGTAACGGTATTCCCAAAAAACGTTTGAGCCTGAGCATTCCCTGTAGAATGATCCACATAAAAATGATGAATCCCAAAAAGGGAAGCTTTTCGTATAGAATTTCAAGCGATAGCATGCACATTGGATTTTATGGGGAGCGGATTCGTCCTGCCTGTTTCAAGGTTTACGAATGCCCCGTGATATTTGATTTTTTTGTTCACTAAAAGTTCGTAGAGGCAATGGACGGCCATTGACGACAGGGCATCATTGATGAACAGCGATTGTTCCTGCAACTTGTCCGCATAGCTACACCCTTTACCCTGTTCCACCTCATCCTCCATTTTTGATAGGTCGGGGAACAAATCAACTATATGATCTAACTTTTGGTTTTGCACCTCCCTATTCGAAGGCCGATCATTGTGTTGCAGATTTCCGAGGACATACTGACCAAAGTATTTCCCGTTGCCCAAATCCAACCAATAATGTTGGTTCTCATAGGGATAGGAACTTGAGTGTGGGTGTTCCAACACCTTTGCCAGTTCCAACCTAAAATCGGCACCGTCCACACAGCTAATGATCAAATTGGCGTGCAATCTTTTATCGTCCGCACCTATCCGTTCGGGAACGGCATCCCATTGCAGTCCGAAGGTATGGTTGACCTTGGTTACGGCACAAATGGCCTTGTTGCCCCCAACATCCTGTGGGGCGTACAATTGTCGGCCCACGTTCGAAGGCTGTACCATATCCCCGTCGAAAACGGTCACATAGATGCCTGGATGCCCCAACTGCACCAAGGCATGGTCGAGCCTTGCCAAACGTGCCAACACGAGGGAACCATTGCCCCCTGCCCCGACCAACGCAATGGTTATGGGATGGGTGGGAGCGAAAAAATAATTCGGGGCGTAGTGGTAATCAGTTTTCATAGACATGCTGTAAAAGTTGGTGGTTCGGGAGTAAAAGGGCTTCCTCGAAATGCATTGTCTCGTGCATCTGGAGCATCAACTCAGTGTAGTTTCCGTTCAGCAGATGGTCGTGGTTCGTATGGGTAAACACGGACAGGAAAAATTGCTTTTCCACAAAGGCCATGATGTCCTCATAAAAGTCCAAATGGCGATAGTGCAATGTCGCATCGCCCATGCACACCTTTCCAGAGGCGTATACATTCATAAAAGGGGCATGGTAGAGTTCCGTATCGTCATGGATCGGCTTTTTTCGTGTTATCGCGAAAACGGACAGCGATTCCCCCGAAAGGGAAAATACCAATTTGGGTATGGGGTATGTTCCCGTAGGTATGTCCAATTGCTCTTTAAAAAGTAGCCTTTCCACGGGTCGGTCACAATACCAGACCAATTGCAATGTCCCCTTGTCCCTAAAATAGAGCAATTGTTTGGGCAACCGACCCTTAAAGGAAAACTCACTTTGGTCCACATCGACCAATTTGAGCATGTCCCTTACCATATCCATGGTAAGCGGAGACCCTGCCCCCAATTTCCCGTTTCGAACGGTATGCCTTGAAAAGTAACATTCGTCTCGTCCGTAATACCCGTTTATGGCCTCATAGCCTATGATGGCTATTTTGGGTTCAAAATGAAATTTCGGGTCGTGTAGGGTGTTTTCTTCCATCAGAGTTTTTTTAAGAGTTCGTTCAAACGGTCCATAAAATTGAAAACGGCATTTACCTGCCCTTCCTCCCGCATAAAAAAGGCCTTGGTCTCTTTACCAATGGTAAGGGAGGTATCGTAGATGGCATGGGAGTAGCCATACTGCGCAATCTCGTTTACAAAGTTGATATAGCCGTTTTCCAGTTGGGAATCCTCACTATCCAAAAAGACGATCAGGTCGTCAACTTCCATATCCATATCGTCTTCCAAGAAACAAAGGTTGGCAAAGGCATTGAATTCAATGGCAGGGGCTTCCAACAGCAAATCCCGCATCATTTTGAACAAGGTGTTCTTTGGACGGTAGCCACGCATACAGGCCAGCCAATCGAAATCCTCGTACTCTGCATAATCGGAAGCATGTGCCTCGATAAAGCACAGAACGCATGGCTCCTCGGCACAGCAGTCTGTCTTGGGGTCGGATTCGGATTCCGAGACCTCGAATGACCATTCGAGCAAACATTCCAAGAGGTAGCCCATCCGTTTGAATACATTGTCAAAGGGCAATGAATGCACAAAGGACAGCAGGCTAGCGAACAATTTTGGACTGCGGATTCGCAGCGAAAATATCGGGGCCATTGGAATCGCCCAAATATGGTGCGCCTCAAAAACGGGTTTCATGACAAGGATGCCATTATTTCCCTCTTGTGTACATACCTCCTTTACCATAGCATCCGGAATTTCCCTGTGCAATCGTTGCAATTGTTCGAAGAACCGCATTTCAGGGCTACCGTTCATCAATGCGATTTCTTTGCCCGAAAGCGTGTCCAACGCATTTTTCGTTAGTGTGCCTAGCGTGTCCCATCGATTTTCGTCCCCATCGGCGAATACCTCGAATCGGGGCAAGATCGGTATGGTCAGGTCAGAAAAAAACAATCCCCTTGTTGGATGTGTTTGGGTCTTCGTGTTCCCGATGACGGCTTCGTCCGCGAATCCAGAATGCCGAACAAGGCCTTGTGGAAGTGTGACAGTTCCTCTTTTGATGGTATGTGCTTCTTTTTCATTCATCGCTATCCTTTGGTTCCCGCTATGGTCTTGAACATAATTTCATGACGACCCTCGACAATGCCATTGTCCACGATCTTGGCGTTGGTCAGTTCGGGATACACCGAGGCATAGTGGTCTTTGATTTGATCCGGTGTCCAGTTCGGGTCGATGTCGTCCAAGACGGATTCACCCGAAACGTTCTTTAGCATAAATTTTCGTTCCAATCCTAATACTTCCATAATGCTTGTGGGTTAAAAAAAGGTGGGTTGTTGATAGGCTTTCATATCCTCGATGGTTTTTTTTGCCAAAGCGTCGTTTTCATCGAGTTCCAGTACTTTGTTGGCCAGATCCACGGCCTTCTCGTGTTCGACCATAGGGTTAAATTTCTTGCCCTTGACCAGTTCCTTTAGGTCGGACAGGGCCTTTTTCTTTTTCTCCTTGCGGTCGTTCGCCATTTTGGTCTTTTCTTCGGCCTTTTTCAGGTTGCTGAGATAGCCGTTGGCATTGTCGAACAGGACTTTTGTTTCCTGCATGGGTTTCCCCAACCGATCCAAAAAGACGGTATCGATTTCCTCGATACTGCCCTTGAGCGTGAAGGGCCTTATCGCTTTCAGGGCGTTGTCGCCCTCCGATGCCTTTGGGAGCAGGGAGACCGCACAGTTCGTACCGTGAAAGGAGACCGATATGGAGAATTGCCCGATGCCCGTCCTGCCCAAAGATTTAAAGAATGTTTCCATAGGTATTGCTTTTAATTGTTGTTACAAGATACCCCCAAGAACCTTTAAAACATTGAATATTAAGGGTTTAAACCACAATCAGCTTCTCCTTCCCCTAACCACAGAATACGCCCCGAAGGGGCGTTGAAACCGGTGTCTGCCTATTGGAGTTGGGCGGTGTAGTTGTACTTATCTGGATGAGCTTTGAGCGCCTATTAAATTTTTATGGAAATAATTGGCGATAGCTTTCTGGAGATCGAGGAAGTGATAATGTATTTATCTATTAAAATGTCCTATAAAAGGTCAATTAACGAGAATACTAAAAAAGACCAGGGTTGGGACACCTTGACAGAAGCAATAGCATTACGTTTAAACAGTCCCGTAAAATTCGCCGTTTTCTGGAACACTTACTGTTATCTTCTTCAACTCAATTAATTGGTTTTTATGTCTGGGAGAATTATCGCATTAATTCAATACTTTTATTGTAGGTATACTGCGTTTATATTCAATGATTGATGATATATTCTTGTTGTGCCTCATACAAAAGAAACTAAATGCAAGAATTAGAATCATTACAGAACATATTTAAAAACAGGATTTTCAAAATCCCGGACTACCAACGTGGATACGCTTGGACTACAAGACAATTAAAAGACTTTTGGGAAGATGTGGTAAACCTGCCACATGACAGATTTCACTATACAGGACTTCTATCTTTGAAAAAATTGAATAGACAAACTTGGTCTTCTTGGAATGACGAAAAATGGCTGATTGAAGATAGAGGCTATAAACCATTTCACATCGTTGATGGACAACAAAGGCTGACAACCTTTGTGATTTTTATTCAAGTTATTTCTGAATTGCTGAAAGAACTACCTTCAAATTCAGAGAATAAGGAAGATGATATTTATTTAGGTTCTTTCAGCTTGAAAGCTATCAAAGAATCATACCTTGTAATTGAGAAACCACCACAATTTATTATCAAGACATACAAATTTGGATACGAAACAGACAATCCAAGTTTCAAATTCCTAAAGCATAGGATTTTTCTTGAACGTAACAGCGGAAGTATTCAGGAAACCTTTTACACACTAAACCTTGAAAATTCTAAGAAGTTTTTCAAAGAGAATCTGGCCGAATTCTATAATGAGTATGGTCTGTCCGAAATTGAATCACTCTTTAAAAAGCTGACGCAAAACCTAATGTTTAACGTCTATGAAATTAGTGATGACTTTGATGTTTTTGTCGCTTTTGAAACAATGAACAATCGAGGGAAAAAGCTTTCCAACCTAGAACTACTAAAAAACAGACTAATATACCTCACAACACTATATGAAGAGGATGAACTGAAACCAGACGAACGAACTTCACTTAGAGAAAAAATCAATGACGCTTGGAAAGAGGTATATTATCAGTTAGGCAGAAATAAGAAATATCCCTTAAATGATGACGATTTTCTTGTAGCTCATTGGATCATGTATTTCCAATACTCAAGGGAAAAAGGAGACGATTACATTCGTTTTCTTCTTGAACAAAAATTTACTCCTCAAAATATCTACGCAAAAACAGAAGTAAAAGTAAGTTCCATACAAGAATTTGAGGAAATCAAAGAGAATGAAGAAACTGACCAAGAAGAAGTTGAAACAAACGGAAATGGAGAAGAAAAAACCGTTCTTCGCTCTAAACTTACACCGAAAGAAATTGAGGACTATGTAAATAGTCTTAAATCCGCAGCAGTTCATTGGTACAACACAAATCATCCAGTAAATAATCCTGACCTACCAGAGATAGAACGACTTTGGATTGACCGTTTGAATCGTATTGGAATCATTTATTTTCGTCCATTAGTCACAGTTTCTTACTTGTCAAAGATGGAAACTGTTGATAGAGTTGGACTTTTTCAAGCAATTGAACGTTTCATATTCGTAACCTTCCGACTCAGTAGAGCTTTTTCAACTTATAGAAATAGTGAATTCTATCGAGCAGCAAGACAATTAAGGAATAATGAACTCTCGATTGATACGATAATTGAAAGATTGAATGAACGAATGAACTACTGTTTCTACACGCCCCAAGAATCAGAAGAAACCTATTTTGACTATACATACTTTCAAAAATTCATTGAGAAGAAGTTTAAAAGTGGCGGTGGTTTCTACAATTGGAACGGCTTAAGATATTTCCTCTATGAGTATGAAATGGAAAAAGTACGACAAAGAGGTAGCCAAAAGATAGATTGGAAACTGTTTGTAAAAGGAGAAAAGGATAAAATATCAATCGAGCACATTTACCCTCAAACTCCTGACAAGAAGTGTTGGAAAGAAAGTTTTAGAGAATACAAAAAACAAGAACGACATTATTTTCAAGGCACATTAGGAAATCTTCTCCCCTTGTCTCAAAGCATCAATTCTAGCTTGCAAAATGACTGTTTTGTTAACAAGAAAAACCCAAAATACAATGATAGAAAAGACAAAATCAGACAAGGTTATTCAGACGGTTCACATTCAGAGATAGAAGTTTCAAATTATCCTGATTGGAACGCAGACACAATTTTGGAAAGAAGCATAAAGCTATTAGAATTTATGGAAAAGAGATGGGACTTAAAATTTGAGGACGAAAGGTCAATGGCGGAACTGCTTTTCTTGGATTTTATGTACGAGGAAGAAATTGAAGAAACGAAATAAAAGTACGAGGGACATCGATGGCCATGCGTAATGCTGGCGGAACTGCTAACATGAAACCGAGAACATTTAATAAACTAAGTGCTGAACGGAAAGGAAAGAGTCTTGAGATTCCGCACTGCGCATAGCCGAAACTTTTCTACATATTGTGTAAATCGTGCTTCTAGATTCAATGACTTAAAGCATAGGCAGCACATTCGTTTTTTTGCCGACAGACACAATCCAACGCTAAAAAACAAAAGAACTGCTTCTTTCCTTACTTATGGTATTTTCAAACAATCAAGAAAGGTTTTTTAACTAATCAATATACTTCACTAATTTTGTCATCAACTGACAAGTCAAAATATTCAAGTCAAATGAAGAAACATTTTGGAGAATACATCAGACAACTAAGAACCGATAAGGGATTTACGTTAACTCAGTTAGGTGCAAAACTCGAATTAGATTCAGCAAATTTGAGTAAAATAGAGAATGGAAAAAGGGATTTTGATGAAAAACGATTAAACCTTTTAGCCTCTGTATTTAATTTAAACTTAGATGAATTAAGGATTGAATTTCTTAGTCAAGTGATTGCAAAAAAAATTTACGAAAGTAGTTGCTCACTTGATGTTCTTCAAGTAGCAGAAAAAAAAGTTAATTATTTACGTCAAGCTAACTTAAAACAAAAAAGTTTAAAGTTTTAACTAATAGTAAACCAAGAAGTTACTGCAAACGACAATTTAGCGAATGAGAAATAAAATATTTATAAGTCACGCAACACCCGATGACAATGATTTTACTAGATGGTTAGCGTTAAAACTAATTGGATTAGGATACGAAGTTTGGTGTGACATTCTTTTTTTAGATAAAGGGGTTGATTTCTGGAGCAATATCGAAAAAGTTATAAGAGAAGATACCTGTAAATTTTTACTTGTTTCATCATCTTATTCAAATCAACGCGAAGGTGTTCTTAAAGAATTAGCAGTTGCAGCAAAAGTAAAAAAGCAACTGAAAGATGATAAGTTCATTATTCCATTAGCAATTGATGAACAACTATCTTACGATGATATTAATATTGATATTGTTAGGCTTAACGCTATCGATTTTAAAATGTCTTGGGCAAGAGGTTTGAAAGATATATTAGAAGCGTTCGAAAAACAAAAAGTTCCAAAAGAAGTTGCTGACGCTTCAAAAAGTAATTTACTTTATCAACAAATTTTTCTGCACGATAAAAGTGTAATTGAAAAAGAAGAAATTTATGACTCAAATTGGCTTTCGATATTGTCCTTTCCTGAAGAGTTAAGATTTCACGAATACAATTGGATGCTTCCTAAAAGATTTGACGTAAGAGAACTGACGTTTCCTGCTGTTCGTTACAAAAATTATCTCTGTACGTTCGCTTGGGCCTACGACTTTACATATCATTTACCTAAAACAGAAACATATCATAAGAGCAAAACAATTAGGATACCAACAGAGGAAATTTTATCAGGAAGTTATGATTCTAATTTTATTAGAAATGCAGAATGTAAAAGGCTAATAGTACAACTTCTTAATAAAGCATTTGAATTAAGGATGAAAGATAAAGAAGTTCAAGAATATGAAATGTCTAATAAAACCGCATATTGGCTCGAAAAAGGTAAGTTAGAAAAAGACAAATTTGAGAAAACCATGTTAGTCGGAAAGCAAAAAGATAAAAATTGGCATTTCGCAATTTCTGGAGCTTCAAAACTTTATCCCTTTCCTGTATTAATGATTTCATCACACATATTTTTTACGGCAGACGGAAAAAAATTGATTGACTCTTCAAGCGTTCAACATTCATCAAGAAGAAGACAAGGTAAAAACTGGTGGAATAATACTTGGAGAACCAAACTATTGGCATTTATTAAATATTTATCCGACGATGACACTTCCTTTTATTTAGAAATGGGTAGTGAAGAGAAAGTTTTTGTATCCAATGAACCAGTAAAATTTAAAGGTAACGTAAGCTATAATATTCCTGAAAAAAATACTCTTGAAGAAGAAGCTGAATTATCGGGCTTTAACCAAGGCGAAGATATCGAGGAGCTGGAAGAGTTGATTGAAAATTTAGAAGCTGAATGAAAGAACTTATATACATCGAAGAACCAAAAATACTATTTGCACACGGTCAAAAATGTACTGACGCCAGAGATGGACTTGCCTTATTTGGTCCATTAAATAATCTTTATGGCATTAAGAGTGGCGTTATTGGTACTAAACAAGGACTGAAAATATTTAGAGATTATTTAGACCACATACAAAAACCAATCTATAATAGTAACAGTATTACTAGACCGATGTTTCCCGGTTTTGAAGCTGTTTTCGATTGTAAATGGGAATCCACAGGAATCACATTTAAAGAAGTTACAAATGAAGATATTGGTAAATTTCTTTACAATAGCAGTACGCATAAGCGAACTTACGACTTAGTTTCCCTTTTTATAGACAAGATCATTTCTGCTAATAAAAATGAAGATGAAAATGTCGATGTATGGTTCGTCATTGTTCCAGATGAAATTTATAAATATTGCAGACCAAATTCAGTACTTCCCAAAGAAATGGTTCAGACTAAGGCACTAATGTCTAAATCAAAAGCAAAATCTTTCAGGTATGAACCATCACTATTCCCAGATATCAACATAGAATTAAAAGAACAAGAAAAAGAGGCTGAAACTTATAATTATGACGCACAGTTTCACGACCAATTTAAGGCAAGATTATTAAAACACACCATACCAACACAAATTTTTAGAGAAAGTACGTTGGCTTGGCGCGATTTCAAAAATGCATTTGGTCTGCCAATTAGAGATTTTTCTAAAATTGAAGGGCATTTGGCTTGGACAATTTCAACAGCTGCGTTTTACAAAGCTGGAGGTAAACCTTGGAAATTATCTGATGTCCGAAATGGAGTATGCTATCTTGGTTTAGTTTATAAAAAAGTTGAAAAAAGTAAAAACCCAAGAAATGCTTGTTGTGCAGCTCAAATGTTTTTAGATAATGGAGATGGTACGGTTTTTAAAGGAGAAGTTGGACCTTGGTACAATCCTAAAAATGGACAGTATCATTTAGAACCTAAAGAAGCGAAGGCTCTGTTAAGTCAATCCTTACAATCCTATAAAGAACAGATTGGAGAATATCCTAAAGAGGTATTCATTCACGCAAAAACAAGGTTTAATCATCAAGAATGGGATGCATTTTTAGAAGTGACACCAAAAGAAACTAATCTTGTCGGAGTAACCATTTCAAAAACAAAACCACTCAAATTATACAAAACTGAGGGAGATTATACAATTTTAAGAGGAAATGCATATGTAGTTAACGAGAGAAGTGCCTTTCTATGGACTGTGGGCTATGTTCCTAAAATACAAACTGCATTATCAATGGAGGTTCCTAATCCTTTATTTATAGAAATAAATAAAGGAGAAGCAGATATAAAACAAGTTTTAAAGGATATTTTATCTTTAACTAAATTGAATTATAATGCCTGCATTTTTGCAGATGGTGAACCTGTAACGTTAAGATTTGCGGACAAGATTGGAGAAATACTTACTGCGAGTACTGACATAAAAACACCGCCTTTAGCATTTAAATATTATATCTAATGCCAACGGACGAAACGAAACTGAATTGATATGCTGAAAAAAATTACACTGAAAGGAAAATAGAAAAAAGTGTTGGTCTTACCACCAACCAACCCAATTCAGATTAATTTCGGTTCAACTTCAACCTCAGTACTCTAATATAGTCGCTAGTTGCAACTTCTAAAATAGCCGCTCATTTATTGTCGGCGAGATATTGGATTTGCAATATTAGGTTTTGCGCAGGATCAGACCTTCACCGCCCTTTTTCGTTTGAGGTCTTTGATATCCTGTCTTAATACCTGCATTTTGGCCGTCTTTTCCCGAGGGAAGCCAATGGCCGTTTTCTTTCTATGGGTTTCCATCGAACGTAGGTTATAGTCCAGATCGAATTTTTTGGATCTGATTTCCCGCTGTATCTTTTGACATAGTTTGAAAAGTTGAAGGGCGACTTTTTCCGGGTCGAACCGCTGCTGTTTTCTGCCAACGATATGGAAATTCCTGAACTCCAGCCGATAGCAATAGAGATAATTGTTGTTTGAGGGAACATATTCCGCTTGAAAGACCAAATTGGCGTTCAGGGTTTGCAAGCGGGCAACTTGCTTGTGCTTTTGTATGTTCAGGTTCAAATTCGACCGTTCGACCATCGCCAGGCCCAATCCTTTGAAAAATGTTTTGGGTTCCCTTATGTTATGGACACTCGATTCGAGTTCGGAACCCGAAACGAGACCTAGCAAACTTCTTTGCAACTGGCCCATGTCCTCGGGTTCGATTTCATCCATGGGCAGGTTCAGCTGGCTGATCGTATTTTGCGCCCTCTCCAAATCGGCCACTTGGGAAACAATATGTTTGTTTTCCTTTTCGATGCGCTCGATGGCTTTGAAGGAATTGGCCTTGTTGAGCTCGTGCAACCGCTTTTGCGATTGTAGAAACTTTAGGTCATCCGAAAGCTTGACGAGTTGAAACTGGTCCATATCCCCAATCAACGCGGCCTGCATCTGTTCATAGGACAGGCTCTTGTCATCGGGAACGAGGTCGTCATAAATGCGCTTGTTCGGATCGGCCTCCCTGATCTGTTCCCGAAATCTTTCTTTATGGGTATTCAACGAATAGGAAAAGATGTCCGTGGAATCCTTGATGCCGTAAAATCGCTCCACCACCGTATTGCCATAGATTTGGGCCACTTCATTTCCCTTGCGCAGGCCCCGTCCGGCACGTTGGTCGAAGGCATCTGGGGAATAGGGAATGTCCATATGGAAGATGCCTACGACCCGTTTTTGGATATTCGTGCCCGTACCCAATACCTGTGTACTACCGAGTGCCACCCTAATCTCTCCATTTCGTATCTTTTCTTGCATGAAATCCGTTTTGTTCTTCGCCTTTTCCTCTTGGGCCAAGGCAATTTCATGGGCTGGAATGCCATAGTCTTCCCGAAGGATTTCGCGGACCGTTTCATAGGAGTTGTATTGTCCAGGTTTCCAAACGTTCAGGTCGGAGAACACCAAGCACACCCCTTTGTGCTCCGCTGTTTTTTTATAAAGCCCGGCGACATCCCGGCATAGACGCTGGAGTTTGAACTGGTCGAGTTCCGAAAAATCGATGGCGAGATTGTCCTTTGCCAAAGGGTCGATCAAAAGGGACCGGTTGATATTAAGTGCCGTTATGTGTGCGGACTTCATTTGGTCTGCGTTGTAAATGGGAACCTTGAACAGGGCATTTTGGTTGCGATCCTTTGTAAACCTGAGCGAGGCCTGTTTGAGTTCTTCATAGGCCGGTGTCGACTCTAAAATGATAAATTCCCTGTCCACTTCAAGGTCATGGGTCTTGAAATGTTTGTCCCTACAGATATGGGTAAAGGAGTTGTACATCTTGCTCAATTCGGGCAGATTGGTATAGTATCGAAATCGCGCATGCATCCTCGGATCCCCGAAAATGTTCGGTTCGATGCTTACGCTCTGCTTCAGGAAAATCGAGGCCCAGGCATCGAAATTGAAGATGTTCTTGCGCTTCAGTGCCGCAGGGGTAAGATAGCGCTGGTAGGCATACAGTTCGGTAACCGAGTTTTTTAGAGGGGTGCCGCTATAAAAAAAGATGTTTTTGTCGGGACCCATCCTGTGGTGGATGGATTTTATGCTGATTTCGAGGTCCAGGTTCCTTTGACTGTCCGAATGGTTGTTGAGGCCGGATACGTTCTGGTGCCGGGTCGTGAAGCCGATGTTCTTGAAATAATGGGCCTCGTCGATCATCAGGGCCTCGATGCCCAGATCGGTCAGTGTTGTCTCCGATTCCCCGGACCGTTCCTCCAATTTTTTTAAGGTCGCCTGCAACTTATCCTCCAAATGTTCCTTTCTTTTGATAAGGCCCTTAATCAGTTTCTTGGATTCCTTGATATTTCCGTATTCCCTTGCCGTTTGTAAGTCCTGTTCGATCATATCGATTTTTTCCCCGAGGATATGCAGGACGAAATGTCTTGATTTGGGAATCTGCTTTAAATGGCCGTGCTCGGCGATGATCAGGTCAATGGCCCTGTGGTTTTTAATCGTTTTCAAGGTCTTGGCCCTTTTGCCCTTGGCCATGTTCTTCGAACTTAATCGGAGGATGTTCAGTTGGGGAAAATTGGCCCTGATCTCGGCCTCGATCTGGGGGGCTACGCTTTTTAAGGTCAATAGCAAAGTTCTTTTGCTCTTCCCATGTTGTTTCAGTTTATGGGCCAGCATCGCCATGGAGAGGGTCTTGCCCTTGCCGACCTGATGATCGTTCAGGGCACTCCCTTTGGTAAGCCCGAAGAGGGTGGAATCGATCTGGTGTTGATAGGGCGGGTAGACCAAGGTATCGGGAAAGGTGAGCCATCCCTTGGGCACGGTGATATTGACATCGGCCAAAAAGGCCTGATAATAGTTGTTCTCAATGGTGGCCTTCAACTCTTGCCGCCCCTCGATAAAGGATTTGAAATGGAGCTGCAGTTCCTCGTAAAGGTTTTGGGCCATCAAGGTGGCATCCTTGTCCAGTTTCCTGATGGTCTTTCCCGATCGGTCCTTGTACGAAGTGAAAATGACCGGATACCTATTTTCCGCAAAATGTTGCAATATCCGTTTATAGTTCGCCTTGACCTCATGGCGGAGCACCACACTGAATCGTTCGTGGGCCTCTTGGTTAAAGTCCCTTGGGAACATCAAGGTCAAGGTGGAGTTGAACTGCGCCATATTGATCTGTACCTTCTCGCCTATGAGTTCCTCCAAAAAGGACTCCTTTGCGGAAATAGGAATAAAATGGCTTTCGAAATTGAACTCGATATCGTTCAGGTCCAACTTTGCGGGAAGCAGTTCCGTCAATGCCCGTTCCATTTTTTCCGTTTCGATTTCAAATGGTGGAGGATGGTTCCCGACATACTCGATCTTATCCTGGATATAGCCACTCGAAAATAGGAAATAGGGCACCACTGCATAGCCCGTTTCGGATTCCCTATCGGGCTCTAGAAAAAGGGAGCGGGTTTCCAGCCCGTTCAGCAACAGTTCCTTTTCGTTGGTCTTAAAGGCTCTTGTGATGGCTGCTATATCGATCTGTCCGTTATGGTCAAATTGGTAGCGCGCCATTTGTTCGGGATTCTCGAATCTGGGTTCCTTTGAGTCGGATGTATCTGTGCCAATTTCAGCAGAAGCGGTTTCATCGGGTTTGGTTTTGGCGCGGGGAGCCTTTAGAAATCGTTCCAGGGTGAACGACGGATTTTTGCCATAACCCTTTCCATCCTCCTTTTTCTCAAACTGTTGGCGGACCTGCTCGAAATAATGGTCGTCCTTCAGAAATATGAGATGCCCCTTTAGGAATCCCCACTTAAAATGGAAGGTGTCCAATTGGTAGTCCAAGTCCTGGAAGCGTCTGGCAACTTCTTGCTCTGGAAGTTCCCTTTTTTCGATATTGAGGTTGAGCAGTACGAGCTCGTTCCGCATACGGGCATAGTCCGCCACCAATTCTCTGATTTTATGGGGTACCTTTCTTGTGCTCTGTGGGTCGGTGTAAAACAAAACTTCGCCCTTCTTGTTAAAATTGTAGGTACCAAAAAACAACCGGGAGTATTGTTTGGCTTCTTTATCGTGCAAGGCAATCGGAGGTAAAACCGTATCGACGATAGGAGGCGTTGGTGGTGCTGCCGTTTGTTCCTCGGCTATGGCCTCCTTTGGCAAGGGTTCCGGTTTTTTCGGTATATCTAAAGGTGCCGGACCGACCTCGAACTTGAAACCATCGGATTGTCCTTCCAGAAAATTCGACAGGGATATTTCGTTAGGTTCAACAATAATGCTTGGCCTGTTGTGGAAAAAGCCGAGCTTGGGCGTACCGTGAACATTTCCCGGATTGTTCTTGAAAAAACGATTGGTCAGAAAGGATTGACCTTCCAGTTCAACGGCTTCGGTTTCCGCAAAATCCATTTCGTCGGTGGATAGCGTTTTTTTGTTGGAAGTCCTACGGTACACCAATAGATCGGATACGACCTTGGTGCCCTCGTTGGTGAACAAGTCCGTGTTGAAACGGTTGGCCAGGAGCAAGTCGTTCTCCAATAATATAGACTCCCTAAAACCATTGTAGGCACTTCGCTCGGCAAAGGCGGAAGAGGTAACCAAAGCCATGATCCCACCATAGCGTACCATCTTAGGGGCATAAAAATTAAAATAATTGCCCACGTTTTTGAGCGGGCCTTCCGTCAGGTAATCGTGTCGATACGCCTTGGTGATGGGAATGTCGCCAAATGGGATATTGGTCATGACCAAATCGAAACGGGCCTTTTCCACCTGATCCAGAAAAAAATCCTCAAAAGTGGTGTTCAGTACGGTTACACGGTCGTCTTTTTGGTTATTGGCCTTAAGGATCTCAAAGGATAGGATATCAGGTTCCAAAGCTGTGATATGGGCTTCGGGGAACACCTTTTTTAATTCCTGTACATAGGCCCCATTGCCAGCCGAGGGTTCCAGTATGGTCTTGGGTTCAAACCCATTTTTCTTTAGAAGACCGATCTTAAATTCGATGATGGTCTTGGGCGTGTAGTAACTGGTCAGATGGTACCGCCGCAACGAATCCAGAATTTCCTTAAAGGTTTCTGGAAAAGCCTGTTCAATCGTCCGCAATAACTGTTTCCCTTGCTCTTCATTTCCGGAGGCGGGATAGAACAACAGCTCCCCCAACTTGGCAAGTCCGGAATTGTTGATATAATAGTTCTTGGGATTCGATGCCTTTATCAAGGCAACGATCTGGGCCAAATGTTCCTGTTTCATCCCGGACTATTGAAGCGATTTCAGGATGGCCGCCCTGCCCTCGGCGTGTTTTTCGTTCAAGGCCCGATAGATATCCGACAGGGCTTCATTGGCATGCTCCAGCGCAAGGGGCCCAATGTGGCCGTCCTCAAGAAACTGTCCCTGTAATTTGGCGTGCAGGATATAGGCATTGATGGCAAAATCAAAACGGTATTCCGCAGCATCCAAACGGGCGGTCAGGTTCGGATAAGCCTCCAACGCGTAAAAACAAAAATGAAGGTCGGGACCACATTCCCCATTGGCAAGCTGACGCTCCCAGTCCTTGATCGTTTCCGGATGTTCGGCCCGGAATTTTTGGGTTTCCGAGGTAAGCAATAGTTCTGCCTGTGTCATAGATTGTATTTTTTAAGGTTTGTTTGACAGTGTAAAATCTTTCGCGTTTTCAATATTTGGACGCAGAGTTTCGTTCAATTCGATAAGGTGTTCGTACAAGGCGTTCTTGAACAGCATCACGCCTTCAAGTGAATCGAAGTGATAGAAAACGTGTCGCCCCTTTTCGGAGTGGATGAATAGTTCATAGGCCTGCTGCTCAGCACTTTCGCTCCATGGTTGTAATATTTCTGATGTAAAATCCAACAACGTGGTAATACTGTCCATAAGGAAAGCATCCCGTAGTAAGGGGCGTCCAGTTGTGTCCAAAATCGTTATCTCAAAAAGCATGGTGTCAAATGGAAAATTTAATTCTTCTTTTTTCTTTAGTCCCCAATGGTTCCAAGGGATTGGTACGGTTCATATATTCCCTGTAGCCACGGTAGTATTCGGGATGTTTGCTTTTTAGATTGGCAATGGGCCTATATTCCTTGAGTTCTGGTTTCTTGCCGTTTTTAGTCAACGCAAAATAGGTTTTGCCCGAACCGTAATGCTTTTTTAGCAGTAGGGTATCGTTGGTCTGCCGCAAGGGAATCTTGTCCACATCTATGAGATAGTCCTTCTTCTCAATAAGGTTTTTGACGACCTCGTACTTTAACCGTTTCGGGACGTTTTTGGATTCCAAAAAATCATCCAGCAATGTCCATTGCTTTAAAACATCGATACCTTCCACACTGTCCGTAGCCTTTAGGAATAATCTGTTCCCATGAATGCCTAGGGAAACGCCGTATTTGGTCTCGGCCAAAAAGGTTATTGATTTTTGTCCAAGTAATGTGCGGAATTCGCCTACCGAGAGATATAGGCGATTTTTTTCATTGGCGACTTTTAGATAGGGCACCAGTACGACAACGTTTTTTCCTAGGGTTGCTGGAACGAAAAGTCCCTCCAAACCTTGTTCGACCTGAATAGGCAACGTTTTGGAAAATTTGGGTAGTTTATCGCCAGGCGGCCCTAGAGTTTGGATGCCATTTTGTAGATGCCGATTGTATGAGTAAATATTACTTAAAGTATCGTTGAAAAGGTGGAGCAGCCTGTTTTTGGTCTGCATATCCAAATGGTCGACATCCCTTTGGAAATACCTGTGCTTCATAAACAAATGATCGGATCTGGAAGGATACAGGTGTTGAACCCTTTCCTTTAATAGCGAAATGGAATAGTTGCGCCAGACCGGACAATTGTTCACATGGGTAAAGGATATATAAGTCCTATTCTCTACCCTATGATACCCCAATAACAGTTTCATCAACTTATTTTCGTTTTCATGGATGGATATGCGACCTATAGGGGTAATATTCCGGTCTTTTTGGAACAGCTGGTCTTTACTTTTTAAAAGGGCCAACTGCTCTTTCAATGCCGTATTGATAAAACCCGATTCGGCCAATTTGAGATCACGGACATATCGCAACTTTCTGAGGTCGTTCAATTGATCGGTCGGAACGGCCTTAAATTCAAATTTTTTAAATGCACTGAAGTCGGGGTCCAAAAATTGGGACACAAAATTTTTGATCCTGTGGAAGAGTTTAATGGAATTGCGAATAGTGAGATACGATTTCATGGCTATCGGTTCAATCGATTTTTAAATTGGAATACGCCTCATACTTTATATTGAAGGAAGATGCGGGATTTACCCTCTTTCCGTCCTTGATGACCTCGTAGTGCAAATGGGGTCCAGTGGAAATCCCCGTATTCCCAACGGTTCCAATAAAATCATGGGCATCGAGTACTTCCCCGAGTTCGACCGCCACGGATTCCATATGCCCGTACAGGCTACTGAAACCATAGGCATGTGAAATGATGATGTGAAGACCATGACCATTGGGATCATTTTCGATATGGGCCACCCTGCCGGCAGCGGTACAATAGATCGGTGTACCCTTCTCGGCCGCCAGATCGATGCCGAAGTGTTTTTTTGTAACCTGATGGATGGGATGGTGACGGTTACCATAGGAACTTGACAGCACATAGTGTTCCCGGAACAGGGGAACCGCCGAAGGTAGGCTGTCCAAGATTTCCGGGCGCAAGGGCAAAAATGGTTTCAATCGGTCCATTTGTTCGAAATTTTCCAAATCGCGCAATAGGTCATTGAGCCGTTGATAGATCAGGTCTTCCCTTGATGCCTCGGTCACGGGTCGGCTTATTTGCCTTGTTAGGATTCCAAGGTCTTCCGGCTTTTGAGGGTTATCGTAAAAAAATCGATTGGCGGTGATGCAAAGAAAGAACACCCCGACAAAAATCCAGTAACTACTGTTCTGTGGGGTAAAATGACCGTTGTCCCTCGAATTGGTCACGTCGCCCACCTTTCGGGCACATCCCCTTATCCAACCGACTACTGATTTTTTAATGTTCCTCCCAACGCTCATGGATCATAGTTTATTTGTAAAGGTTGTTGCACAAAATTTTGTCAATTGCAAATTTTACTTATATTTGTAGTGATTATTACAAATATATGCAATTTTTACAAATATGAACAACACCTGGAGAAAATTTGATGCAACGCTGGATTTACCGGTCTTACTAGATTATTTTGGATTTGTCCTCCAGCGTAAGACGAATACGTTTATAGGCTACAACATGGGAAAGGAGCATTATATCGTTATCAAGACCGACCTTGGATATCGCTATTACAGGCCAAGCGAACCCCAAACAAAAGGTACCTCCTTTGACTTTATATTGGAACGGCTTTCCCGAACGGATGCGGAAGCAAGAACGGGTCTATGGACCAAAATCGAGGATTTCTATGTGCAACTTGAAAAAAAACCGGAATTCCTTCTAAATAACGCTTCCAAAAATTCTCTTGAACTGGTTGACATCGGTTTCAACCATTTTGAATTGTTTGCCGAGGAGCTTACTTTAAGGCCGAAAAGCATAGCGGGCATAGGTTCCGACATTTTCCAAGATCGCATCTACGAAAATCCGGAAGGCCGATTGTATTTCCCCTATCGAAACCTGGCCAATACCGTCACGGGATATGCCATGGACAAGGATGGGAAGCTTTCCCTGATAGCGGAAAGCGATATTTCCAAATCCGTTTGGTTCAGTAAGGTGCCCGATACCATCAAGCATTTGGTGGTACTCCGCAACCCCATGGAAGCCATGGCCTTTCATCGAAGGTTCCAATTGGAGGATGTGGTCTATCTCACGCTCTCCGACATCAATTACGAGACCTCAAAATTACTGGTGCAGATTTTAAAGCGTACCAAACTGAAAAAAATGGTACTCAGTTTTACCGGTTCCTCCAAAATCGAGGGCTATATCCATGATCTGATGCTTATTTCCTATATCAACGATTCGCGCTTTTTATTCCGGGTGGCCCAAGACCACTTGGCAATCCGGTTCGACCCCGAAGGGCAGAAGCCATTGGCAAAGCTGCACAATGAGGTAATAAAATACAACGGTAGCCTGACAAAGGAATATATCAAATACAATAAGGTTCCTGACCAATCCCTTCTGAACCGGAAGAGTATCGTGCTCACCAGGGAAAAGCAATGGGTATCGTGCCGTATTCCCTTTGAGGTCAACGCACTTCGCTATTTTCTCTGGAGTTATTACCGAAACTATATGGACAGGACCATAGAGATCGTTAAACCCGTACATGCCAATTGGACGTTGGAGTTCGCAGCGAACGGGGTCTACAGTGGAACTGGAATGTTAAAGGCCTTTAAGATGGCCGTATAAATAAAGGGGGCGCTCCCGCCCCCTTCAATCCTTAATTCCGGACATGAAAAATGGAAATGTCATATCCAGAATTACAAAGTTAACAATTGTTTATTAATCCTTAATTTAAAACTTGAAAAATGGAAAAACAAGCAGAGCAGGTTTTCGTAAAAGTGAACCAACGATGGCAACGGGCGACCGTGGTCGGAGAAAAAGACGGAAAGGTATCCGTAATGACCAATGACGGACAGTCGTTCAAACTTCCGAAAAACGAGAAGTACTTTGAACCCATTAAATCCAAAGAGCAGAAATTCGCCTATGGGGATGTAAGGGAACAATTGGAGGGACAGTACATCAGTTATGAAAAACTTTCCCAAAGCGTACGCAACAATCTGACCGAGGGGAAGGAACACTTCCACGAGTCCACCTATATCTCGGAGGGAGAGCTTAAGGAAAGTGCCAAGATGGTGCAGATGGTCTATGACAGGAACCTAGGTTCCAGATTGGATGTCCAGTACCGGAGAAATGAAATGGTAACGCTGGACAAGGCATGGGCCTATAACCATAGTTTCAGTGCCGATGAATACGATCGGATGGCGCACAAAAAGGAATTCGTCCTCTTTCAGGGAAGCACCAACGATGGGGAAGTGTTCCAAAAGCTGGCCTATTACGAACCCAAGGTACGGGACATCCGTACCAAAGCGGCTCTTTCCCCGAACACCTATTTTTATGGGGCAAAGTTGACTGTAAAACAGGCCGACGCGCTCAACAGGGGCCAAGAACTCGAAATGGAGATCAAGAGCAAGGTCCACGGAACCAAACCCTATTTGGTGTCCTATTCCCCGCGTAGGGAAACTTTTATCACCAAAAATATCGATTTGGAAAAAGCCAAAAAGCTTGAGGTAAATCCCGATGAAAAAAAAAAGTCGCGGAGCCGGGGTATAAAGGTTTGACCGGTTGACCCCTCTATGGGCCGTCCGTAATGGACGGCCTACTTTTCATCAAACCATACACAAAAACAAGGCCTCCCGCATTCGCATATCCATATGGAATGCGGCCAACAAATCCCATGTTCATAGGAAAGCCCATAACCCGTCCGTAGGTGGCCAGGCGGGTAGACACTTAATCAAATTATGGCAATACCAACTACCATAAATTAATACATATCAATTGCTTAGTGAATTCTATAGAGATGAAGAACTATTCCGAAAATCCCGGGCACTACAAACGGCTGATCGCCCAGATCGATAGCGAAGTAGATTTTTCCGGATATCTGATCGCACAGGGCTACCAACTGCTCAAGAAAAGTTCGGGCTCACAGGAATACCGAAAGGAGGCGGAACGCATCGTCCTACAGACAAGAAGGAACCCCGTGACCTATTTCAACCGCAACGACTCTTTGGACAAGGGACGATTTTTCAAATATCTGCATAATCGCTCCCCCAATTTTTACGAGGCCATAAAACAGGGACTGGACATTATCCAACGGGATTACCCGGAACCGCCCTCGGTCAAGCTGCAGCAAAAGAATAAAAGGTACGTTGGACTGGAAGAGCGTTATCGTATCGGCCCCCTGACCCGACCGAACTATTTAGCGGAAGTTCGCGGGCTCTCCATAAACACGCTCAAATCCGAAGCCTTCAAGGGCAGGATTTTTAATGCCTTCCATATCAGTGACAGCAACGGCCGTATCGCCAATATCGCCCTTCCCAAGTTCGATGTGGACGGCAAGATCAAGAACTATACCCTTTACAATAGGCCCTATCGGGACAGCAAGGACGGAAAGGTGAAAAAGTTCCGCTTGTTCCTCAACGGGCGTTATCAATACCTTTTCGTTTCAAATCCAAACATCAACGCGGAAAAAATAGTCTGTGTGGAGAGCGGTTTCGATGCCATGGCCTACCATGAACTACACGGTCGCCCAAAAACATTCTATATCTCCATGTCGGGCCATATCGACGGGCGGAAACTGGAACAGTTTCTCCAATGGAATCATAAGGTAGATCCATCCAATACGCTCCCCCTTCATTTGGCCTTCGACCAAGATATCGAAGGGATGCGCTACGACCTCATTGTCCTGGGCCATTGGATCAATCGAAAGTCAAAGGGGGTGTTTATCGAAACGGATTGGAAACGCCCCGTGATGCGCTTGAAATTGAACTATCTCTCCAAATCCGTCGTTGCCATGGAACGGGATACCGACTACATCAATGCACAGATTTCCAGCCCCCCCTACGGAATGCCCTACGGCCTACAAAAGCCCATCTGCTATCGCGACAAGGTGCTCTGGGAACTGGATCTGGAAAAAATTGTTCTTCTTCCCCAACATTCCAGAACCTATTGGAGTCTGGCGGTCGGGGCACTTTCACAATGCTTCGCGCAGGGCATGCTAAAAATGGACAAATCCCCCACCACGAAGGATTGGAACGAGGAACTGATCTCAATAAAAAAAAAGTCCGGTTGTCCGCCAGTGAACCTATGCTGAATACCGCCGTGAAAAGACCAGGGAAACCGCCAAAAAGAAAAGGATATGCACGATAAGAACAAGGGCTATATGGGCATGTACCTTTCCGCCTTCCACTTTGCCATTATTCTATTCGGGGAACAATATGCCCTTTATGTTTACCACTACGGGCATCACGGATTCTTGGACAGTATGTACTCGTTTCTGATTCGTTCCGGACTGCCATCCCAAGGCTTGGTCGCCCGACTGCTCCTGTTGGGCCTTCTGATGGGCGGAATTATGATATACCGTCCGGTTAAAAAGGAGGAGTTGGATCGTCAAAAAAATGTTGCAGGCTTTCTCGTGTCCTTGGCCCTGTTGTTCGTTTCTTGGTGGTGCCATGGTATTTTCGTATTGGGGATGTGGGCCGCTATGGTACTTCTTTCCTTGGCCTACTTGGGATTGATGACCTACGGGATGCGGTTATTCCAGTTCTTGGACTTTATGAACCCGGCTAAAAATGACCCTTTTAACGATACGAAGGAAACCTTCGAGCAGACAGGCAACCGAATCGATACGCCCTATTCCGCCAATATCCCATACACCTATTCCCATCATGGAAAACAACGAAAAGGATGGATCAATTTTGTCAATCTTTTCAGGGCATTGCTGGTCATCGGCACTCCAGGGAGCGGCAAGTCCTTTTCCGTTATCGAGGAAATCATGGCCCAGTTCATCGACAAGAAATTCGCCATGGTCATCTACGATTTTAAGTTCGATACGCTGACCCGTAAAGCTTATGGCTATTTACAGGAAGCCTTAAAAAGGCAAGGTAGCGATTCCAAAATGCCCTTTCCTAAACTGTACCGGATCTGTTTTGACGACCTCCGGATGACCCACCGGAACAACCCCATGGATCCCTATGGCCTGGTCAACCAATCCGATGCCATCGATACGGCCACGACCCTTATGAAAAACCTGAATCCCGAATGGATAAAACGGCAGGACTATTTTTCGCGCAGTGCCATCAGTTATACAGGGGGCTGTATCTGGTACCTCAAGAAAAAATCGGAAGAAACGGGCAAGTATCTCTGTACCCCCGGGCATTTGGCCATTTTGACCACGGTAAAAATCGACATTTTGATGGAGATCATGACCGAGGACGTGGAAGTACGCCAGATATTGGTCCCCTTTCGGGACGCTTTGGAAAAGGAGGCCATGGAACAACTGTCGGGCCAGACCAGTACGGTCCAGATAAGCCTTTCCAGCATTGCGACCAAGGAAATCTTCTATGTGATGTCCGGCAATGACTTCAGTCTGGAGGTGAACGATCCCCGATATCCCAAAATCGTGTCGCTACAGAACAATCCCGAACGGAAGGAAGTCTATTCCGCACCCTTGGGCCTGTACATGAACACCATCCTCAAACGGGTGAACAAACCGGGCAAGCGGCACATGGCATTGCTTATCGACGAGGTACCCACCCTGTTCATCATGTTGTTGCGGACCATAATCGATACCGGGAGGGAAAACAAGATCGCTACCATTTTGGGGCTTCAGAGCGTCGGACAGCTTATCCTGGATTACGGCCGGGAACTGGCCGATGTCATCTATGACAACTGTGCGAACCTTATCTGTGGCGCGGCCAAAGGCGAGACGGCCAAACGGTTGAGCGAGCTTTTCGGAAAGATCCATCAAGAAAAGGTCTCAAAGAACACGAGCAGCTCCGATGTCAGTACCAACCTGAGCACACAGATGATGGAACTCTTGCCCAGAAGCAAGATCGCGTCCATGTCCACTGGGCATTTCGCAGGATTGGTGGCCGACACCTTCGAACATCAGATCAAGGAAAAGAAATGTTATGGCCAGTTGCTCCCCGACATCGAAGGCAAGCGAAGGGCCATGAAGCACAAGTTGCCCGTTGTCAACGATTTCAAGCCGGAGAATTTCGGGGAACTGTTCCAAGCGCAGATGAAGCTCATAGAGGAGCTGGATTTACCGAAGAACGTCTCGGGCCTGTTTACCAAGGAAATCGGGTACATCGAATTTTATGGTACGCGTCTGGAAGAAACGGCCAAAAATGCATTTACCAATGGTACCAAACGCCGAATTTTTAAGGATGTGGTCAAGGAGCTTCGCCTGTTCGATTTTAGGGAGGATATTCTGGAACTGCTGAATACGGGTGCAAGGGGTGCCGATTGGCAAAGGTTATTGGCCCATATTGTGGAGGAATTTTTGGTGCGTACGGAAATGGACCGTGTGGCCCAAGCCGAATTTGACAAGATTATCAATGAAGTGGACAGCCTGGTGAAAGAGGAATATAAGGCAGTTACGGGAAAAGAGCTTGAGAGCGCCATATTTGACGAAAAGAAAATAAATGGTGAAATTGCAAGATCAATCGACAACTCCGAGGCGGCCGTAGAAAAGTTCATGGACGATTTCGGGAAGGAACTTGATGAGTCCCTGTCCCAAAGTTTGGCAGCTTTGCAGGAAGAGACGGAGTATAATTTTGATGAGGAATTTTCCTCGTATCCCATAGAAAATTTTGAATAATGGACATTGAATCGATCATCAATCTGGACTCCAAGGATCTGGGGTATATCGGGGAACGCTTAAAGGAAATACGTCTTGAACTGGTGGAATTGGACGATGTCGAGGACAAAAGGTTCAGTCAGTTTTCGATGACCAACCTAAGCGATTACCTGAACATGGACCGTACAACTTTGGCCAATGTGGAGCGCGGTTCCTCAATGGTCAATTCCATCAAGATCATCCTCTATTTTTACAGTTTGGGCTATAATCCCATTTGGATTTTGTTACCCGATAACGAGTTCGTGCAAAAGCGTAATCTCGGGGAAAATATGGTCTACCAAGAAGGACTTCGCGAGAAATACCTTGAGCTGGAGGAACGGGTTTCAGAGGCCATGAAGGATTTCAAATCGTCCTTGTAAATTTTGCATTCGAAGTAATTTCTTGCCGTTAAAAAGATTTAGGTTCAATATCCCCATTATTGTCCGCAACAATCTACCTGTGCTTTGTTCAATTGCTGTATAGCAATGTCCATGGCATTATACAATCATTGCTATATAGCAACCTATAATGCAATGGATATTCAATGCTATATAGGGATATAGTTTCAAATGTTCATAGTATCATATGGCCATATGATACTATGGTTTTAAAAAGTATATTTATGGAAACAAAAATAATTTCATGTACAGGGGAAAAGGGCGGTTGTGGCAAGACGACCCTGAATATCATCTTGGCCACCAACCTTTTCCACCTGTACGGGAAGAAAGTAGTATTGATCGACATGGACAATCCCCAGTACTCTGTGTACAAAAAGAGGAACCGAGATCTTGGACAGGTAGGTTCGACCGAAATGCCGATATTTCCCGTGGAGCGGGCAACGGTCCAGACCTTGGAACCGTTGATTAAAAAATATTATGGTACCGTGGATTTTATCATCGTCGATTTCCCCGGAAACCTTAACGAGGAAATGGTAAGGGGGCTGCTGTATGTCGAACATATCTTCATTCCCTTTTTCCTTGACGAACTGGAAATCGACAGTACGGCGGTGTTCTACAAAACACTGCAGAAGAACTATCTATGGAACGAAAATCGGGTACTGCGTTCCGTCAACCTGTTCTTCAACCGCTACGAGCTGGTCAAGGTCAATAAGTTCGATGCGGTAAGAAAAACCCTGGCAAAAGCGGGAATGCCGATGATGGAACAGGTCGTCATGGAACGGACCGTATACAGGGAGCGATACCGGAATACCCTAATTCCTATTCCCGCAACAAAAGAGAACGGGGAACTGGGGCTAAAACGATTTATGGAAGAGGTTATGAAAATTTCAAAAAATTAAAAATGGGCAAAAAAGTAAACGTTAAGGACTTGCTGGAATCGGCCATTCTAGAGAATACGGATACCAAGTCAGCCGTCGAGGGACTCAGGGAACAACGGCACGGCACGGTCGGAAAAGTTGGAAAAAGTACGGTCCGGAAAAACGAAAGAAACGATGATTACGTTAAAGATGGTAACACCCATGGGGCCACGGGACGTACATTTCCCTTGGCAAAGTTAAGCCGTAGGGAACAAAAGAAGGTAATGGATTTCGAGACGTTGCTGGAGCAAGACAATTATACCGACAAAAAGGAGCAATTTATCTTTAGATTGAGCAAGACCTGTTTCGAGGACTATGAGCGACTGGCCAGCGCATGCAGCTACAAGTTGGAAAAAAAGGTCTCGCGCAACGATATCATGCGAAAGGCCTTGGAGCTTTACCACCAAGAAAACATTCGGGAACTTCAACGAATTATCGACAAGATTTGAATTGGCAGTGGGAACATATCGTCTATGCCGTCATCGGTATCCTGTGCCTGTTGTGGTACCTATGGGTCTTTGTCATACTTAAAAAATCCAAAAACAAAAAAAATGTTCAGGAAAATGATTCATATATGCAAAAATCACATATATTTGTAAAAAATACATCTTCAAAGGATAAAGATATGGACCAGTTACTCAACCGTGTCGATGAGAATGAAACCAGCTCCGAGCTGTTGGATATTTTCAATGCGTCCGATAAAGATGTTCAGAATGAATCCTTAATTCCAGAACATGAAAAATTCAAGATTATCAAAAATTCCGAGTCCCCTCCGGAACCGGAGGTGGACGACTCCGATTAACGTCTTCCTGACCCTACTCCTTATTGTTGCTTTCCATTCGGCCGGCTTTGCCCAGATCGATGAACTGGTCGATCAGGTCAACGAAGCGGAACAGGGTACGGCACAGATAGGGAACAGTATTTTCCGCATCATCAAGATTGCCGCAGGCGTACTTCTGGCCATCGCGGCACTGGCCTTTCTCATCATCAGGGAACAGAACCAGGACATGGCCCGTAAAGTGGGCAACGCCATTGTTGGGCTGGTCATTTTCTACGGCCTTATCGAGATCGGGGAAAACTTGGCCAACTGATCATGGAAAACAAGATGGTCAAAATTCCAAAGGCCCTGCAAAAGGACGTTTCCTTCCTTGGGCTTCGCGCCAAATATGTGGATCAAGCCTTTAAGGGCTCGTTCCTGTCCCTGATGGTTGGACTGTTCCTCAGTACGGTCATCCCGACCTTTCTTAGCCTTTTGCTTTCCTTCTGTACCGCGGCCCTCTATATCGCACTCATGCTTTTCTATTCAAAGGCGTACGGGGAAAATGGCTTTATCAAGTCCCAAGCGGACAGAAAGGGGCCGGATACCATTAAGGGCCATGTCAACAAAAAAATGTTGGTGCTATGGAAAAAAGATTGAATCTTATGGATGCCTTTCCCATTTATGGTTATGAGGCACCGATCTTGGTATCAAAGGAACGAGGTTGCCTGAGCATTCCGCTGCAATTGGAACTTCCCGAGATCTACACTTTGGATAGTAAGGACTATCTGAACCTGAACCGGATGGTCTCGGGTATCATGGAAATCCTGGGCGAGAACTGTCTTTTGCACAAACAGGACCTCTTCTTCGGGGAAACCTATTCAATGGACCGACAACGGTTGGAACGGGATTTTTTCGAGACCGAGGACGAGCTCTATTTCAAGGACAGGCCTTTTTTGGAGCACCGGTGCTATCTGGCCATCCATAAAGTGCCGAAAAACTATATCGGGCGCACGCCTATCGGGGCCAATTCCTTCTTAAAAAAGGAGCGACGGTTCTATGGCCAAAGCTATGTTCCCGAAGAATACCTCGATGGGGACACAATGGCGGATTTCGAGGCCAGGGTCGGTGCCGTCAACGATCTTATCAACGATTCGGGTCTGATGACCTCGAAAATCCTTGATTCCGAGGGACTTTTCGGTCGAGCGGGCTATTACGATTGTTATCTGGAAGCGGGCTACGGGGAAGGTACGGGCAGGGATATCGACTTTTCCGAACACGGGCTGCGGGTCGGCGACAAACAAGGGCAATACTTCACTTTGGAAAATCTGGACCAGTTCTCCAAGGAGGATATGGCCTTTCATGAGTATTTTGGAAAATATAGTGCCGGGGACAACCTGTTCCCTATAGGGAACCTGTTTTCCTTGGGTTTTCGGATTCCGCAGGAGCATATTATCAACCAATATATCTATATCCCCGAAAAGGAGAAGGCCATGGCCAAACTTAGGTCGAAGGCGAAACGTCTGGACAAATATGCCCGAAACCGCAAGGGGGACAAGAACAGCACCTACCGGGACCAAATCTATGATTTCCAGCAGCATATCCTGAACGAGCATAAGGAACTGGTCTATTATCACTTGAACGTATTGGGCCTTTCCAATTCCAAAAAGTCCTTTAGGTCGATGTGCAATTCCGTCCGGTCGGCTTTTCGGAAGTTGGGCATCCATGCCACGGAAAATAACGTGGACCGAAAAAACCTCTTTTTCGGGGGTATCCTTGGCAACGGCATCGGACTGAGCATGGAACTCTTCAGTCCCTTTTCCTCGGAGATGGCGGCCAGCCTTTGGTATTTTGAAGGGGGCTATCGAAACAGGATGCACGGCCCCCACGGCCTACGCATGGTCGATAGGGCCACGGGTAAACCTTTATTGGTAAGTCTCTACCGTGATCCCGAGGCAAAGGACTGGATCTTTAACCGGGGCATGCTCATCGCCTCGGGATCCGGTGGCGGAAAGACCTTTTATGCCAATGCCTATCTGTTCTCCGAATATCGCGAGGGAGCGGAAATCCTCATTCTTGAGAACGGGAATTCCTATGACAAGTTGCTGGACCATCTGGACGGCGTCGTCATAGAGAACGACGACCAAAAGCCCTTTACGTTCAACCCCTTTATGCTGGATTCAGGGGATATGGTAGAAAAGGACGGCCAAAAGATGCTTACCGAGCACAAGCTGACCCAGCTTATCGCATTGGTTTATCTTCTATTGGGGCGAAAGGATACTACAACGGACGACGGTCATGACAGTGCCGTAATCCAGACCATTATCGAATTGTTGGTACAGGGATATTATAGGGACCAGTTCCTTAAGGATAATCCCGATAACTCCTTCAATTCTTTTTATGGGTATTCGGAAAGGCATTTGGAGCGGCTTATGGATTCCAAGGGCATACGAAAGGAAGTCTTCGACCCCAATCTGTTTTTACTGCTCTTGGGCAAATATGCCCAAGATGGCCCCAGGGCATACCTGTTGAACAGCAGGGACAAAAGGATAGCCCAATTGGGTCGTGAAAGGTTGGTATACTTCAAACTTGAAAACCTGATCGAAAACGAGCAGCTCTTTCCGATCCTGGCGTTCCTGATGATCGATGTGTTCGACAAAAAACTGAAGGATCCCAAAAAACTTTCCCTAAACAAAATATTGGTCGTTGACGAGGCGTGGAACCTGTTCGACAATCCGATTATGGCCAATTATTTTGACGCCAAGTCCAGAATGGCCCGGAAATATGGGGGCCAACCCATTTTTATCTCACAGAAGGTAAGCGACTTTGTCAAATCCAAGTACATCGGCAATACCATCGTGGTCAACAGCCATATCAAAGTGTTGCTGGACCTCGGCGAATTCGGCAATTCCTTTGGGGAGATCCAACGGTTATTGGGCCTGAACGAGAAACAGAAGCAACTGATCCTTTCCATCAACAAAGATTTGCCCATGGGCCGAAAGCTAAGGGAAATGGCCATTTGTTGGAAGGACCGCGTCAAGGTGTTCGGATTGGAGACCTCGTTGCCGACCAAATGCCTGTTCGAGACCAACCCCAACGAAAAAGCAAAGATCAACCGTCTCCACGAAAAACACGGTCGTGTTTGGCAAAGAACGGCCAACGCCTACAAACAGCTGCAGAACGAACTGGCGGAATCCGGTTTTGGGAATTTGAGCGGCAGCGACATTAACCCTAAAAATAGAAAACGATGAAGTACTTAAAACCAAAACTTGTATGCCTAAGAATTTTAATCGGGCTACTCCCTTATTTCGGGGCCGCCCAGATTCCGGTGACCGATGTAGCGGCCAACGCCCAACTGGTCATCCTCAATCAAAATGTGGCCACGCTGAATTCGCAACTGGTCACCTTGAACTCGACCATGGGCAAGCTTTTGGCACAAATGGAACGGAACGTTACCGCCAATTCCAGTGCCTCCAAAATCCTTAGCCAAGACCTTACGGCAAAAAGGACTCCTGCCAGCTATGTCATGGGAAGTCCCGAAATGACCGAACTCTATGACCTGAAGGACAAAATTGTGGAAGCCTATAAGGGCACGCAGAAAAACCTGCGTTCGTTCGCCAATCTGGAAAAGGTGGAAAAGGAAAGGGCGACCGAAGCGTTGGCCGATGCCCTCGTGCAGGTTACGTCTTTGGTCTCACAAGGATCGCATATCGCCTCCACGGGCGAGATCATCGAATCGGCCGATAGACTTTCTGCCTTACGGTCGATCTTGGACAGAATGGACAGCGTGCTGGAAACCATCATAAAGGTCAACACCTCCCTTTTACAGAAAAACGAACACCGAAAAGCGGTCTATTCCTTGATCAAGACCAATTGATGTACGTTATGCAATCGGATACAGGTTTTAGGGTAACGGTCAACACGATATTCGACCAATATATCGATGATGCCTTTGCGAATTTGGGGCCCACCTTGGGCATTGGTTTTCAAATGGCAAAGATCGGGTTGGGCATTTTCGCCATCATGCATTTTGTGGGCAATGATCGCGCCGATGTGTTCAAGGCCCTAAAGTGGTTTCCGTTGATGTTCATCCTTTTCAACTACTCGGAGTTTGCACACGCCATCTTTGAATTTTACAACAACCTTGGTTCCTCGTTTGTCAGCACCCAAAAGAACTGGGATACCATCGGGCAAAAGGTGGCCTTGGCGCAAATCGACGTGGCGGCCAATAATGCAGTGGAATGGAACATGTTCAGTTTGGATATCGATGCGTTGCAATCCTTTGCACTTACCGGTTTGGCAGGTTCCATAACGGCCTTTGCCCATATCATCTCCACGTTGATTTTCGTGGGCATCAAGGCATTGGCCACCATCTACCTGTTCATCCTTATCATTTTCGGGCCGATCAATATCGGGCTTTCGTTCATTCCCGCCATTTCCGGCCTTTGGAAAGCCTGGTTGCAAAAGTTCATGAGCCTCTGCCTATGGCTTCCCATGTTATATGTAGTGGATATGTTCATGGTCAACCTTGTCGACGCACTCGTGGACCATTTGTTGCGTAACAGCGCCTACGACCTCGGGTTGATACTGAGTTCCTCACTCCTGATTCTAATGACTTCCTTCTTCTATATCAAGGCCCCTACACTGGCCAACTTTGTAGTGCAAGGACTCAACATATCGGGCGGCGGGATCGTCTCCAAGCCCAAGCATTACGGCAAAAAAGCAATACAAACGGTCATCGATGCAAAGAGCGGCGGGGCCACAAAAGCGGTTAGGACACTTACACAATAACAAGGTTATGAAGGGAAAATACGAGATATTCAATGATATCGCCCAAAGTAGAAGGCACAACAACAGGCTCGTCTATAGCTGCTTGGTCTTGATGATAGCGGTCTTCGCGATCGCTATCTATTTCGTAGTATCGGCCCATGAGCGTGCCAACAATAACGCCTATGTGCTGCATGGTGGGCAACGCCTCCCCATGGTACCGATCAGGGATGCCAAGGAAAACCTCGAAATCCTTTGCGAAGGTCATGTCCAAAACTTTCATGAGCTGTTTTTTTCCTTGGAACCCGATCTGAACCTGATCAAAAGAAACATAGAGGAAAAAGCCTTGTTCATGGTCGATTGGTCAGGCAACCGTTTATATGCCCGTTTGGTCGAAAAAAAATACTTCCATGATGTGGTAATGCGTGACTATCACTACTTTGTGGAACTTGATTCGATTCAAATCGACTATGCAACCTATCCGTTTCCGTTTACTTTTTACGGCAAACAGGCCATAGAAAAAGGCAAATCCACAACGTATAGGAACTTGGTCACTAAGGGGCACCTGAAAAAAGCGGGCATTACCCCGAACAACCTGAACGGAATCAAGATTATCGACTTTGAGGTCGTGGACAATTCCGATCTCGAGCGTAGGTAACATGAAATTCAGTGGCAACATAAAGCGTTTGAAGCGATGGGTCGTAAGGCACAGAAATTTTGCTATGGCCCTACCTTTTATTCTGGTACTGACCAGTTTTTTTGTCATTGAGAACGTCAAGGATTTCCAAATGGGGTTCGGCAACACTACCGATCCCACGAATGGCTTCAATCCAGAACTTCCCGGCAAGGTTCCGACCTTGGAATCCGAAGCTATCGCCGAGCCTTGGAAATTAAAGGACTCAACAGAAAAGAAAAAGGCAGGGAAATCTTCGTCCTTACCGGACATGACCCAAATGAATGATTCGCAAAACGATTCGCTCCAAAGAATCTTGAAGCGATTGGAAGGGCTATCCTTGGATACTAAACCACAGAAAGTGGTGCAGGCCAACCTTCCAGATAGGAAGAAAACCGCAGAAAGGGAAAAGAAGAGCGCGATGACCGCTGAAGAGCAGAAGCAAAAATTCGTGGAGAACCGCTTGGCCTACCGTGAAATGCTGCTGGAGGGAAAAAGGAAAATAGTCGGGGAATCCTTGAGCGGAAACCGCAAGCCTCAACGGGAACGGATGCCCGTTACCAAAAAGCCGATTTTCTTTAGGGCAACGGTATATGGCGACCAGTTCATCTTGCCCAATGAGAACGTAAGGCTTCTACTCATGGAAGATATGGTCCTTAGCGAAAAACGATTTCCGAAGAATACCTTCATCTACGCTATGGCTTCGATACAGGGAAACAGGGTGTATTTGGATATAGACAATATCGAGCACCATCCGGTCGATATCTCCGTCAGGGACTTCAACGATGGCAGGGAAGGAATCTACAACAAAAGGGCCGGGGAACTCTGGAGGGAGTACAAGGCCGAAATGGGAGGCGATGCACTGCGAGGGGCCACCGACGAAATCACCAGCGGCGCACCGAATGTTTTAAAAGGCATCGCCCAAGGGTTGGGGACTTTCCTTCGAAAAAAAAGGTTACGGGAAAAAGAAAAAATCCTATTGATGGATGATTATGAACTCTTATTGGCAACACAATGAAAATAAAAGCTGTACTTACAATAATTGGGCTATCGGGTTCCCTATCGGTTATGGCGAAAATGGACACCATTCCGGTTTCAAGGAACTATAAGACCATTCTGGTACTGCCCGCCCCTTATGATTTTTCCATCAATGGGAAGGAGCTGAATTTTTTGGAGTCCTTCCCGACGAAAAGTGCTTCCGCAACCTCAGAGCGTATCGTTTTGCTTATCTATAACGATGTGGCGCCCGACACCTCCGATTTTACGAACTATACCATTTATACCCGTGACGGTCGTGCCTATGATTTTATCCTGCAACTTGTGGACATCCCCGCCAAGAAGCGATGGACCATAACCACCGACATGGTCGATAACCTCGTAGAGCTATCCCATAAAAAAAGTGCTACTGAATTGGATGAATCCGACTTTGCCTCACATCCTGACATAAAGGACACTTTAGCAACTACCAAAACAGTTGGGGAAAAATTGGAGATTAAGCTCGAAAAGGAAATCGATGGGGAACCCTTGCCGCTTACCCAGGAATTGTATGTCTTGGATAGAATGGAATATATACGGCGGAGATGTTATTACAACCAGTTCAACAAGGGCAAGATCATCCGATATTTTTCCAAATACGATGATGTATTTCTCTGGCTGGAGAACGTGTACTATGAGAATAACGAAATATACCTACAGTTTCGCTTGGAGAACAAGGAACATATAGACTATGACGTCAATTTTATAAAGTTCAGCATCGCCACCAACTACAAGAATAGTTCGAGCAATGTCAAGACGGAACACAAACCCTTGTTCAGGTACAAAGTTCCCAAAAAAGTCGAGGGGAATTCCGAGAACTATTTCATGGTGGTCTTCGATAAGTTTACCCTTGACCGGAGAAAGTCCCTCATGGTGAATCTAGATGAGGAAAAGGGCAATCGAAACCTATCCTTGGATATAGACCAACTTGTCATCAATAACCCATCAAGATTTAAATTATGAAAGGCCATAATGCGCATTTATAAGATAATGACCAACTCCAATAGATATAATAAAAAAACTGTCATCACTGGTTGGCTAAATTTTAAATAGATGAGAACAAAGTTATTTTTCATTACGGTACTGTTTTGTCTTGCGGGTTCAGCCGTTTCAGGCCAAATGCGGGGCAACCTTGCTTCTTCGGTCGGCGTGAGCGGTGGCTATGTCGAGGATGGTTATGGTATTATGGGAACGTTCAATTTTCATCCCAATCGGTTCCAATATTTTCAGATAAGTGTTTTGGCCGCAATTGCCGAGGACAAGGGTGCCCAAAATATTCCGTACAATATTTTCACTATCCAGCCGGGGCTGTATTATCGTGTATTTATGGCCCCTCGAAGAAAAAATTTTAGTCTCTTCCTCGGTGGAGGTGGGCTGTTCGGATACGAGGTCATCAACAACGGGAGCAATGAACTGCCCACCGGTGCGCTTATCAATGGCAAAAGCCAATTTATTTACGGCCTATATCTCGGTGCTGAAATGGAAATAGGCTTGAGCAATGATTTTTCGCTATTGGTCAAGGCCAACGAATACTACCATGTCAATTCGGACGTGGGAAATTTTTATCCGTATGTCGGCGTCGGCCTACGGTATTTTTTGTTTTAAAAAGCGACGTTATGAAATTCAATACCCCACAACGCATAGTCGCCATAGGTTCGCTATGCATGATATTTATAATTGCCTGTAGCAAGGACTTTGAAGGAATAGTCCAGGATTCCTTTGATTTTACCTTTGATGGTAACAACGAGGAAAACGGTTTTGTATTTGAAACTGCAAGAACGGATTTCAGCTTGGAACCAGAGCGGATGGTCTCCACCGTTTCCTATTTCATGAAATATAATATCCTTGACGGAAAAGGCTATTATTTAGGTACGGAAAACGATACCATCCGCGAAAATGACACCATTTTGGTCAAGGACTTTGACCTATCCTACCGGTATATGCCCATCGATACGGGTATTCACAAAGTCAAGGTATTGGCCTGGGATTCAAACCAATTGCAAAAGGAGTTGGAGTTGGCCTACAATGTCAAGTACGCCAGTTTCAGCTTTCTCTTGGGAAAGGGTACCGAGGATTTCATTATCAATAGTCGGAATCCCGTAAATGTAACCTTGCTACGGGACAAGAACACGGTAGCTCCGAATGGGGAATCGACCGAGGAATTTGAGATCACCTACCAACTGGAAGATGGTTCGGGCAAGCTTCATTTGGACGATGTTACCTACGATGCTGGAAACCCCTTTAAGTTGCCCAAGGGCGTTACCGAATTTGGCTACTTACCAGAAACCTTGGGCGAGCACAAATTGACCATGGTTGCCAAGGCTCCCGATGGGGCATCCCTGACGAACGAGTTGCTGCTGACGGTCGGAAATGTTAATTTCACGTTCAGGGCAACCGCGGCATCCTCACAGGTGGAGCTGGACACCAACCTGGCAATCAATATCGATTTGCAGACACAGGACGAGGAAAGCGAAGTTACCTATGATATTAGCCATTCCTTTTCTTCCGATAGCCAAGGCGCGGGAACCGTACGGGACCAGAATGGCGGGGTCATGGACCCCGGGACTTTTCGCGGCATTGATCCCGGGAATTATAACTATACTTTTGAGGACGATGAATTGGGGCAGCGCAAAATCTATTTTGATATACGAGACAGCAATGGCCAGAGGAAAAGGGACAGTGTCGAGATCGAGATTGCCAACATTCCCTTCACGTTTAGTGGAAATTCGGAAAGCAACCAGGTATTCGTAAACCAACGGACACAGCTTAATTTCAACATTAAATCGAACGGTAACACATCCAATATCGATTATTTCCTGACCTATGACCTAGAAGAAGGAAACGGAAGGGTTACTGGGGTCAATGGAAATACGATCCGGAACAATACTGACTATCCGGTCGACTTGGGTAATTTCCCATTGTTTTATACGCCGGAAACCTTGGGCCCGCATCGCATCAATTTTCTCGTTACGGACAATTACGGGCAAGCGGTCGGACCTGTGGAGATCGATCTGGATGCCAATCCCCTTGAACTGGAATTCAATGCCTCGGCCAATAGTAACGAGGTATTGGTAGGCCAGCGTGGTACGATTTCATTGAGCCTTATCGAACAAGGGGATTACGATGGGGTTTCCTATGAACTGAATTACTTTATTTCAGGTGGCGGCGCACAATTGTACAATGGAAATTCGCCAATAATCCCTAGCCAATATTTTTCGGTAAGTCCGGGAAGCTTTGCGTATGATTTCGTTGGGGACCAGGCAGGAACCTACGAAATAACCTTTTTGCTTCGTGACAGCAACGGTCAGATTCTTGAAGATAAGGTTACCGTTGTCGTTGGCAACAACGACTTTACGGTCAATATGACCCCGTCCAAGGCTACTGAGTTTTCCAACATTCCGGTGGGTATGATTGTGGATATCGACGAAGTTCCCGACGGAGCGAACGACAGTTACACGGCTTTCTTTTCCTCTAGTCAAAACGGGTCGATGTCCATTAATGGTATAACTTACGGTCCGGGGGAACAATTTCCTTTGGGTGCCGGGGTCAACAATATTTCCTATACCGGATCGGAACCCGGACAGCATACTATCGTTCTCAGTGTCGAATCGGGATCGGACGTTACGCGAACGGCCAACACTACCATCACTTTTGACCAGGTCGATTTTACCTTTACCGGGGGCACCCAAAAATCGGACATAACCGTAGGGGAAACCACTGGCCTCAATTTTAATATTTCGGAAAGTGTCGGATCTTCGGATTACACCATGCGTTTCAGTATGAACGGCAATGCGCTTATCAGGGACAACAACGGTATAGAGGTAAGCCCCGGGAACAGTTACAATGTCAATACGGGCAACTTTAACTGGACGCTCGAAGGTACCAATGAAAGTACCGTTCGAATGGCTTTCACGGTCCGAAACGATACCGGATTGGAGAAAACCGTGGATATTACGGTAAACGTGGCGGCCAAGGATTACACCTTTACCGCATCGGGCACCTTGCAGCAGGCCTATACGGGGGAACAGGTGGATGTTAACTTCAATATTTCCGAAATTGGAATCGGGGGAGATACCTACGAGATGTATTTTTCGGCAAACGGCAACAATGGTTCTTTTGAATATGAGGGCACTAGCTACTCCGCTGGGGAAAGCTTTGATGTACCTGTGGGGGCATTCGCGGGAAAGTATGCCGGAACGACCGAGGGCAGCCATAACATCACTTTCACGGTGCGGTCATCATCGGATGTGGAGAAAACGGCCAGTGTCAATATCAACTACGAAGTATATGAAGAACCGTTCGAGTTGACCATTAGTCAGGCCCCTGGGGAACGCTTGGAAGAAGAACCTTTTAACATCACAGTCATTACCAATGCCATTGGCACTCATGATCCGGCCGTGACCTATCAAATGACATTTTCTTTCAATGGAAACCGTGTCGGTTATTTCTTTTATGGTGGAAATAGATATGATGAGGGGGAAACAATTCCATTGAACTATGGGAGTACCAACCTTACTTTCTATCCTGAAACCTCAAATACGTTTACCATTGATTTTGAGGTGGAGAACTCAACGGGGCATTCCAAAAGCGGAAGCACATTTGTTGACACCTTAGGAAGGCCCATGGCATTGGTCAAAGGGGAAAAGCACAATGTCAGTTGTGGTGGATTGAACGGCTGCGATTATCAAGTCAGGATCTATACCTGTTTTGATATCGGGTGTTCGGAGGCCTATGGCGGAGCTACCTTGGACCAGGTAGAAATCAGGATATTCAACCGGAGTACCAACCGATGGGATACCCGATTGTTCAATTACAACGAAGCCACGGGCAGTGGAGTGGATAGGTATTTCATGTTGGAAGAGGAACCCCGAGAAAGCCGTTTGAAATATCTTGATCAGGACTTTGAGGTCAGGGTAAGGGATACCAATGGCCAATGGAGTGATAAAGTGACGGGGAGAGTGGTCAGAGTTTGAGGCTCAAGAGCACTTTTAATGCAGTAAGCTAAACATAACTAAAACTAGCTTCTCTTGAAAGAATAGGTAATCACTACATCCTGATCATCCAGAAAATCCTCTTGGTCGACTACCAATCGGTTTTGGCTAAACTCCACGATAATCCAATCGTTACGATTATCAAATCGTATGATCCGGTTGTCAATTAGTTCGTAACTATCGTCCTCGACATTTTGAAATGCGGGTACTTCCCCACAGGACAGTCCGTTCTCATTAATGGAAAAAGCACCTTTTTCTTCAGCTCCCCGAGAGCTGAAGAAAGTGAGATTATCCTTTAAGCATTGGCGTATTTCGTTTGTGTTGAACAGGTCTACATTGACCGTGCCGTCGCCATTGATGTCCACGGCTGTATTGGAATCAATCGACTCATATTCCCATTGTCCCAACAAAGCTTGGCTCCTATCCGATTCCGTAACACTGTCGTCGTCGCTATTGCACGAAAAAAATAGCATCATCGGGAATGCAAGAATGATGAAAATATTTGGTTTCATGGGAATTGGCCTTGGGTTATTACAAATATATCAATAAGGATTACACATTTTAAACAAGAATTTTCAAAATTAATTGTGCGTAGGCAAGATAAATGCATGGAGCGCTTTTTCTGCGCCTCCATGCTTTTATGCGCGGTGCCGAGGATGTTTAAAAACCGTAGCCGGAAAGACGACCGAATGCGGGCCAGCGAAGCGTGCCCGCTCGGTCAGGATTGGAGGTGGAGGGTTTTCAACTTCCGCAGGCACGGGGGAGAGCAGTATGAAAATGCTCGCCAAATTTCAAAAACTAAATAGCACCCCAAAAGTTGTGTATCCTTCTAGTTGAACCGTAGTAAATTCAGTTTTTACCCTTTCGGTTTTTTTCCAGCCCAAACCATCGTTCGTATCGATTTTTTTGATTCGTCGGTTGGCCGCCGCCTTGCCCACTACATAACCGATAAAAAGACCCAAGGGATAGTCCGAGGCCCAATGCACCTTACTGCTCATCATTTCGAAGGCCATGATACCCATTAAAGTATAGCACACGGGCTTGATCCATTTGATTTCTGGATAGTTACTGGCAATGACGGTAATCGTGGCCATAAAAGTGGCTACATGCCCAGAGGGCATGGCATCGTAGTTCGACGTTCTTGCTTGATATTCCTTGATGCTTGGGAAGAGTGTCCAATGCCCGCCGGGATTGCCACTATCGATGGCGGGGCCTGGACTCTGCCTTCCGGTTATCCTCTTGATGGTCTGTGTGATGACGCACATCATACGTGCCATTTACAGCATCCATACCTTATTTTTTAGTGGACCTTAACTATACTATTTTTTGCAGTTACTTTTTTAAAAGTGCTGGTTCCTGCCTAAAGCATTCCACCAGCATTTTGTAGAGTTCTGGATGTTTTCTCTTAAATAAATCGGGACGTTCAAAAAAGTACTCGGCAGCTACGGCAAAAAACTCCGCTTCATTGGTTCCACCATAATTTCTGATATCTGATTTATTGGCATTGATAACTTCCATTTCCGTATGGATCAACTTTAACCACGGGATGGTATATTGATGCTCCAACAACCTTTCTGGGATTCCATCCGTGAAATCATCCAATTTATCAATAAGATGTACAAATTCGTGTATGCCCGTATTGTTTTTATCGCTTTGGTTCTTGAAGCCATGGTAGAGGGCTTTCTTCGATAATATCATTTGCTTTTCAAAACGTCCATTCCCCACAATTCCGCCGATATTACGCGACTTATCTTTGCTGCTAAATTGCATATCCTCATTGAAGTTATCAGGATACAATAGGATTCCGCTTAAATTGGTATAGTGCCATTCCTCAAAACCAAAAACAGGAATTACAGCACTCGCCGCAATTAAAATCTTGTCGAGCTCATGCAATTCCAATTGTACCCCATCAATATAGACTTCACTTAAAAATTGCATCATTCGTTGCTGAAATGCTGCTTGCCTTTCCTTTGAAAGGTTACGATAGTAGAGTACATTATCCAACAACAATCCATGCCAATGCTCTGGGAAAGGCTGCACCTTTTGTCGTTTTGCTTTTTTATAAAAATGAACAACCAAAAGAAGAATGACACCTAAGAGGATAACGTAACCCATAATAATTTAAAGGTATTACTCTACGGACTCGGCCTTAAATCCTACTTTTTGCAAAGTAGCTTTTACATCTTCTTCGGAAGCACCATCGCTTTCTATGGTCAATATTTTATCAGGATTAGCGGTATCCACTTCCCAATTTTCAACGCCTTCTTGTTTGTTCAAAAAGGGGGTTACTTTAGAGACGCAACCACCACAATTGATATTTGTTTTAAATTTCAAAATTTCCATCGTATTTAAATTTATAATTAAAGTTTTGCTCGTTTAAGTCTTAAGCTATTTGCAACTACAGATACGCTACTGAATGCCATTGCTGCTCCTGCAATCATCGGGTCCAATAAGAACCCATTTACGGGATACAGAACTCCTGCCGCGATAGGTATTCCAATGATATTATATATGAATGCCCAAAAAAGGTTCTGACGGATGCCCAAGACCGTTTTTTTTGATAGTTCCAACGCTTTTGGGATGGATTGCAAATCTGAGGTAATCAAGGTCATCTTTGCCACGTCCATAGCGATGTCAGAACCTTTACCCATTGCAATGCTCACATTGGCTTGCGCCAAGGCGTGTGAATCGTTGATGCCATCGCCAACCATAGCTACGATCTTTCCATCAGCTTGCAGTTTTTCTACAAAAGCTGCTTTGTCCGAGGGCATTACTTCTCCTTGATAGTTGGTTATCCCTATTTCTAGTGCCACCGCAGATGCGGTCTTGTTATTATCGCCCGTGAGCATATAGACCTCGATGCCTCTTTCTTGAAGCGTTGCTATGGCTTTCTTTGAAGTTTCCTTAATTTTATCTGCAATGGCGAGTATCGCGAGCATTTGTTTTTCATTACCAAAAAATATGACCGTCTTTGCTTGCTCTTCGAGACTTTCTGCTGTTTGCATTAAGGAAGCATCGATTTGAATAT